>CAJXQI010000043.1 GCA_913058395.1 uncultured Colwellia sp. | reverse complement strand
TAGATGAGCTGGTATCCATGATTTAACCTCGAAACTTCCTGTACTGCTAACGCCCATTTAAGAGGCAAAATATAGTTGGCTAAAATAAGTGAACGTAGTGAACAAAAAGCCAACTGTATTTTGTCCTGCTTGAAATTCTTGTTAGGTGTTTTTAGCACTAAACCGTAATTTCAATTTTTTAAAACCAAACCCGCAAAGCCAAACAATCAATGGATAAGGCAATAAAATAACCATCCAAATGATAACTTTCAATGGCCAGCCAATTCCCATATTTGACCAATGAAGCCGAGTTGCTTTTTCATGTATTTCGGGGGCAACATTTTGCAGCCTTTCTATTTCACACATTCCGAGGGAATCATAACCCATTAAATTAAGACGTACCTCAGTGTAAAAGTGAGGCCAATACCCACCTATAATGAGCATAAAAGATATAATAGGAACTGAAACCAAATACAACTTCACAAAGCTATAATTTTTATACACACAAAAGATTGGCGCAAAAATCAAAGCTATTAGAATTAGCGATTTAACAATGAAGTCTAAAGTTTCCATCTGAACTATCGAAACACCTAACGCCTCACTAAGAGGCAAAAAATAGTTGGTTATAATGTTTGAGGAACGAAAAACAACCAACTGTTTTTTGTCCTTTTGAGTGCCTTGTTAGGTGTGCCGAATTCATATACTAAGTGCGACACCCAATTTAATAAAAACGATGAACTGCTATATTCTTAGTTTTTTGCTCCCGCCAAGAAGTAAAACCCTATGAAATACAAGCAGCTCACCGAGGGTGATAGATATACGTTAGCCGCTTTAAAAAGGCAAGGCTTAAGCTTTGCTAATATTGCCAAAGCGATGAATCGAGACAAAAGTACCATTTACCGTGAGGTAAATCGTAACAGTTGCTGGATAATTGATGGCTCATACCGCCCAAGTAAGGCTCAGCGACGGACACGTGCGCGTCGTCGACGTTCAAGGCGAAATCAACACTTTACTAGTCAAGACTACAAAATAGTTAGGCAATTATTACGTCAACAATGGAGCCCTGAACAAATAACAGGTTACTTAAAAAAAGAAGGTGTACGCTGCTTTAGCCATGAAACTATTTATAAATACATTTGGCGAGATAAACGAAACGGTGGCACTTTGTGGAAGCATTTACGATGTGCACAAAAACAACGGCGTAAAAGGTACAAAGCTTACGATAGCCGCGGAAGACTTGCCGATAAACGCAATATAGCTGACCGACCTGCTGAAGTTGAAACACGAAAAACACAAGGTCACTGGGAAATTGATACCGTGATGGGTAAAGGCTCTAAACATTGTATCGTCACACTGGTTGAACGAAAAACTGGCTATACGTTGATAGGCCAATTAAATGATAGAACCACTAAATCAACGAACAAGCGAACGATAAAGTTAATGAAGCAAATGCCTGAAAAGTTTAAAACAATTACAGCAGATAACGGTACTGAATTTCATCAATACAAGGTTGTTGAGGAAGTAACTCATTGCCCGTATTACTTTGCTAACCCACATCATTCATGGGAGCGCGGAACGAATGAAAATACTAATGGATTAATCAGGCAATATTTACGAAAAGGGACATCAATGGAGGGATTAACTCAGCAACGATGCAATATCATCGCCGCTAAATTAAATACAAGACCAAGAAAAAGACTTGGCTATAAAACACCTGAGGAATGTTTCTATGAATAATTACTTTTGTTGCACTTCAAACTTGATACTAAGTGTTTTACACTATATGTAAAGACTACAAAGTATGGACAGCCAAGTTAAAGAAAACACGATAATACTGCCACTTTCTGATTTATGGTTGATGTATAAAAATAGCACCCCAAAAAACATAGCTATATTTAGTGACAAAAATGATGATGTTTGTGCATCAATTTCTTGACCAGATATCCATATTCCCAGCCTGAGCATTAAGCAAAGTACGCCAACGTAAAAGTACATCCGAACTAACCAAATTCTAAAATGGTCGTCAGATTGAATAGGCCTTACTTTTTTGGTAAGAAATATCTCCTTTAATATATGAAGTATTTCTTTATCGGCTTTATTTAAATTGAGCATATCACTCCAGATTATGCGAAACACCTAACGCCCTGTTAAGGGGCAAATTGTAGTTGGCTAAAATGTGAAGCGAAGCGGA
>CAJXQI010000042.1 GCA_913058395.1 uncultured Colwellia sp. | reverse complement strand
TAGATGAGCTGGTATCCATGATTTAACCTCGAAACTTCCTGTACTGCTAACGCCCCAATAAGGGGCTGATTAATAGTTTGCTAAAATGTGAAACGAAGTGGAACTGAGCAAACTGTTAGCAGTCCCGCTTGATTGGCTTGTTATGAGTAACTACCACCGTTCCCCGATTAAGGTATTTAATCTTTTTTGAAGCTCATCATCTTTCGTGTACCAAACACCGCCAAGTAAGTCTTTAAACTCAGGATTTTTTCGTGCTTCCATTTCAATTTTATCAACATAGTCAGTTCCGTGATAATTTAATAAATCTTCCAAAGGCCCTGCAGCTAAAACACCTAATACTTCATCGGGCGGTTCTTTATCTAATATGGCAAGTATTGCTGCAAAACAATCTTCGGGACTTGCAGATTCGTCTAAAACTAACATAAATTTATCTATTGCCCAGTATGAAGAATGTCCTTCTTTTTCATGGGGAGGAGCACTTTGTACTTCTATATATGCATTAGCCCAGCTTTCGATTTGACTTCTATCCATGAATTACTCATAACGCCACATTAAGCGGCAAAAAATTGTTGGCTAAAATGTTGAACGAAGTGAAAACAGCCAACTGTTTTTTGTCCGTTTGAATGCCTTGTTAGCTGTATTTACATAACAACTCTAAATAGACTTCTTGTATTTTGGCTTTGCCTACAAGATTACGTCCTTCACAAATATCAACTTCCCCACCAACTTCTAATGAATGTGGGTAGGCATCAGGTGTGATGAAATTTACGAATGCCTGCGTTACTTCATTCGGAGCCGCTTCACCTTTTTCGATAAACCAATGTTTAGTGGATGTCAGGTAGTCTTCTTTAATTTTATAAAGTGGACAATATCCGTTCTTCACAGCAATTTTTTTATTCGTAAAGTACACTTCAACAAGGGCATGAGGTTCCCAATCTGGATTCTCATCTCTATCAAATTTGTCAACGATCACCGTGATTCCTTTATACAGCTAACGCCCATTTAAGGGGCTGATAATAGTTTGCTAAAATTGTGTAGCGAAGCGAAACCGAGCAAACTGTTAGCAGTCCCACTTTAAATTCTTGTTATGTGTATTTACTTGTTTTTAATAGAATTTTACTTATTTCTTGCTTTAATGCAAGGTCTGAAATTGATTTAGCTACAACGTTGGCTGAATTAGCAAACTCCCAAGCTTTATTAGGTTCATTTAATTCGAGATATTGTTCGGCAATAGCTAAATTTACTGAAGCAATGTATTCGATTAGGTTTGAGTTTTTCGCTAAAGCTAGTGCTTTAATATATAAGCCAATTGCCTTTTCGGGATTATTGTTGGTGAAGTCTGCGAGAGTTTCCCATTGAAAAGGATGATCTAAAGTTGTTCCCTCATGTGTTTCACAAATAGTTTGAATTTGATTATATGCCGTCCATTCAATATCAGGACTCACTGCGTTAACAATATTTAAAGCAAGTATGTGAATTTTTTCATGATGCGGTGGTTGATTCATACTCTATACACATAACGCTTCACTAAGAGGCAAATAATAGTTGGTTAAAATAAGCGACGAAGGAGCAAAAACGAACTGTTATTTGTCCTTTTGAGTGACTTGTTATAATTAGAAATCAGAGTTAATTTGAGTAGAGGTAATGATTCGTGTCGCTAATATTTCCACATCATGATAAGAGTAAGAATTTCCCTTCTTATTACGTAATAGCTCAATCAGCGGGATAATATCTGATTCATTTTCTACAATAAGGTATTTTATGTCTTTAGCTTCAAAAGATAATTCTAAATCGATTTTTTTGTTAAGAGCACTTTTGCTCGACCCCCCCCCAGCTAGCATATAATTTTCATCCGAATAAGAAGGGCAGTACCTCCATTCTCGTTCATCTGAGAAACGATAATCTTTAAAAATGTTTCCTTTACGATCAAGATCATTTTGATAGTTTTTCGTGAAACGTAGAATTTCGGCCATATATTGTTGCTGTAAGTCCCATTGTGGTGCTTTTTTATTATTTAGACTTTCTTTTGCTAGGGAGTAAAGGCTATAACTAAGAGTTGATTCCTTTTCAAGGTATAGGACTGGATTCAATCCCTTCCTTTCAGCCCATTCTTTTGTTAGACCAATTCCATAATTCCCGTACTTACTAATATGGTCTTTTATATTCGACATCGGAATATCGCAAAAGCTAACCATAGGGGCAAAGAAATGTACAGTTTTGTCTTTCGCGGCTATAGATTCTTTGCAGTAGCTAACTTTAAAGTTGCTCGTTAAAATACCTTTTAGGTATGAAAAATCATCTGTTAAATGGATAATAGAATTTGAGCTTAAACTCATTAAGGTCTCCAAAAGTGAATAAAATTATAACGCCCAATTAATGGGCAAAAAATAGTGGGCTAAAATAGAGCGAAGCGAAC
>CAJXQI010000041.1 GCA_913058395.1 uncultured Colwellia sp. | reverse complement strand
TACCGGCCTGTCACGCCGGGGGTCGCGGGTTCGAGTCCCGTCCACTCCGCCAATTTATTTAATTCTTGCCTTGCTCATCTATAAACAGAAAATTCACCGTAATAAACTTATCTAAACAACTGAGCAGTTCACTTAGTTCACATTGTTAGTTCAATTGCTGTTCGTATCTCTTTAACCTATCTTCACACTAGCTAACTTATTTAACTTTGCATTTGCTTTTTAAGCTTAATTTGTACTTCATCAAAAACGTTATGCTTACTCATATTGCATGCCATTGATTGTAGTAATGCTTAAATTAGCGTTGATAGAGGGCTTGCAACACCATTTGCACCGCGCTCTATAACATGGGTATATATTTGTGTTGTTCTGATGTCGCTATGGCCGAGCTGTTCTTGTACCGTGCGTATGTCTGCGCCCGCTTGAAGTAAATGAGTAGCAAAAGAATGACGTAAAGTATGACAAGTGATGTTCTTGTTTATATTTGACTTAGTAGAAGCTGCCTTTATCGCTTTTTGGATAACGGATTCATTTAAGTGATGACGCCGAACCCGGTTAATGTCGGGGTCAGTAGATAAACGATATGACGGAAATAAGTAGTGCCAGTTAAACTCTTTTGCAGCATTAGGGTACTTTCTGGCCAAAGCGAATGGCAGGTAAACACCTGAATATGCTGAGTTTTGCATATCTAGCTGATAATAGGAACGTACGCGTTCTATTTGCTCTTTTAACACAGTAGATAATTCAGCTGCTAGCGTCACCGTTCTATGCTTACCACCTTTGCCATTCCAGACTTGAATGCAGTGATAATCAAAGTTTATATCTTGAACTCTCAAGCGAACGGCTTCCATTAAACGTAAGCCACTACCATACATTAACTGGCAAAGTAGCAAGTTTTTGGTATTTAGTAGGCTGAAAAGAATTTTAACTTCTGAAGTTGTTAAAACTGTAGGTAGTTTTGGCGTTATTCTAGATTTATTAAAGCGCAGCTCCATACTTAACGGGTTTGTCAAAATATGTTTATATAAATAGTTAACTGAGTTTAATGCTAACGCTTGTGACTTTGGCGCAAGATTTAACGTATTTGAAAGGTAACTTAGGAATTGTTCAACCTCTTTATCATGGCAGTCTTTTGGATGTATTTTTCCAATAAAAATAATATATGCTTTAATCCAATATAGATAAGAATCTATCGTGCGTTTAGCGTAGCGTCGTGTCCACATTGTTTCTTTGATATGAAAGAGAAACTCAGAACTCATATTTTTTATCCTTTTAATTTTTATACTGTTTATATATACAGCTTAGTGCTGTTTCCATGTTTTGTGTAGAAAGTAGGAATTAATCGGCCTTTCTTTTCTTAATATACGTATAGAGTATTAGTAACTTGTTGAATCTTATGATTAACGTATGTATATTGATTTGAATAAATATTCATTAGATAGATAAATCATTTGTGGAAAGCAAGATCTGATCTGTCTAATAAGCTGTTATAAATACCTAAAGGATTGAGTTTGGATGTTACATTATTCGCAGAGAAAGAAGGTTGTGATCTAAATAGTTTTGAGGAACTTCAGGAACATTCTATTTTAGGCGGTGGACGATTTACTAAAAATCAAATTTCGGATTTACTTAGTTGTTTTAAATGTTCACCTTCTACTTTAAATGACAACCTTTGGATTTTCCCTACGAATTTTTCCGAAGAATTAGCGACTATTGACGACGAAAAATTAAAAGAGATGGCTGTTCATTGGTCAGATGAACATTCGTGGGAAAATACTAATGTTAATTCTATGGATCTAGCTGGTCATTTATTAGAATTAAAATACGCGTACTTATCTCATTCAAATAAAAGGGTATTTGCACTTTTTGAGTAAGTATTTATAACAAGCTGTTCAAGCGGGACTGCTAACAGTTGGCTCGGTTCCGCTTCGCTACACATTATAGCCAACAATTATCAGCCCCTTAACAGGGCGTTAGCTGGACATGATGAATAATCGCTTAGAGTTCTTATTAAAAGTGTTAACAATACCTTTACTTATATTTCCATTAGTTCCAATGACTCTGATGGCCGTATTATTTTCTTTAGGTGGACCATTTGGTCTTGAACTCAAAAAAATCCTTACTTTTTTGTATTTATCGGGTGGTGTGTTAGGAGTCACCGGATTAATATTAGCTTTGTTCTCTGTTAGAACTAATTTGGTTTTTTTACTCTTAGTGGTGGGGTCTATCTCTTATGGGGTTTTACTTTCTAAGGGATTTCCTAGAGAATCAATTTTTGTAAAAATATATATATGTATTCCGTTTGTATTAGCTTTCGGGTATTCATATTTAATTTTAAAGTCATCACCTGATGGATTCTTGTCACAACTATTTAAAAGGTGGTATCAACATTGTCTGACTTTTATAACACGTATTATAAAAGCGGTAATATGGCACTTGGAATATTATAGGCCTAAGTAGCAACCAGCTAACAAGCGTTTCAACAGGACAAATAACAGTTGGTTTTGCTCCTTCGTCGCTATTTTAACCAACTATTATTTGCCCATTAAACGGGCGTTAGTTGCCATGACATGATCGAGTTTATTCAAAGCATTAGTGAAAACGAA
>CAJXQI010000040.1 GCA_913058395.1 uncultured Colwellia sp. | reverse complement strand
TTTTGGTGTCCGTTTTATCGGGGGAGGATCAAAGTCCTGCTTGAATGGCTTGTTAGGTGCCTATCGCAACAACATGCAACTTTTATACTGCTCTGAAACTTGCGCAGAATTTTCTGAGTTGCTAACAGTAGAAATAGCTAAAGCATATGTTTCATGTACTTCATACACAGTTAAAAATTTCCATTTATCGTCTAAATAACGACAAAAATCAATACCCTTGTATAACCCAGCATTAGAACCCTTATCAATATACACTGAAGAATAAAACTGCGGGTAATTATAATAAAGATTTTCACTTTCTTCTTGGTTAATACTTAAGACTTGAATAGAAATACCGCCATCTATTATTTTACTAAATAGTTCTTTTGGGATGTTACTAATATGATCAAACTCTTCTTGTAAAGACACTTGATATTTATCGCTTATTCTTTCTTTGATTCCGAAAGACTTTCTATTTAAGTCTTTCGCACCACATGCTAAGCGAAGAGTGTCTTCATATTTATATGCAACTATAAGGTAATCATTGCCAATTTTATCAGTAAGCTTTGAGCAACGACTTAATGATGTTACTTCAATAATTTTATTTTGCTTGGATTTCCATGATTTCTTCACTTGAAAAGTGTATTTAATGAAGCTTTCAAGTGTTCCAAAATATTGTTTATTTACGGTATCTATCTTAAGTAAATTACCAACAAATATTTCATCAGCTTCATCCATTGCCATTTCTGCAGTTGGAATACTGCATTTGCACGCAAAAGAAAATTGACAGAAAAATAAAAAGAATAGAATAAGATACTTGAACATTAAAACTCCGAGGCACCTAACGCCACGTTAAGCGGCAATAAAATTGTTGGCTAAAATGTTGAACAGAGTGAAAACAGCCAACTGTTTTTTGTCCGTTTGAACGCCTTGTTATGTGCCTAACTCTTCGAGTTCGTCGTCACTCAGGTTTAAAGGAATAGGTTCGGAATAAAACATAGTTGATGTACTCTCAGAGCCAATTCCGTATAACGTATACTCTTTAAGATTACTGAATTCGGAATAATCTAAATCTCCGCAATAGCCGTACATTCCAGATTGAGACTCTATGTGTGGAATAGCTTTGTCGTTATCTTTTAACTCTTCGATCCAGAATATTGGATTAGATTTGTTTTTCGGTTTTACTATACACTTTACTCCCCTAAGTCTGGAGTAGGCTTGCTCAGAATGATCCTTCATAAAAAAACTACCATTGCTATCAATATCAGCGACTAACCAAGTTAATATATGACCTAAAAACTCTTCAGCATGGCTTTCTGCAGGTATTAAGCACCTAGACCAAAAACATCCTATTTTCATGTTACGGGACATTCTACCTAAATGGACAATAGACTCAAAAACAGCAGTAACTGTATCAGTAGATTTTAATTTAGCTGCATTACAACCTAAATATGAAAGGCTTTCCATACACCGATATGCAAAATGAGTATTATTACTATTAAGAGCTGATACACCCAAAGATTTTATGTCGTGAGCATAAGCCGCAATATTTATTCTATCCATCTGGTCTTCAAATTTTGATGCGTCATTATTTTCTAAACGTTGCAGATTTAATTCAATTACTCTTTGTAACGAGTTTAATACTTTCAATGGTTCTGTAATAGTTTTGAATTCAAGCATTTTGCTTCCAATCCAAACTGCTTCGGAAACAACAGCTCTAGCTACGTCTGAACATGGTTTATTTATAAGGTCTGAATCGAGCAAGGCTTCACATAATTCATTTGCTAATGATTGTAGGAAAATTCCATTAGAATCATTTTCAATTATGTGTTTTATAACCCCTCTAAACCTTTTTCTAGCTATAAACCTAACACCTGAATCAACGTGATGATCACCATCACTGTTACTGTATGAGTATGACTGCATTAACACTCGAAAGACCGCGGAAATAGCTTTCCTAAATGTAGGGTAATCATCATTTTCAATTGCCAAATTAGTTACAATTGTAATTGAGTCCCAGATATCATCTGGCTCCAAACCAAGTATGGTTGGTTCAAAGCTGTAACCATGCATAGGAATTTGAAACTTGTCTTTATTCTTTAAGTAGGCTTCATGAATTACGACTTCTTTTTTAATCTCTAACTCAAGAGAGCAAAGATATTTATCAATTGCATTCTTTTTTGTTGAGTTAGCAATAAACTCGCTAGCATCTAAATATTTAGAAGTAAGCGAGGCATTGTCCCATGATGACAATGCTAAAAGAGGAAGAATACCTAAAGCAACAAAACCAAAGTGTTCCGGGTAAAATAAATAAGAAATTAACGGGGAAAATGGTAAGACTAACAACAAGCCTAAATTTATCCATTGCCTTCTACTGATTCGATCATAGATAGCTTTGTATTTAGATAATTGATAACCGAAAAAAGTGAAATTAATAGAAAAAATAGCAATTGTAAAACTAGCACCTAATAACCAAGGTGTTACTCTGTGAAGATCACTTCCTTGAGCACCTACCAGAAGTAAAACAGTAAGCACTATGAATATTATATATTTCAATCTAACTCTCCGGATGGATGATAATTTATGGGGTGGCACTGGCACATAACGCCCTGTTAAGGGGCAAATTGTAGTTGGCTAAAATGTGTAGCGAAGCG
>CAJXQI010000039.1 GCA_913058395.1 uncultured Colwellia sp. | reverse complement strand
TGTTGAGGAACGAAAACAGCAAACTGTTTTTTGTCCTTGTTTATTAGCTTGTTATGTTGCGCATTGCAACAATGCTTTAGTTACAGTGATTGAATTCCCCCAACCTAATACACGCTGAGGTGTTCGATTGATTTTCATTATTATTGAAGTCATATCACAATTACCCAAACCACCCTCGGCTGTAATTAATGATTGATATAAATAAATTAAGTCATTCATATTACCCAATAATTTTCTACTGTTAGTAGCTGTTATCTCTATTTTAGAGCTATCTTGAATTAAAGATTCAATTGCACCAGAATCTATTTCTTCAAAAGTTAATAATTGCGATAAACCTATAGGGAATGACTCTAGCGTTTCTTTGGCTTTAGTTTTTTTTACGCCAGTCAAAACAAATGAAAGTAATGTTATTTCATTCATGAAGCATATAACTTTTCTGCGATCTTGAATGAAAATATTTACCATCCAATTACCAAGCATTGTTTCACATTCTGAAATTTTACATAGGTTATCTTTTTTAATACCTATGAAATCTTGAACTTTTTTAGTACACCGTAATTGAATCATAACTCGACTTTGGTTGAGCAACATAACGCCCTGTTAAGGGGCAAATTGTAGTTGGCTAAAATGTGAAGCGAAGCGGAACCAGCCAACTGTTATTTGTCCCGCTTGAACAGCTTGTTATAAGTACATTACTCGGTGATCCAGCCAATATGCTTACATGGAACACCACATTTGCGCAAAACAGCAAATATTTCGTCAATATGCCTTTCTTTTGTTTTTAGAACGTCACCGTTTTTGAGCAATATATTAATATGCAATGAATGAGCTTGGAAAACATCATCAATTTCTGTTGGCTTAGAGTTAATGAAACTTTTAGCTTCTGCCCACTCTAGCTGTTGTCCATCGACATAGCTTTTATTACTAGAACATCCAAATAAAGTAATAAAAAGTAAAAGATAAATTCTCTTCATGCGACCTGTACTTATAACGCCGCTATTAAGCGGCAAATAAATAGTTGGCTATAATTTGTGAGGCACGAACAAAGCCAACTGTTTTTTGTCCGACTTGAATGCCCTTGTTATATGCAGCGCGCTTTACAGCAAACACCACACGAACTTAAGTGCACCCGTTATTATTGCACCCTACTTTAAACTTTTGAGCTACAACACCGTTTGGTAGAACTGAATTAATAATTTTGCCACCTTTGAAAAAGGTATAAAAGGTAAAATTTATTAGTGGTAAAACCAAACCGTTTTTAGCGAAAAACATAAATAATTGTCTTTTCCTAAAACGTAATTATTTTTAGCATATAACGCCCCATTAAGAGGCTTTTAATTGTTGGTTAAAATGTGAAGCGAAGCGGAACCTAACCAACTGTTAAAAGTCCTGCTTGAATGGCTTGTTATATTTTTACTTGCTCAGGCTTAAACCATTTACCTTTTTGAGCCACATTAATTAAATGCCCAACCGTAACAGGGAAAGTATTCCTATGCTTAACTTTGCGTCTATTAAATAAAGAAGTAAAGAAACCTTCACATTCTGGAGTAAAATAAATATCAAATTCTAGTTCACTAAAATCTATATTAAATTTTGAATGCATCAATTCCAAAACACTCCAGATGTCATCTCCGATAACACCGTAATCCTGTTCCAATCGAGTTGACAGAAAGAGCGCATCTAATGGAATCCCAGTATCTTCTGATATGATGTTTAAAACTTCATCCTGAACTGTGTGCATAATTTAAAAATATAACGCCCATATTAACGGGCTAAAAATTGTGGGCTAAACTTGAGCGAAGCGAAAAAGCCCGCTGTTTTTAGTCCCGTTGAATTGCTTGTTATGTATATGTTACTTATGAACTTTACACTAACAAGAAATACTAAAAGTTAATAGATAAACGGAAGAATCAAAAAATACCCACCGCCTAATTAACACCTAACCTGTAACTTTGAGACAGCTTAAAAACTGTTAAATTGACTTGCCCTACTTTGCTTGGCGAAAACTCAAAAGCTACAAACACAAAACCAACCTGAAACCACCAAACTTATAAAAGAATTTATCTTAAATAGAAGGCGGTACATAACGCCCAATTAACAGGCAAAAAATAGTTGGCTAAAATTAGCGACGAAGGAGCAAGAGCCAACTGTTTTTTGTCCTTGTTTAATTTCTTGTTATGTTTACTTTTGCAAACAAAAACCGTCTTTCTTTAATAGTGCTTTAGCTTTCGTGGACTGACTCAATAACCGCTCTTCAAATAATGAACCTCTCATTTCACCACCTATAATTACAGTATTAAGCGAACTGACGGCGAGCTTTAAATGTTTACAGTTGTATGTAATTAATTCTTCGGTATTTCTTTGTTGCGCAAGTAATATATTCTTACTTAACAAATCGATTAACATTTCATCTTGCACTTGTCCCAAATGGGATTCTTTAATCAAGCTTGATTCGTATTTATTAAGAGTATGAATATATAAATAACCGGAAGTTACAGAAGCTGTAATTATCCCAACCAATACAGTAATAACATATATAAGTGCGACTTTCTTCATACATCCTCTGTAAACATAACGCCCGCTTAAGCGGAAAAATATAGCTGGCTAAAATGTTGAACGGAGTGAAAACAGCCAGCTGTATTTTTTCCGATTGAAGCGCTTGTTATAAGCACAATTACACTATACCAAGAGACCATTTGCTAATAATGCTGGTAAGAATAAGCCGACAGATAAAACCAATGAACCCGTTAATATCATGGCAACTGAACAAAACACTGCATGTGTGGTAAAAACTTTAGGCTGCAACAATGCACTATTAAGAAAACCGACTTTAGTTATGTTGATTTGTGAAGATACCCAATTGATTTTTGGTTGAGCCCAAACTATAAAAGGCTTGCAATAGACAAGTAAAAAGCCAAATGCTAACTCCATGCCTCCAAAATCTAATAGCATCATCATTTCTGGCGCAGCAAAAGCGGATACAGCAATTAATAAGCCGATTACCACCTTTTGAATTAGACTCAAATCTTTCCAGTTACGCATACATCTCCTTGTGCATATAACGCCCTGTTAAGGGGCAAATTGTAGTTGGCTAAAATGTGAAGCGGAGCGGAACCAGCCAACTGTTATTTGTCCCGCTTAAACAGCTTGTTATAATTTTATAGCACTTCCGGTAAATTCAGTTTTATAACTGGATCTGGGATAATCTTATGATGATAAATCTCGCCATTCAAATTGGTTCTTAGCTGAATAGCTAATTGTTTATATGCAGCTATAAAGAAATCATTGAGGGCTCGATCTGACCATTCTTTCCAAGTTTTGACCTTACTAGGAAATCCATAGTGATTTTGCCAAATAAACTTCCCATTATTATCATATAAAGAAGCAATAATTTGCGGGTTAAAAGCCACTCCATTTTCAGTTATGTTAATTAATGCATATGACTCTAGAATTAATTCATTAATCTCACTTTTAGGCCCATTGAATTTTATTGATGAATATTCTGAAGGTGACTCCAGTTCAGTGAACAATACTTTCGACAAATTAAATTTTGTAGCTAGATGTTCTTCTAATTTTTCAGGTAAGTGAATTTCATAACTTGAGTCCAAAGCTATTACACCTAGAGCACCAGCCATACCAGGTTCGAAGTCTGGTACATTTGCAAAATTTGATATAACAAATGAGCTATTAGCTATAGGACGATCACCTACTAAAAGGCTTAAATCATTTGGCGTGTAATCAATGACGTTAATATTGACATCTAAAATGTTTACTTCTTCAGGAATATAGCCTCCATGCTTTTGCGGAGTTAGGTTACACCCCACAAGAGCAGCCGTAATGATAAAAATAATAATTAGTCTGATGAAATGCATATAGATCCTAAAATTATAACGCCCATATTAACGGGCAAAAAATAGTGGGCTAAACTTGAGCGGAGCGAAAA
>CAJXQI010000038.1 GCA_913058395.1 uncultured Colwellia sp. | reverse complement strand
CTCGTCGGGCTCATAACCCGAAGGTCGTCAGTTCAAATCTGGCTCCCGCAACCAATCTAAAAATCATCTATATCTTTCAATTTCCAGCATATTACTCAACTCTCTTCATATTAAAATGAGCAATGCTTTATATTTTCGACAAACCTAAATAATAGATTTCATTTCAACAATATAGAAATGTTCTACTTGTTCCCTGCTAAATTTAAAAAATTTATTCCCCCAAAATAAATTAGCTTCAACGCTTTATTTCTAATATAGCTTCCCTGCAAAAATAACAAATTTTCTTAATATAAATCACAAAATGCGCACTGAGATAATGTAATATAAAGCGATATTTTACATAAAGCTGAATAGCTGATAATTAAGAGATTATTTAGATGAGCGAAGACTTTACTCATATTAACGCTGACGGTAATGCTCACATGGTGGATGTTACCGAAAAAAATGTTACCGAGCGCACAGCAATTGCACAAGCTTACATTGAAATGTCAGCCGAAACTTTAGCTATGATTGTTGAAGGAAAGCATCACAAAGGTGATGTTTTTGCTACTGCCAGAATTGCCGGTATTATGGCCGCTAAAAAAACCAGTGAGCTTATTCCACTTTGTCACCCGCTAATGTTAACAAAAATAGAAGTCGACATTGTTGCACAGCCTGAACACAATCACGTTGAAATCACTGCACTTTGTAAACTTTCAGGTAAAACCGGTGTTGAAATGGAAGCATTAACTGCTGCATCTACTGCCGCGTTAACAATTTATGACATGTGTAAAGCCGTTCAAAAAGATATGACTATCACCAATATTCACCTTTGTGAAAAGCATGGTGGAAAATCTGGCAGCTACCTTCATAACCCTGTTACCCAATAAAGGAGTTAAAGATGATTAACGTATTGTTTTTTGCCCGCTTACGCGAACAATTATCAACTGACCGCCTACAAGTAGAAGCAAGTGAAAACCTGACAGCAGAACATATTAGGCAGCAACTCGCTTCAAAAGATGACTTATGGGCTAAAATAATGGCCGCTGATAGCTTGCTTGTCGCTGTTAATCAAGAAGTAACTGATTGGTCACAGCAAATAAAAGATGGCGATGAAGTTGCTTTTTTCCCTCCTGTAACTGGCGGTTAATATGATTAAAGTACAACTAGATGATTTTGTTGTTGCTGATGAATATCAAAGCTTAGCAAACGATAACCAAGACGGCGCAGTAGTCACCTTTGTCGGTAAAGTCAGAGATTTTAATGAAGGGCTTGATGTGCAAGGGCTATCTTTAGAGCACTACCCAGGAATGACCGAAAAAGTACTGGCTGATATAGAGGCTAAAGCTCGCGAACATTGGCCGTTAAATAAAGTGACTATTATTCATCGATTTGGCGACTTAAAACTCGGAGAACAAATAGTATTCATTGGGGTCACTAGTCCACATCGTAAAGCTGCATTTGCCGCATGTGAGTTTCTCATCGACTTTTTGAAAACCAAAGCTCCCTTTTGGAAAAAAGAAGTAACCAGTGATGGTAGTATTTGGTTAGACGCCAAAAATAGTGATGATGATGCCTCACAGCAATGGCACGACGAACTAAACAAATAACACTATTAATAACAATAACTACAACGAGAAAGTCATGTTAAAAACCGGACGTTATCAGCATTTTAAAGGTAACTTTTACCAAGTGCTGCACATTGCAACACACAGTGAAACAGAAGAAGCTATGGTAGTTTATCAACCTGAATATGGAGAAAGAGCAATTTGGGTTAGGCCACTTGCCATGTTTGACGAAACTATTGAAAGAGACGGAAAGACGTTTAAACGGTTTCAATATGTTGGTGATGCCAGCTAACAACGTACAATATTAAATTTATAATTGCCTATCATAAATAATACTTTAGATAGGCAATTAAAAAACTAATCGCTTCAAATTGCAAAACAATATAATTTTATCCCACTACTTTGCTTGCGACTAATATGTTTATGCTCTCTTCATCATACGCTAAAAACTGATTTAAAATTTGCTGTGTATGTTCACCAATATTCGGCGCCGCATGTTTATACTGTATTGGTGTTTCAGAAAGGTTAATAGGTGAAGCTATGGTTTTAATCAAGGTACCGTCTTTATCAGGTATTTGCTTAACCATATTGCGGTGTTGAACTTGCGGATGTTTAAATACTTGTTTTAAGGTATTTACTGGCCCGCAAGGCACTGCAATTGCCTCTAATGTAGCGACCCAATATTCAGTGCTTTTATTAGCTATAATTCCCGCTAATATAGGGATCAACATCGTTCGATTTTCAACACGTAATTGGTTGGTTTGATAAAAAGAATTTGTGGCTAATTCTGAACATTTGGCGGCATGGCAAAACTTTTCAAATTGCTGATCATTCCCTATTGCTAATATCAAGCTGCCATCGTTCGTTGCAAACGTTTGATATGGCACAATATTAGGATGACCATTACCTAGTCGCGTTGGGTTTTCATCTGTTGCTAAGTAATTCATAGCTTGGTTTGCTAACGTTGCCACTTGAACGTCGAGTAGCGCAATATCAATATGCTGACCTTGCCCAGTATGATTTCTCGCCATTAGTGCAGCAAGAATAGCATTTGCGCTATAAAGCCCTGTCATCACATCAATAACGGCAACGCCTACTTTCATCGGTGAGCCTGCAGGCTCCCCAGTTAAACTCATTAAGCCGCCTTCACCTTGGATCATCGCATCATAGCCCGCCTTATGCGCGTATGGACCACTCTGCCCAAAGCCAGTAATTGAGCAATACACTAATTTAGGATTAATTGCCTTTACTTGCTGATAACTCAAACCATATTTTTCAAGACCACCCACTTTATAGTTTTCTATCAATACATCTGCTTTAGCGATCATGTCTTTGATCACTTTTTGTCCTTGCGCTTGGGTAATATCGATAGCTATGGATTGTTTATTGCGATTGGCACAATGATAATATGCCGCTTGTGCAGGCTCATCACCCTGTGCGGGTTTAATAAACGGAGGCCCCCAATGACGCGTATCATCACCTTTATTCGGTCGTTCAACTTTTATTACTTCAGCGCCCATATCCGCCAACATTTGTGACGCCCAAGGTCCCGCCAAAATTCGGCTTAAATCCACTACCCTAATACCTTTTAGCGCTTCTGACATTGACAAACCTTTAATTTTATATTGTATACCATATGAATAAAAATTATGATGCAGCTTACTTATTTATGATAATTTATCGCTACCAGATAAAACAGCATTAAAGCACAAGAAAGTTGATTTATAGCAGCAATTTAAATCATAAAATCAATTAAAGAAGTTCGTACTTTTCTTGTGACAGAATTAAGGAAAATATTTTGCATAAAATTAATGACCAAGCATTGATAAAAACCTGCTCTTATATTGATGGTAATTGGCACAGCAGTCAGACAACATTTGACGTATTGAATCCAGCAACAGGCGAAACAGTTGCGCAGGTAAGTGATGCTTGTGTTGAAGAAGCTACCCTTGCCGTTGCCGCAGCCAAAAAAGCTTTTAAAGCTTGGTCAGCGATACCAGCACACGAGCGAGCGAAGCTTTTACGCAATTGGTTTAACTTAATGATGGAACATCAAGATGACCTTGCTCGTATACTGACGCTAGAGCAAGGTAAGCCTTTAGCTGAAGCAAAGGGTGAAATTGCCTATGGCGCTGGCTTTATTGAATGGTTTGCTGAAGAAGGCAAACGTGTTTACGGTGATACCATACCAAGTCTATCACCTAATCAAAAAGTTATTGTTACTAAACAAGCCGTGGGTGTTGTTGCCTCGATTACGCCATGGAACTTCCCCAATGCCATGATCACCCGTAAAGCTGCCGCAGCACTTGCCGCCGGTTGTACTTTTGTTGTTCGCCCTGCAACTCAAACCCCATTATCTGCACTAGCAATGGCAGAATTAGCACAGCGTGCAGGCATTCCTGCAGGTGTGTTTAGCGTAGTAGTTGGTGAAGACGCCATTGGAATTGGCCAAGTACTGACTACTCACCCTGATATCGCCAAATTTACCTTTACCGGCTCAACTACGGTAGGAAAAATTCTTATCAAACAATGTGCTTCAACGGTTAAAAAAGTTTCTATGGAGCTAGGTGGCAATGCGCCTTTTATTGTTTTTAATGACGCTGACATTGATGAAGCAGTTAAAGGCGCAATAATTTCTAAATATAGAAATGCTGGCCAAACTTGTGTTTGTACGAACCGTATTTTTGTTCAAAAAGAAGTACTGGCAAGTTTTACTGAAAAATTTACTACCGCTGTTAACAATTTGCAAGTTGGCAATGGCGTAGAAAATGATATACAAATAGGCCCGATGATTTCTAGCGCTGCCGTCGACGGCGTTATAAAACTGGTCGATGATTCCATTAGCCAAGGCGCTATTTTACATACTGGTGGCAAACGTCATCAAGCGGGTAGTCACTTTTTTCAACCAACAATATTAACCAATGTAACACCCGATATGTCAGTAGCACGTAATGAGATATTTGGCCCAGTTTCACCGATTATATCTTTTGATAATGAAGATGAAGTCATTGCCATGGCAAACGATACTGAATATGGCTTAGCAGCTTATTTTTATGCTCGTGATATTGGCCGCGTATGGCGTGTAGCCCAAGCGCTTGAATATGGCATGATCGGTATTAATGAAAGTATCATATCGAATGTTGCCGCACCATTTGGCGGCGTAAAGCAATCGGGTAGCGGCCGAGAAGGCTCAAAATACGGCTTAGACGATTACTTAGAAATTAAATATCTTTGTATGGGTGGCATAAGCCAATAAACTATCGTTAAGTAGTACCAAATAAGTAAGTGAAAAAACCAATCATAACAGCCGAGATTCTAATCAGAGCCTCGGCTGTCTTTCATTTCGAAGCTTTAGTTATAAAACCAAGTTAGCTAAGCAACTTACTAACTACAGTGACATTGTTATGTAAGGTTTTATGTACTGGACATTTGTCGGCAATTTCTAAAAACCGTGCTTGCTGAGCTGTATCTAACTCTCCTTCATAACTAATTTCTCGCACTATCGCTTCAATACCATGGCTTTGATTTTCACACTGCTGACAGTCTTGCTGGTAGTCGCGACTATGGGTCAATTTAACCTTAATATGTTTAATGGCTAAGTTTTTACGCACAGCATACATGCGTAATGTCATCGCCGTACATGCTCCTAATCCTGCAAGTAAGTGTTCATAAGGATCGGGGCCCATATTATTACCACCAACATTTGTAGGCTCATCAGCCAGCCAATAATGAGAATTGGTACTAACATGTTGAGTAAACTTATGATTTTTCTCTTCTACTAACACATGCCCTTTCGCAATATTATTTTTAACTGCGGTAGCCTTTTCACTGCTTGCTTGATTTGAAACAACATGACTCGCTTGAGAGTCAATATAACGTCCTGACCATGCGGCAATAACATCAGTAGCATACTCAGCATCACGTTTGTTAGTTAGTAGGTGATCGGCATCATCTAAACTAACAAAGCTTTTTGGGTGTAATGCTGCTTGATAGATTTTTTCGGCTTCACTTATTTTTACCGTACTATCGATTGGCGAATGCATAACTAAAAGCGCTTTTCTTAACTGTCCGATATGACTTGTGTCGTAACGTTTAATATCATCTAGAAATTGTTTTTCTATCGTAAACACACGCCCAGCCAAATTAACTTCCGCTTTGCCATTTTGTTCTATATCGTCAAGTTGAAGGGCAAAGTTATGAGCGACATGTGCAGCATCTGATGGTGCGCCAATGGTGACTACCGTCATTGCTTCTTCAACGTGTTGAGCAACACCCAATACAGCCGCGCCACCTAAGCTATGCCCTATTAGCAATCTAGGCGCTTTATATTCTGTGCGAAGAAAGTCAGCAGCAGCAATTAAATCCTGAATATTTGAAGAGAAATTACTATTAGCGTCCGTTTGAGTAACTTGTTATAAGTACATTACACCAGAGCGCCGTTTAACATTAATGCTGGTAGAAAGAATATAGATGAATATATTACTGAACCTGTTACAACTAATGCGCATGAGTAAAATAATGCTTGAGTAAAGTACACTTTAGGTTGAACATATGAACTATTTTTGAATGCTACCGCACAAATACTAAGTTCAATTTTGACTTGCTCGATAAATGATTGAACCTTAAGAATAACAGGCTTGTAATAGAGAACTAAAAAGCTAAATACTAGCTCAATGCCACCTATCTCCGACATAAGAATGAATTCAGGCGCAAATGGTACGACTAAACACATTAAGGCGATAAATATTCCTTTTTGAATAGTACTCAAATTTTTCCACATACTCATACTTTCCCTGTACTTATAACGCCCAAATAACAGGCTAAAAATAGTGGGCTAAAATGGAGCGAAGCGAAC
>CAJXQI010000037.1 GCA_913058395.1 uncultured Colwellia sp. | reverse complement strand
AATGGTGATGCTGATAAACGTTACCCTGGTAACTTAAATGTTAGCTTCAACTTTGTTGAAGGTGAATCACTTATCATGGCACTTAAAGACTTAGCTGTATCTTCTGGCTCTGCATGTACATCAGCAAGCTTAGAACCTTCATATGTATTACGTGCTCTTGGCTTAAATGATGAAATGGCACATAGCTCAATTCGTTTTAGCTTTGGTCGCTTCACTACAGAAGAAGAAATTGACTTCGCCATTGACCTAATTAAAAAGTCAATTGGCCATTTACGTGACATGTCACCGCTTTGGGAAATGTTCAAAGACGGTATTGATTTAGACTCAATTGAATGGGCTGCTCACTAGCAGTTCAAGGAGAATAATTATGGCTTATAGCGAAAAAGTAATTGATCATTATGAAAATCCACGCAACGTTGGTTCATTAGATAAAAATGACCCGCAAGTAGCGACTGGTATGGTTGGCGCACCTGCATGTGGTGACGTAATGAAGCTACAACTTAAAATTTCTGATGACGGTATCATCGAAGATGCAAAGTTTAAAACTTACGGCTGTGGCTCTGCCATTGCTTCAAGTTCATTGGTAACAGAATGGGTTAAAGGCAAGTCTATTGACGAAGCGGCAGAAATCAAAAACACTGCAATTGCTGAAGAACTTGCCTTACCACCAGTGAAAATTCACTGTTCAATTTTGGCAGAAGATGCCATTAAAGCAGCGATTGAAGATTACCGTACTAAGAACAACGATTAGTCTGGAGACATACTATGAGCGTAACGATGACACCTGCTGCAGCAGACAGGGTTAAATCGTTTATCGAAAACCGAGGCAAGGGCCTTGGTTTACGATTAGGCATTAAAACAACAGGTTGTTCAGGCTTAGCCTACGTACTTGAATTTGTTGATGACATGAACGAAGACGATGAAATGTTCGCCATTGAAGGCGTTAATATCATCATTGATGGCAAGAGCTTAGTTTACCTTGATGGTATCGAGCTTGATTTTGTCAAAGAAGGCTTAAACGAAGGTTTTAAGTTCACCAATCCAAACGCCAAAGGCGAGTGTGGTTGTGGTGAAAGCTTTAATGTTTAGTGAGTTCATTTATTCACTGGAGTTGATGTGAATTATTTTCAATTGTTTGGTTTAGTGAATCAATTTGATATTGATCTTGCAAACTTATCGACAATTTATCAAACGCTACAAAAACAGGCGCATCCTGATCGTTTTGCTCATGCTTCAAGTCAAGAACAGTTGATTGCCGTGCAAAAATCGACAGAAATTAATGATGCCTACCAAACGCTAAAAAGCCCATTATTACGCGCGCAATACATGTTAGAATTGCGCGGCGTTGATATGCCAAGTGAACAAGCGTCATTTGGCGATGTCAGCTTTTTAATGCGTCAAATGGAACTGCGTGAATTGTTAGCAGAAATTAAATTTGCTAATGATACCGATGCAGCAATATTTGAAGCGTCGGTGGTTTTTGAAACTGAATTTGAGCAGTTGTTTAATCAATTACAAGTTCAACTAACCGAGAACACTACAGAGTCAAATGCTCAAGCGTGTGACAATGTTAGAAAACTTAAATTTTATCAAAAACTGCAAGTTGAACTCGACAAACTTGAAGACGCATTGCTAGACGATTAATTCTTGTCGAAAGTAAACGAGGCAAGCAGCTTCGAACTATTTAAAAGCTATTAATGGCCTTAACTCAGACTCAAGTAGCAGTGGAATTAGGTTGTTAATAGTAAATCAGTAACACTATTATCTAATGAGCTTTCATCATGGCACTATTACAAATTGCTGAACCTGGACAAAGTACGGTTCCTCACGATCACAGATTAGCAGCTGGCATTGACCTTGGTACAACCAACTCACTTATTGCTAGTGTTAAAAGCGGTTTAGCCGAAACAATTATTGATGAGAATGGCAAAGACATTCTTCCTTCCGTCGTTAGTTACCAGAGTAATGAAACTTTAGTTGGTGATGATGCGAAAGCCTTAGCAGTTAGTGACCCTGAAAATACTATTGTATCTGCCAAACGCTTAATTGGTCGTTCAAAAGCTGATATCAAGACAAAATATGCCTCTTTGCCATATAACTTCTGTGGCGATGAAAATCATCCTGCAATTGTAACTCGTACTGGTGAAGTAAATCCGGTGCAAGTTTCTGCCCAAATCCTTAAATCATTAGTTCAACGTGCTGAACTTTCCTTAGGTGGCGAGTTAACAGGTGTGGTTATTACTGTGCCTGCATATTTCGATGATGCTCAGCGTCACAGTACGAAAGATGCCGCTAAGTTAGCAGGCGTTAATGTTTTACGTTTATTAAATGAACCTACAGCGGCAGCCGTTGCTTATGGTTTAGACTCCGGCCAAGAAGGTGTTGTTGCTGTTTATGACTTAGGTGGCGGTACGTTTGATATTTCAATATTGCGCTTAAATAAAGGCGTGTTTGAAGTGTTAGCAACCGGTGGTGACTCTGCTCTAGGTGGCGATGACTTTGATGAAGCCATTGTTGAACATTTAATAACTAAAGCCGGCTTATCACGCCCATTGTCAGCTTCTATGGAGCGACAATTAACGCAACAAGCTTGTTATGCTAAAGAGCAACTTTCAAATAATGACAGCGTTGAAGTTTCACTAACGCTTGAAACTGATGAACAATGGTCTGACAGTTTAACTCGCAGTGATTTTGAGCAGTTGATTGCACCATTAGTAAAGAAAACCCTCAGAGCATGTCGTCGCGCTGTTAAAGATGCCGAATTAGCAATAGCTGATGTAGTGGAAGTTGTTATGGTTGGCGGTTCAACACGTGTGCCATTAGTGCGCAGTGAAGTTGAGACGTTCTTTGCTAAGAAACCATTAACTTCAATTGACCCAGATAAAGTGGTTGCCATTGGCGCTGCTATTCAAGCTGACATTTTAGCCGGCAACAAGCCTGATAGTGATATGCTATTGCTTGATGTTATTCCATTGTCGTTAGGCTTAGAAACAATGGGCGGGTTAGTTGAAAAGGTTATTCCTCGTAACACCACTATTCCTGTGGCAAAAGCACAAGAATTCACCACTTTTAAAGATGGTCAAACAGCGATGGCTGTGCATGTATTACAAGGTGAACGTGAACTTGTTGATGACTGTCGTTCGTTAGCTCGTTTTGAATTACGCGGCATTCCCGCAATGACGGCTGGCGCGGCGCATATTCGTGTAACTTTTAAAGTTGACGCTGACGGCTTATTAGAAGTGTCAGCGATGGAAAAATCGACCGGTGTTGAATCAAGTATTACTGTTAAGCCAAGCTTTGGCTTAGAAGAACACGAAATTACCAGTATGTTAAAAGCGTCGATGGAAAATGCCGAGCTAGACATGCAAGCTCGTATGCTTAAAGAGCAACAAGTGGAAGCATCAAGAGTGATTGAATCAGTGCAAGCTGCTTTAACTGCCGATAGCCACTTGTTAAGCCAAGCTGAAATAACTGAAATAGAAAGTAATATTTCGGCACTAGCAAAAACTAGCCAAACAGGAAATGCCGCTGATGTTGAAGCGGCATTAGAAACATTAAATAACAGTACCGCCGCTTTTGCTGAGCGTAGAATGGATTCTTCTATTCGAACAGCATTATCAGGCCATTCAGTAGACGAGGTTTAGTCAATGCCACAAATTATATTTTTACCTAACGAAGATCTTTGCCCTGAAGGCGCAGTAGTACAAGCTGAAAAAGGCGAAAGTGTACTAGATGTCGCACTTAAAAATGATATTGGAGTTGAGCATGCTTGTGAAAAAGTTTGTGCTTGTACAACTTGTCATATGATCATTCGTGAAGGCTTCGATTCTATCGGTGAAAGTGATGAATTAGAAGATGACATGTTAGATAAAGCATGGGGTTTAGAACCAGACTCACGCCTTGGCTGCCAAGCAATAGTTGGTGATGAAGACTTAGTGGTAGAAATTCCAAAGTACACGGTGAATATGGTGTCTGAAAATCACTAGAAAGCTCTAGAAATAAAAGAGCCATAAGGGTAATAACAGTGATGTTATTATCCTTTTTTCGTTTCTGATGACTAAGGTTTTCTGGGGTGAATTTATTCTTGTGACCAAAAGCTTACATTGCTAGCATATTTTTAACATTGCTATAGTAAGTTCTACCTAGAGGAATGGTTTCCCCTGTAATTATTTCAAGAGAATAACGGCTTCCGCCGTGTTTTATTAGCGCTTTCACATTATTAAGAGGTAAGGCGTAGGATTTATGTACTCGTTGAAACTGAGTAGGCAAAATAGTTAATAATCTATCTAAATTCTTATCATGTAATTCAGTCGTACCATTAACTAAATGTAGTTCGCTGTAATGCCCTGAGGCTTGAATATATGTGATATGTTTTATAGAAACCATTTCAATGCGGCCATACTTTTTTACTGGCAGATATTTTCTACCAGGAGGTTCGGAGTTAACTAAGCCGTCAGCTTTATTAAATGCTTGTTGCAACCTTTCTTTTTTAAATGGTTTACCTATGAAGTCGAGAACGCTATATTCAAATGCTTCTATTGCTCTGTCGGTATTTGCTGAAATTACGATGGTATTAAAGCTTAAGGCCAATTTACTTTTTAATAATTCGAATCCGTCACGACTGTTCAAATTTAAATCGAGCAGTAATAAATCAATATTATTATTATTAATATAATCATCAGCGTCTTCAATATTCAAAAAATGTTTAAGTAATTCAATACGCTCGCCTAGAATGTTTTCACAAAACATTCTTATGCGTCGAGCAACCATTATTTCATCTTCAACAATGACTATTTTCACAATATCGGCCTGTTTGATTGTGGTTTATTTGGTATTTTGATCACCGTTACCCAGAAATCATCTTGTAACTCTGATATTAAACTCCAGCTATTAGCAAAACTTTCTGTAAGTCGAGATTCAATGTATTTTTTGCCTGTACCTGTATTAAGAGATGTACCTAATGATGAACCAGATGTTGGTGATTTAATGATAAACTCTAATGAATCAACAGTAATTGAACAACTAATAAAGAAAGTGGTTGGGTTTACTGTGTATTGATTGTGAGTAAAACTGTTTTCGAGCAATGTATGGATAATCGCTGGCGGGATCATTAGGCCACTTACTATGTTTTTAGTGCAAAGTTTAAATTGCAAATCATGTCTAAACCCCATTATTTTTAAGTGAGAGCGACACAGTTCAAGCTCATCTTCTATTGGTATTAATTGTTTATTTGAAATGTTATTAAGCTGTTGAAATTCTTCAGCTAAGGCATCAATAAATTCTATTGCAGATTCCGGTGATTCAACAATCCATTGCTCAATAGAAGTTAATGTATTTAGAATAAAGTGCGGTTGAATACTTCTCTTTAATAAGCTTATTTCAAGTTGCGCGGAGAGTAGCTTTGCTTGATTTCGTTGTTGTTGGACACGACTTAATTGGTTTATCAGTGAAACTAATACTGTAATGATTATTAAGCTAAAGCTTGGAAAGAAATACCTATCTTGAAACGAATCAATAAAGTGCATGCTCATAAATAATACGATACCGATTGAGCATAAAGCATTTTTTGCTCCATATTTTTTTAGAAATACCGCCCAACTTGCGAGGGTGAATGTAAAAATCAATGACGCTTGTGTTAAATAACTGCTCATTTTATCGAAGCCACTAACAACAAAGGTAATGGTAAAAAGTATTACGAATAAAATATAAGTTAACTGCTTTTTATATTTCATTTTAAAGTGATAAATGAAAAATATTGGCAATAATAAACAAATTAAAAAAGTCGTTATACCAACAATATAGAGGCGATATATATGCCAATCATAGGTGTAGCCTACGATGGGTTTCCATAGCTCTACAATGAGCAACGCTGCAATGAAAAGGCACAATGAACTGAATAAAATATATGTTGTTTTTCTAGCGTAACGAAAATGTAATAGTAAGAAAAAAACACCGATAAGTATCAACCCACCAAGAATGACAAGCGGAATTAAAATAGACCGTAAATAATCGTCATTGGTTTTTTGATGCGGGGCAATTTTGATATTGAAATAGTGTGTTCGTAACTTTTTCGGCGCGTGATAATTTGAAATACGAAAGCTAATGACGTGCTTTCCGGGTGTCCATAGCTTCTCTTGTATTGGAGTTTGAAAATTTATACTGCCAGGCACTTCAATTTGATTACTCTTACCAACAGCACCATTAGTGCTTAGTTTTATATTGTCCCAATAAATCTCATATGAACCAAGTATCGAAGTGAAAATAGCCTGTTGCTCGACTGCTGAATTTTCGATAATAATTAGTTTAATTCTGACCCAGTAATTGTTTTGGTCTTCAGGTAGTCCTAATGCTAATGATACCCAATCGGAGTCGTCTAACTTGGGCGAACTCCAATTAGTATTATCGCCCATCTTATATATTGTTTGATTAATCTGGACAGAGGCTGATGTTGAGCATGCAAATAAAGAAAAGCTTAATGCCAGTGCGGAGGTTATTAATAATTTATAAAAGTTTGTTTGCATTTAGTGATTCAATTTCACTGTCAGGTATAGCTCATCATATTAGCAAATATAGTTTTGCATCGACATAATCTATAGAGCAGTTGCTGATTTTTATGAGTTGTTTAGGAAATATCATCATATTTAGGTAATTCATTAATTATATTAGAAGGCAATTTAGCAACCAGAGGAAACACTAATGAAGTACATATATTTGTGGATTATTTTACTATTACAAAGCATGACTTTTACTGTGAACGCAAAAACCGACATTAAAGTAATTTTAGATAAACTTATTGAGAAAAGTCACCAAAGAGGGCTATTTAACGGAAATGCATCGGTGTATTTTCGAGGTAAACCTATACTCAAAAAATCTTTTGGACATGCTGATGCCGCTAAGCAAAATGGTCTTTCAGTTAATTCAACTTTTGCTTTAGGATCAATTTCTAAAGAATTTAGTGCTGTAGCCATAATGATGTTACATGAAAAAGGGTTGATCGATATTGATGCACCAGTATCAAGGTACGTTTCTGGACTGCAAGCTTGGTCAGAAGAGGTTAAAGTTAAGCACCTAATAAACTATACCAGTGGATTACCTCGTTTGAACTTTAGAGCGGTTAAAGTCGCAAGTGATATCGATAATCAACTTAAACAAATCAGTACTCTTAAATTTACTCCAGGTGAAGGGTACTTATACAGTAATCACAATGTGTTACTGCAAATCAGACTAATAGAAAAGTTAACAAAACAGTCGTATTCTGCATTTTTAGAAAATAATTTTTTTCAACCATTAGGCATGAAAAGCACATCTTTTAACTTTAATGAAACAAATGCTGTAACCGCTTTTAACAACGATGGTGTTAACGATCCTAATATATCTTTTCCTATCGCCATTATGCCGTATTCAACAATTGAAGATATGCAGAAATGGCTGTTTGCCTTACGTACCGGAAAGCTTGTTTCGACCTCGTCACTTAAAGTCCTGTTTAATTCTTTTGATAAAAATTCCCAAGCAGCACTCGGTCACGGAAAATTGAAAAACGATAAAGTAATAAAGCATCGACATCATGGTAGCCATTTTAATTTTGAGTCGTTGGTCTATTATAATGCGGAACTAGACTTACAAGTAATATTGTTAACTAATAATAAAAATTTCAGGCTTGATAATATTATTTCAGCTGTTGAGTCAATAGTACAAGGCAAGTCTTATGACGTCCCTAAAAAATCACTCTATTTAGCAATACGTCAGACCGTTTATGATGATGTGGGGCAGGGGGTAAAGTTTTATTT
>CAJXQI010000036.1 GCA_913058395.1 uncultured Colwellia sp. | reverse complement strand
GACCCCCGGCGTGACAGGCCGGTATTCTAACCAACTGAACTACCACTCCACACATTAATCGCTGCTTTCAACACAACTCGTTGAATGCGGCGGGAATAATACGGTTAAGAATCGATGGCGTCAACCAGTTTTTTTCATTCATTTGTCTATATGCCTAATTGATAAGCAATCCGACGTTTTTAACAGCAAAACCATCAATAAAAGTTCAGTAAAGCGCTAAGTTTTCGCTTTTTTGCGGCGCATTACTAAAAATAAAATTCCAGCAATTAAGATAACTATCGTATTACCACCGACAATATATAAAATATTTTCTTGCTGTTTCGCGGCAATTTCTGCTTCTTGTGCCATTTTCGCTTGCGCTAATTCTTGTTCAAGTTGCTCTGCTGCCATTTTTGCATCGGCAACAGCTTGAGCATTTTGTTGTTCAACACTCAACTCTGTACCGTCACTATTTAGTGTTGGAACAAGTAACCCACCTTCACGATCAACATTAAAGCTAAATTCTGGCAGTGTTGCTCTAAATTCTCTGCCATGCAATGTTTCACCAAATACGCCAATTTTTATTCTATGTACGCCAGGCTCAGTAAAACCAATATTATGAATTCTTGATATTCCCTTCCCTTCCATTACCGAGAATGGCTCAACTTGCCTATCCGGAAAGGTGACTTTACCTTGGATTAATATACTGTCGGCTTTCACAAAGCTGTCATCAATAGCAAAAGTAACGACATGAACACCGTTTTCATCTTGCGTTGTTTCAACTGAGATACTAATAGGATTTTTTTCCACAACAACCGGCGTTTGTCTTAATTCTCGCGTTGCCATTGGCATTTTAACAATATAAATGGGCTCCCACTCACCTGGAGCAAAGTCCAACTCGAACTCACCTGTAAATAGACTGTCGTTGGCGTGCTCATCTAAGTCTCGACCATCATCACGAAATGAAGTTAATTTAACTGGCTCTGCGCCAAAATTATCATAAGCTGAATTGTTGGTGCTAAAGAAGTCGACATCAAGTACCAGTACGTCATTAAATGAAGGGTTATCTATTGCCATTTCACCGTTAAATAAACGCCCTTCCATTTTTAGCGTTTCACCTTGCAAGATAATGTTAGGTAATGGTGTTACTTCTAATTTTATTTCCGACACAATCATGATTTTGCTGTTAGGTTCAACTTGCCCAATAACTTGCCAAGGACCAACCATCGGAGATTTTATTTTGATCATGTCGAAAGTGCGATCATCAAACCATTGCACTTTATCTTTTTGAACACTATTAATTTTTAATTTTGAACCATCAGGACGTACCAAAATAACAGGCTGTGTGCCACTTCGACGATAAAATAAAAAGGTGACTTCTTCTAATTCTTCATCAATACGGAAACGATTGTCGAAATAAGGAATTTGATTAGTAATATTATCTTCATAATATTCAATTTCACCTTTGAGCTTTTGGGCGTTAGCACTCAAAGTCACTAGCACACCTAACACTAAATTTATTATCGCTTTACCAAGCAATGACTTGGTTTTTAGTCGTTTTTTTTTCGCTATAGTTGCTTTCGTAATACTTAACGTTGCCGTTTCTATTTTTGCCATAATGGCGTAGCCCCTTTTTCACTAACAATAGCTAAACGATTTTCGTGCTCTGTTAGTTCATCGGCAGTTGCCTGTAAAACCTTTAATTTTGGACGATTTATATTTATTCGACGAATAGCATTGGCATCTTCATTTTTGCCGTCACCTGATTGCAAATTCAATGTTTCTTGCTTACGCGTCATTTCTATATAAACGAACGCCAGCAACTGAGCATCAATCAATGCCCCGTGATAAGTACGGTCGATAAGCTTATCAACTTTATAAAAGCGCGCTAAGTAATCTAAGGTTTTAGGCGAGCCAAACTCATCTTTTGATACTTTTAACGTATCGGTTACGCTACAAATGTCAGTAGTTTTTGGTAAGCCCTGAATCATAGAAAATTCGTGGTCCATAAAGCCGACATCGAATTTAGCGTTATGAATAACAAGTCGTGCACCTTTAATAAAGTCGACAAACTCTTGCCCTACTTGTTCAAATACCGGTTTATCACTTAAAAAGTCATCTGTTAAGCCATGAATATTGATAACTTCTTGTTCCATTACCATTTGCATGCCATAAGCCATAGGCTTGACATACACATGGTAATTTCGACCAGTTAACTGACGGTTGATCATTTCAACACAACCAATTTCAACGATACGATGCCCTTCACGATAGTTAATACCGGTGGTTTCCGTATCAAGAATAATTAATCGTTCATCTTGGGTGTTTGCATCAATCAAGTTTTTTACCTTTATTTATTTGTTTCTAGCTTTATGAATTTTAACTTACGTATAATAATTTTATGACGGTTATTTTTCAGGAAGCTCTTCTGGAAATTCAGCTAAATTAATATCAAAACGTTTACTTAACAATATATAAGTAATAGCACCAACAACTAACGTGCCATGTACTAACAACCACGATATTGATTGCAGTTGCCAAACAAAGTAACCCAAAAGGGTAATAAGTAAATCAAATATCAGTGCAATAATTAATAGCACATCACACTTTTTCCAACTACTTCGCACCCAACTTGCAGCATTAGGTCGTCGTAAGCTTAATACCAAAACGATGAATAAACCCAAAGCACCTGAAGCTAAGTTTAAATAAAATAATGAAGTTTGCGGAAATATCCATTGAATAATGCCAACATGATCACGCATATTTGTTACCGACATGATCCAGACAATATAAGCTCGTAGTACAAATAGCAAAATTAGGTAAATACCTGGGGCAAGCTTTAAACAATCAAAATTGTCAAAGTGCTTAGGCAAGAAGTTAGCGTAGTACTTAGCTGTCATAAAAATTTATTACTTTTTAGTTTCGTTATTACTTTGCATTACACTTTGCACTGAATCATTCATTTCAGGGTGCCTTGTCGCACGTTCATGCTCTAAATACTGCTGACCAAGCGTGATCGCTTTCACTGCTTTCGAATGAAATTCTCGATTATACAAGGTATAAACAACAAACAAGCTGGCAATAATAAAAATAAGCGGGTGAAAAAACCAACACAAAGCCGCTATTGAAAAATAATAAGAACGAAGCCCATAATTATATGAATGGGCGGCTTGGTCTTGCACTACTGCCATTTGCTCAGCATATTGTTGTAGGTTTTTATTACTACCGCCTGCGTCATACGGGCAGGCACCTATCATAACATTAACGAAACCATATTGGCGCATCGACCAAGTAAACTGGAAAAAAGCCATAACAAATATCAACGCCAATAAGCTTAGCTTTAGTTGTATCATGACATGATTTGGAAATTCAGCATAAGGAATCGAGTCAATAACCGACTCTAAGCGTTCAACCTGAGAGAACAAGGTTAAAACACCCGCTAATATCAATAACGTTGAAGAAGCAAAAAAGGCAATGTTTCGTTCCAAGTTTGCTAATAAAGCCGCTTCACCTACTCTAATATCACGACCAATAACTTCATACATCCAATGGATTCGATGCTGATGCAAACAGCGGGCAACGCAGTTTGTTGTTTTGGCTTTTTTACGAGCAAACCAAGTATAACCAACCCAACAAATAATAAAACAGCTTATAGCAACAACATCAAGCAAAGAAAATGGCATGTTTTGTATAACGACTTATGATGATAAACAAAGATAAAGTTATTATGCTCTAGAAATTTTTAAGATTCGAGTGATTATTCATGAATATTTTATTCAATACTCGAAAAAAGAAATATCTAACAACGATGACAAACCATGAATTGTATATTAAATACATTCAGCAACAAGTTTAGTATTTGAACGTGTGAATACAGCAAGTTATCGAATTTGTTTTGACACCTAGACTAACTTTATTCAGCATCAGCACATAGTTGTAATTTTCTGTAACCCGTTTAGATGGAGCTTCAATGTTTTTCCAAAAAAAGCCAATGCTTTTGACTTTTGCTATGTTATTTATGCCCCAAGTAGCATTTTCCGCCAACCACAACGACACTCACAATGATATCCACAATGAAATAATCGATATCCCAAAAATTTCAGGCAGCATAGTTATTGACGCCAACCTCAATGAACCACAATGGAAGTCTGCCAAAAAAGTACTGATTAATAACGTTACTCGCCCATACGATAATATTCCAAGCCCGGTGCATACCGAAGCATTATTAATGGAAAGCGAAGGCTATTTCTACTTAGCATTTATCGCAAAAGATCCTGACATTAAAGAAATTCGTGCATTTTTAAAAGACCGTGATAAGTCTTGGGGCGATGATTTAGTTGGTATCAAAATTGACAGTTATAATGACCAACGAAGTGCCTATCGTTTTCTTGTTAACCCATTAGGTGTACAAATTGACGGTATCGAAAGCGAAGTAACCGGTAATGAAAGCGATGCCTGGGATGGTATTTGGGAAAGTGCAGGAAAAATAGTTCCTGACGGCTACGTTGTTGAAATGGCCTTACCACTGAGAATGCTAAACTTTCAAGAGAGCGACAATAAGCAAACTTGGGGTTTGGAATTGCTTAGGTACTACCCTCGCAGTGAGCGCCTGCGTTTATCTAATATTCATCTTGACCGCGGCAACGACTGTGAAATATGTCAAATAGCAACGGCAACTGGGTTTGAGGGTGCTAAGCAAGGTAGTAATTTAACCATAACGCCTTCTATTGTATTAGGAGCACAAGAAAGTCGTGACGATGATAACGAATGGCAGCGAGATAATAATACTGAAGGTAGTTTAGATGTTCGTTGGGGCATAACACCTGACTGGCTACTAAACGCCACCATCAACCCTGATTTCTCAACCGTTGAGTCAGATAGCGCTCAACTTAACATCAACAATACCTTTGCATTATTTAACCGCGAAAAGCGCCCTTTCTTTCTCGATAATAAAGACTACTTTGATAGTGATTACAATCTCGTTTATACCCGTAATATTAACGCCCCTAATTATGGCGCAAAATTAACCGGTCGTGAAAATAACCATGCCTTTGGTTTGTTTGTCACTGATGATCAAAATACCAATATTCTAATTCCTGGCAACCGCTCATCTTCAGTGGCAACCATTGATGGTGAATCTAAAGCCGCAGCGTTTAGATACCGTTATAGCTATGATGATGACATCACTTTAGGTTGGATAAGTACACTACGTACCGCAGAAAACTACAGTAATAGCGTTAATGGTATTGATGCCAGATTCCGTTTAAATACTAATGATGTGTTTAAGTTTCAATCGCTATTTTCTCAAACAGAATATCCTGATGATTTATATCAACAATTTTGTAATGTTGATGATGACCAAGACGCAAGTGATTGTGCTAATCCAGAGCAAACCGACAATTGTCAATTTAGTGACTGTATTTATAACGAGAATGTTTTACGCACATTAAAAGATGATAGTTTTACCGGCAATGCATTTAAGGCAGGCTATTATCATAACGATAGAGACTGGGAATATCGCGTTACTTATAATCGACAAAACGCAGGTTTTCGAGGCGATTTAGGCTTTATGTCGCGCGTTGACCACAATAAGCTAGTTGTTGGTGCTGAGCGAAAATGGTACGCCGAACCAGGAAGTTGGTGGACAAACTTTAACATATACTCTGACTGGGACATTACCCACAATGACAACAACGAGCTTATTGAAAAAGAATTCGATATTAATGCCCAATTAAACGCTAGTTATAGTTCATATTTTCGCTTAGCTTATACCAATCGTGAAAGTGTCGGCAGCAGGCTTGATAAAAGTGATATTGCCATTGCCGGTAACACAACATTATTTACCGAAAATCAGTATTTCTTTTTCGCTGAAACCAAACCTATTCTGGGTTTTTACATTAATGCAAATTTAACATCGGGTGACCAAATTGATTATCGTAACAATCGATTGGGTAAAATTAAACGTATTAGTAATAACATTGATTACAATATTAATAAGCATCTAGAAATAAGGTTAAAACAAACTTTTAGCAAACTTGATGCCGATGGTGATAATGTTTTTATTGCCCGATTAACTGATTTACGTACAACTTATCAATTTAACGTACAAAGCTTTCTTCGTTTAAGTGTTATTTTTAACAATACCAGTAGAAACCCAAACAACTATTTATATAGTGCGCCTGAAGATATTGACCGTCACAGCAAAAGCTTATCAACTGAATTGTTATATGCCTATAAAATCAATCCTCAAACGGTATTTTACTTAGGTTATTCTGACCGTCATTACAGCGAAGAAGAGTTTAACGACTTGGAACAAGAGCAACGCAGCCTGTTTATGAAATTTAGTTATGCCTGGATAAAATAGTCTAGCTATTTAAAATAAGTTACAGAAGTAAAAATAGAATTAAAAAAGCCACCATTAACGGTGGCTTTTGACTAGAACGTCAATAATTATTAACTATTCGCAATACGCGCTTCAACAACAACAATTGCTTGGTCAATTCTATCAAGCACTTTTTGCTGGTCTAACAATGCTAAAGTAATATCAAGTGACGGTGAATTACCGCCTCCTGTTGCAGCAACACGCAACGGCATACCAACTTTACCCATACCCACTTCAAGTTCAGTAGCGGTATCGTTTATCGCTGCATGAATTAACGCGGGAGACCAATCAGTTAACGCAGCTAATTTTTCTTTAACCACTAATAAAGGCTCTTTTACTACTGGACGTAAATGCTTTTTAACTGCTGCTGCATCTAGCTCAGTAAAGTCTTCATAAAAGTAACGGCTAATTTGCGCCATTTCTTTAAGTGTTTTTACCCGATCGGCTTGTACTTTGACTATTTCTTCGAGCGCGGGGCCATTTTCAACATTAATGCCCTGCTCAGCCATGTGCCATGCTAAGTGCTTAGCAACATAGCTTGGTTCAAGTGTTTTCATGTAATGCTGATTTACCCATACTAATTTATCGGTATTAAAAGCAGACGGAGCACGGTTACAACCAGTTAAGTCAAATAGTTCGATCATTTCTTCACGAGAAAAAATTTCTTGGTCGCCATGTGACCAACCTAAACGTACTAAATAATTTAATAACGCTTCAGGTAAATAACCATCATCACGATATTGCATAACACTTACTGCGCCATGGCGTTTTGATAAACGCTTACCATCATCACCTAAGATCATAGGAATATGCGCGTACGCAGGAATATTCGCACCTAAAGCTTTTAAAATATTAATTTGCTTCGGTGTATTACTGATATGATCATCACCACGAACCACATGAGAAATATTCATATCTAGATCATCAACAACAACCGTTAGGTTATAGGTAGGTGTACCATCAGAACGAGCAATAATTAAATCATCAAGCTGTTGGTTACTAATGGTAATATCACCTTTGACGATATCGTTAATCACGACATCACCGTCTAACGGGTTTTTAAAGCGAATAACATAAGGTTTATCTTCAGGGTGATCAGTACGGTCACGCCATAAGCCATTATATTTTTCAATTTCACCTTTGGCTTTCGCTTCTTCACGCATAGCTTCAACTTCTTCACTGGTGCTATAACAGCGGTAAGCATTGCCAGAAGCAAGGAGTTGTTCAATCACTTCTTTATAACGGTCAAAACGTTGAGTTTGAAAATAAGGACCATGTGTCCATTCAAGATTTAACCAATTCATACCATCCATAATGGCATCAACAGAGGCTTGAGTTGAACGTTCTAAATCGGTGTCTTCGATACGAAGAATAAAGTTACCGCCATTTTTTTGGGCATATAACCAACTATATAAAGCAGTACGTGCTCCACCAACATGTAAGTATCCTGTTGGGCTTGGCGCAAAACGAGTTGTTAAAGTCATAAAAATCTCAACTAAAAATGCTTATGCGCTAATAGAAACGCTATAAACAAATATTTTGGTGAATAAAGTTGCCGACATTTTATCAGGCAAAAGCGCTAAATACACCTACTCGATAGGGAATTTCCGCACAAATGCCCAGAGCAAGATGAAAAAAAGTTCACAAAACCATCAGTATGATGAAAATTAAAGCTGTTGAACTAAATAGTTAAAAAAATAGCAAAAAATTACTTAGTTTTTGTTGACAGCTTTTACGATCTCCCTATAATACGCCTCCACAGACAGAGACGGACGATTAGCTCAGTTGGGAGAGCACCGCCCTTACAAGGCGGGGGTCACTGGTT
>CAJXQI010000035.1 GCA_913058395.1 uncultured Colwellia sp. | reverse complement strand
ATTGTTAATGCACCAGAAGTGGCTATTTTAGGTGTTTCAAAATCTGAAATGAAACCTAAATGGAATGGTAAAGATTTTGAACCTAAGCTTATGTTGCCTTTATCAATGTCATACGACCATCGTGTAATTGACGGCGCATTAGCGGCACGCTTTACTGTGCACCTATCAAATGTAATGAGTGATATTAGAACGCTAATATTATAGTTCACTAACATTTAATATCTATCAGCGTTATGTTGCAATAAGTTGGTAAAATGAAAGTCGTTTGGTTAATTTTCATTTTTACCAACTTTTCGACAATAATTGCCGATTAAAAGATAGCGATCTTTGTGCGGTTTAAGTAAAATTGCCGCCAAGAAATATACAAAAAAGTGTTGAAAATGCTAACGCGTAACACCGCGAATCATATTCAGCAAATATAGGCTGGCATAACCAGCAATAAATACATCAATTTTGAGGTTAGCATGAGTAACGATATTAAAACTCAAGTAGTAGTTTTAGGTGCGGGTCCTGGTGGCTATTCAGCAGCATTTCGCGCAGCAGATTTAGGTTTAGACGTAGTAATAGTTGAAAGCCGTGAAACACTTGGTGGCGTTTGTTTAAACGTAGGTTGTATTCCTTCAAAAGCACTTTTACATGTAGCTAAAGTGATTGATGATGCTGCAGCAATGGCATCTCATGGTGTTACTTTTGGTGCACCTCAAATTGATTTAGATAAAATTCGTGATTGGAAAGAAAGCGTCATTGGCCAATTAACTGGTGGATTAGGCGGTATGTCTAAAGCTCGTAAAGTTAAAACTGTGACAGGTTACGGTAAATTCACTTCTGATAAAACTATCGAAGTTGAAGGCGCAGACGGTAAAACAACCATTACTTTTGATAACGCTATTATTGCTGCGGGTTCTTCTGTAATCGATTTACCATTCATTCCAAATGACGACCCACGTGTTATTGACTCAACTGGCGCATTAGAACTTAAAGATGTACCTGAAGAAATGTTAGTGCTTGGTGGCGGCATCATTGGTTTAGAAATGGGTACTGTCTACTCAGCACTAGGTTCAAACGTATCTGTTGTTGAATTTGCAGACCAATTAGTACCAGCTGCTGATAAAGATATTGTTAAAATTTACAACAACTACAACAAGAAAAAGTTCAACATTATGTTGTCGACTAAAGTTGTTGCAGTTGAAGCAAAAGATGATGGTTTATACGTTACTTTTGAAGGTAAAAAAGCACCGGCAGAGCAAGTACGTTACGACAAAATTTTAGTTGCTGTTGGCCGTAAGCCAAATGGTCACTTAGTTGCTGCTGACAAAGCTGGCGTAAATGTTGATGAGCGTGGTTTCATTAACGTTTCTAAAGAAATGCGTACTAACGTACCTCACATCTTCGCTATTGGTGATGTTGTTGGTCAACCTATGCTTGCGCATAAAGCGGTACATGAAGCACATTGTGCTGCTGAAGTTATCTCTGGCAAGAAACATGAATTTGACCCACGTTGTATTCCTTCAATTGCTTATACTGATCCAGAAATGGCTTGGGTTGGTGTTACCGAGCGTGAAGCAAAAGAGCAAGGTTTAAACATTGAAGTTGCTAACTTCCCGTGGGCAGCTTCTGGTCGTGCAATTGCCTCTGCACGTACTGAAGGTAAAACTAAGATGATCTTCGAAAAAGAAACTGGTCGTGTACTTGGTGGTGCTATTGTTGGTATCAATGCTGGTGAAATGCTTGGTGAAATCTGTTTAGCCGTTGAAATGGGCGCAGATGCTGAAGATGTTGGTTTAACGATTCATGCTCACCCAACATTGAATGAATCAATTGGCCTAGCTGCAGAAATCTTTGAAGGTTCAATCACTGATTTACCAAATGCTAAAGCCGTTAAAAAGAAAAAGTAATTTTATAAATATATTTCTTTTTAGTTAACCCTTTAAAAAGCCAGCAATTATGCTGGCTTTTTTGTACCTTTAATTTTTCAAAACTTTCCCGCATACTTTTATACACTGTACTTTATTACTATAAAATATTATGTCCACCAACCGCTTTCTTTGCTTTTATACCTTTACTTACTATATTTTTAGTTAAGTCATCGCAGGGGTATGAATAATGTCATCTATAATCCAAGGAATTGGTTTTACTCTGTTACTGGTAATTTTATCTGCATGTGCTGAAAAAAAATCGGCAGCAGAACTAATTATTGAAGCTAAACAAAGTATTACTGAAAAAAAGTTCTATGAAGCAGAGATCTCTTTAAAAAAACTAATAAAATCAACGCCTAAACATTCTGAAGCACGTTATTTACTTGGCGGCCTTTACTCCATGATGGAGAAAAATGATTCGGCTGAAAAAGAGTTCTTAAAGGCTATAGAATATGGCATTAATACTGAAAGTGTTGTGCTTGATTTAGCAAGTACATATCTGAAAGTAGGTAAAAATAATGAAGCAATTGAATTAATTTCAGGTACAAAATTTACGGAAGAATCATCAGCAACCTTAAGTCAGATATTAGCAGGGAAGGCTTATCTTAACCTGAGAAAGATGGATAAGGCGCGAGAAGCTTTTGATACAGCAAATGACATTAATGCTGAGTCTTCTTTTAGTTTGTATGGTGAAGCCATTAAGGCATCAATGGACAAAGACTTTCTGCGTGCAGAGGCTGTTATTGACGGCATATTAACTGAAGAGAGTACCTATGCCGAAGCATGGCTCCTCAAAGCGAAATTTGCTGAACGAAGTGAGCGCTTAGAGGATGCTGTCTCAGCATATCAATCCTTTTTAAAGCTGCGGCCTCAAGCTCATTCGATTAAGCTATTAGTGGCCAAAAACTATTTGTTGTTGAACAAGCTGGATGAAAGTGAAGTTCTTGTAAACGATTTAATTAAATTAAATGCAAATAATCCGACAGCCAACCTAATTAAAGCGAGAGTTGCCCTTGAACGGGGTCAATATCAAAATGTAGGTAAGTACGCTAATGTAGCGCTTAATGTAATACCATCTAATACGCTTGCTTTATATTTGTCTGGGCTTAGCCACTTCTATTTAGAGGGGTATGAGCAAGCATATGACAAGCTAACCCAAGCAACACTTAACTTACCTAAGGATCACCCATCCCATCGTTTTCTAATCTTAACCATGTTTAGGTTGGGTTATATTGATCAATTGGTTAAGGCTATTGATAGGTTTGAAGGCTTTTATCCTCATGAAAGCGAATTAGTGACTGAGTTAGCGAGTTCTTTACTGAAAATAGGTCAGTTTAGTGCCAACGAGTCTCAATTGTTGTATGAAAAAGCACTAGAATTAGAGCCTGGTAACTCGCAAGCAATGACGAAGTTAGGGATAATTAAATTGCTAAATAACCGAGCCGAAGGCTTAACTGATATAAAAGCTGCGAACGAAGTTGGAGTAACAGAAAATACGACAGTTATTGCTCTTGCGACAGCATATATGTCAACCAATGAGCCCAAGAAGGCACTAAAATCTACAGATTCTTGGCTTGAAAAGCACCCTAAAGACATAAAGGTTTTATTACTTAAGGTGAAAGTACTAAATGTACTAAATCAACCTAATGAAGCGCTCGTATTATTGAAAAATATTAGTCAACTCAATCCTAAAAATGGTAATAATTACGTTATGTTAGGACAACAGTACTTTTTTTTAAGTCAATATATAGAGGCTGAACATGCTTTTGAATATGGCTTGAATTTGGGAGCAAACTCTAAAGTTGTTTATGATTTCTTATTTAGAACAAAAGTAAAGTTGAATAAAAAAGAAAGCTTTCTAAATCACTTAGCTGAGGTTGCTAATGCCGACACTTCAGTTGTTTGGCCGAGAGTTATATTGGCACAACAGGCTTTAGCAACAGGAGATGCTGAAAAGTCGCTATTTTGGCTGTCAGCAATAAAGGAAAAAAGCTCCCTTCCTGTAGATTACTTCGCAACTATTCTGAATAGTTATTTCTCTCTTAATGACAAAGATAGACTGAACCAAGTGGCAATGGAGTGGCAACAGCAAGAGCCGAATAATCTACAGAGCTATACGATGCAAATTGAGATGTTAGATAAATGGAACGATATCGAGCAAGCGCTTATAGTAACGCGCAAAGCGAGGCTTCAAGACGCACTAAAAAATTCCACAATGTTATTATTATTAGATGTGAAATATTCATTAAATTTAGGGCGAAATGATGAAATAGTTTCTCAAATAGATGCTTTAAAGAAAAAGCTGCCCAGCAATGCGCAGGCTTTGCAACTAATAGGCATATACAGCTTGATGGAGAAACACTATGAAATTGCAAAATCTAATATGTTAGCTTCATACAGAATTGAAAAGAGTGTTAAAACAAGCTTGTTACTGGCAAAATCATATCAATATGCTGACGGTGCAGAAAAAGCGGTAAGTTTTTTGGAGCAAACACCTGACAATATTCGTACAAATAGCGCAGTGTTAAAGCTGTTATTAGAGTTGTACATGCAAACGTCGCCACGTAAGGCTGAAACAATGTACCAGCAGCAGCTTTCTAAGACACCAAATAATTTAACTGCATTAAATAATCTTGCGGTATTATTTACAAAAAAAGGTGACCTAGTTAATGCAATTAAATATGCTGAAAAGGCAAAGCGCCTTGCGCCTGAACATCCCGAAATATTAGATACTTTAGGTGTTGCTCTTTTCAAAAATATACAAATACTAGAAGCACTGGCAATACTAGAAAAAGCATACGAGGTTGGCGGTAGTGCTGTTATTAAATTGCATTATGCGCAGGCACTAGCGAAAAACAATCAACTTGATAAAGCTAATGATGTAATTTCTGAATTGTCAGAGCTTGAAAAAAACAGTTTCGCAAGTGAGATTGAAGAAATTCAAAACTAGATAAGCTTATCTCAAATGGGAAAATTGTTAATACGAAAAGCCAGCTAGATAAACAGCTGGTTATTTTGTAACTTATTAACAAATACTTTTTAATCATACTTAGCTAGAGCCTTCTTTCAGAAGCATTCATTAGCGAGGATATACAATTGATACACGTTATAACCTGTTGATATTCATTTATCGCGATTAATGCCAAAAATAAACTAAAGGCTATAGCCAAATGTCATTATTAATAAGGTGGCTTTTTACGATCAACTAACCAAACAAAGCCGTTAAGTGTTTTTTTTAAGTTACCCCCACTTATTAGTATTTAAGACGGCATTGCCTTAGTAGCTGTATTAACTGTATTTTCTCAAGTATTGTCAGTTTTTTTTACAGTTAATAAATTTGAATTTAAGTGCTAAAGTTTATTTTTTATTAAAATTATTCTACTTATCAATCGGTTATGGTTTTTGTTTTCTTTGTCGATAACGCTAATTTTTTACAATGTGCTTCTTCAATGAAATCCTTTTTTTATATTTTAAATAAAATCAGCGGGTTAAATGAATGGCAGGTTTTATGCTTTAAAGCCAGCGTTAGGTAGTTACATGCAGTTAAAGTACTTCCTCTTTAATTTAAAAATGAAAGAAGGGTAATAACTAATGGATATCTTCAAAGGTTTAATTAAAAAATTAGGGATAATGGGGGCTCTATTATCTCTTTCCATATCAAACTTGACTTACGCAGGTCCTATTGTAGACACATGGTCTTTTGATACTTGGGCTGAGTTCTCTAACTCAACGTTTAATGCTGGAGGCGGGACGACTACAGAAACATTAGACGCTCTTACTTGGGGAGCTACGGGTGGGGATTATACGAATACAACAGCAGGTAGTGCCGATTCTCAAAGTGCATTAACACTAGGTACTGGAGTTTCTGATGGTTCCGGTTTGATACCTGAAAATCGTTTTGGTGGTGGTAATGTTACAGGCATGGTTGATACTATCATTGGCGGGGGGCCTCCTGCAGGCCCATCTGAAATAGGAATTGGTATTAGTGCTACTCACTGGAATAATGTACTTAGTGGTTCTTTCGGAGCGCTTACAGGTGGTACGCTAACCGATTATTTAAATTTAAATGCTTTACTTCCTAATGTAGGCCCAGTTCAAGCTGCGCCAACTATAGCGATTGATTTTAAATTTCAAGAAACACCTAATTCCGGTAGTAGTGGTTTTTGCCAAGATGGTAGTGCTGTACCAGCCATTGGTGGATGCCCCGATATTTTTGGCTTCGCTGCTGACTTAACCGTGGGTATTCCATTTGTTTATGATGGCAATTTATATGCAATTGATGTACTTCTTTCTGATGGTATGGGAGGCGCTGCTCCTATCGGTGTATTAGCTGATGGATATTGTAGTGCATTAGGTTTAGCAAACGGCTGTGCCGGTTTGGTTACTCCTGAAAGTGCTGTTACATCATTCCAATTTGGTTTTGACATTAGACATGTTCGCGCTGTTCCTGAACCAAGTACTTTGGTTCTTTTGGCCCTAGGAATGATTTTTATAGGTGCAAGAAAGCATAGATTTAATACAAACAGTTAGTTTAATCTGTTTATTCGACTTAGCGTTTATAAAGCCAGCATTAAGCTGGCTTTTTTTGTTTTTTAATTTTAGTTATATACTCAAGTAGTTCGGGATAGATAGTCATAATTTTAAAGTATGGCTATACTATGAAGTACATGTTTGTTTTATAAGGCTATTTAAATGATAAGAGCAGTAAGTGTGCTTGTATTAGCACTAACACTGTCAGCTTGTGCGAGTAATGTTAAAACCCCTAGTGGCGCATCACAATGGGATTTTGATCATCAAGTGCAATTTAAGCAAACGGATATTGAGCCTGGAAAATACCATCTACAAGTTATTGCTAAGCAGGATACTGAGTTTAGTAAATTAGCCACTTTTTTAATGCGTAGGTCTTTACGTATCTGTAAAAGCTATGGTTTCAAAATTGAAGTGTTAAAAGGTGTTGAGGGCTTTGATGATAAGTTGTCATTCCCAAATATGATTATGCCATCATTGTCTGCCAATATTGAATGTCCAAATCCTTAGTGTATTCTTCTATCCGCTAGAGCTCGGATAAATCGTTGCAAAGTTGAAATAAAAAGGGCTACTTATTTTAAACAAGTAGCCCTTTTCTTATCTGACGTTAACTCACATAGTAGGTGTTTTCCTACTTCATAAAATGGTTACTATACCACTTTAACTGGTACTGCTTGAGCTGAGTACTTAGTTGTCATTTCTTCTGTAGGAGGAGTGAACTTAGTTAAGTCGATACCTTCTACTGCGCTTTTGTACTCTTCCATTGTAGGGAAGCGACCCAACACTGTTGAAAGTACTACTAAAGCTGATGAACCAAGTAAAGACTCACCTTTTTTCTCTGCAGTATCAGCCACAACACGACCTTGGAATAAACGTGTTGAAGTTGCAATTACTGTATCGCCAGGTTCAGCTTTTTCTTGGTTACCCATACATAAGTTACAGCCTGGGCGTTCTAGGTATAAGATGTTTTCATATTTAGTACGAGCAGCATTTTTAGGCACCGCATCATCAAATTCGAAGCCAGCGTACTTTTGAAGAATTTCCCAGTCACCTTCAGCTTTAAGCTCATCAACAATATTGTAAGTTGGTGCTGCAACAACTAGCGGTGCTTTAAACTCTACAGTACCTTGTTGTTTTTCAAGGTTACGTAACATTTGCGCAACGATTTGCATATCGCCTTTGTGAACCATACAAGAACCAACAAAGCCTAAGTCTACTGACTTATCAGCGTAGTATGATACCGGACGAATAACATCATGCGTGTAACGCTTAGAAACGTCGTCGTTGTTTACATCAGGATCAGCAATCATTGGCTCTTCGATTGTGTCAAGGTCAACAACAACTTCTGCGTAATACTTAGCTGCATCATCTGGTGCTAATGCTGGTTGAGTACCAGATTTAACTTCTTCAATACGTTTGTCAGCTAACGCAATTAAACCTGCTAATGTACCGGCTTCGTTTTCCATACCCTTGTTGATCATAATTTGGATACGGCTCTTAGCAAGCTCAATAGATTTAACTAATGTTTCATCGTTTGAAATACAGATTGAAGCTTTTGCTTTCATTTCTGCAGACCAATCAGTGAAAGTAAACGCTTGGTCAGCCATTAATGTACCGATATGTACTTCGATAATACGACCTTGGAATACGTTTTCACCGCCAAATTGTTTAAGCATTTGGGCTTGTGTTGAATGCACAACATCACGGAAATCCATATGGCCTTTCATGTTACCTTTAAAGGTAACCTTAACAGACTCAGGAATTGGCATTGCTGACTCACCTGTTGCAAGTGCGATAGCAACTGTGCCTGAATCGGCGCCGAATGCTACACCTTTAGAC
>CAJXQI010000034.1 GCA_913058395.1 uncultured Colwellia sp. | reverse complement strand
CAGAGCCAGAGCCAGAGCCAGAGCCAGAGCCAGAGCCAGAGCCAGAGCCAGAGCCAGAAGTTAAACGTGGTTTTTTTGCGCGTTTAAAGCAAAGCTTAACCAAAACTCGCCAGAATTTAGGCGGCGGGTTAGTTAGTTTATTTCGTGGCAAAAAAATAGATGAAGATCTTTTTGAAGAGTTAGAAACACATTTATTATTAGCCGATGTTGGTGTTGAAACAACCACTAAAATTATCGATTCTTTAACTGAATCTGCTTCTCGCAATCAATTAAAAGATGCAGAAGCACTTTATGGTTTATTAAAAGCAGAATTAAAGAAAATTATCGAGCCTGTAAGCCAACCACTTGTAATTGCACCAAGCGACGGACCATTTGTTATGTTAATGGTAGGTGTTAATGGTGTTGGTAAAACTACCACTATAGGTAAATTAGCAAAACAGTTCCAAGCTGAAGGAAAATCGGTGATGTTGGCGGCGGGTGATACATTCCGTGCGGCAGCGGTAGAACAATTGCAAGTATGGGGTGATCGAAATGATATTCCTGTTATTGCACAACATACTGGTGCCGATAGTGCGTCGGTAATTTTTGATGCCATTAGTGCCGCTAAAGCACGTGGTGTTGATGTACTTATTGCAGATACAGCGGGACGTCTGCAAAACAAAGGTCACTTAATGGAAGAGCTGAAAAAAGTTGTTCGAGTGATGAAAAAATTAGATGTTAACGCTCCACATGAAGTGATGTTAACGATTGATGCCGGCACCGGTCAAAATGCTTTAAGCCAAACTAAACTATTTGATGAAGCGGTTGGGCTAACGGGTTTAGCATTAACAAAACTAGATGGTACTGCCAAAGGTGGTGTTGTTTTTGCTGTTGCTGACAAACATAGCATCCCTATTCGTTATTTAGGTGTTGGTGAAGGCATTGATGATTTAAGACCATTTAATGGTGATGACTTTATTGATGCATTATTTACCGATGAAAGTTAATCTATTTGTGTAGTGACATCATAAAAAAACAAACTAAATAATAAGAATAAAAATGATCCGATTTAATAACGTCAGTAAAACATACCCAGGAGGGTTTTTAGCGCTTAAGCAAGTAAGCTTTGCTATTGCCCCCGGTGAAATGGCGTTTTTAACCGGGCATTCTGGCGCAGGTAAAAGTACCTTACTCAAACTGATGAGTATGATGGAAAAGCCCAGCGTTGGCAGTATTGAAATTAATGGTACTGAATTATCATCAATAAAATATAACCAAATTCCGTACGTACGCCGTGGTATTGGAATGATTTTTCAAAATCATAACTTACTGATGGACCGCACGGTTTTTGATAATGTCGCTTTACCGCTTATTATTGAAGGCTATAGCCATAAAGAAACTCGCAAGCGCGTTGAAGGCGCACTCGATAAAGTGCACCTTTCTAGTAAACTAAAATGTTTCCCCTATATGCTTTCCGGTGGTGAACAACAACGTGTTGGCATTGCTCGGGCAATTGTTAATAAACCACCCATACTATTGGCTGATGAGCCTACGGGTAACTTAGACCCTAAGTTGTCATTAGATATTATTCGTTTATTTGAAGACTTTAACGATATGGGGGTGAGTGTGTTAATTGCCACTCATGACTTAGGGCTAATTGCGCGGATGAAATATCGCACCTTAACATTAAAACAAGGTCATATGATCACCGACGGTATTGTTGATGGTTTACAAGCAATAGGTGATGCTGATGAAAACTAATCATACGCGTCAAAGTAATAGCCAGCTAGGTTGGACAGGTCGAATTACGGCATATTTTATCCGTCATTTACAACAAGGTATTGGCAGCTTAGGTGACTTATGGCGAACGCCGTTTACTTCCGTTATGACAGTATTAGTTTTAGGTATCAGCCTTACTTTGCCCGCTACCTTACACCTATTCGTAAAAAACACACAAATGGTGACTGAACAGTGGGATTCTGCCTCTGAAATCACCTTGTTTTTAAAATTATCAACATCAGAAAAATCCGCGCAAAACTTTATTCAACGTGTGCATTTATATCCTGAGGTTGAGAGTGTTGTTTATATTTCCGCAGAACAAGCCTTAAGTGAATTCAAACTTATTTCAGGTTTTGGACAAGCGCTAGAGTACTTAGATAATAACCCATTACCAGCAACGGTATTGGTAACGCCGACTCAACGCTTTAGTCAGGTTCAAGCAGCACGTGAGCTATTAATTAAACTGGAAAAAGAAAGAGAAGTTGATCAAGGTAAACTTGATTTAGAGTGGCTGAAACGCTTAGAAGCTATATCTGAACTCATTGAAGATATTGTTTTGGGTATAGCCTTATTGCTGTGCTTATCTGTGGTACTTATTATTGGCAATACTATTCGATTGGCGATATTGAATCAGAAAGACGCCATTGCGGTAATGAAGTTGGTAGGTGCAACAGACAGCTTTATACAACGACCTTTTTTATATGCAGGTATTTGGTATGGCGTACTGGGTGGTTTAATTGCCGGTATTTGTGTCGCCATTTTAGCTAATTATTTTTCTGGTGCGTTAGGGCAATTAACCGATTTGTATCAAAGCCAATTTGTTTTGGACGGTCTTTCCTTCATTGAATTTATGTTCTTGCAACTAACCGCTGTTACTTTAGGCTTACTCGGCAGTTTTATTTCTGTTCGCCAGCATATTCGGGCTATCGAACCAACTGCAGACTAATTTATGTCAATGCTAGGATCTTTAAAGATCCTAACATCACCTTGTTATTGCTATTGATTTTCTTCTTGGTGACAAAGTTTAACAATTTTTTAATATAAAATTCGAAAGAGACTATTGTTTCGGCCTGTCTTCTAGGCTACTGTTGGCGTATTAAGTCGCGATAGTCAGGAAATAAGTGTTACAATCGCGAGCTAGATTAGATAAAGAGGTAATTAAATGAGTAATAAAGTGCAATCGATGGCTCTTACTGTCCCACAAAGTGGCAGCATTGAAGCATACGTGCAATCGGCGTATAGCATTCCTATGCTTACTGCTGAAAAGGAGCATGAATTAGCAACTCGTTTATATTCTGAAAATGATTTACAGGCGGCGCAAGAATTAATCATGTCGCATTTGCGTTTTGTTATTCACGTTGCTAAAGGTTATGCCGGTTATGGTTTACCGCAAGCTGACTTAATTCAAGAAGGCAATGTCGGTTTGATGAAAGCCGTTAAACGCTTTAATCCAGAAGTTGGTGTACGCTTGGTTTCTTTTGCAGTGCATTGGATCAAAGCTGAAATTCATGAATTTGTTTTGAAAAACTGGCGTATCGTTAAAGTTGCGACAACAAAAGCACAACGTAAATTATTCTTTAATTTAAGAAAGAACAAAAAACGTTTAGGTTGGTTTAGCAATGATGAAGTGAGCAATGTTGCTGAAACTTTAGGTGTTAGTACTAAAGATGTGCTTGAAATGGAATCTCGAATGAGCAACCAAGATCAAGCCTTTGAGTTATCAACTGATGATGATGACAATGTTGGCGCTAGCAGTTTTTCTCCAGCGCAATACCTTGAAGACAAGCAATCTGACTTGGCGACAGAAGTAGAAGATAAAAACTGGGAGCAACATGCAAACCAGAGATTAAGCAATGCTTTAGTTGGTCTTGATGAGCGTAGCCAAGATATTATTCGTACACGTTGGTTAACGGATGATAAATCAACTTTGCAAGAACTTGCTAATAAGTATGAAATATCAGCAGAACGTGTTCGTCAACTAGAGAAAAATGCATTATCTAAATTGAAAGGTGCAATGGCAGCATAATTTGATAAAAATAGATTTGCTAAAAAGAGCCGGCTGTTGCCGGTTTTTTTATGGAAAAAATTCAGTCTTCGCTGATATGTATCTTTATAATTAGGGCTTTTATTCTACGGGTAATTGTAAGTCTAATGTACGCTTTTAACTTGAATTAACATAGCGATATCAACCAATACAACTCTCCAACACTTAATAACAAACCTTGTTGAACTTTTATCGCAAGATGAATGAAGGCGATAACACGCCAATAATTAAAAAAGTTATTCATTGATGTCGGAGAAACAGATGTATTTAGAAAAAACCTTAAGTAGTGCAGTAAAAATGGCTTTATTTGCGAGTGCAGCGAGCTCGTTAGTTATTTCAAGCCAAGTTAATGCCGCGGAAGCCGAGGTAAGCGTTGAGCGTATTGAAGTAACAGGCTCTCGTATAAACCGTACTGATGTTGAAACAGCTAGTCCAGTGACGGTTATTTCATCAGAATTTATCGCGCAAAGCGGTTACAGCTCAGTAGAAGAAATTTTATCTGCACAACCAACTGCAGCAGGTATGAACTTAGGCGCAACAACTAACAATGGCTCTGGCGGTTCAGCGACTGTCAACCTACGTGGTATGGGTGCTCAACGTACATTAGTATTACTTAATGGTCGCCGTATGGTGTCTTCAGGCACTGGCGCAGATTCTGCGGTAGATTTGAACACTATCCCTGTTGCTATGATCAAAAATATTGAAATTCTAAAAGATGGCGCTTCAGCCGTTTATGGTTCAGATGCTATTGCTGGCGTGGTCAATATCATTACTAAGAAAGACTTTGTAGGTACAGAGCTTACAGTTGATGGTAGCCAAACTGATAAAGGTGACGGTACTAGTAAAGGTATCAGCATTTTACATGGTTTAGAGCTAGGTGAAGGTAACTTAGTGCTTGGTTTACAATATTCAGATCGTGGCGAAATTATTCAGTCGGATCGTGATTTTGTTGAACCAGGGCAGTCTTCATTTATTCCTGGAGGCTCTTTGGGGGGGAAAGTGCCAGATGGAAATGGTGGTTTTAAGGATAGAGATTCATCTTATGATTATACCGACGATAGTTATGCGCAAACACCAAATGAGTTATTGAGCTTTTTTACAGCTTTTAACACAGAGCTAGATGCAGATACCGAATTGAGTGTTGATTTTATGTACACTCGTAGAGAGTCAAATCAGCAAATGGCACCACAACCTGCAAGTATTGATCTAGCTGTTTGTCAATCAATGGATGCTGAGCCTAGTTCATGCATCGAGTTAGGGGATACACTTATTCCTGAATTGAAAGAGTTAGAATATCGTCGCCGTATGACGGATGCTGGCCCACGTATTTTTGAGCAAGAAACTGATACTTATCGTGCTTCAATCGGCCTAAAAGGCTATTTAGAAAACGATGCCGTTTGGGATATTTCAGCCACATACGGGCGAAATGATGCAAAAGACCGCGTGCAAAACTCTATCCATGCTGGGAATATGGAAAAAAGCATTTACCAAGATCAGTCCTTATGGTTCAGTGGTGATCCTATCGAGCGAGATATTTTATTATCTCAAGGTATTATTTATACCGAAAATAATGAAGGTGGTAACGAACAGTTTACTTTAGCTGCTGGCTATAGTGGCGTAACGGAAGGTGACATTGGCTACGCTGTTGGGTTTGAAACTCGCCATGAAAGCGGCTATTACACACCAGACCAAGTAACACAAGATGGTGAAAGCACCGCTGCACAGCAAGATGCTACTGACGGCAATTATTCAGTGCAATCAGTTTATGGTGAAGTGTCAATTCCAGTAACCGACCAGCTAACTGTTGAAGCTGCGACTCGTTACGATGAGTACTCAACTTTTGGTGGTGAAATGACTTGGAAGCTAGGTGCAACTTACCGCTTTAGTGACTCTTTCATGGTACGTTCGGTAGCGGCAACAGGTTTTAGAGCGCCAAATGTTAGTGAACTTTATGGTGGTAATAGTGGCTCATTTGATTACTTAAGTGACCCATGGGGTAACGAGGTAGATCAACAAATTAAAGTGAACTATACCAGTGATGCAAACTTACAACCGGAAGAAAGTGAGTCATTCACCTTTGGCGCAGTTTGGGAAGTTGCAGATGGCTTATCAACGACAATAGACTATTGGAAGTTTGATATTACTAATGCTATCAGCCGTGTTGATGTGCAAAAAGAATTGAATGCTTGTTTCGATGGCGTGCAAATTTCTTGTGATGCTATCAACGTTACAATAGATGGTGATCTGTCTGAAATGACGTCACAGTTAACTAATATTGGTTCTCAAAAAACATCAGGGGTTGATTGGAACGTCAGCTACACCCATGACTTGTTTAAAGTGGTATTAGATACTACCTATTTAATTGAGTTTGAAGAGGATGATACTGACTACACTGGAACGATTGATGGCAATATTGGTGGCTATTCTGAAATTAAAGCAAATTTATCTGTTCAGGGTTATCTGACAGAAGATTTAACTGTTCTTTATAGTGCTCAATTTATCCAAGGTATGGATGGCGAATACTATGGCGATCAATTTTCAACAGATAACGTTATTTATCACAACGTATCAGCGTCGTATCATATTAATGATCAGTGGGCTGTCAATGGCGGCGTTAAAAATGCTTTTGATACTGAGCCAGAAGCCGTGTTAGGCGGTAATGATATGGGTACAGTACCAAGTATTTACGATGTTGTAGGACGTACAATGTTTATCAGTACCTCTTATAGTTTCTAAATTAATTTAGTCATGTTGAAAGCGGTGGTTATGCCACCGTTTTTTGTTTTAAAATTTAGAAAATATTTATGTGACTTTCATCCAGTATAATTTCAACACAGGTATAGCTAAATAATTATATTTTGGTAGACTAAACGTATAAAAATAATACTAATAAAATGGATTTCCTATAATGGGGTCAAGGGCGAAGGATAATATCCACGCGATACGCCAAATTCCAAAATTAAAGTCGTTACTGAAAAAATATCGACAACTTAAAACCATGCAAACTGGTTTACTGCAGCTGTCAGAATTGGCCAGCACAGTACCGGATATGGATGCGTTCTATCATGCTGTTGAATCAGTTATTAAAACTCTATTAGTCACTGATAGTTTTCATATCGCACTTTTAAACCCTGCTGGCGAACTACAACTTAGTTATTGTCATAACCCTGTAGAAATGAGATTACGTGACCATGTTAATCTTGCCAATTGGCGTAAAAGCCTGACTGGCTTAGTATTAAAGCATCAAAAACCTTTTCACTGCTCTGCTAAAGAGCGAAAGGCGTTAGCTAAAGCGGACGAGATTGTTTTATATGGCTCTGAATTCATTGATTGGTTAGGTGTACCGTTATTGCGCGGGAATCAAATTATCGGTGTGATTGCTCTGCAAAGCTATGATGAAAATTTATATTTCTCTAAACATGATTGTCAAATATTAGAATTTATAGCTGAGCATTTAGTTACCGCGATTGACCGCGTACGCAGTAGAGAGTTGTTAGAGTCCAGTATTCGTCAACGCACTCTGAAACTGACAGAAACTAATCAAAAGTTACAGCGAGAAATTGTTGAAAGACAACAGGCCGTAAAAACTCATCAAGTTTTACTTAATATTTCTGAATTAACAGCAAAAACGCAATCAATAGAGCACTTTTACCAAGCATTACATCACGAAGTTAAAAAGTTACTTCCAGCCAATAATTTCTATATTGCTTTATTATCTCAAGATAAGAGTGAACTAGAGTTTCCTTATTATTGTGATGAAAAAGTCGAACCACCTAAAACTAGAAAGCTCAGTAGTGGCTTATCTGAATTAGCGATTAGAACGGCAAAACCAGTGCTTTTAACTGAGAAAATGGTCTATACCTTAGCGGCGCAAGGCGAAATAACTCAGCGTGCTTTTACATTAAATTACCCTGAAGATAAATTGCCTCAGGCTTGGCTAGCAGCACCACTATCAGATCAAGGTGAGATTTTTGGCGTTATTGCATTGCATCATTACCAAGATGAAAAAGCTTATCAAAGTAAAGATTTAGAGTTGATGCGTTTTGTTAGTCATCATATTTCGGTAGCGATATTACGTCATAAAACCCAGCAGCAAGCCTTACAAAGTAACGAAGCGCTTGAACAGGTTATTAATAAACGTACTCAAGAGTTGCAAACAACTAACCTTAATTTGCGTATGCAAATCGAAGAGCGTCGTAAAGCTGAAGCGCGTTTGTATCATGAAGCGCACCATGATGCACTAACTCAGCTGCCAAATAGAGCGATGTTCTCTGATCGTTTAACCTATTCAATTAAGCATTTAAAACGCCACCCTAACCACAGGTTTGCGGTTTTATTTATTGATTTAGACCGTTTTAAAATGATTAACGATACACTCGGACATCATGCGGGCGATCAATTTCTTATTGAGATTGGACTTCGTTTACGTGAATGTGTGCGGGATAATGATATTCTTGCTCGATTAGGCGGTGATGAGTTTGTTGTTCTATTGGATTCATTACAATCATCAGAAGATATCGAAGTCATTGCTAGTCGCATTATTAGCTCTATTGAGCAACCCTTTGAACTAGACGGCCACACGTTATATTCAAATGCCAGTATTGGTATTGCAAAAAGTAGAGTCAATTATAATAACGCCAGTGAAATTTTGCGTGATGCAGATGCTGCTATGTACCAAGCAAAGAGCTTAGGTCGCGGTCGTTATGTATTTTTTGATGACAGCATGCGTGAGCAACTTATTGCGAGTATGACCCTAGAGCAAGAATTAAGGCATGCCATTAAGAAAAAACAATTTGAATTACATTATCAGCAAATATCAGATCTATCGTCAACTAACACTTTAGGTTTCGAAGTATTGTTGCGTTGGCAGCACCCAACCAAGGGCCTGTTGACACCAAGTGAGTTTCTTTTTATGGCTGAAGAAACAGGCATGATATTAGAAATTGAAACTTGGGTGATTGAAGAAGTCTGCTTGCAGTTGAAACTATGGCAGCAATCAAATGAATATCAGCATGCTTATATTGGTGTGAACTTATCTGGGCGTCATTTAACCCAAGCAAATCAATTGACCAAACTGATTGAATTAATTCGTCTTAATACGATTGAGCCTGAGCGATTGATTTTGGAGTTCAATGAGTCTGCTTTTATACGCCACACTGAATTAGCTTTAAAAGGGTTGCGTAAATTGAAAGAGTTTGGCGTTAAGTTGGCGCTTGATGATTATGGTGCTGGTTTATCTTCTTTTAACCTATTGCACAATTACCCTTTTGAATTCATTAAATTAGATCGCAGTTTTGTACGAACGTTAAATCATGATGAAAAGAATTTGTCTTTAGTCAAAGCGCTGCATGATTTAGGTACTAAATTTGGTTATCGTTTAGTTGCAGAAGGCATTGAATCAGAAGAAATGTTGAAAAAATTGCAAACCGTTGGTTGTGAATTTGGACAGGGATACCATATCAGCCGTCCAAGTAAAATTGCTAAAGAAAAAAATGAAGATAACGTCATAGAAATGTATCGAGCGTAAGACAAACGATAACCTGAACTACTACTATATATCCAAGTGGTGTGGGCATAAAGGCTATTAAGGTTAGCCTTTATGGAAAAAACCTTCAATTCTTAGTGCGATACCCGGCGTTGTTGTGTAATTTTCTTGCTCAGGAAATTCTAAAAATGGTTCAACCTCAAAAAACAGCCAATCGCGTAATGCATTAAATCGGTAGCGGTAACCTAAGGTGTATTTATCTATGATAAAGCCACGATCGCCGTTACGTTCGCCTTCAACCTGTAAGCTCCATACTGACGCTGTGGTTTCATCTATTTGTTTTAGTTTATAAAAGCCATGTTTCCAACGAATACCGCTAAAGGCAGCGGAGCCTCGTATACTATAATTGATACGAAATTGTGACTTTGGACTTAGTTGATAATCGTATTCAAGCAGTAATTTTGCTCCTAGACCATCATCTAGGTAATAATACACTGAAGGTTCAACTAAAAAGCCTTGGTTTTCGCCGATATCAAAAGCTCGCTTGTGTTTAGCTCGAGCAAATATATCACCCCCAGATATACCTAAACGATAGTTCATCAATCTATTTTTATTTTTGTCTTCGGTATAATTAAGTGCTAAAGAAAATTTTTCATCTTCAGTTCTCGAGCTTTTATTTGCGGATTCTAAGGGTAAATTATTCAGTTCATCATCGGTGTCATCTGATAAAACGACACTGGCTTTGTTTTGAAAATGCGGGAGTTTAACCCTAACTCGAAAGCGAGTTTTAACTTCACTCCAGTCACGGCTTTTCGGCAACCAAGCAAAACGAATTTTTGCTGTTGTGGTTGGTGATTGTTGTTCTTCACTATCATTTGCGATAAAAAAACTATCAAACCAATGCGCTGACTGATAAACGGAGTTGGAAACCGTTTCATGCAATCCTTGCATCCAGTGATCATCTTTTCCTTCAGTAGGCTTGTTTGTTTCTTGAGTGTCATTTGCCAATACTGATGCTGCAAATGCAAAGTAAAATAAAACTGGACTAAACAGCCAGCAACACATCTTTTTACAATACATTTTTATCAAAATTTGTTTTACCTCATTATTTAGCATAACAGTTGGTGATTTTTTTTCTATAAACTTTATAATGAATTCAATTAAATTATAGGGGTTTTTTATGGGCGGTATAAGTATTTGGCAATTAGTGATTATTGCAGTGATTGTCGTATTGTTGTTTGGCACTAAGAAATTACGTAATTTGGGCTCTGATTTGGGTTCAGCTGTTAAGGGGTTCAAAAGTGCGGTGACTGATGATACGGCTAAAACAGAAGAAGAGAAGACAAGTGCTGATAGTTTAGCTGATAAGTCAGTTGAACAAAGTAAAGTTGTTGAAAAAGAAAAAGATCAAGCCTAATGTTTGATATTGGCTTCTGGGAACTATCCTTAATCGCTATCATTGGTCTGGTAGTATTAGGGCCTGAGCGATTACCTGTTGCAATTCGAACCGTACGCGGTTGGATAAGCAGTGTCCGTAGTTTTAGTGAGGGTGTGAAAAATGAACTTACTGAAGAACTGCGCATCCAAGAGTTGCATGCCAATTTAAAAAAAGCTGAACAATCTGGTATGAAAGACCTTTCACCAGAAGTGGCGGCTTCTGTGAAGTCATTGCAAGAAGCCGCAAAAATGGTAACTAATCCTTATCTACCGGCTGATAAAAAGGATGAGTCTTCTAAAGACATCGAACAGCTAGATGATAATCAAATTAAAAAGCAGGATAAATGAGTTCAGCCAAGAAGCAAACCCACACATTATTTGATCATTTATTAGAATTACGAACACGATTGTTGCATGCTGTTTTAGGTGTGTTAGTCGTGTTCTGTTCTATGATCTATTTTGCGCAAGATATCTATCAATATGTTGCTCAGCCGTTATTAGAAGTCATGCCTGCGGGCACACAGATGATCGCTACAGATGTTGCATCACCTTTTTTTACGCCTTTTAAATTAACCATAGTTTTAGCTATATTTATTGCTATGCCATATATTTTGTTTCAGTTGTGGTCATTTATTGCCCCCGGTTTGTACCAAAATGAAAAGCGCTTAATCGCACCTTTAATGTTCGGTAGTACGTTATTATTTTATAGTGGAATAGCATTTGCCTATTATATTGTTTTCCCTGTCGCTTTTACGTTTTTCTCTTCAGTGGCGCCAGATGGTGTTACTATTGCAACCGATATAAGTAGTTATTTAGATTTTGTTCTAAAACTATTTTTTGCTTTTGGTGCTGCATTTGAAATACCTATTGCAATTATTCTAATGTGCTGGACAGGAATGACAAGTCCTGACAGCTTACGTGCTAAACGACCATATATAGTCGTTGGTGCTTTTGTTATGGGAATGTTATTAACACCACCAGATATTATTTCTCAAACGATGCTCGCAGTTCCAATGCTCTTGCTCTTTGAAGTGGGTGTTATTATTGCTTCTTTTTATTATCGTGAAGAAGAAAAAAAAGAAGAAGAACTAGAATCTGAAATAAAGGAAGAATAATAATGAATAAAACGACTCTACTTTCAATTTTTAGTATTGGCTTAGTATCAATGTCTGCTACTGCTGGTACCCTAAATACCGAATTAGCAAAGTGTTCGCAAATTAAAGATAGTTTAGCGCGATTAGTGTGTTTTGATGATTTAGCTAAAACTGTTTCAGTATCATCTGTCCATAAAGAACAACATAGTGAATCGAAATTAGCTGTTAAAAAAGTTGCTTCTGTTGTAAGTAAAGATACGAGCTTCGGTGCGGAGCACTTGAAAAAAACGAATGTGAGTGAAGAAGATCTGCAAGTTGTATTTGTTGTTGCCAAACTGACAAAGAATCAATTTAGTAAATGGTTTGTTACTTTTGAAAATGGCCAACAATGGAAGCAAACCGATAGCGTTTATTTTAAGTTAAAAGTTGGTGAGAGCGTAATATTGAAAAAAGGTGCTCTTGGTGCAGTTTACTTAAAGAAAAATGATCCTGAATCAAATAGAAAAATTCGCGTTAAACGTATTAAATAAACTCTTTGGACGGATTAACATTTGATAGATATCGGCGTTAACTTAACCAATACGCGCTTTGAAAAAGATCGTTCGGAAGTTATTTCGCGTGCCATACAAGCAAACATTAGTGCCATGTTGGTTACAGGTACTAATGTTCATGAAAGTCAGCAAGCGGTTTCACTTTGTCATCAATATCCTGGTTATCTATACTCCACAGCAGGAGTTCATCCGCATGATGCTGATCACGTAGATAATAATTATCTCGAAACTTTATATCAATTAGCACAAAATGATTGTGTAAAGGCTATTGGTGAATGCGGATTAGATTTTAATCGCAACTTTTCAACCCCGACAAATCAACAACGGGTTTTTAGCGAACAAGTTGAATTAGCAAAACAATTAAAATTACCATTATTCTTACATCAACGAGATGCCTTTGAACCATGGTTTAATATTTTAGAACCCCACATAAATGATATTCCCGCATTGGTTACTCATTGTTTTACTGGTAGTAAAAGTGAATTACAGCAATGCCTAGAGGCTGGAATGTATGTTGGTATTACAGGCTGGGTGTGTGATGAGCGCCGCGGGCAAGCTTTACGCGATATTGTGTCGTTAATCCCGTTAGAGCAATTAATGATCGAAACGGATGCGCCGTATTTAACGCCAAGAACCATTCGACCAAAGCCTAAAAGTAGCCGTAACGAACCAAGTTACTTGCCTTATGTTGTTAGCATGCTGTCTGAGCTCATTGGTTGTAGTGAAACGGAATTAATTAACCAAACTACTCTCAATAGTGAAAAAGTATTTAACTTAAGTGCTAAATATGCGTAATTTAATTTCCTTAATCATTCTCATCTGTATCTCGATGATATCAAACGCAGTTTATGGTCAAGTTGGGGCAATGACAACCATTGCAGATGAAACGTCAACTTTGCCATTTACGTTGCATTTGCATTTACAGCATATTTTTATTGGCAGTAGTTTAATCTTGACCCTAATGTGCTTTGCTTGGGCTAGAGCCCTACGCAGCTATAGTATGGTTTTTTTGACTCTGTATTTTTCAATCAAATCGTTATGGATATTGGCAGATGGTGATATTTCCATCATGGCATTATTCACTAATAGTCATTCGTTGTTAAAAATGGAGAATATCACCTTAGCAATACTATCAATTGTTATCCTAGTTGGTTTTACTGCTAAGCTATTTAGGCTAGAAAAGCACAGCCACGAGCACTACTTATTATTGCGTCGCTTTTCCTTTATTCTTATTTTCATCATCCCAATAAGTTATTTTTTGAACGGTTTAGAACTTTGGTTATTAACCCAAGTTTTGACTAGCTTTAGCCTATTAGCTTTGTTATTTGTCGCAAGAAAAATATCAGAAAACCATAGCACTTTACCGGTGATTTATTCAATTATGTTGTTAGTGCAGCTAAGCTTTAATTTTATTGGCTACCTGCTACATTTTAGTCGCTTGCCTGCACAAATAAGTAATTGCCTTGATATGCTCGCATTTTGGTTAATGGCTATTATGATCACTTATATTATGGGCCGCCGATATTATGGCCATCTACAAGATGAAAAATTAGCACAGCAGAATGCTATGGCAAGTGCTAAAGCTTCTCATATAGCGCAAACAGAGTTATTAGCTGTGCAAGAACAAGGACAAGAGTTATTAGAAAGTCGAGTGCAAGAGAGAACGCTTGAACTAAATATTGCATTACAAGAGTTAGAAACAGCCAATCAAAAATTACAAGAGAAAAACACGCTTGATGAATTATCGGGGCTTTATAACCGCCGCTACTATGACCAAAAAATAATTTCGGAGTTTAGAAGAAGTCGACGAAATTTAACGCCGTTGAGCTTTATACTGGTGGATATTGATCACTTTAAAAAGGTCAATGATAATTACGGTCATTTAGCGGGTGATAAATGTATTGTTGAAATTGCCCGAGTTATAAAGTCACTATTGCGTAGAAGTTCTGATATTGGTTGTCGATATGGCGGTGAAGAGTTTTGCCTAATTTTGCCCGAAACCGATGAAAAAGGTGCTTTTGCGTTAGCCCAAGAAGTATGCGAAAGCGTTAGGCAGCAACATATACTTAGTAATGACAATGTTATTAATTTAACCATTAGTTGTGGTGTTACTACCTATCAGCAAGATAAAGATGTCACACCTGAAATTATTTTCGCGAGTGCTGATAAAGCACTGTATAAAGCTAAGCAAGCTGGTCGTAATCAAGTACAAGTAAGTTTGTTAAGTGAATTTAAATTATTGTAGGAATTAAATATGAATAATGCCTTTGGTCAATACCCGGCGCGTCGTATGCGTCGTATGCGCAGTGATGATTTTTCACGTCGTTTAATGTCAGAGAACCAACTTACTGTTAATGACCTGATCTATCCTGTTTTTGTTTTAGAAGGCGAAAACCAGCGTGAAGTAATAGCATCAATGCCGGGCGTAGAGCGTCAAAGTATCGATTTACTGCTTGAAGAATGTCAGGAGTTAGTTGATTTAGGCGTACCTGCTATTGCTATTTTTCCGGTAACACCTGCAGATAAAAAGTCTTTGATGGCCGAAGAAGCTTATAATGCTGATGGTTTAGCTCAACGTACTGTTCGAGCAGTTAAAGCAAAATTTCCATCTTTAGGTGTGATCACTGATGTCGCACTTGACCCATTTACTACTCATGGGCAAGACGGCATTATCGATGATGAAGGTTATGTATTAAATGAAGTCACCAAAGACATCTTGGTAAAGCAGGCATTATCACACGCACAAGCTGGTGCCGATGTAGTTGCACCATCTGATATGATGGATGGTCGTATTGGGGCAATTCGTCAAGAACTTGAAACGCATCATTTTGTTAATACTAAAATACTCGCTTATTCAGCAAAATACGCGTCTAATTATTATGGCCCATTTCGAGATGCGGTCGGCTCAGCTAGTAATATTAAGGGGGGTAACAAGTTCTCTTATCAAATGGACCCAGCAAACAGTGATGAAGCCATGCACGAAATTGCACAAGATATTCAAGAAGGTGCTGACATGGTAATGGTTAAGCCGGGCATGCCATACTTAGATATTGTGCGTCGAGTGAAAGACAACTTTCAAGTGCCGACTTATGCTTATCAAGTTAGCGGTGAGTATGCCATGCATATGGCAGCTATTCAAAACGGTTGGTTAGCTGAAAAGCCTTGTGTTATGGAAGGTTTACTTGCGTTTAAACGCGCAGGCGCTGATGGCATTCTGACTTATTTTGCTAAACAAGTTGCACGTTGGTTAAAAGAAGAAAACTAAACGATACAACGGTAATGGCCGTACTACATAGTGCGGTCTGACTACTTATTTTCTAATCTAGTAAAAATGAAAAACTAGTGCTGTATCTCTAGTGAAAAGCCTAAACTTTCTAGGTGTCGCCCTTCTTGATTTAATTCATCAGTAATTAACGGATGTTGTGCAAGCCAGCTTTTAGGTAATGAAAGTCGCAATGTTTGCTGAACAACATCGACTTGATAGTCTGGTAATATATCATCACTTCTACGACGACATAGAATGATAGCTAGCCGTAATATGATCAGTAGTTTTGTTGCATGCTCGGTATCAATAGCTGACTGCTCAATAAGCAAACTATGTTCAATATCGCCTTTGTATAGGGTTACTAGCATCACTAATAATTGGCGGTCGGTATAGCTAAAACCCGCTAAATCTGCATGTGTTAAAATATAAGCACCGTGGCGTTGATGGTATTTGTATTCTAATAACAAACCTATTTCATGTAAGTCACAGCTTGCCAATAAAACGTCAAAGGCATTATCTTTAATTAAATTCCACGGCGAACTAAGTTGCTGATACAGTGTTTCTACCTTGTGTTTAACATGGCTTGCATGCTTGGTATCTGTATGAAACCTCTGTGCTAATGCATTAATTGTACGTTGACGAATATCAATATTTCGACTGTTAGGCAGCATTTCATAAAGTAGCCCTTCACGTAATGCACCACTTGAAAGCGACAATTTTTGTAAAGAAAATTGTTTAAATAGTGCAATAAGAATAGCAAGACCACTGGCAATTACCGGGCTACGTTCTGATGATAAGCCTGGAATGCTAATGTCTTGAATATTGTTAAAGTTCAGCAATTCATTTTTAATTTGATACAAGAAATTTAACGATAATATTGAAGGTTTGTGCTGATAAATTAATATCTCAGCCAATGCTTGCATTGTACCAGAGCCACCCAATGCACATTGCCAGCCGATGTTGCAATATTCATCACGAATTGATGCGATGGCATCTTCTGCCGCTGTGATGGCATGAGCAAAGTTATCGGTGCTAAGTGTACCATTTGGGAAAAACTGCTGATTAAAGGTGACACAACCAATATTGAGGCTAACGGCTTTTTTAACCTCAAAGCCATGACCGGCGATAATTTCTGTACTTGCACCGCCAATATCTAAAATTAGGCGGTTGTCGGCGCTACAACAAGTATGAGCCACCCCTAAGTAAATATTTTTAGCTTCTTCTATACCACTCAATAACGTGATTTTATGGCCGAGTGTTTTTTCTGCGGGAATGAAAAAGTCAGCACGGTTTTGCGCTAACCTTAAAGTTGCCGTGGCAACAATACGAATGTTTTCGGTAGGGATATCTTGTAGGCGTTCTGCAAAAAAGCTTAAACACTCTAAACCTTTTGCAATGACGGCTTCAGATAAAACATTATTGCTATCGAGGCCTGATGCGAGGCGAACTTTACGTTTTACTTTATCAACAACTTGCACACTATCGGCAAGTTGTCGGGTAATTAGCATATGGAAACTGTTAGAGCCTAAATCGATCACCGCATATAGAGGCGATAACATCTCTTCCTCGGTGATCGTCATTAACTAGCTATTCCTTTGAGGCCTTTTATTACCAGCACTACGATTACGGTTTTGACCACCGTTATGAGGCTTATGACGACGTTGGCGAGGTTTAGGTCTCGGTAAATCAGTCAATAAAGCATCATGATCATACTTACTTACTGGTAATGCATGCTCAATATAGGTTTCAATAGCAGGTAAGTTAAATACGTATTGCTCACAAGCTAAGCTAATTGCGTGCCCTGTTGCGCCAGCTCGGCCGGTACGACCGATACGGTGAACATAATCTTCACAGTCATCAGGTAAGTCATAGTTAAATACATGCGTTACTGCTGGGATATGTAAACCACGAGCGGCAACATCAGTAGCAACTAAAACATCTAATTGCCCCGCAGTGAATTGCTCTAAAATTTTAAGACGTTTCTTTTGAATTACGTCACCCGTTAGCATACCAACACGAATTTTATCGGCTTCAAGGTGGGCATGAATTTTTTCACAAACATGTTTAGTATTAGCAAAGATAATGGCTTTTTCTGGCCAATCTTCTTCAATAAGTGTTTGTAATAAAGGCATCTTATCTTCATTTGAAGGATAAAATAGCTCTTCAGAAATTCGGACATTAGTCTTTTGATCAGGTTCAACTTCGACGCTATCCGGATCATTCATATGTTCAAAAGCTAATTCTTTAACGCGAAAAGATAATGTCGCTGAAAATAGCATACTTAAACGTTCTGTTGCTGCAGGCATTTTGCCAAACATGTAGCGAATATCTTTAATAAAGCCTAAATCGAACATGCGATCCGCTTCATCAAGTACAACTGCTTCAATATTATTGAGGTTGTAGACGCCCTGCTTTAAATAATCAATTAATCGCCCACAGGTACCGATCAGAATATCAACGCCTTGTTCAAGCTCTTGACGTTGACTTTCATAACCTTCGCCACCATAAACACAACCTAAACGTAACCCCGTGCTTTTTGCCATCTCAATCGCGTCGCGATGAATTTGTATGGCTAGCTCACGAGTCGGTGCCATAATAAGCGCGCGTGGTTGATTGTGTTTAACATCTTTCTTTTGCAACAAATGGTGGAATGTTGCGGCTAAAAAGGCAATGGTTTTACCTTCACCAGTTTGCGCTTGACCCGCAATATCTTTACCGGTCAGTAATATAGGAAGAGACTTTGCTTGAATTGACGTGCAATATTCAAAGCCCATAGATTCGAGACCAGTAACTACTGTTGGCTCGAGCTTAAGTTCCGAGAACTTTATTTCAGTTAAGTGTGTTTTTTTCATACCGCTAGCTTAACAGGTTACACAATTTAATAGAATCGAGTTTTAGCTAAATTGTTTGATAAATTTACAGTATTAGTTGATTTTGAAATTAAATGCCCATAACTGTTATATATGATTGTTGGTAATTCAAGATGATGAAGGTATAATCTTAACCAATTGGCATAGTGCCACCATTAATGGAGATATAAATGAGCGATAAAATTGTTCAGTTAACTGATGATAGTTTTGACTCTGATGTAATTAATGCATCAGGCCTTGTTCTAGTAGATTTCTGGGCTGAGTGGTGTGGTCCATGTAAAATGATCGCGCCGTTGTTAAACGACGTTGCTGAAGAATACGCTGACAAGGTGACTGTTGGTAAATTAAACATTGACCAAAACTCAAATACACCACCAAAGTACGGTATTCGTGGTATCCCTACGCTACTACTTTTTAAAGATGGTGTAGTTGCCGATACGAAAGTTGGCGCATTATCAAAAACTCAATTGAAAGAGTTTATTGATAACAACTTATAAGAAAAAGGTCCGTTTATCGGGCCTTTTTGTTTTTAAGTCAAAGATCAAGCAGGTGATCCTTTACCTGTTTTGTTTTTAGTGCTAAGTTTAGCATTCGAACGAAAAACATTTCAAAAACCATATTCAAACATCCTAAATTGCCAAACGGCACAGCATAACAACCTAAATAGTCTAAGAACCCCCACTATGAATCTTACCGAACTTAAAGAAAAGTCGATTAGCGAACTAATCAAACTCGCAGAATCAATGAAATTAGAGCACTTAGCTCGTAACCGTAAACAAGACATTATTTTTGCCATTTTAAAAGCTCACGCTAAAAGCGGTGAAGATATTTTCGGCAGCGGTGTTTTAGAAATTCTACAAGATGGCTTTGGCTTTTTACGCTCAGCGGATTCTTCCTATTTAGCGGGCCCTGACGATATCTATGTATCGCCAAGCCAAATACGCCGATTTAGTATGCGCACCGGCGATACAATTCAAGGTAAAATTCGTCCACCTAAAGATGGTGAACGCTATTTTGCTTTATTAAAAGTTGCAGAAGTTAACTTTGACCGCCCAGAAAACTCTCGTAATAAAATTCTTTTTGAAAACCTAACACCGATTCACCCAACCGATCGTTTAACGATGGAACGTGGAAATGGTTCGACTGAAGATATCACCGCCCGTGTTTTAGATTTGGCTTCACCTATTGGTAAAGGCCAACGTGGTTTAATTGTTGCGCCACCAAAAGCCGGTAAAACTTTATTACTACAAAACATTGCTCAAAGTATTGCCCATAATCATCCTGATGCAGAGTTGATGGTATTGCTAATTGATGAGCGTCCAGAAGAAGTTACCGAAATGCGTCGCCTAGTAAAAGGTGAGGTTATTGCATCAACATTTGATGAGCCTGCAAACCGTCATGTACAAGTGGCTGAAATGGTAATTGAAAAAGCAAAACGCCTAGTTGAGCATAAAAAAGATGTTGTTATCTTACTTGACTCGATAACTCGTTTAGCGCGTGCTTACAACACGGTAATTCCATCATCAGGTAAAATACTAACCGGTGGTGTTGATGCTAATGCTTTACACCGTCCTAAGCGCTTCTTTGGTGCAGCGCGTAATATTGAAGAAGGTGGTAGTTTAACTATTATTGCCACGGCCTTAGTAGAAACAGGTTCTAAAATGGACGAAGTTATCTACGAAGAATTTAAAGGCACCGGTAATATGGAATTACACCTTTCACGTAAGATTTCTGAAAAACGTGTTTTCCCTGCTATTCACTTTAACCGCAGTGGTACACGTCGTGAAGAGTTATTAACTAAACCTGATGAATTACAAAAAATGTGGATCTTACGTAAAATCGTTCATGAAATGGGTGAAATAGATGCCATGGAATTCATGATTGATAAATTAGCGATGACTAAGACTAATAACGAATTTTTCGACTCAATGAAGCGTCAGTAATTCCGCAAAGTATGCAATGATGTAACTTGCTTTAGATATTATAACGGCCCTTGATTTGGGCCGTTTTTTTTACGTGAAATAAACTGCTTAACTGCAACAAGCATGATTTGAAATTTTCAAAGTACAATAATTGCCCGAATATATTATCAAGTGAATTAATTAATTTAGTCGGTATCTGCTCTTTTGATAGCTCCGCTATTACCCGATCTCTATTCCCGATGAAACTACCCTAAGAATTTGCGCAATAACTCGGTAGTACCCTCACAACCTGTGCGAAACTGGTTACTAGCATATTCTATTTAACAGCATTAACTACAACTTCAATTGAATCAGTCACGGGATGTGAAACGTTAGTGTTCTAGGCAAGCTTCTTTAAATAGTTCTTACACTTTTAACATGTCAAAAATTTGCATAGATACCATTGTATGAGACCGTATAAATTGCTCCTCAGCAGCTAGTAGTCTTACATTGAGGTGAATAAATATACGAGTCGCTCAATTAAAAAGCAAACAAACACCTTTACGCAAATAAAGTGCATTTAACGGTTGA
>CAJXQI010000033.1 GCA_913058395.1 uncultured Colwellia sp. | reverse complement strand
AAACTATTGTTCACCAATAGAATATGAAGCCCTGGCTGCGTAAAATAAAATGTGTCCGTTTTATCGGGGGAAGATCACAAATAACAGTTGGTTTTTGCTTGTGCCTCGCTTATTTTAACCAACTATAATTTGCCCCTTAACGAGGCGTTATATTGCATGAAAAATTTGGTGATTGCCTTTACATTAGTGACATTCTCAACAAGTACATTTGCTTGTTTTGGTGGGCCCGATCAAGATTTAATAATCTTAGGTATAAGGTTGCTTGTATTAAATACTTTCCTTGTTTTTTTGTCATTAACACTAAGGTGTATTGCAAACTTCCGGGATGTATTTAAATCCGCAACAATTATTTGTACCGGCTTAGTTCTTCCTATTTTTATGTACTTTAGTACTCATGGCTCTGGAGATTGTGGCGAGGGAGATGTTGTTGCATTTAAAGTTGCATCTATTATTCTGTGTTTAGTTGTAACATATGAGCTAATTAATCTAATCAAAGTTAGGCGTAAGTTGCAATATAACAAGCTGTTCAAGCGGCACAAATAACAGTTGACTGGTTCCGCTTCGCTTCACATTTTAGCCAACCATCATTTGCCCCTTAACAGGGCGTTATGTGTATTTAGGATTTCGCTAATTTGAAGGTTAATCATTACACTCAATCGCTAAAAAATGTAGCGAAATCTGGTTTTGAAGAAAAGCTATGGGAAGTAGTTGTGGGACTCGTTGGTGCTGTATTTTCTTACAAAGGCTTTCAGGTAAATTTAGCGATAATTGCGTTTCCAATGGCTGCAGTTTGTTTTATTTGTTTAACATCTATTATTATCAGTATTTACTATGCTATCAAAGAAGAGTTCTTTAATAAGAATTAACAGAATCATACACATAACAAGGCAATAAAGCGGGAAAATTTACAGTTGGCTTTTTTCGCTTCGCTCAATATTATAGCCAACTAATAAATTTCCCCTTATTGGGGCGTTATGTTTTCTTTTAGTTTTATTGGATTTAAATTGTACGCATGATAACAATTAGAGATTTTAATGATGGTGATACAGAACAACTCTTGAGTGTATTAAACGATCCTGAGGTGGTTAAATACTTATCATCAAAAATACCAACTCCTTATACACTTCAGGATGCAAAGTGGTGGATCACCACAGGCAGTAAACTTGGAATAGTTAAAGCAATTGAATTTAATGACTCTCTGGTGGGTTGTATAAGTGCGGATAGAGGAGAGTTTGAATATCAACGTTCTGCTGAAATAGGATACTGGATTGATAAAAGCTTCTGGGGCCAAGGAATTGCAACACAAGCTATAAATGATTTCTTACCTTTTATTTTTAAAACAACTGACATTGTTAGGCTATTTGCGTCAGTTTTTTCTGAGAATGCGGTTTCTATGCACCTATTAGCTAAGTGTGGTTTTGAATTAGAGGCGGTTCATAAAAAAGCAATTTATAAAAACGGTAAATTCTATAATGACCATATTTTTAGTGTACTGAAAACATAACAAGCCACTCAAGCAGGACAATGATCCTCCCCAATGTCAAGCAACAACATTTTCTCTAACAAGAAGATCTGACAGCAGCTCTACATTCGGCGTTTATTAGCTTTATTACGCTATCGCCCTGATGATTTTCGCTTGAGCAATGCCTCATTCGTTAAACAGAGTCTTCTCTTATGAAAATTACTCTTCCCGACTAAACAGGCTTTCTTGCTCTCGGTCTGACCGTGTTATCGTCAATTGCTATTACTGCGACTCGGTGGGGTTAACTGTTTAATTAACCTTTGTACGTAAACTTACTTTACATAATCAATCTGATATTCTTTTTCTGAGTGTAATAATGCCCAAATTGATCGAGCGTTTTTAGCGGTTAAGGCAACAGTCGCTCGCTTAAACCCTCGTCGCTCAACAAGGTCTTTTACCCATAAACTTGTTCTGTCGGTTTTGTTTTTACAGTTTGCAATAACGGCTCGTGCGCCATGAATAAGTGAGGTGCGAATATGTTTTTCACCGCGTTTACTAATCCTGCCTAACCGAACAACACCGCCTGTTGAATACTGCCTTGGTACTAAACCTATCCAAGCAGCAAAGGAGCGACTCGTTTCAAAGTGCTTAGCATCATTTACCGCAGCCACAACAGCAGTGGCTGTGATTTCACCAATGCCAGGAATGCTCATTAAGCGTTTTGCGTCTTTCATTTTATTGGCTAGCGCGTAGAGCTTTCTGTCGTATTTCAGTATTTCTTCATTTAAAACTTTAATACTTTGCCAAAGGTCACTCAGTAATTCTCGCGCAAGAAAAGGTAAGCTATTTTCCGCATCTTCGAGAATACCGCTAATAGCTTTTTGTGCAGGGTAAAGGCCTTTGGGCATGATAATACCAAATTCAGATAATAAGCCTCGTAATCGATTGATACGTGCGGTTCTATCTTTGATTGCGCCTTGCCTGATGCGATGTAAACACAACACGGCTTGTTGCTCTTCACTTTTGATACTAACAAAACGTGTTTTTGGACGAGTTGCCGCTTCGCAAATGGCTTGTGCATCATTGGCGTCATTCTTTTCGTTTTGTCGATAAGGAATAACAAACTTAGATGCCATGATACGAACATCATGACCAAGCTTGGTAAACTCTCTTGCCTAATAGTGAGCACCTGAGCACGCTTCCATAGCAATAATGCAAGGCGTTAGCGTTGCGATTTCTGCTAACAGGTTGTTTCGCTTAACAGTTTTTCGTAATTTACACTTGTCATGTTCGTCCACTCCGTGGATACTAAAAACTAACTTGGCTAAGTCGATGCCAACGACTTTAATTAAGGACATATAGACTCTCCTTTATTGAATGTATTTAACACCTTTCAATATGGCACATAGATGCCGATTAGTAGGGGAGTCCATATCATTCGTTAGCAGTTAATTAATTCTTTGTGTTTTCTTTTTTGTGCGTTGTTGATGTTTAAGTGCTTGAAAACGCAAATTCTAATAGCTCATTCTCCTGATTGTGTGCGTGGCTACGAAGAGTTTGTCGCATTAAATTTGCTAACCGATAGTATGGTGTTTTTGTCTAGGCTTTAGTGGTTGTTTAACTAAAAATATCTTTGCAATACAAACTATTGTGCTTACTTCAAAGGTTGTGTTAAAACTCTTAGTATCAAGTTTGAAGTGCAACAATAGTAGTTTTATTCATAAAAGCATTCCTGTGGTGTCTTAAAGCCCTTAACAAGGCGCTAGTTGTATCTAATGCTAGGAGAGTATTTGAATAAGTTAACCTTTAATCTGTATTGGATTTTTTCTTCTATTACTATGATTTTAATTATATTGTTTTTGCCAATCCAAATACCCCTATTGGCTCTGGTGATTGGTTTTAATATAAATTTCGACAATTATGGTACTTTTCTTATTGTTTATACATGTTTACAAGCAGCTTTCTTTTTCAGTTGGATTTTAAGCGGGATATTTTTTAAATGCCCACATTGTCACCGAAGATCGCATCCCAGAAGTTATTTTAGCGCCAAGAGAGTGAAGTTAACTAAACGTTATGGCACTTTACGATATTTAATTCCTGGTGAGGTTTTAGCGCAAGAAAGCTTTTGCATTAATTGCGAGAAAAAAATTGAGGTAAGGGCTGTATACAACTAACAGGTCATCCGAGTAGAACATATAACATTGGCTGTTTGTTTCTGTCTCACTTATTTTAGCTAACATATTATTTACCCTTAGTGAGGCGTATACACAAAACTAATTTAGTCCACTTACGTAGTTGTAAATTCGTAATTCAAAGTTTAGAGGTATTCCCCCGTTTTTTGCCAATAATATTCAGAAGTCGGAGAAATTTTGGACATTCGAAATGGCTTGGAGCAGTGCAAGCAGCTGCATGTCTTAAGCCATCTCGCATTGAAACTAGTTCATTAATTTTTTTATCCAGTTCATCTGCTTTAGCTGCAAGTAGTTCTCTATCAATATCAGGCCCCTTAGCCGTAAACATATTGTTAATATCATCTAGAGATAGTCCAGCATTTCGCCCTAACAATATTAACTTTAAATGTTCTATTACACTCGGATTAAAAACCCGTCGTAGGCCATCACGACCAATTGAATGTATAAGTCCTTTTTCTTCATAAAACCTTAAGGTTGAGGTCGGTAAACCAGAAATTTTTGACACTTTTGAAATATCCATAAATTTTCCTATTGACTTCAAGTCGACTTGAGCTTGTATGATAGCTTCCAATATGTTGCTGAGCAATTTAATAATAGGAGAATCAAATGTGGGATGAACGATATAGTGTGAAAGAATATGTATATGGCACAAAACCTAATGAGTTTTTAGAAGCCAATGCCAGCTCTATTCCAAAGGGTAAAGTGTTGAGTTTGGCCGAAGGTGAAGGTCGTAATGCCGTATTTCTTGCAAAACAGGGCTACTCAGTTACTGCCGTAGATGCATCGCTAGTTGGCTTAGAGAAGGCTAAAAAACTGGCTGATGATAATGGCGTTAGTGTCGAGTTTATTCATGCTGATTTGAGAGATTATGATTTCGGTAAAAATCAATGGGACGGAATTGTATCTATCTTTTGTCCTATACCGAGTTCATTTAGAAAACAGCTGTATAAAAAACTAGAATCTGGCTTAAAGAAAAATGGTGTGTTTTTACTTGAAGCATATACTCCTGAACAGTTGAAACATGGAACTGGTGGCGGAAATTCAATAGATTTAATGCAGTCTAAGGGATCATTAAGTCGTGAATTAGCTGGCTTAACTTTTAAACATTTAGTCGAACTTGAGCGTGAGGTTATAGAAGGTATTTATCATACGGGTACCGGTGCGGTGGTTCAGGCTATAGCATCAAAACAAATATAAATAATATAGCCTACGCATATATGTCTTTGTTGCGTAGCTTCATTTTGAGCACATTTCAACATTTAGCTCGACAAACTTGGAAAAACACGGCCATATTGGCACCGTATTTAATAGGAAACAACATGATCTCTAGAAAGAATTCACCTTATGTATTTTCATTTTTCATGGCATTAATAATGTCATGTTTGATGTCTTTAATAATTAGCATATTTAATATAGGGCTTGTCAGTGGGCTTTTGATAATTTGGTTAAAAGCATGGCTTTTTGCCTTTATGGTTGCTTTTCCAATAGTAACCATTGTTTCTCCAGTGGTAAAGAAATTGGTAAATCATGTCGTTGAAGACAATGAGCAAAATATATAATAAGGAATTTAAATTTAACTAAAACTGTGTGATATATTTTCTTTTCTTATAATACTTTGCCAATTAACGCGTGTGTTTGGGAACTAAACTGGCTCTTGAAATTTCTATCATCTTCTTTATCCTAACACCGCTATTGTTTGTGGAAAATATATCTTTGTTATATAAGAGTAGACCCTAAAGCTTCAATTATTTTGGCTTCAAACACATTGTTTGTATCTTGCTTGTGTATCTCTGATGCGTTTGATGGTAGTTTTGTGCATAAATTTTTAGTTGTAAGCTGCTTTTTAATGTCGTTTCAAATAGTTAGTTTGCTACTAGTAACATGACTCAATTAAAAACTAAGTAAATATTATATGAAGGGCTGCTTTTATGGGCATTCGGGAACTTTGAATATAAAATTTATACAGTTAAAAACACAATATTAATGACTACTATAAAAAATTACGGTTATTTCCGTATATTAATAAACACCATTAAAAGTACGTTGTATGCATTAGTGCCATTAACAGTATTAATGTTTTTAATAGAAATTGGTTTTACATTTAATGAAGGTGGATCAGTAAAATCATTTTTTACCTATGAATTTCTCATTTACTTTATATTTCATGACTTAATGTACATCCTATATTTTACTATTTTTATATTAGTATTATTTATTCGTATATTAATGGTGAAAAAACAGAAATAGCTATTGATCAACATAGATGAGAATACCTGTATTTTATATTTTTGCCAAAGTTGGCATTCTTGCGAGCGAACTCGAGTTGAATTAACCCTCACTTATCCGGCAATTGATTGACGCTAAGGGATTAAAGGCACATTTTGCTAACTTAACCTTTCTAAGTACGCTAAAATACTGGGCTATTATCATAGCTTTGAGCCCTTTATATTAATGAGCACTGCCACAATACCTGCCAACTTTTCAGAACTTGGCCTTATTCCACCTTTATTAGCTCGATTAACTGAGCTGGAATACCAACAGCCAACGCCAATTCAAGCGCAAGCTATTCCTAGTGTATTAGCAGGGCGTGACTTAATTGCAGGGGCGAATACTGGTTCAGGTAAAACCGCAACGTTTGCATTGCCACTATTACAACAATTGCACGCTGAAAAGTCATCAACGAGCAATAGCGCTAGCAAAGGAAACTATGTTGCCGGGCTGATTTTGGTGCCAACTCGTGAACTTGCTAAACAAGTTGCAGACAGTATTAAATCTTATGCTGTACATTTTAATGGCGCGATTAAAACCGTTGCTGTTTTTGGTGGTGTGTCAGCCAACACGCAAATGTTAGCTTTACGTGGCGGCACCGATATATTGGTGGCAACACCAGGTCGCTTGCTCGACTTGATTTCAAGTAATGCTATTAAGTTAGATAGAGTTAGTACTTTAGTACTCGACGAAGCAGATAGAATGTTAAGCCTAGGTTTTACTGAAGAATTATCTGAGCTGTTGGCATTAACGCCGAAGAAAAAACAAACCTTATTATTTTCTGCAACATTTCCAGAGCAAGTAAAAGCGTTAACGCAAGAATTGCTCAATAATCCAATTGAAATACAAGTGCAAAGTAGCGACACTAGTACCTTAGTACAACGTGTTTTTACCGTGAACAAAGGTCAGAAAACTGCGCTATTGGCATTTTTAATAAAACAGCATCAATGGCGACAAGCACTTATTTTTGTAAATGCAAAAAACAGCTGTGAGCACTTAGCTACAAAGCTTTCAAAACGCGGGATTACTGCAGAAGTATTTCATGGTGATAAAGGTCAGGGCGCTCGTAGCCGTGTGTTAGAAGAGTTTAAAGCAGGTGAGATTGATGTGCTAATTGCCACTGATATCGCCGCCCGTGGTCTTGATATTGAAAAGCTGCCAGTAGTAATCAATTTTGACTTACCAAGAAGTCCAGCAGATTATATGCATCGAATTGGCCGAAGCGGCCGTGCCGGTGAAGTAGGTTTAGCGTTGTCACTTATCGATTATGAAGATTATCATCACTTTAAAATAATAGAAAAGAAAAACAAAGTTCGACTTGAGCGTGAACAAGTCGAAGGCTTTGAGGTTGATGAAGAACTTAACGAACGATTAATAGCTGATAAACCGATGGCAAAGCCAGAGGGTACAGGTAAGAAAAAGCGTAAGAATAAAACCTCAGTCAATGCAGATATTTGGTTGAGAAACTCTTAAATAGAATAAGCACTAAATTTTCAAAAAATAAAGCACGATAGTGGGTAATATGTACTATCGCGCTTTATTTTAAATCAACAGTTATTAGTCTTTATCTTACGCATCACAATACCATTAACCTAATTGTTTCACTGTTCGGTACACGTTAATTATTAAAGAATAAATGCTAGTTAAGTATCTGTTTTAAAGTTATTATTTTCTTGTTATTTAATTTGGTTTAATTGATACTGAAATTTAGTCAAAGCAAATTAACACTAACAGTTTTAATTTTCATACATACTACTGTTAGCTACATTTTATCGCGGGTTACAAGACATTAGGAGTTACCTATGCCAACAAATAAACACAAACGAAAAGCTACTGCTCATGCGAAAACTAAAACAACACAATCCGTTGGTTTGATCGCATCACATACAAAAATGTTTACCTACATTGGTTTGTTTTTAATGGCAATAAGTATCTACCTTTTTGCTTTTGAGTCTCAGCGTAATGCGATGTTTGGTCTTGCCATGCTTTCCCTAATTTCTGGTGTTGCGTTAACTTTTTTTGCCAAGATATCTGTTACCACTAAAAGTAAAAATTAGTTTTATGTCAAATTCAATGTCATTAGAGAAAATATTTATCATTATCGCCATTATTTTGGGTGTCGGCTCAGCGGTTGATTTAGTTAACTCCTTGGCAAGTTTAACTTTTGAAATTAGTGAAATATTACGTTGTGTTTTAAATATCTTTATTGCCGTTTTTTTATATCTATATTTTAACAAAAAACGTAAAGCAAAGCTGGAAACTGAAAGTACATAAGTGAATTTTCAGCATCAAAAGTATACTAGGCTAGATTATTTTTCTAATATTTAGTTGTAGGTAACACAGATAAAAATCCGAATGTCTAATTTTTAAAGAACGGCCACTTGAACCAATAATGCTCAATAAATGTATGGTTATTGAACACTATTCTCCAATCTCAGCTAACGACGATAATTGTTACATAATTATTGTTAATAATTGCGCTTAACAGTAGCATTCTGCCTCACTTTAGATTAAATTTGCCGCCTTAAATTTACAGTTAACCAGAGCGCCTTATGTTAGAAAATACTCTCCCTCATCTCGAAAAACTGATTGAAGACATTATTGAAAAAAATAACCTACTAAAAAGTAAAGTAGTAGAGCTAGAGCAGGAAAAGTCTGCACTTAAAGATGAAAATGAAACGTTGCAGCTTGAAATACTTGAAGGTGAAGAAAAACAAACGCAAACCAACACTGTTTTAACCAACCTATTAGGGAAGTTACAAAGCGTAGATGAGGTAAATTAATGTTTGCTGAAGACTCTAAAGGCATCAGCATTCAAATTATGGGCAAGCAACACCAGTTCACTTGCTCAAATGAAGATGTAGATGATTTAAAGCAAGCAGCTCGCAAACTCGCCGTTATGTGTGATGACATTAAAAAAAATACAGGTGTAGCTAGTAGTGAGCGAGCTTTGTTGGTGGCATCACTTAATTTGAGCTATTCGCTGCTGATGGCGAATAATAAAATTGAGCATTATCAACACGGACAAGATGCGTTGATTTCTACGTTAAAAGACGCGTTGTAAACCATTTAACTTTTTCTGTATACGTCACTATCACTCAATTATGGTAGTGGCTATACCTGCAATTTTATGCCTAGCGCACTAAATTGTTATATTTGGGAAAATATTCCTTATGGCTGATGCCAGTATTGAATTTAAAGGGTCAAGCTTTACCCTATCTGTTTTACATTTGAACACGTCAATATTAGCTGATGTTCGCGCTGATTTAGCCAAGAAAATCGCTCAAGCTCCTGATTTTTTTTATTTAGTTCCAGTTGTCGTTAGCATTGAAAAATTAGATTGTGCAATTGATTATCAAGCGATTAAAACCTTAATTGAAGAATTTAAATTTACTTTTGTTGGTTTTACGGGCTCAGTTGCTAAAGAGCAGCGCCAGCTTATTCGCGAATTAGGCTTTTCATTTGTTAATACGGCGAAAGTAAATACCTCAGCCAAAGCTGTTATTACAAAAGAGTCAATTGCTGAAAAAACTACTGCAATAGCGACTAAACCTGAGTCTGATTTATATACCGATAAAGTACATCGCGGCCAAATTCGTTCTGGCCAGCAAATTTATGCTAAAGGTCAAAATTTAGTGATTATTGGCTCGGTTTCGGCAGGTGCTGAAGTTATTGCTGACGGGAATATTCATGTTTATGGCTCGTTACGCGGCAGGGCGATTGCTGGTGCAAAAGGTCACCATAAAGCGCAAATATATTGCCAAAACCTAGAGGCCGAATTGGTGTCAATTAATGGAAACTATTGGTTGAGTGAATCAATGGAACAACATTGGGGTTCACCTGCGTTTATACAGTTGACTGACAGCGAATTAACGTCATCAAAACTTATTTAACTTATAACATTTAACTCAAAAAGGATATTCGGTCTATGGCACGAATAATAGTTGTTACATCAGGCAAGGGTGGTGTAGGTAAAACAACATCAAGTGCTGCGATTGGTCTTGGTTTAGCGTTGAAAGGCCATAAAGTGGTTTTAATCGACTTTGATATTGGCTTACGTAATCTTGATTTGATTATGGGTTGTGAACGTCGTGTTGTTTATGATTTCGTTAATGTTATTAATGGTGAAGCAACACTGAACCAAGCGTTAATAAAAGATAAGCGCGTTAGTAGTTTATCAATATTACCAGCTTCTCAAACACGTGATAAAGACGCGTTAAATAAAGAAAACGTTGGCAAGGTATTAGAAGAGCTTGGTGAAACGTATGATTATATCATTTGTGATTCACCTGCAGGTATTGAAGCCGGCGCGATGATGGCGCTTTACTATGCAGACGAAGCCATTGTTACAACCAACCCTGAAGTATCATCTGTTCGTGACTCTGATCGCATACTAGGCATGTTGGCTAGCCGTTCACGCCGCGCAGAACTTGGCTTAGAGCCAATAAAAGAGCATTTATTGTTAACTCGCTATTCTCCTAAGCGCGTTGAAGAAGGTGAAATGCTGAGTGTAGAAGACGTTGAAGATATTCTTTCTATACCATTGTTAGGTGTTATACCTGAGTCGCAAGCGGTACTTAAAGCGTCTAATGCTGGTGAGCCAGTAATTTTAGATACCGAAAGTGATGCCGGTAAAGCGTATCAAGACGTGATTGACCGTCTGTTAGGTGAAACAGTAGAGTTTAGATTTTTAGTTGCCGAGAAAAAAGGCATTTTCAGTCGTATGTTTGGAGGATAACATGGCATTACTGGATTATTTTTTACGTAAAAAAGAAAAACAAGTAACAACGGCTTCAAAGGCAAAAGAGCGCCTGCAGATCATCGTTGCTCACGAGCGTAATAATCGCAATAAACAGCCTGATTATTTACCGCAACTTACTGAAGATATACTTGCCGTATTGCGTAAATATATTCATGTTTCTGATGAAAGCTTTTCGATAAATCTTGATAACAAAGATGGCGATTTAAATGTATTAGAGCTAAATATTGAATTGCATGATGAACAAAAAGCTGACTAATTAACGCGTTGTATTAGTTACTTTAACTACCTTGTTAATGGCAAGTCGTTTTAGCTGATTGATTATATAAGTTATGAATAGCGCCACCATAGGCGCTATTTTTTATGTAAAATGTGCTGGCCGGCTATCTTGCATCAATATATCGAGTTTTATTTGTGCTTGTTTAGGTTTTGACAAATCACTGACCTCTATCATTTCACACTCATCCCTTACCATTTCAGCAATCAGGCTAGGGTAATGGCGACAATCTTCAGGCCGGTCTAAGTAGATACTGCAGGTGTACTTATCTTTTTCGTCAGGCTTGGTTTTAGGGGCTATGTCGAGAAAAGGACATCTGTTTAACCTGACACCTGATTTAGGGTCGAACCATATTTCGTTATTTTTAACGTAGTCGAATATGCCAGGATTAAATATTTCCCAAAGATCAATTTCCTCTTGGGTAGCAGAAAGGTCGCCGTCGCCATACTTAATGCAACATTTCCCACATTGATTACAATCTTTCATATTTCTGCTACTTAGTGTTTAACTATTATCATAATCACACAAGAGCAGTACTTTTGCTAACAGGTGTTTATAAATTAAGGCTGTAAATTGCGGTTAAAGAATTCTACAACGCTACTTTCTGCTTTGTTTTTATCTAATTGCCAAAGTCGGGTATGTGCGCCATCTTCGGCTCGCCAGAACTGCTTTGGTTCTTTTGCCGCTGCGAATAAACGCTCACCATGGCTAAAATCAACAGTAGTATCAGCTGTACCATGCATTATGTAGATAGGGCGAGGAGAAATTTGTGCTATATAGTTTTCTGGGTCAGTTTCTTCGCTGGTTAAATCACCACGCCATTCAAAGAACAATTCAACTAGTGGCATTAATGGGTAACGGGGTAAACCATAAATGATTGCTGCTTGCTCTGATAATACATCCATCGAATTTGCATAGCCGCCACTAAATACTCCAGCCTTTATGCGTTGGTCTTTCGCCATAACTATCATGCTAGTTGCTGCGCCCATAGAAAAGCCCATAACACCTATTGACTCAAAACCTTTTACTGTTTCCAAATAATCAAGGGCAGCTACAACGTCTTTCTTTTCGTGAAAACCCATAGTCGATAATATTGCAGGGTCTTGACGTGGATGGCGTAAATCAATGGCTAATACGCTGTACCCTGCATTTACAATCGATTTGGCGTATCGCATACCTTCATGGCGACTTGCGGTTCTGCCGTGTACTAGCAATACCGCATGTTTAGCATTGCTGGTTGGCATGTACCAAGCGGGTATCGTAAAACCATCAACCGTTTCAAAACTTACATCTTCAAAGGCAATTGCTTGAGTACTTGGGTCACCACAAAATACAAAGTGCTCTACATCACATTCAGTAATGCCTAATTTGAGTATTTTAGAAGAGAAAAACCAAGCGCTGCCGACATAAGCAAACGTTATGAGCACAACGATTGATATTATTATTTTTTTAATCATTATGTTGACCTTTAATGGTGAGTTTTTGTTGACGGTGTTGAGTGTTTACAAGAAAGTTTGAGAATTCCTGATAAACACTCAAGCGGTTTAAAGCATGGTACTTAAACGTTGGCATATGCGACTAGCTGTTATAGAGAAATAATGCTGTCTTTGTCAATTTCGATAGCTTCATCTAATGAAGCTAAAATAGCAGCACGTTCTTTTAACTTTGTGCCATGATGTGCTGTCATATTAAGCGTTTGCATTTGCTTAGCAACGGCTTGTGCAGTGTCCATTAGTTGTTCTTCTTCAACAACAACGTCAAGGAAGCCAGCTACCGTGGCCGATTCTGGTGAGAATAACTCGGCGTTAATTACTGAGCGAGTTAGGTAATTGCTCGGTAAACGATTACGGGCAATTTCAATACCGGCATTGTGCATAGTCATTCCAATAGCGACTTCGTTTAAGCCAATTTTAAAGTTACCCGCACAACCAATACGATAATCACAGCTAAGTAATAAAAAAGCGCCTTTTGCGATGGCATGACCATTACAAACACCAATAATTGGTGTTGGGAAAGCTAACATTCGACGAGATAATTTTGAGCCTTTAGTGACAAGTGCAATAGCTGATTCAGGGCCCGCTTTCATGGTTTTAAGGTCGAAGCCACCTGAAAATATTCCGGCTTGACCAGTTAAAATAACAATCGCTTTTTCTTGCTCTGCGTGATCTAAAGCACTATTCATTTCGTCGATAACTTGCGGCGATATTGCGTTAACTTTGCCGTTATTTAACGTAATTACATGCACATTGTTTTCAATTGCTACGTTGATCATTTCCATTTTATTACCTTTGAGTCATTCAATTTTTATTGTTGTTTATACAGGGGTTTAGTCAAAATTCCAAACGGATTTTATCCGTACTTGTTGGCTAACTGGTAGGCCACTCTGTCCTGCATAACGCCGAGATAGCGCTTAATGTTTAATTTATCGTCAATCAAACTTAAATTGTCTGCGATTTCTAGCATGATGGTCATCATAATATCAGCGGCGCTAAAGCGACTTCCAGCAAAATAGCTGTTTTTTGCCAAGGTGGCATCAATATAAGAAAAATCTACGGCAATTTCTTTAGCTATGTAATGATCTAAAGGTGCAGTACCTTCTCGTTTTTCCATTGTCATTAATAATTTCGTAATTACCGGTAATGCTAAAGAGCCTTCGGCAAAGTGCAGCCATTCAAGGTATTGATAATATGTAGCGTTATTTGCTTCAGGCCGTAATTTAAGCGCAGACTCTACAGAGTCACTTTGATTCAAAATATACTCCATTACTGCGCCAGACTCACAAAGCGTGATGCCATCATCAACAATGATAGGCGCTTTAGCGAGGGGATGAATCAATTTCAAACTCTCAGGAGCTAAATTCGAGCTAGGATCACGTTGGTGATGAACCAATGTATAAGGCATGTCGAGTTCTTCGAGTAACCAAATAACTCGTTTTGAACGTGATTTATTTAAATGATGAACGGTGATCATAAATTTGTTTCCTGATAATTACTCTTTAGTTTGTTCAACGCTAAGACCAGCAACTGCTTGCTCTTTTGGTGTTGAATGAAACCTTAAATGGATTACTTTTACCAATATACCGGCGGTAAAAAGCATAATGAGTGTGTAAATAGCGGGCGTAAATGACATTTTATAATTAGCCAGTAAAGTTAATGCCATAAACATTGATAACGTACTATTTTGTAAGCCTACCTCAATAGTAATGGATGTTCTTTGTGCAGTTGTTAGTTTTAGCCATTTACTTGAGTAATAACCTAACGCCATTGTTGAGATGTTTAATATTAGTGAAACAGGGCCGACGGCAATGAGGGCGGGAATAACGATATCTTGTTGAATATAAGTTAAAAATATAATCAATAAGGTTAAAAATAAAACACCAAATTTTGCGACATAAACCTGTGAGCTTGCTGCTAATTTGGGGAGGAAAGCTTTAATCAGCATACCAATAGTAATCGGTACTATGGTTAGCTTCATTAAACTGATCATGGTGGCCAGAATGGGTAACTGAAATTCATTCCCTTGACCCATAAAATGATTCAACGAAAAGTTTAATATCACGGGAATAGTAAATACGGTAATTAAGCTAGCGACTGCTGTCATAGTAACTGAGAGCGCAACATCGCCTTTTGCTAGGTGTGTGAACATATTTGAGGTTGTGCCACCAGGACAAACAACTAATAACATCACACCAACTGCATATTCCGGCTCTAGCGGCATAACGGTTGCTAAGGTAAAGCCAATAATGGGTAATAATATCAACTGATTCACTAGACCAATTGAAACGGCTTTAGGTGATTTGGCAACGCGCTTAAAATCATTCGGTACTAGTGATAATCCCATCCCCATCATAATTAAAAAGATGCATATGGGAATAATCTGTGTATTTACAAACGTAACTAATTCAGTACCTTCCATAACTACCTCGTGTAGACGTTGATATTTATAATTTTACGTTAGTGGTATTTACAATGAAATAATTTTTCCTATTGCAGCATCAGCTTTGCCTGAAAGTACGTCTTGATAGGCGTTGCAGATACCTCTTGCACCGGATGAGTGTTCGATAGTGATGATGCTTCTACAAAATTCAATGTAGCTTTGTAGTGACTGACTAATTTTGCTCATGGTTACGATTGCCCCCCAATCGCCTGTGCGTTTTTTCAACTGTGTTGGCGCAAAAAAGAAAGTAGGAGCAACACCGGGTAAAGGGCTTTTAGTGCTTAACTCGTTTGGTACTAGGTCATTATGGTGGGTTACACCGACGCGGCAAGAATAACGAAGTTGTTCAGCAAAGTGTGTGTGTATTGCTGCTAAAGTTTTTTGGCTACCAGCCATATCAACTAAAATACTGGGTGAGTTGGTGTTAAGACAGTCAATTTCATCATAACTGACAACCTTGTCATAACAGCCAAGGCTTTCAACAAACTTTCGATTACTATTAGACGTTATACCAACTGCAGCAAGTTCGCCTCTAGCTTTAATGGCAAAGGCTAGGGCGATACTCGTTTTGCTTGATGCGCTGGTGACTAAGTATTGTTCAGCACCAAAGTAACGTTGATCAAACATAAAATCTTCAATCAACCAAGACGTAGTGAATAAGCCGCGCACGAGCATGTCAAAGTCTTCGTTGGCTTGTTTATAGAAAGGGTTTTGTTTTACTCGTTCGAATGAGGCATAAACAGGTGATAAACCTGCACGATGTTCACTGATATCATAAAAGCCCGATTCACTGACGTTACCCGCAAGTACTTTTACATGACTTGCCATCGGCACAAAGCCCCAAATTCGTTCACCAACCGCAATTTGCTCGCAATTAGATAATACAACTTCGGAATACCCCATAGCGGGAATACGACCCCAACCTGCGTCAGCAGGAAAGAAGTTCCAATATTGTAATGTGTCACCAGCTATCGCATAACTAATGTTATTAGCCGTTAGGGCAAATTTATCAATTTTTAGTACCACTTCATTTTTTTTAAGCTGAGTATCAATGTTAGTGATGATATGACGGCTGTTTTGTAAGTTATGCTTATCTACTTCGAATACTGTTGCGTTAATAGCGCTCATCAGGTTTCCTTGATTGCCTTGTTAGAACTAATTAAAAAAAGTGACGGCGTTGTCGAGCGCTTCGCGATCTGTTCTGGTGTTATTGACTGCTGCGCTTTCATCGGCGTAACCAAAAGACATACCAAATAAAATGCCGCGTTCATCAGGTAGGTTTAATGTTTCTCTGACAGGGTCAGGAAACTGTCCTAACGCTCCTTGCATACAATTTGAAATGCCATGCTCTGCCATGATTAATGAAAGCGTTTGGGCATAAATGCCCAAATCAACCGCACCCATAATGTCTAAATATTTGTCCATGGTGAAAAATATCGCATGTGGCGCATCAAAAAACTGCCAGTTGCGTACCATCGCCATTTGCCGCGCTTTTTTGTCTTCTCTAGCAATACCCACAGAGCTATAAAGTGCGTTAGCTGAGCCAAACTGACGTTCTCGATGAATGCCGCTATATTGCGCAGCCCAATTAAAATCTGGATTAGGCGCTGTACCACTCATCAGTGATTCAATGAACTTGGCTTTAAGGATATCTTTTGTTTGTCCCGAAACGATACACGTTTGCCAAGGTTGTACGTTACAGTTTGAAGGTGAAAGCTGAGCACTTTCAAAAATGCTATTTAATGTTTGTGTAGGTACTGGTTTATCAAGAAATGCTCGAACAGAATGGCGTGCTTTCAAGATTGATTCAATAGACATATTTCCAGCTCTTAAGTTAGTAAAATGAAAAATAAATTGTTTATAAGCCAAAACCTTAGCGTAAATGTCGTACTTATATTTTGTTAGGTGTGTTGACGGTAATAAAACATTGATATGAGTTGTAGTTAACGCATGTTTATTCACGCTAACTACAACCCGGTAATGCTATTACTTAAAACTCATAAGAAAGGGTGGCACCAAACGTACGAGGCTGATTTGGATAGCCATTAAAACTACCAGCCTGAATTGGTGGTGGGAATGAAGATAAGAAGTACTCGTCATTATTCAAATTACGAACCCAAATTTGTACCGCTAGCCCATTATTGAAATGTAAACCTGCACTTGCGTTTAAGGTTCCAACTTCACGGGTAATAGAGTCAGGTACATTTTCTACAATGTGAACTTCGCTTTCATAGAGGTAATCAGTTCGGACATAACCATATGCACCACTGGCAAGTTCAAAGTTGTAAGTAATGCCGGCAGTAATGCTACGTTCATGAATACCAGCAGGTTTTTCGCCAGACAAATCTACCGGACCGTTTAGCCCTGATGCACCTTTAAATGAGTCATAAACTGGATCAAGGAAGGTACCTGCTAAAGTAAGTGACCAGTTTTCCGTTGGGTTATAAACCGAGTCAAATTCAATACCTTTAGTACTTTGTTTACCTGCATTTGCTAGCACAAAACCCGTTCCGATAAATATTGATGATTGAAAACCATCGATAGTTTGATCAAAAATGGTCACGTTAAATGCACCTTTATCAAAGCGCGCTTTCATACCAAGTTCATAAACCGTTGATTCTTCAGGGGAAGCAAATCGGCCGCCATAGTTTTGGTTTGCTAATGCTAGCCCTGCATTTTCTAGCGCTGCTTGATCGTTTGCTGATGGGCTTGAGTAGCGAGATAAATTCCATGAAGTTGCTTTAAAGCCTGTAGCAGCAGAAGCAAACAAATTAATGTTGTCATTAAGTTCGTAAGCTAAACGCATTGACCATGTGGTTTTACTGTCGTCAGATTTATTATTTTCTACTGCATTTGGCAGCCCAAGCATAGGCGGTAAAAATTGTAGACCTTTTATTGTTGGCACAGCAGGAGCTAATTGTGGAATTAAGCCAATAGGAACACCAAATAGCGTGAGTTGTGTATCTAAATCAATTCCTGAAAGAACGTCAGTATTATTTTGGGTAATGGTGATTTCTTTTTCGTCTTTGGTGTAGCTAACACCGAAGATGGCGGTTAAATCATCTGAAATGTGATAATCAAAGTTAGCAAATAGTGAATATGCGTCATTGTCTTGATTAAATTCAGAGTTTACTGCCGATTGATTTGACAAAAATGTACCTGGACCTAGGCCATATGCCCCTTCAACACCGGCTAATAAGCCCGCTGCACCGCCGGCTGCTAATAAAACATCAAAGTAGTTTCTGATATCATTACCGTAATTTAATGTATCGCCAGTGTCGACTTCTTCTTTGAAGATATAAGCACCAACCATCCATTCTAACGCTTGTTTGGAGGTTGAGGTTAAGCGAAACTCTTGCGTAAAGGTATCAATATCTGTGTGCCCATCTTCAGTTAAAATATCTAAAGAGGTGTAGTCAACATCGTTGTTAAAGTTTGATTTGTTATTGCGAAATGATGTGATTGAAGTAAAGGCGTAAGTATCAAAATCAACATCAACTTGTACTGAAACACCACCGTCTTCAACGCTGTTAATAGGATCTATATTTAGGGCTGACTCATAGCTGAACGGGTTTGAATCATCAAGCACGACTCCGCCTAATGCTCTAACAGCCCCAGTTGTAGGGCCATTAATAATATCTGCAACGCTACAACAGGCCTCATCAATTTCACTATAATCAGCAATAATTCTCACTGTTACGTCTTTGGTTGGCTCATAAAGTGCCTGGCCACGAATATTCCAGCGGTCACGATCATTTATTTCATCTAAACCTACGACACTGTCAGTATAACCGTCACGGGTGTTAAACCCACCAGATAAGCTTAAGGCTAAGGTGTCTGAAACACCGCTAGTAACATAGCCTTTGACGGTGCGTTGATTAAAGTTGCCAATGCCAAATTCAATTTTGCTTTCAAGATCATGCGACGGTGCTAGTGTACGTACGTTAATGACACCAGCGGAGGCGTTTTTACCAAATAAGGTACTTTGTGGGCCACTTAGCACTTCTATTTGCTGTAGTCTTGGTAAATCACCAATTTGCGCAGCAGCTCGTGAGCGATAAACGCCATCAATAAATACACCTACAGATGGTTCAATACCAGTATTGTTGGTGCCATTACCAAAACCCCGAATGGCAAAGTTAGTATTGACAGAGCGTTGTAATGGCGTAACACGTAAAGTAGGAACAAGGGTTTGCAAATCGTTCATGTCCATTACTTTGGTTTGTTCTATTGCTTTACCACTAATAACGGTAACGGCGACAGGAGATTCCTGTAAACCTTGTAAGCGTTTAGATGCCGTTACGTAGATTCTTTCAATATTTTCGTCATCTTTTTCTATACTGCTATTTTCTTCTTGGGCGTTCGCTGTTGAGCTTATTGCTGCTACAACTGCAAATGCGAGTAAGGAGTGCTTAAAAAATTTTGGTTTATTATTATTCATTTACTTCCCCAATACTGACTGATAGTTATTAAATAACCTTGTTAACACATTGTTTTATATAAAATATGTATGACGCTTAAGCGCTCTTATTTGTAACCTGTAAATATATAACTTTGTAAAATTAACGTTGTTCAATAACAGCAAGGGCATGACACAGAAGCTTATTATTTCTTCTGAAAATAACTATCTACCACTTATGTTGAACATTTAATCACCAAATCATGCTAAGTGCAGCGATTAAATTAAACCAATCAATTGTTTTAATAGATAACTATTCATAAAAGGAATAATACGTGATAAATGTCACGTTTCTTTGTGAGTAAACGGTGATATGTCGTCTTTTAGCTTCTGAGCTTCATTTTTGAAGATGGAGTGATAAAGCAAAATTAAAGACTAATAACTCTTGTTTATAAATCTGTTGAATATAAGGTTATAAGTATTATTCATTTGGATAATACTTATGAGTAACTTAGCATGTGTAAAAGACAATGCTATTTGTGTGAATGAATTCACCTAAATAATCACCTAGCCATTGTCATTTAATCTAGCAATATAAAGATAATTATTTGGAGAGCAACATGCCGGAATACAAAGCGCCCATTCGTGATGTTAAATTTGTTATGCAAGAACTGCTGAATTGTGAAAATCACTATCAACACTTGGGGTACGAGGATGCAAGTGTCGATATGGTTGACGCCATTATAGCTGAGGCTGCCAAATTAACCGAACAAGTTGTTGCTCCGTTAAACCAAATTGGTGATCAACAAGGCTGTACATGGACTGACGGTGTTGTAACTACGCCAGATGGTTTTAAAGAAGCTTATCAACAATATGTTGAAGGCGGTTGGCCTACGTTGTCTCAGTCAGAAGAATTTGGTGGCCAAGGTTTACCACATTCATTGAATATTAGTATTGCGGAGCTATTCTCAAGTGCCAACCATAGTTTTGCTATGTACCCAGGGTTAAGTCACGGCGCATTAGCTACAATAGAAGCACATGGCACCGCAATTCAAAAGCAGCAATTTATGCCAAAGCTAGTTGAAGGTAATTGGACTGGCACCATGTGTTTAACCGAACCCCATTGTGGTACTGACTTAGGCATGTTGCGCACAAAGGCTGAGCTTAACAGTGATGGAAGTTATTCATTAACGGGTACTAAAATATTTATTTCGGCGGGAGAACACGATTTATCTGACAACATTGTTCATATTGTTATTGCCCGTATACCTGGAGCTCCAGAAGGAAATAAAGGAATATCGTTATTTATAGTACCAAAATTTAATGTCAATGATGATGGCACCATTGCTGATAGAAATGGCGTAAATTGTGGCTCTATTGAACACAAAATGGGTATCAACGGTAATGCAACGTGTGTTATTAATTTTGATAGCGCTAAGGGACACTTAATTGGTGAACCAAATCGTGGTCTTAAATGTATGTTTACCTTTATGAATGCTGCCCGTATAGGTGTAGCAAGTGAAGGTGTTGCGGCGGCGGAAGCTTCTTTTCAAGGTGCATTGGCTTATGCAAAAGACCGCCTGCAAATGCGTTCAATTAGCGGCATAAAAAATCCTGATGGCCCAGCAGATCCAATTATTGTTCATCCAGATGTTCGTAGAATGTTGTTAACACAAAAGTCTATCGCGGAGGGTGGGCGAGTACTAGTTTCTTACTTAGCGCAACTTGTCGATATTGGCCACGCCGAAAAAGATGATGCAATTAAAGCCGATGCTGAAACAAAGTTAGCGCTATTAACGCCCATCGCAAAAGCATTTCTTTCAGAGCTAGGCTTTGAATGTACCAGCCATGGTGTTCAAATATTTGGCGGTCACGGCTTTATAAAAGAGTGGGGCATGGAACAGTTAATGCGCGATACCAAAATTAGCTGTTTGTATGAGGGCACAACAGGTATTCAAGCATTAGACTTACTAGCACGTAAAGTTATAGGTTCAAAAGGCGAAGTGTTAAAACCATTTTCGAAGGACGTTACCGTATTTTGCCAAGAAAATATGGATAACCCAGCCATGGCAGAGTTTATTCAGCCAATTATGGCTTACGCTAAAGAATGGCATGACATAACAATGACTATTGGCGCGAAAGCAATGAATAATCCAGATGAAATTGGTGGCGCATCTGTCGACTACTTAATGTTTTCAGGTTATGTCACCTTAGCGTATTTCTGGGCGAAAATGGCAAAAGTAGCACAAGATAAAATATCACAGGGCACTAATGATAATGCTTTTTATCAAGCTAAAATTAAAACTGCCCAATTTTTCATCCAACGTATGCTGCCTAGAGCAAAAGGCCATGCGGCCTGTATCAATAATGGTGTCGATTCGATGATGTCATTAGATAGTGAAGATTTTGTATTTTAATTTATGTCATTTTATAAGTTAATTTGGTCAAACAAGCCCTGAAACGTGTAAATACATTTCAGGGGAAAATTGAGAAAATAATAAAAGTCACTAATTGATCAAGTAGTGACTTTTTTATGCGCAGCTTTAGCTTGAAAATAACTAACTTCAAGTTAGTGGCATGCCTATGGTTTAGAGATATAAACCAAATCCAAAACTTAAAATTTATTTGTCGCTATTTATGATTGTAATTTTTTCTTAGTTTAATTAATTAATTAAAAAAATACTTTTGCCACTGTGTTTATATACAGTTCAGTGTGAAATCCGTATTTATTGTGAAAAGACAGATTTAATCGGCCTTTCTCCTACCTACAAGTAAGTATAAGAAAGTAACTTATTGAGCTTAAAAGTAAATGTAGGTATATTACTATGAATAAATATACATTAGTCGGATGTGCTTTCTTGTGGAAAGTAGGATCTAATCTGTCTAATAAGCTGTTAGCTATACAAAAAGGATTTTAATGAAGTATTCAATTTTAGCGTCAATATCACTATTTTTATTTATGGGGTGTTCCTCAACACCATTGCCAGATAGATCTAACGCTGCTCTGCAAGAAACTGCAAATCCAACTTATCCAATTCACGCTGCTCGTAATAGAGTAGAAGGTTACGTTCAAATGAGTTTCGATATTAGCGAGAGTGGTGACCCTATCAATATTAAAGTTATAAAATCTGTACCGGAACAAGTTTTTGATAAAGCAGCAGTCAAAGCACTGTCTAATTGGAAATATGCTCCTAAAGTTGTTAACGGCACCGCTGTTAAGCAAAAAGATCTCGAAGTGCGTTTAGACTTTAAGTTAGGTTAAATGTATAGCTAACAAGCTGTTCAAGCGGGACAAATTACAGTTGGCTGGTTCCGCTCCGCTTCACATTTTAGCCAACTACAATTTGCCCCTTAACAGGGCGTTAGCAGTTAATTAATTCTTTGTGTTTTCTTTTTTTGTGCGTTGTAGATATTTCAGTGCTTGTAAACGCAAATTCTAATAGCTTATTCTTCTGATTGTGTACGTGGTTGTTGATGAGTTTGTCGCATTAAATTTGCTAACCGGTAGTCTTAAATTTTTTGCTTGGTTTTGGTGCTTGTTTAACTCAAAGTTTAAATATCAGTGTTTTATTAAAATATCTTTGTAATACAAAATATTGTGCTTACTTAAAGGGTTGTGTTAAAACTGCTAACAAGGCATTCAATCGGACAAAAAACAGTTGGCTTTGTTCGTGCCTCACAAATTATAGCCAACTATTTTTTGCCGTTTAATAGCGGCGTTAGGGTTCACATAAGGTTTGGAGTTTAATAATAGATGGAATTTAAAGATTACTTGGCTATCGCTGCAATAACACTATCACTATTAGCTTTTATATTAGGCTTCTGGAATCGTATTACTAGTGAAAGAAAAGCTGATGCTAATTTATATATGGCAAGATATTCTAATCTTGAGGTTAACTTAGCTGTTTGGCATGATGCGTTAAAGCTTTACGGAATTAGTTTGGAAGAAGCTAAAGTGGAGGGGGTATCTGCTGAAATGATTTCATATTTAATACTTTTTATTAATGGAATCCATGCTAAATGCAAAGCTACAGGTAACTCATTATCATATGAACTTAACAATAGTGAAATGCGAAAAAGAATTTTTTCTAATCCTGATACTATTAATACATGGAAGTTTGCAAAGAAAGCGTTCAGTAAAAAAATCATTGATGGCATTGACGATTTTTTAGATAAATAAACCCTAACAAGAACTTCAAACGGAAAAAATACAGTTGGCTGTTTCACTCCGTTCACATTATAGCCAACTATATTTTTCCGCTTAAGTAGGCGTTAGCTTTCTCATCAAGAATGGAGTTTTATGAAAGGTTATAGATGGACTTGTAACGCCTGTAGGTTTGGCAATGACTCAAATAAAACTCATTGTACAAATTGTGGTTGCTCTTCAACGGCAGGTACTGAAGATATTGAGAAGCATAAAAACCCCGAAGGCTTTAATAAAAGAACAAAAATAGAAGAATATAAAAAACAAGTATTACCTCTTTTATTTTCTCCATGCTTTTTAGCTATTTATATGCACAACGGTAAAATTGAAATAGCCTTGCTTTTATTTGTATCGGTTTCTTTTCTTATAACCAAAAATTTAAAATTGTTGCAGTACATCTGCACTGATAAAAAAGCTAAAACAATGCTAGTAACTTTCTCAAGTGTTTTGTTGGTATTTTTCCTAGTTAGAATTTATTTAATCCCAAACAATAGCTCACTTGTTGGTTGGGGACTTATGTTTTATTTTATATTTACTCTTGGGTTCTTATTTTATTTTTCAAAAGGTAAACTCTTCAGTAGGCTTTTTGAACAGTTTTACAAAGAAAGCTAACAAGTAATTCAAGCGGGACTTTTTAAAGTTTGCCTGGTTTCGCTGCGCTACACATTTTGGCAAACTATAAAAAGCCCCTTAATTGGGCGTTATATGCTAATAAAAATTAGCTTTAGATAAAGCGCTTTCTAGT
>CAJXQI010000032.1 GCA_913058395.1 uncultured Colwellia sp. | reverse complement strand
ACTACAACTACAACTACAACTACAACTACAACTACAACTACAACTACAACTACAACAGTAAGTACAACTGATAACAATTAGCATTATCAAGCAATTGTTTTTAAAGGTTTTTTAAAATATAGCTTTTGCTTTTCGTATTTTTATTCCTATAATTACAGCCAACGTTTAATGAACTTAAATATGAGGCAATAATGAAAGGCAATCCCGCAGTTCTCGCAATACTTAATAAAGTACTCACCAGCGAACTAACATCTATTAATCAATACTTTCTTCACGCCCGCATGTATAAAAATTGGGGCATCAATGCCTTAAACAGCAAGTGCTATAAGAAGTCGATTCTCGATATGAAACAAGCTGACAAGGTTATTGAGCGAATTTTATTCCTTGAAGGCTTACCCAATTTACAACAGTTAGCTCCACTTTCTATTGGCGAACATACCCAAGAAATGATCAGTTGCGATACACAATTTCAAATCGCACAAATTGCAGTAGTTCGTAACGCCATTACCCTTTGCGAGCAAGAACAAGATTATGTTAGCCGCGAAATGCTAGATACCATTCTTAATGATGAAGAAGAGCATTTAGATTGGTTAGAAACTCAACAATATCAAATCGATAATATCGGTATTGAAAAATTCATTCAGGCACAGTTATAAACTGAGACCGTTAAAAGGAAAATAAAATGAAAGGTAATACACAAGTTATTTCTGCATTAAACGGCCTACTTGCCTATGAATTAGCAGCAATGGATCAATACTTTATTCATTCACGTATGTATGAAGATTGGGGCATTAATAAATTATTTGAACGAATAGACCACGAATTTGACGATGAAAAGTTACACGCATCTATGCTAATTCAGCGTATTTTGTTCTTAGAAGGCACACCCGATATGCAAACCCGCCCAGGTTTACATATTGGTAAAACGGTACCTGAAATGCTGCAAAGTGATTTAGACGTAGAATACGCAGTAGCAAATGCGCTTCGCTCAGCCATTGCCATGTGTGAACAAGAAAGAGATTACGTTACACGTGAAATTCTAGAAAAATTATTGGACGATACCGAAGTTGATCACGCGTTCTGGTTAGAGCAACAATTGGGTTTGATCAAAACTATCGGATTAGAAAACTACATTCAGTCACAGTTATAGTATCTCCCCCCAATAAAATAGAAATCGAAGCCAGCTAAATAGCTGGCTTCTCTTTATTTGCCTCAATACTTTGTTAATACATAACAAAGTAAAACATGTAACTTAAAGCGCCAAAACGCTCAAACTTCCCTTAAACAGCTTTTACCTCGTAATAATGATTTACTCATGAAGTAAATGAAATCAGCAAAATTAGCCCTGTTGTTAAGTAAAAATAATTTCGTCAACTATCATTAAACAAGCTGTAGAGAACTATATTGTTTAGATATTTAACAGCAAACAGTGCGGAGTTGTTTTAAGCATAGCTATTAGTATTTAATGATTAAGGAAAATTCGCTTTCATGGAACATAGTTTATCCCAAAAGATATTCGCCAAGATATCCTCTCCTTCCCAGTTTGCTATTGACGTAGCAATTATCCTTTTGTTGTCAACTATAACTTTTTGGCTTGCTCAAAAATATGATGCTTTCGAATATTTGGTCGAATTTTCAAGAGCACATGAAGAATATGAAATTGATGAAATACTTACTTTATTGATGATTGCATCGTTCGCATTCGCGGCAGTCGCCTATAGAAATGGTAGTCGCTTAAAGCTAGAAGTGCTAAAGCGAAGAAAAGTTCAGCAAAGCATGAAGAAAATGGCCTTCTATGACAGCCTCACTGGCCTGCCGAACAGAGAGCTTTGCATTAACCGATTTGAGCACATATTAAATCAATCAGCTCGAACGTCAGAGTCAGCAGCAGTATTGTTTATCGATTTAGATAATTTCAAAGAAGTTAATGATAATTATGGCCATGATGCCGGTGATATTTTACTGAAACAGTTTTCAGAAAGGCTTTTAGGCCAATTACGTAAAGGTGACACATTATCTCGCTTTGCCGGTGACGAATTTATTATTTTGCTAGAATCCGTCGGCTCTATTAATAACGTCACTATTCTGGCAAAAAAAATATTAGACTGCATTCAAACACCCTTCCAAATTAACGCCAATGAAACCACGATAGGCATGAGCGTTGGTATTGCTATGTACCCTAACGATGGCCAAGAAGCATCAGTGCTTTTAAAGCATGCCGATACAGCAATGTATCATGCAAAAAACGAAGGCAAAAATACCTTTAGGTTTTATTCTAATGAGCTAAACAAGCAAGCTCGTAATAAACTTATTATTGCGAATCAGTTACGACAAGCAATCAATAGTGATGAATTCACCCTGCACTTTCAGCCTATTATCGATGTTATCTCTAAAAACGTAAAAGGCGCTGAGGCCCTTTTACGTTGGGAAAGTAAAGTGCTAGGAAATGTTCCCCCTGACGTATTTATTCCTATCGCAGAAGAGGTAGGAATAATAAGTACCATTGGTGAATGGGTGCTATTGCAAGCTTGCCAACAAAGCAAACACTGGCATAACTTAGGCTATAACGATTTCATCATGTCGGTAAATATGTCAGCCAAACAACTCGGCCGAGAAGACTTTATAAATGTTGTAGAATCATGCTTGAAAAAATCTGAGCTCCCCGCTGAATTTTTGGAGCTTGAACTAACAGAAACAACCATAATGAAAGATGTTAGCTCAGCGCTTTGTCGGCTTGAAAAACTCAGAAAATTAGGCGTATCTATTGCGCTTGATGATTTTGGCACAGGATACTCCTCCATATCTTACTTACGTAAGCTGCAAATAAGTAGAATAAAAATAGACCGAAGCTTTATTCAGCACATTCCTGAAAATAAAGAAGACATCGCCATTACTAAGGCTATTATTTCACTTGCCAGAAATTTAAGTCTCAATGTCACAGCCGAGGGCATCGAAACAGCCGCACAACAAAAGTTTATTGATAATACTATTGTCGACTCAGCACAAGGCTATTTTATTGGCAAACCTATGCTACCAAGTATATTCGAGTCACTGTTTTTTAAAGATAAACACTAATATTAGCCACCTTAATTTGAATTCATTTCACGTCTATTTCACAAGTAAAATCTTAAGCTAAAGCACAACTATTAATTACCATAAGTTTTGCTCATGTCAAACTACATCGAACTAAAAAAGATCAGCCAATCGTTCAACACAAATGATGCAACTATCACCTTGTTTAACGATCTCAATTTAGTTATCTCTCAAGGTGAGTCATATGCGATTACAGGCCCTTCTGGTGCGGGTAAATCGAGTTTGTTGATGTTGATATCTGGCTTAGAAGAACCAACTTCTGGCCAAGGCATTTATGTAGACGTTGAGCAGAAAAAAACATTAAAGGAACTAAGAAACGACATTGGCTTTATTTTCCAACAGTTTCATTTATTACCGGAATTAACCGCATTAAATAATGTTGCCTTGCCACTAAAGCTAAGAGGCGACAAAAATGCCATGGCCAAAGCCAAAGTCTGGCTTGATAAAGTTGGCTTGGCGCACCGTGTAGACCATAAACCGAGTGAGTTAAGTGGCGGCGAACAGCAACGGGTCGCCATAGCACGAGCATTAGTTTTTGAGCCTAAGTTTATTTTTGCCGATGAACCAACCGGAAACTTAGACCAAAAAAGTGCCACAGAAATAGCTAATATTCTATTTACCTGTTGCCAAGAAAATAACGCCGCTCTAGTTCTGGTAACGCACAGCGAGACATTAGCCGCTCGCGCACAGCATAAGTATTTACTTGCCGACAGACAGCTTAATCAAACAGTATCCCCAAGCGACTTGGATACAAACAACATAGTGCAGGTGGCATCATGTTAAGCAATAACCTTAAGCTCGCATGGCATTTTTATAAGCAAGAATATCAATCTTCTCATCAACGCTTATTACGTTGGATACAAGGCATATTATTGCTGTTCATCATCACCTTGAGCCAATCAAGCATCAGTATTCAAGCGTATTTAGATCATAATTTACAAAGCTTGCTCGGTGCCGACGCTGTGCTTAGCCAAAAGGCGGAGTTAACGCCTTCACAGCACACTGAAGTTATTGAAATAACCGATGATATGGTGATCACTCAACACATAAAAACCACGCTTACTCACAATGGTCAATGGCAACAAGCGAAACTAAAAGCGGTTGGCGAACATTATCCTCTGCAAGGTGAGCTACTAACATCAACAGCTTTAAAAGAGAAAGGGATGCCAACTTTCGCTGCCCCCAAAAATGGCCATATTTGGTTAGATGCCAGAATACTCGCCAGCTTATCACTAAATATTGGTGACCATTTACAATTGGCAAATCAGCAGTTTTTAGTGTCTCGCATACTACAACACGAGCCTGACAGATTAATGGAAGGCCATACTGTCGACATGCGCGCGATGATTAATTTACAAGATATGAAAGCACTTAACTTCTCGCCTGATCTTATTCATTACCGTTATTTGTTAGCAGCAACGCCAGCACAAGTTAATAACCTCATTAAGTGGCAAGAAAACAATTTACCAGCCGCCGAAATACGCCATAAGAATGGCAACCATCCCCTAGCGCTTTTTTGGCAAAGAACAGAAAACTTTATGGGCCTAGCATCAATTATTCTATTTTTTATGGCAGCCATTGCTGTGAACCAATTGACCCAAGTACACATGAAAAAAGACCAATACTTTTCAGCAATATGCATGAGCCTAGGCGCAAGCAATAGTACCGGTATCCAAGTATCTTTTTTTAAATGGTTTATAGGGCTTTTGCTATTGCTGCCAGTGGTAGTGTTGTTATCAGCATGTAGTCATTGGCTAATTGTTAATTGGCTACAGGAAACATTCGCCGATATGCAATGGCAATGGCATGCCAAATCAGCCTTAGTTTCAATATCGGCTGTAGTCACCATATTTGCCGTTTTTCATGCCCCTGTTTGGCTATCGCTGCGTAATAATTCTGTCGCTAATTTGTTTGCAGATAAAAGCAAAGGCCTGAGCCATTGGCTTAGTAAAATCAGCAGTTTAATTGTTTTGTCAGCCGTCACCATCACCTATTCCGACAATGCACTGTTAACCATGATGATGGTAGCCGCAACGCTATTTACCATCATATTAATGATATTGATTAGCTGGAGTACATTAACGCTTGGCGAAAAATTCACACAGAACTTCTCAGGCTTAGTGCCCTTCTCTTTGTTTATGATGAAGCAGCGATTAGTCAGTAAAAGCACGCAAATTCTCGGTATTGGCTTATGTGCATTCTTATTATTGTTCACTTTAATGCTGCTAAAAGACCTAGGTGCAACCATGAGTTCATATCAACGCCAGCATGATGGCAATGTCATGATTTCACAAGCCACTAAGCCACAAATGCAATTCATTGAAAATTGGGCCAAAGAGCAAAAAATAGCAGTACGACAAGCTAAGCCTTACATGTACGCAAAACTCATTGAAATAAACCAGCAATCGCTAAGTAAATTCAGTGACAAACCTAGTGACAGCTTAGCAACATTTAGTCGCGCCATTCGCTTACATTGGACTGAACAAGTACCACAAAATAATAAAGTTATTGATGGTCAATGGTGGCAGCCAAATAGCGAAAACTGGCAGCAAGTTTCTATTGAAGAAGAGGTCATGACAGACTTAGGTTTAGCAATCGGTGATTGGTTAACGTTTTTTATTGGCCAAGAAGAAATTAAGTTTCAAATAACGGCTAGCCATGTATTCAAACCTGGTGCTGGCTCTATTACTTTTTGGGTGCAAATGCCGCCAACAGCACTGGCTCATATACAAGCTCCTCACTACAACATGGCAAGTATCGAGTTAGACAGTCAACAATGGCCTTTGTTAGCTAACCTTTGGCAGAAATTTCCGTCATTACGAATGATTTCGCTAAAAGAAATGACTGACTTGTTTGACCGCATGTTAGCGATGATCACCAAAGTGATCAGTGGTTTCTCTTTAATGATTATTTTATTGGCAGGTGTGGTCATCCTCGCTTCTATTAACGCTTTAGAATCTAAAGAAAAGAAAAAGAATAGCATCATTATGAGCTTTGGCTTTACTCGTTCTACGTGTCTAAAACTCAATATAATCGAATGGTTAGTTACCGCTAGCATTACCGCAACAGGCGCGATATTAGGCACTTACTTTACTGGCCTATTGATATATCAGTCACAGTTTTCACTTAACTATCAACCTGACTTTGTATGGCTTATTGCCACTTTGGCGACCATTTTATGTTTAGTCACTGGCTTAGGCATTTATGCCAGTCGAAGCAACCTGAAAAGTTCAGTTAAGCAATTAATGGCAGATACCTAAATTTCACATTTGTTTCACAGGTGATTAGTCATTATGAATGTAACTTCAAGGAGAAAGTTTAATGAAAACGATTATTAAAGCTAAAAATATGATGAAAATAAGCAAACAAGCAATAACACAGTTTATCACCCTATTCGTGTTTGTTGCGTTATCGCTACAAGTAAACGCCGCAGTATCTAAAAAGGTACTCATGATTGTTAGTGGTTACGGCCAGCAGCAAGGCGAAGAAAAGCCAGGTTATGAATTCGACGAATTTGCCAAAGCCTATACTGTGTTCAAAAATAATGGCATATCTGTCGACATCGCCAGCCCTAACGGCGGTAAAGTAGAAGCAGATAAATACAACCAAAAAAAATCATATAACGCTAGCGTATTGGCCGACAAAGCTATTATGGCAAAGCTAAACAATACCTTATCAACCAAAAATATTGATGCAAAAAGCTATGACGCTATCTTTATCGTCGGCGGCAAAGGCGCTATGTTTGACCTACCAAAAGATGACGCGCTTCAATCAGTCATTGCTGATATCTATCAACAAAACGGCACTGTCGCAGCAGTATGTCACGGGCCAGCCGCCTTGGTTGATGTAAAACTAAAAGACGGTAGTTATTTAGTCGCTAACAAAGCTATCAATGGTTTTACCAATAAAGAAGAAAAGTTATTTGGTAAAAAATGGCTGAGTAAATTCGAGTTTATGCTAGAAGATAAACTAACTGAGCGTGGCGCAAATTTTCAATCAAGTGAAATTATGCTTAGTCATGTAGCGGTTGATGAACGCTTAATTACCGGACAAAATCCAACCTCGACGGTTGATGTAGCAACCGAACTTGTAAAAAGCCTAGGCTTAACGCCAGTTTCAGCAGTAAAAGATATTGAAGATAATACCATGGCGGTAATTGCAAAATATTTATCAGGTGATAAATCGGCCTTAAAAGCCATTACCGATACCCCTGAGCAATACCATATTTCACTAGCGGGCATGTATGGTTTTTATTATCTAAAAAGCGCGGAAAACAACGCCCAATTTGAAAATTCCCTAGCGTTAATGATGCTTGCAAAAAAAGCTATTAATAACCCAATGCTAGATATGAAAATAGCAAAAACACAACATAAATTAGGTAAAAATCAAGACGCTGAAAATACCTTGAAACAATTATTAGCATCTAAGCCTGATCACAAACCGGCATTAGAGATGTTAAAAACCTTGTCTTTATAATAAATTAGAACACTGCGAGCATTTTGCTTGCAGTGTTTATTGCAATTTAGGAACAATATGAAAGCTCAAGCAACATCACTTAATATTTTACTGGTAGAAGACCAACAAAGTATTGCCTGTAATATTTCCGATTACATGGAAGCAAAAGGACACCGCTTTGATTTCGCCAGCCAAGGTAAGCAAGGATTAACCCTAGCACTTGAGCATCATTTTGACTTAATTATATTAGATCTTAATCTACCTAAAATGGACGGCCTTGAGGTCTGCCAGCAAATACGAAAACAAGCAAATCGCCATATTCCCATTTTAATGCTCACCGCTCGCGACAGTATTGACGATAAAGTATCAGGCTTTACCGCTGGTGCTGATGACTACCTAACTAAGCCATTTTCATTACAAGAACTTGAAGTAAGATGCTTAGCATTATCAAGACGCCACTTATTACAAACATCTGACATTTTAACCATTGGGCCATTAACTATTGATAGACAACGAAAACAAGTATCTAGAGATGATAAAATACTCGATTTGCATGCCATGGGCGTACGCATCATCACCATACTCGCCGAAGCGTACCCGCAAGTTGTTAGCCGTTCAATGTTAACGCAAAAACTTTGGGGTGATGAACCTACCGAGTCTGACGCTATGCGCTCTCACCTATACCAATTACGTAATATTTTAGATAAGCCTTTTGACTATCCAATATTAAAAACCGTACATGGCGTTGGCGTTACTTTAGAGGTTAAAAATGAAAAATAAAGCCAATAAACCCCACAGCTTAAGCCGACGCATTGTTGCTCAATTTTGCATTTTCACCTTATTTATATCAGCCATATATTGTTTCTTCTGCCTGATACTTTTATATAACTTAGAAGACCGTTTTATTGAGCGCGAGGTTGCGCAAGAGGCGGAATATTTACAAACACAGCACCAACAAAATGGCCAATGGCCAAATACCCGCGCCGCTCATATGTCAGTGTATTTTTCAGAAAACACCTTACCTGTAGATATGCAGCAACAGTTTTTAGCAGAGCCACAGCGTATAGAGTTTTATGGTGCAGAAGGTCGGCATTATCATTTATATACTCTGTCTAAAAGTGAAAATATTTACCTAGTTGCCGAAGTAAGTCAAAAGCTTCTGGTTCGCCCGATAAGAGACGGCGTAATTCAATTCTTTTTAATCTGTGGCGGCATACTTTCACTGGTGGCATTTTTCATTGCTTGGATGTTAGGCAGAAAAACCGCAACACCGCTTAAACAGTTAGCCGATTTAGTTGACGGTGTCGCGCCTGAAAATATTCCAAAGACCTTTGCCCACAACTTCCCTAATAACGAAATAGGCGTATTGGCTCGCACACTAGAAAATTCTATGCAGCAAATTAGCAAAGCACTCGAACGTGAGAAATGCTTTACGCGCGATACCAGCCATGAATTACGAACCCCTGTCGCCATCATTAAAAACGCCGTTGAAGTGTATCAAGAGAAAAACCATCTTCATCATCCTGAAAGCAGTAATGCGCAAATAAATAATAGTGCCCTTATAAACCGTATTTCTGACGCAGCAATGCAAATGGAGCAAACGGTAAACACACTGTTAATCCTCGCCCGAGAAGAACATAACACTGAGAGCAAAACACTCATTCAACTATTGCCTTTGGTTGAGCAATCAATATTAGATCACAGCTATATACTTAACGGCAAAGCAGTTGAAGTAGATGTTACAAACAACTGCAACACCAAAATACATGCACAATCAGGCATGCTAAAAGTACTACTTGATAACTTACTCAGTAACGCTTTTCAATACACCAACCATGGCGAAGTCAAAGTCGACTTTCTCAACAATCAATTAGTCATTAGTGACACAGGGCTAGGTATAGAAGAAAATATATCTTCGCATATTACCGCGCCAGCAGTGAAAGGCAGCCAAAGTACCGGCTATGGTTTTGGTTTATCGATTGTTAAACGTTTATGCGAACACCAAGGCTGGCAACTAACGGTAGAAAGTAACAAAGGCACGGTTGTTTCAGTGTTGTTTGCAAATGAATAAGTTCTTACTACTTTTTGGCAAAATATTCATAACCGTCTCAATAATACTGTTTGTCGCTGACTTGCTGCCTATAGATTTATTTACTGAATCAAATGAGGCAGTTTATCTAAAATCAGAGCCAGCTAACTTTGCTTCAATCAGTCACTATAAACTACACATACTAATAGTTGGTGTTACTGCATACTTGCTAAGTAAGTTTATTGATAGGCTTAAGCGATAAATTTAAGCAAGAAGAAATAATCAGTACAAATGTCACTAAATAGCGCTGCGCTCTTTCACTGTCGCATTTGAAGCGTTATTATCGCCGCTAATTTCAACCATGTGTTTTAAACGTTTATGAAAATTGTTGCAGGCTTTTGGTATACCTTCCTTGTCGTTGTATTGTCGATAGGCTTTTTAACTGGAACCATTCAGCAATACTACTATGTCGGTGGCTGGAACAACGCGCCATTGTTGGCAAAAATAGGTATTCCGCTAACATTTATTACCTTCATTGGTTTTTGGATAATGATGCTAGAAGACTTTATTGAAAACAAAACTAAAAAGCACCGCGTGTTGATTGGCCTGAGTTTGTTTTTTCTGCACTGGATTGCGATTTTAGTCTACTTTTGGGCGGTGGTTTATCGTCGAGAAAAGCAAGAAACTGAGATTAATTAAGACAAAACCTACCTTTTCAGCACCGTCAGCATTATTTTGTGGATATGAAGCTGATAACTATCAGCTAAAACATGCAGAAAGCAGCGCCTAAAGAAATACTAAGCCAAGCGTTTCTGTTTCATTATGTAACCTATAAAACTGACTAGCCCCCTCTCGTAGCACTATATAGCTGGAGTGAATAGCACCTTCCTTGCGATTAAGTAAATATTCCATGGTATCGCGAAAATCTGTTTCAATTCTGTAACACAAGTCTGGCTATCACTTTGATATATTTCAGGAACGCTATTAAAAGCAACATTAAATGTGGGCATAATTCGTTTAAGCACCACTTAAAAAAGGAGTGTGAAATGGGTGGTATAAGTATTTTTCAAATATTAATACTAATTGGTATTTTAATTTTAGCGTTTATACATTTTTTACCTATGATTATCGCTTTGAAAAGAAATCATAAGAATAAAATACCTATTATATTGATAAACATTTTTCTAGGTTGGTCACTAGTTGGATGGGTAATTGCCTTAGTGTGGGCTACAAAAAAAAATGAGAATGTCATGATTGAGAATAATTTTGGTAGCCAAGCTGACGAATTAGAAAAGTTACATTCTTTAAAAGAAAAAGGCATATTGACTGAAGATGAATTTTCAAAAAAGAAAGCTGAGCTAATCTGACAACATATTCTGGCATATTAAATGTCCTATGTAATAAAGTGTAAGGTTTAAAATGGATGAATGTGAAAACTGCAGTGGTAATGGATGTAGTGCATGTGACGAAAGTGGTTATAGTAATGAGCCAAGTTGGATTCAAGACTCAGACGAAGAAGACGATGATTAATTAAATTAACTAAAAGATCACCAAAATGAAAATATACGAAATAGCAGCACATCGCCAAGGGTGGGATGAACACATGATTCCTTGTTCAGGTTGTAATCAATATGACTGCGAGTGCGGTTTAACTCGCGATTAAATTCAGATAACAACTTACTAAGCGGCAACGGGATTAGCAATGAGCCTATATAAGTATGTTTCAATCGATACACTATTTAAAATTCTAAAAGGTCGTATTAGATTTACGCAGCCTAGCGCGTTTAATGATCCGTTTGAGTTATTACCAGAAATAAATATCCCCGAGAACTTAAGCAAACACGATTTGAATATACGCTTCGACTTAATGAGCCCAGCACGTGTTCCGCCGGTAGGAGAATTACCTTATGATTTTAAGTCTCCAACTTGTAGCGATGATGCTGCCAGAACTATTCGGAGCAACTTAGACAATTCGATCGGAATATTGTGCTTGACTAAAAATCCAAGATCTATTCTTATGTGGTCACACTATGCTGAAGAGTACGCGGGAGTCATGATTGAATTCGACAAAAATCATGAATTCTTTCAAGGATTGTTTGAAGTTGATTATAGAAAAAATAGGCCAATAAAAGACTATTCCTTTTTTGCTCATTCTGAAGAACCAATAAGGCTTTCAGAATTATGCATTAAGCCGAAAGATTGGGAATATGAAGAAGAGGTAAGAATCGCAAGAAACCTTGCTCATTGCAAAATGATCAGTGACAATCCTAAATATCCAATATATGTACTAGATCTTCCAACTGAGAGTATAAAATCAATTACATTTGGTGAGAGAACGTCTATTGAAAACCAAATTAGTATTTTTGACAAAGTTAAAAATACTAATATTTCTTTGTCACTTTCTGCTATATCAAACTGGGGCTTTAATTTTAGACCTGAGTTAATAAAATACGATGTTCCTGTTTCAGAGCAAAGCCCTATTATAAGTCCTAGGACAGCACATATATTTAAAGACCTTCCTGGTGATTTCGGTGAAATAGCTAGGTGGACAATCAAGAATAATAAATTTTCAGAGTTAGTAAATAAAACTGTATAGTACGCTAACAAGCCAATAACACTGTTTCAGATTCTAGCTAAACTGTGTTTTGGCAAACTAGCGTTCACCAAGTCAAATTTACTGCTGCCCCTACTCCACAAACGCCTGATACTGATAATCAAAATAACTATCTTTAGACACTTCATCTATCTCAACAAAATAAGCAAACGTACCTTTCATTTGCAATGCATGCTCACAAAATAAAATAGCATTATCAATTTGTACAAAGTTAAATGTTAAGCGCAATTCACTAATAGAAGCGCTAAACATGGGCGAAAATGGCGCGTTGTTGGTGATAGTGATGGCTTCGATGAATTGGTTTTGTTTGTTGTAAGACAATAGGCCGTCTAACTTGCCTTTAGTGTCATCGCCAAATTGGCTTAAGGTTACTTGAAAACTCATTTGAATATGAGTGCTGGTTTCTGATTGATAGCTAAGCGTTTCTTGGTTAATGAGCTCCCTTAGCTTAATGGAGTAACTGTTATTACCTGCAGTTTGTTTTTGCTTTTTCTTCTTTTTGCTAGCTTGTTTGCGCTTAGCCTTTAAGAATTTCTCTTGCTGTTTTGCTGTCGCTTTTTCGCCATTAGCGCTGATCAGTAACCATCGTTTATTGATATCAGCATTTGGGGTAAATTGCTCAACACTTTCGGTAATATCGCCTTCTTCATTCTCAAAACGATTTACGGTAAAGCCCCACTGCTTTCTGTTAGTTTGTTCAAACTTAACAATTGCCTGATGAATTTTTTGATTAAGAGCTTTTTGCTTAAGCGCATTATCGTCATTAGTATCGACATTTTCAGCACAAACACTTTTTGCCAAGAAAACACAAAGTAAAGATAATCTAACCAAGCCTACATGAAATGCCATTACGTACTTCCAAACCACAATATGTGGCTAAAGCTTAGCGATTAGCATGTGAAATATTTGTGAAGTGTTTTATTAATTGGGCTTTATTAAAGTTACTGCACTTAGTTTTTAACAAGCCCAATGAATTCAAACGTTAGCAGATACTTAGTGAACAACTATTCTCGGATCATAAGGGTTGTTAGCACAGCCTTCGACATTAACTTCGTAATAAAAGTCACCGTCATTTTTAATTTTACAACGAATTTCACCGGCACTTTCTGATTTATAATTACAGCGTTTGAATGGCGTTCCGTTAGGAAAGTTAATATCAAACTTGTCTTGTGTACTTGCGGTCCAAACGATGTACTTTTCCTTTTTGCTACAAATACATTCAGGGTCATTTTTACAGGGATTTGGTGACTCAAGCTTACAGTCTTGCTTATGGTTTGCAGGCTCTACAGATATAGCGCAGTGAGTTACAGGGTCAATTTTAATCACTAAAGCTTTATCTCGTCCTGAGTTATGGTCTCCCATTGAAAAGCTTGAAAATAGGGAAATAAAAATGACAAAGCTGATTTTTAAAAACGAATAATAGTTAACACGTTGAATGGTCATAAAGCACCTTTTGGTTTTAGATTTAACGACTTGATAACTGCATTAACCACTCTTTATAGTCGTTAAATTGTGGATCTGCCAATAAAAGCTCGTAAGGATAACCCAAGGTGATCGACTTTTTCACTAGTGTTTCCATGGTAGTTTTATCGCGACAATTGATAGACACTATTGCTAGATCATAAAAAACATAAGGGTCTTGGGCATTTTCATTTAACACATTTTGTTGATTTTTTATTGCCGTTTCGCAATCACTTAGCTCTGAATAGTAGCGAGATATTTGTGCTTGCAAGCTCAGATCTTTACTATTTATTTGCGCATTGTTTTCTGCCAAGGCCAATGCTTTACGGTATGCACTACTCGCTTGTGCTTGATTATTTTTTGTATATTTAAGTGCATCGCCCAAATTGCCCCAAACGGTGGTTTCCAAGGGAGACAGTTCGACACTTTGGCGATACATTTCCGCGGCATTATCATAATTGTTCATAAAAAATAGTACTGTGCCCAAGTTGGCATAAGTGTCGGAAGTTGGCTCTATAGCTAAAGACTTCGACCATGCAATGTTCGCTTTTTCAAAATCTAAGGTCATGTAATACATACCACCCAAAGCGTTATATGCTGTCGCAATATTTTTATTTAATAAGATCACTTTATTAAACTGGGTTATTGCATCTTGATAACGGCCAGAGTAAAACAAGAATAGCCCATATTCGTAGTAGTTATGCCAATTACCTAATTCAACACTTATCGCTTGTAGGTAGAGCTCTTCTGCCTGTGTAACTTTTTCTAATTTTGTATATAAACTCGCTAACGAGGTTAGCATTTCGGTTGAGCTAGGTTTAAGCGCTTTGGCGTCAGTAAGGAATTGCTCGGCTTTTTCATATTGGCCATTTATGCGATATAAAGTACCTAAGGCTAAATTTGATTCAAAAGACACTTGTTCATTAAGCGCAATAAGCTGGCACGCATTCAAGCCTTTTTGGTATTCACTGGTATCTTCACTAAGTAAGTATTTTGCTAAGTAGGTTTGGCATAACGCTGATGACGCGAGAATGAATTCAGGGTCTAAACTAATGGCTTGTATAAATAGTTTTTCAGCTTCATTTAAGGCATCAATATTTTTCTTTTCTCGATACTTTTCTTTACCTTGTAGGTAGGCATCATAAGCAGCAAAGTTTTTCGTCGGCATGTAATCTACATCGTCAATAGAGTCGTCACTTGGTACTAATAAATGCAGTGCATTTACCACTTTTCGAGACAGTTCGTTGTAAAGCGTTAGAAGTTCATTACTAGAGCCACTTGATTCATCTGCCCATACTTGAAAGCCAGTAGTGATATCTGTCATTGCGGTACTGATAACTACCTGTTGCAACTTTAATTTCACTTTGCCTTCAACAATATAACGAACACCTAAACGACTTTTTATTTTATCAATACTGGCATCGTTTTCTAACGCGGAAATGGCTCTTAATGACGAAACTTTAAATTCAGGCTTTAAGCTTAAAAAGGTAATTAATTCTTCCTGTAAACCTGAAACAATATAGTGTGGAGTATCGTTATTAACTGGCGCAGTAAAGGGTAAAATGGCAACCGCATTGTCGGTAATATCAACCGATGAAATAGTACTACTTTGCTCTACTGTTAAGCCCATTTGGGCGCTTTCTTTGTCGATATTAGTGATTAAGTGCGTAGACAGGTAAAAAATAACCAGCAGTATTATTGTGACAAATATTCCGTCAACGGCTAATTGTTGATAGAAGTATTTACTTTGAATAGAGTTTTCTACAGCAAAGTTTTTTCGCAATTTAATTTCTTTAACCCATTGAAAACCTATAACAATAGGAAAGCCAACCACCAAACATAACGCGGTTACTTTACCACCCCAAGGTGGTATATCGAATATCGGTAAGATTGTTGAAAATACCTGTAGCAACAACCATGAAACCACTAAATAGGCGGCGCTCGCATTGAACAATCGACTACTTTTGAGAACCGAAAGAGAGAATTTTAATTTGCTGCCGGGCTGCATGTGTTCTTCTTGATGCCCTGAAAATGCCCAAATACTAGCAGTAGCTTTTGATAGCGTTGGCGTTAACATGCGATAACCTTTACGAGGAATAGTTTGAATAAAGGTTGGGCATTCTTTGTGGTCATTCAGCGCATGACGTATTTCACTGATAACATGAGTAACATTCGCTTTAGAGGCTTTTGTATCGCCCCAGGCAAATTGTAGAATGTGTTCGCGGGAAACTACTTTTCCTTTTGTTGATGATAAAAAAAGTAGCACCTCCATTGCTTTAGGCGCTAAATGATATCGTTGTCCATCTCGATTAATTATGCCTAAATCAGGTTCAACAAAAACATTTCCAAGATGAAAGCCTTGATGTAAATCGACATCTACACAAAGATTTTCTTCCTCAGATAAACCTGATTCAGGTGCTTCAAAGTCTGACACCGAATGTTAGCCCTTTACAGTGAAAAAAATAAAAAATGACAGCTCCGTTTTAGTGCTCCATTTGTTTTTAATTATTTCATCCATAAAGTAATCAGTATTGTATACAAGCCTAAAAATAGCCAATATCTAGCGCCTTGTAGTCACTAATTTACAACGTCACCTTTTAATGTTTTTTATAATGAAGTTAATTGATTTGTTTAAAGTAACTGAGCTATTTCTATATTTTCATGCATATTCCTAGTAAAATTCCGGCATTAATAGTCCGACATTAACAACTTATTCTATGCATACTCTTTCTCAGTTAAAATCTGGTGATTTAATTGGCACCCAACGTTTATCATTATCTGAAAACTTAACGTCATTTCCGCTAGAAATTCTAACATTGGCCGATAGTTTAGAAATTCTCGATTTATCTAATAACCAGTTAACTTCATTGCCAAAAGAGTTAGCAAAATTAACAAAACTTAAAATACTTTTTGCTTCAAATAACCTTTTTGAAACATTGCCGGAAGTATTGAGTGAATGTGAAAATTTAGAAATGGTTGGCTTTAAATCGAATAAAATTAACCAAGTACCTGAAAACGCATTGCCTGCAAATTTACGTTGGTTGATTTTAACCGACAACCAGATAGAAGTTTTGCCTGACACCTTGGGTGAACGTCCTCGATTGCAAAAGTTAGCACTTGCCGGAAATAATTTAACTGAACTGCCGTTAACGATGTAGAAGTTAACTAACCTAGAATTGGTGCGAATTTCAGCTAATAAACTAAGTAAATGCCCAGTGCAATTACTGAGTTTACCTAAGCTGGCATGGTTTGCTTTTTCTGGTAACCCTTTTAGCCAGTCAACAGTAAATATTGATTCTGTTCCTTCATTACCAGCCTCAAGCTACACTTTGCATAATGTGCTTGGACAAGGTGCTTCTGGTGTTATTTCGCGAGCCACTTGGACTAATGAGCAAACAGCTTTCCCTGAAGAAATTGCCGTGAAAGTTTTTAAAGGTGCAGTGACCAGTGACGGTTATCCTGAAGATGAACTACAAGCTTGTTTAAAAACGAGTAATCATAAAAATCTTGTTCGTTCGTTGGCACAAGTAAATGAAAATGGTTATTTGGCTTTAATCATGAATTTAATACCTGAAAACTTTATCAATTTAGGGCAACCACCATCTTTTAAAACTTGTACAAGAGACACATTCCCTGCAGAATTTACTTTACGTATTGAGCAAATAGCGAAGATTGTGACGCAAATGGAAGATGTTTTTCAGCACTTACATTCAAACCAAGTATGTCATGGTGATTTATACGCTCATAACACTTTAGTTGATGAAAACGCAGGCATTATTGTTGGCGACTTTGGCGCAGCGACTATGTATCACATGCTAAGTAATGAGCAACAGCAACAGGTTAGGAACATTGAATATAGAGCCTTCAAGCATTTTATTGATGACTTATTAACGGTATGTTGTGAACAAGATAAAAACAGTACTCAATTTAAAGTGCTAGCGGAAAAAGTTACAGGTACAAAGTAAAACGCTCTATTTTACAACTCGGTGCTGACCACAGCGCATTAGCAACGGTTATCGAGATTACGAGTGAATGGCAAAATTGTTATTCGCTCTGATAAAAATTTACGCAACACAGCTAAATTGCCATTTTATAACAGTCAAATTCATGATTATTTAATGAGATAATTACTGTGCTTGTTATAATACGCTTATAGCCCATCATGATAATAACTATGAATTACACTTCTGTTGACGAATTAAAAAACGCTTGGATCTTCAAACATAAAAGCTTACCTATTAGCGATAGTGATAAAGCGAAAATAAAGCCTATGGTGGCAAGCCGAGCAAAAATGCTTTGGGATGCCAATATAAGTAAACAAGTTGATCATCCAGACTTCTTTAAAAAAGGCGATTGGCCTGAAAATAGCAGTTCATGGACTGATAACGGAAAGTGGGAAACTATTTGGGATAGCGAAACTGAAGCTTTACCTGAGCTAATTCTAGAGCACCTAAAATGGGACAATAATACGGTAATTTATTATTGTACTGCGCGTGATAATGTTATTGAAACCACTTGGGCTGTATTTAAGCGTTGTTGGAAAAACTTTTTATTTATGGATGACGGCGCTATTTTAATTGCTAAAAAGCGTAAAGAAGCGACACAATTTCTTTCGACTGGTTATTTTAAAGTTGGCCACAAAGCACAGTAAATAGAATTTTATAGCAATAAATTGGCATGCTTTTCTTTCTCAATTTATTGCTATAAGTTAGCTTGCTTTACCAATAGAAAAATTCACGATTAAAAAACTACTGATAACTTCGCACCAGTATATGCCTGACTATCTGCTTTCCAGTATTCGCCATCGACTTGTCTTAGTCGAGCAAACGCCTCAATTTGTAAATGATCAAACTTAAAACCGGCACCGACACCGACATAACCATCAATATCATTTGAGTCATCGTAGCGTTTTCTGTTAGCGCTAATAAAGTCATTGTCTTCATCTCCATAATAAACGTGATAGTGGTCATCCTCATCTCTATCTTGAAAGGCTAATTCACCTAAATCAAAACCAACTTCTGCATAAGCAAAAACATCAGAAAAGTAACCTAGCTTTAGCCCTGCTTCCCAAGCGATATAATCATGTTGGATATTATCTCGGTCAGTCACTTCGGCTTTGCCAATTGATGTCAGCACTGACACGCCAAAGTTTGAATCGTGATTAGTTAACCACATTTCAGCGCCAACACCGGAAATATAGTCATTGTCGTTAACTTCATTTTTAACGAAAAGTCCAAATCGAGGGCTTTGGTAGGCATTAGCGCTAAATGCAGCTAAAAATAGCATTATCAGCAGTGGCGTGAGTATGAATCTGATCACAGGCACTATCATTGTGTTGTTGGTATTTTTTAGTATTAACATCGGCATCCTTGAACATGTTTAGCTTTTATCTCAATAAGATAAGAATAAGCGAAAACGAGTGTTCAATTCAGTAACGAAACTGTTAGTTAACAAGGGCGTAATGTTAGAAAGTGTAAGAAGCGTATTTGATATGTTTAGAACTGAGATAAGTAAAAAGGTAGCAAACGCTACCTTTTATCATGTTTTTTGTTGGCGTGAATTAGCCTTCTTCACTCGACAATAGCACCGCAAACCAGCGCCCTTCTGAAGAGTTTTCTAAGGCGATTTTAATGATCATGGTCAGTGGTACCGATAGCAACATTCCTACGGTGCCTAGTAACCACCCCCAAAAGATTAATGAAATAAATACCACTAACGTTGAAAGCCCTAAACCGCGCCCTAAATAGCGTGGTTCAACAACATTACCCATGACGGTATTGATAGTTAAATAGCCTAAACCAATAAAGCCTGCAGCTGCTGGCCCAAGTTGTAATACCGCTAACGACATTGCTGGCACAGCCGCAATAATTGAACCTATATTAGGAATGTAGTTAAGTAAAAAGGCTAACACGCCCCACAACAAGAAGAAGTCTAAACCAAAGGCCCACAACATTAATGACACACAAACACCGGTGGCAATACTGACCAAGGTTTTAATCGCTAAATAGTTGTTTACTGACTCTAAAAATTGATCAATCTGTTTCATACGAGCAGTAGGATCATCAAGTGCCAAATGCAATTTATGCGGTACTGATGAGGCTTCAAATAGCATGAAAATCACCGTGATAATAATCAAGAATAAGTTCGCCATAACGCCACCTAAGCCACTAAGCATATCAGTAGCTAGTCCCATAGCGGCAGCAGGGTCAAAATATTCAATCAATAATTCTGATGAAATTTTAATGTTATAAGTATCAAGTTGTTGAGTTAACCAAACAAACTGTTCTTGTAATTGTGCACGGTATACTGGTAATTGCTGAGACAATTCATTCAATGAATTACCAATCAAGCCTGCCAGTGATAATGCAATAGAAACAAAAATACCAATAATGAAGATGACAGCAATTGGTTTAGGTATTTTGTATCGTGCCGCTTTAACCACCAACGGATTACAGATAATGGCGATAAATGCCGACAATAAAAATGGTACTAATAATGTTGCTGCGGTTTTTACGCCAGCTAAAACAACAAATAATGCCGCGGTGACTAATAAAAACTTCACCGCACCGTCAGACTTCCCTTGTAAACCCATTTTCTAAACCCTGAGTATTATTAAATTAAATATAAGTGATTAAAACTATAAGCGATTTCATAGCTGAGTAGCTAGTATTAAACGCTTATAGTCTTGATTGAAATGAAATTACATGGTTCTGCGGATCAAGGTTACACTTGATAAGTTAAGTAATCGCCAACAACTTAACATACCAATTAAGCCAACAAATAATGCGCCTGCGCCGATACCGACTAACCAATATTGAAAGTGAAAACTGCCTGCCATTTCGAATACTTGGCTTTGTAAAATGTAAACCGCAATCTCCATACCGATACTAGCCATTAAGCCTGCTATGGCACCTAGCGCAACAAATTCATATAACACACTGTTACGTAACAATTTCCCACGAGCGCCCAAGGTTCTTAAAATAGCAAGTTCACGTTCTCGTTCTTCCATACTGGCTTGCACTTGAGCAATCAGCACTAAGCTGCCTGCAAGCACCACCAAAATAAGAATAAGCTGAATAGCCACTGACACTTGCTCAATAATATTATTAAGCTGCGCCATAATGGCAGCAAAGTCCATTAAGGTTACCGTTGGGTAATTAGCCATGAATCGATAAACCATATCGCGGTCTTGATCAGAAACCGACCATGCTGAAATAGCGGTTGTTGGATACTGTTCAAGCACGCTGCGGTTAAACACCATAATGAAGTTAAGCTGTCGGCTTTGCCAGTTCACTTTTCGAATGCTTGTCACCGGCACGGTAAATTCATCAGAGCCAAGTGTGAATGTTAAGCTATCGCCAAGTGCTATTTCTAAACGCTCTGCCATTGAACTTTCGATTGAAACTTGTGGTTTGGAATCATCAAGCTGCCACCACTGGCCTTCTATCACTTCATTGCCAGGTGAAAGTTCATCACGCCAAGTTAACCCTAGCTCTCGCCCTGCACCACGTCTTCCTGCTGATTGCTCAGCTTTTTCTTCGGTGCTTTTCTCAGATTTTTTTTCAGTGCTGGCAGATTCTGCTTTCTGTTCTTGCTCTTGCTCCGAATTATCTTCTTCTCGAATAGTTTTTTCGCCGTTAATTGCCGCTAAACGGCCACGATACACCTTGTAAAATCCTTGGTTAGCAACATTGTTTTCATCAACAAATTGCTGCAACGGCTGAATTTCATGTTCGCTAATATTGATTAAATAATGGTTTGGCGTGTCTTCAGGAAATTGTTGTTCCCACTCTGATAAAATCGAACTTTTCATCACGGTAATTAGCAACAATAACTTAATCGCGATAGTGAAGCTCACCAGCTGCACACTGTTTTCACTGGCGCGACGTTTTAAATTTGCTAATGCCAAATGCCATGATTTACCCGCTTTAGTGCCAACGCTGCGACCTGCACTCATTAAGCCACGACCGAATAGCAACAGAATAAAAGAAACGACTATGCCACCAAATAACAAAGCAGCACTCATTACCGCATCTTGGCTGAATAGGAATAGTAAAATGAACAGTGCTAATAATGGTGGTACTTGATGCCAACCAAAACGCGCGACTTTTTGCTGGCTAAAGCCACGAATAACGCTTAGTGGTGAACTATTAACTAAAACACTAATGGGGTGAATGGCAAAAGCGACTGCACACAATAAGCCAGTAAAAATTGCCGTTAAAAATGGCGTAAAGGTTAATGGTGCATCTGCTAGTGATAAGTAACTCGCAATGGCATTAACACCTAATAACATCAACCCATAACCAACCACTAAGCCGGTAGCAATACTTAAACAGCTCAATAACGTCCAATGTAAGCAATATAACTTCCTCACATGAGAAATTGATGCCCCCATCGCTTTGAAAATAGATACCGTTGATTGATGACGTTGGCCATAACGACGACTTGCCACCGCGACCGCAACCGCAGCTAAGACAATGCCCAACATACTCGCTAAAGAGAGAAACTTTTCTGCTGTGTCTAAAATTCTTGATAAGCGATTTTGCGCCGCTTTTGCATCGTACCAGCGTTGAGCTTCATTAATTTGTGGCTTAACCCAGTCTTCAAACGCTTCAACATCATCAGTTTCACCAGCAAAGAGATACTTGTAGGTCATGCGGCTACCCGGCTGTATCAACTCTGTTTTTGGCATATCTGCAATATTTAAGATCACCGTTGGACCAGCAATAAAAGCGCGATAAGAGCGATCAGGAATATCAGTAACAATGCCCGCGATGGTTAACGGTGCAACACCAATTTCTATAATGTCGCCGATATTGACATCTAATCGACTTAACACGCTAGGTTCGACCCAAACCGTGCCTACTTTAGGCGCATTCACTACAACGCTATTTTCTTGCGTTAACGCAGTTTTAATACGTAGTTCACCACGTAAAGGATAAGTCTCAGAAACCGCATCAATTTCGCTGAGCAACATATTGTCACCAGCAAATGCCATCGATTCTGTTTCAATTTTACGGGCGTGGTTTAGCGACATTGCCTGACTTTTATCAATAAAGCTTTTATCAACTTCAGTGGATAATCGTAAAACTCTATCAGCACCTATAGTATTAGTACTATTGGCAACAATGGCGTGTTTAATTTGCCCTGAAAAGCCCGTTAATGAAAATACCGTTGCAACCGCTAAAACGATGGCAAGAAATATAATGGTTAGCTCACCACGACGAAGCTCATGATGTAATAAACGTAATGACTGAGCTAACCACATTGATGATTTTTTTTGATTAACAGCAATCATGGTTAACCTACTTGTGACGTAGAGGTTTCAGGAGTCACATCGTTAGCAGATGTACTTTCTACGTCAACACTTTCGGCTACAACCGCACTAGCCTTTTCATTTAATATGCCGCTATCCATTTCAACTTGACGCTGACAACGCGCAGCTAATTTAGGATCATGCGTAACCAGCACTAAAGTAGTGCCTTCTTTGGCATTCAAATCAAATATTAAATCAGTAATATGCTGTCCGGTCTTACTATCAAGATTACCGGTTGGCTCATCAGCAAATAAAATATCCGGTTTAGAAATAAAAGCGCGAGCAATGGCAACACGTTGCTGCTCACCACCAGAAAGTTGTGACGGGTAATGATCAAGTCTATCCGCTAAGCCAACTTGCTCAAGTAGGGCTTCACCTCTTGCTTGTGCATCAGGTAAGTTTGCTAATTCCGCGGGTAACATCACGTTTTCAAGCGCGGTTAAACTATTAATCAATAGAAATTGCTGGAAAATAAAACCAACATGCTGCGCTCGAACTTGGCTGCGTTGCTCTTCATTAAACTGGTGTAATGGTTGGTTTTTAAGATACACTTCGCCAGAGCTTGGCAGATCTAATCCTGCTAAAATTGATAATAACGTTGTTTTACCAGAACCAGAAGATCCAACAATTGCAATTGACTCGCCTGCAGCAACCGTTAAATTAAGTGGTTGAAGTAAGGTTAAAGTTTTATCTTCAACTTGAACTGATTTAGTTAAGCTACTAACGCTTAAAATACTCTCGGAATTTACATGCATGAAAAATTATCCACTTTTTATATTATTTATTAGCTTATTACTTATCTCGACAACTAACGCAGCTGTGCAGGATAAACAGACCAATACGGCTGATAACGACATAGGTATCAACCCAACGACCAATATTTTATTATTAGGTGATAGTATCAGCGCAAGTTATGGGATGAAACCCACTCAAGGTTGGGTTCATTTATTAAACCGAACACTTGCACAACAAAAACAACCTTACACAATTATAAATGCCAGTGTTAGTGGTGAAACGACGAGTGGTGGTTTATCTCGGTTAGCAGGCATTTTAGCCAATGAAAAAGTTGACCATTTGCTAATTGAATTAGGCGGAAATGACGGTTTACGCGGTTATTCACCTAAGTTAATTAAAAATAATTTGTTACAAATGATCAAGCTAGCACAAGATAAAAACATAAAAGTTTCAATGATTAAGATAAAAATTACGCCAAACTACGGCCCTCGTTACAATAAAATGTTTGAACAAGTTTTCGAAGACGTTGCCAAAGCAAGCAACATCACGCTATTACCATTTTTTATGGAAGCAGTAGCAACCAATAAAGCCTTAATGCAAGCCGACGGTATTCACCCAAATGCACAAGCACAGCCAATAATTGCTGACTATGTTGAGCAGCAACTTAATGACCTAATGGAGCCTTAATTTCAAATGGAATTTATCTGGATTGGTTTTGCCTTTGCTTGTGGTTTATTAACTAAACTGATTTCGCTACCACCATCAATTGGCTACTTAGCCGCAGGCTTTATCCTACATTTTTTAGGTTATCAAGCTGATAGCATGGTCACCGAACTTGCTGATATTGGCATCACGCTGATGCTATTTACCATTGGCCTGAAGTTAAATATAAAAGATTTAATAAAACCGGAAGTTTGGCTAGGTAGTTTAAGCCATACTGTGCTTTGGTTATTAGTCGGTTTAGTGATATTAAAAGCTATCGCGCTGGTTACCATTCCTTTTGTTAGCGGCTTAAGTTTAGCTACATCGGCACTTATTGTATTCGCATTAAGTTTTAGTAGTACGGTTTGTGTGGTTAAACTGATGGAAGATCATGGTGAAATGCGCACACGCCATGGCAAGCTAGCCATCGGTATTTTAGTGATGCAAGATATTGTTGCGGTGATATTTTTAGTGGTTGCCACCGGCAAAGTACCAAGTGCTTGGGCGGCACTATTGCTGCTTTTCATTCCATTAAAACCTTGTATCAACAAAGCAATTGATAAAGTTGGTCATGGTGAACTTCTTCCTCTGATGGGCTTTTTCTTAGCTTTTGGTGCCTATGAACTATTTGAATTGGTAAAAGTAAAAGGTGATTTAGGTGCATTGCTTGTTGGTATGTATTTAGCTTCGCATAGTAAAGCTAGTGAAATAACAAAGTCGTTACTCAGTTTCAAAGATTTATTCTTGATAGGTTTTTTCCTTTCAATCGGTTTTACCGCCCTGCCAACACTTGAGATGTTAGCCATAGCCTCGGTATTAACCTTATTGCTACCGATTAAATTTTTGCTGTTTTTCTTTATTTTAGTAAAACTCAACTTACGCGGCAGAACAGCATTTTTATCTGCTTTGGCATTAAGTAACTTCAGCGAGTTTGGATTGATCATTGCTGCACTTAGCAGTAAATCTGGCTGGTTATCGCCTGAGTGGTTAGTAATACTATCATTAGCGGTTTCATTGTCTTTTATCATGACCAATGTCTTGTATAACTTTGCCCATAGTTACTTTGCCAATAACAAAGAAAAATTTAAACGTTTTGAAAGTAAAAAGCGTTTAAGTGAAGATAACTTTGACCAACCTTGTGAGGCTCCAATCGCCATTATTGGTATGGGACGCGTTGGTATGGGGGCTTATAAAGCCCTGAATGCACAAAGTGAAAACCAAGCCTGGGGCTTAGATACCGATAAAAACAAGGTAAAATGGTTAAATGAAAATAAAGTTCAAGCCTACTTAGGTGACGCTGAAGATGCTGATTTTTGGGAAACTATCGATCATAGTAAAATAGAATTGATTCTTTTGGCACTGCCCTCTGTGCAAGATATCATGAATATCACCTCACAAATAAAGCGTACGCATTATCAAGGTAAAATAGCCGCAATTGCCCGTTACGACGATGAACGCATCGCGTTAGAAAGCTTTGGTGTTGATAAAGTGTTTAACTTCTACAATGAAGCCGGTGTCGGTTTTGCTGAGGAAAGTATCAGTTTAATTAATACCAGTCGCGTTTAACCCTTCAATCATACTATGTCGGTTTACTAAAGCGATAGTGAACCGACAAGAATCTCATGCAAGTATTTCAAGTACACTACTCAAATAGCATCGCACTCCTACCCTATTGTTTTTAAAACAGCCTTCCCTTCTATTGGCGTAAGTCTTTTAGACCCCGCTTTACTGCATTCCAAGTAACTAATTGTGACGGTGATTTATCGTCAATGGAATTGCGCTATCAGTACCTATTTTGGCTTAAAGCAGTATCGAAGTAGAGAATTTTCATGAAAGCGGTCAATTATGAAGTGCAAGCGACTCAAAACGCGGCCTTACTAACGATAACAGCTGAAAGATCAAAGGATCCTAGTTAAATGTTAAATGTTAAATGTTAAATGTTAAATGGATAGGTTTGATGGGATAAGTGCTCAACAGCGATTACATATTAATTTTACTAAATTACAGACATAAAAAAACCGACATAAGTCGGTTTCTTCATTTCACTTTTATGCACTGACTATTTACTAAAAGTAAAATAAAAAGTGGCATCCCTAAGGGGATTCGAACCCCTGTTACCGCCGTGAAAGGGCGGTGT
>CAJXQI010000031.1 GCA_913058395.1 uncultured Colwellia sp. | reverse complement strand
AAGCGGGACTGCTAACAGTTTGCTCGGTTTCGCTTCGCTACACATTTTAGCAAACTATTATCAGCCCCTTAAATGGGCGTTATGCATTTAAGGATAAGCATGAAAAAGTATCTACCTTTACTCGTACTAATAATATCTGGTTGTGTTGGAATGAAAACTTATAAAGGTGTCGTAGTTCAGTATAGCGACGTGAGTAAAAACTCTGATGGAACGTATTCAATTGAGGTTCTTGGCCATACAGATCTTAATGAAACAGATATGGTCGAGTTGGTAGAGCTCAAAGGAAAAGAGTTATGCAAATCTAGCGATATACACGTTAAACAATATGAAATGGGTACTTATGGCTCGCATAGTCAGTTTGGTTCTGTCTACCCACCAAAGATTAACGCAACAGTTGATTGTAGTGTAAGCAATGCATAACAAGTTACTCAAAAGGACAATGACAGTTGGCTTTTGCTCCTTCGTCGCTTATTTTAGCCAACAATTATTTGCCTCTTAGTAAGGCGTTATATGCAAGGAGCATCAAATGGATTTTCGTTTAATCACTATAGTTTCATTAATTATTTTATCACTGTCAGGCTGTGCAACTTCTTCCTATTCAGTGGGAAAAGATTTTGCTAGCGAAAATGTATCACAAATCGTTAAAGGCAAAACTACCACTGAAGAAATGGTCACTCTGTTTGGTGAACCTTATTCTAAAACGGTGATTTCAGCGACAGATTCAAAATGGATTTACATGCATTCAAAAGGTACCGCTAAAGCGCAGAGTTACATTGTGTCTATGGATGTTAAAACTACAGGTACACAGAAAATGCTAGATGTATTAGTTACTGATGGTGTCGTTGTAAATTTTGCATTCACAGAAGGTCAAAACCCTTATACTATGCAGGTTAACTAAATTGCATATAACAAGCTAATAAACAAGGACAAAAAACAGTTTGCTGTTTTCGTTCCTCAACATTTTAGCAAACAATTTTATGCCTGTTATTAGGGCGTTATATGCCCTAAGCGGATGTTCCTCGCTGTTCAAATATGGATATTAATATGACTAGAACGCCTAGAAATCCTAAAAAGGACAATATTAAAATGACTCGGTTTATTTTATATTTTTTTCTTTTAGCTATGGTTTTTTTTGCTTATTTGATGTCACAAAATATTATAAAATCAATATCAGGTAACATTAAATCAATTAACTGGATTCAAATGGATGCAACATTGTTAAATGCATCTATTAAAATAACTCAAGGTTCTACTAGCTCGTCAAATCGAACCAGACACACCTATTATGCCCCTCAAATTTCTTATAAATATAATTTTAATAGTATAGCTTGTATAGGCAGTAAAGTAGCGTGGGTAGAAGGTGGAGATGACGGTCCATTGAAAGAGTTAGCTTATAATTTTAAATATCATTTCAAGTATAAAATACCTATCAAAGTTTTTGTAAACCCTGATAAGCCTTGTGAATCTGTCGTAGATAGAGCTATTCATTGGTCAAAGCTCACTAGTATGGGAATTATACTTATTATTGTTATACTTTTTGCCTGTGGGATTGTTTACCTGTTAATAAAAACATCAAAAAGGTAATTGTCGGGCATATAACAAGCACTTTAAACGGAACAAAAACAGTTGGCTACGTTCCGCTCCGCTTCACATTTTAGCCAACTATTTTTGTCCGCTTAAGTGGGCGTTAGGTGTTTTTAGATTGATGATGAAAACTTTATTGTTGGTGGTTATATTTTTTAGTGCTCAAGCATGGTCAATAGTACCAAATACTGAATACTATAAATCAGCTAAAAGTAGAATTATCTCCCTTAAACTACAAGTTGAAGAAATAGAGGCAACGTTATCTACGCAACAAGATCATAAAGTTGAGTTGCAACTCAAACAGAATATCGAAAAAGAAATAAAGTTGATCGAGCAAAGGATTAAGCTTTATAAAAAATTAGAGAGTAAAAGTTTAATTATGTATACCCAACCTTAGTGTTGGGAGCATAAAACATCTAACAAGGCGCTCAAGAGGGAAAATTTACAGTTGGCTGTTTTCACTCCGTTCGACACTTTAGCCAACAATAAATTTCCCCTAGTTAAGCACATACTTCTTTGTAAGAGAGTTTTATTGCTTTATCAACTACATGGATGAAGCCCATACTTTTGAAAATAAATCTATATTGAAAGTTTAACCATGCCGGATTTTTTAATTTTTAAACTGAAAACCACACACACGTGATTAATTATCTTCTATTTCGATATGTGTGATTAATTACAGTCTGAATATAATCCCAGTAATTGTTTTTAAAAAGGAGGGGGGATTATTTTTGTATTAAAATTTAAACATAATCAACAGCTTACTTTTTAAGGTGCTCTCAATATGTGCGGTACTCTGAGGACAAAATTTATTTAATTGTTGGTAAAAAGTAACTAATTTCTAAAATGTGATTTAAAAAATTCTCGATCTGCCTCGAATTCTCAACTTAAGTGGCACTCGCCACCAAAAAAAACTGCATTTTATAGCGCTTGTTTGAAATGCTTGTTCTGGTACAATCAGTTTCAATTACAGTCAACTCTAAGTGATGTGGAGCCCCATGGTTATAAAAGCGCATAGTCCAGCTGGATTTGCCGAGCAATATATTGTCGAGTCTATTTGGAATGGAGGTTTTCCTCCCGGCACAATATTACCCGCTGAGCGTGAATTATCAGAGCTTATTGGTGTTACTCGTACAACATTACGAGAAGTTTTACAGCGATTAGCCCGTGATGGTTGGTTGACGATAAAACATGGTAAGCCAACTAAAGTTAATAATTTCTGGGAAACATCAAGCCTAAATATTCTCGAAACGTTGGCACAGTTAGATCAGGAAGGCATTCCAGACTTAGTTGATAACTTAATGTCTGCAAGAACAAATATCAGTGCTATTTATGTTCGTGGTGCAATTAAGAATAACCCAGAAAAAGTTATTGAATTATTAACTGCGATTAATGATGTTGAAGATACAGGCGAAGCCTTTGCTGAGTTTGATTACAAGTTAAATAAAGAGTTGGTTGTAGCATCAGGTAATTCAATTTATTTGTTAATATTAAACGGCTTTAGAGGCTTGTATTCACGCTTAGGTAGTTTGTATTTCGCGCACCCAAGTGGCCGTGAAATTTCTCGTGAGTATTATAAAAAGTTAATTGAGCTTGCAGAAGCCGGGCAATTTGACGAATCGGTTTTTGCAGTCAGAAAATACGGTGTTGAATCAGGCAAACTGTGGCTTGAGTTAAAAGACGAAGTACTAAAAGAATTAGCAGAGTAGTTATCTTCAACTAATTATTTTTTATTTCTTACATGCGCTAGTTATTAACCAGAACAAGTGTTTGATAAAAAATAATTAGCTGTTGAAAAAATAATAGGGCAACAGACGCATCATATTTATATGATTACGCCGTTGCCTTTTTTTCTACCTGAATTTTAGCTTTTGGACATTGGGCTATTACTTCATCGACACCATGGCTGTCTTCCTGAATAAGTTTCACGTCAAATTGCCATAGATAGTACAGATGTTTTAGTACTTCATCTTTTGAATTAGCTAAATTGACTTGTTGATGAGGGATATAACGTAAAGTTAATGAACGGTCACCCGTAACGTCAGCATTAGTGATTTGAATATTTGCTTCTAAATTACTCAAATTGTATTGCTCTGAGAGCTGCATACGAATTTTTTTGTAACCACTTTCATTATGAATAGCACCAACTTCAATATAGTTATTACTATTGTCATCGTGTAAATGAAATAGTTTAAAATCTCGCATCAATTTAGGTGATAAAAACTGGCTAATAAAGCTTTCATCCTTAAAGTTTTCCATTGCAAAGTGTACGGTATCAAGCCAATTACTACCGGCAATTTCGGGAAACCAAGCTTTGTCTTCCTCTGTCGGGTGCTCACATATTCTTCTAATATCAATGAACATGTTAAAGCCAAGGGCATAAGGATTTATACCCGAATAATAAGGGCTGTTATATTCAGGCTGTGCAACTACGTTCGTGTGATTATGTAAAAACTCTAGCATGAACTTTTCAGTCACTAAGCCTTCGTCATATAAATGATTTAAAATAGTGTAATGCCAAAAACAAGCCCAGCCTTCATTCATGACTTGTGTCTGTTTTTGTGGATAGAAATATTGTGAGACTTTACGAACAATACGCACCAGCTCTCGCTGCCAAGGCTTTAGTAATGGGGCATTTTTTTCGATAAAATAAAGAATATTTTCCTGCGGCTCAGAAGGAAAACTTACTTTCGCTTTATCATGCGATTTATCGTTATCTGGTATGGTGCGCCACAACATATTCACTTGTGACTGTAAGTATGACTCACGTTCTTTTTGGCGTTTTAACTCTTCTTCCATGGATATTTTTTGTGGACGTTTATAGCGGTCAACACCGTGGTTCATCAGTGCATGGCAGGCATCAAGGCAAGCTTCTACTTCATCAATGCCATGTTTGTGCTCGCAGTCAGCAATATACTTTTTAGCAAATAATAAGTAATCAATAATTGAGCTGGCGTCAGTCCATGATTTAAATAAATAATTACCTTTAAAGAAAGAGTTATGTCCATAACAAGCATGAGCCATGACTAAGGCTTGCATTGCCATGGAATTTTCTTCCATCAGGTAGGAAATACAAGGATCTGAATTGATAACAATTTCATAAGCTAGTCCCATTTGACCTCGCTTATAAGTTTGTTCTGTTTGAATAAATTTCTTCCCGAAAGTCCAATGGTTATAGCCGATAGGCATGCCGACACTAGCGTAGGCATCCATCATTTGTTCAGCGGTGATCACTTCTATTTGGTTAATGTAAGTATCTAAGCGGTAATGCTCAGCCACGCGAGCAATTTCGTTTTGGTATTGCTCAAGTTTCTCGAATGTCCAATCACTGTTGTCGTCAAGTGGTTTACGTTTCGTCATAAAACCCCCTTACTGAAATGCTATTAGGCTGCTTGTTCTATTTTTTTCTTAAATAATGAGCGAAATACCGGATAGATATCTTCTACCGATTTTATGTGTTCTATTGAAAATGAAGAATCACCGTCAGCAAGTTGAGCATATTGCTGCCATAGGCTTTGATGGGCACGCTGTGTGATTTCGATATAACTAAAGTATCGAGTTTTAGGCAATATTTTATTGCGCATAAGGTTTTGACAATGAGGTGAATCGTCAGCCCAGTTATCTCCGTCTGATGCTTGTGCGCCGTATATATTCCATTCATTTTCATTGTAGCGATCAGCAATGATATTAATCATTAACTCTAACGCACTTGATGCGATAGTACCGCCAGTTTCTTGCGAGTAGAAAAACTCATGCTCATCAACTTCTTTGGCTTGGGTATGATGGCGAATATAGACCACATCAATCGTTTTATAAGTGCGACTTAAAAAGAGGTATAGCAGTATATAAAAGCGTTTGGCGATATCTTTTGTTGCTTGGTCCATTGAACCTGAAACATCCATTAGACAGAACATCACGGCTTTTGAAGTTGGCACCGGTTGCTTGGCATAATTGCGATAACGTAAGTCAAAGGAGTCAATAAATGGCACTTTATTGATTTTTTCCTTAATGTCTTTAATGGCTTTGTTAAGAGTTATTTTGGCCTGAACATTGTCATGCGGGTCTTGTTCAAGTTGCGTCAACTCAGCTTCAAGTTCTTTGAGCTGCCTGCGCTTGTCTGCTGTCATCGCAATTCTGCGGGCAATAGAGCCTTGTAAAGACTTAACAATATCAATGTTTGATGGTACTCCGTCAGCACAATACCCAGCGCGTACGGTTTTATAATCAATTAGTTTATCTAATTGGTTTTTCTCTAAGTTTGGCAACTCTAAATCTTCAAAAAGTAAATTTAAATACTCATCTTTAGATATAGAAAAAACAAAGTCATCACTACCGTCACCAGAGTTACTTGCATCGCCTGGGCCACCACCTTGCCCTTGTTGCTGTGGCGGGCGCGCTATTCTGTCGCCGGCACTAAATTGATCATTACCAGGATGTACTCGGTCTTTAATTCCACCATTACCTTGATGAAAAACTGGCTCACTTAAATCCTTTTTAGTAATTGTAATGCTCTCGCCACTGGTTACGTCAGTAACACCACGCTTATTCACCGCATCAGCAACTGATTTCTTAATCTGGCTTTTATAGCGCCTTATAAAACGCTGTCGATTGACAGTGCTTTTATTTTTGCTGTTTAACCGCCTATCAATAAAGTTTGCCATAATTGCTCCCAACTTAGTTCAAGGGCTGTAACTAAGTATAACTTAAGAAGATTTTCTAACCCGTAAATACCATTCAGAAAGCAATCTGACTTGCTTCTTGGTGTAACCTTTAGTCATCATCCGTTCAACAAAGTCGTCATGTTTTTGTTGGTCGTCATTTGAGGTTTTGGTATTGAAAGAAATAACGGGTAATAAATCTTCAGTGTTTGAGAACATTTTTTTCTCAATAACGGTGCGTAATTTTTCGTAGCTAGTCCACAATGGGTTTTTGCCGTTGTTATTGGCCTTAGCACGCAGTACAAAGTTGACAATTTCGTTTCTGAAATCTTTTGGGTTACTTATGCCTGCTGGCTTTTCAATTTTTTCTAACTCGTTGTTTAGTGCTTCGCGATCAAATAGTTGTCCTGTTTCAGCGTCGCGATACTCTTGGTCTTGGATCCAAAAATCTGCGTAGGTAACATAACGGTCAAAAATGTTTTGTCCGTATTCTGAATATGACTCTAGGTATGCGGTTTGAATTTCTTTACCAATAAATTCAATGTATTGTGGTGATAAGTAGCCTTTAATAAACTCTAAATAGCGTTCTGCTGATTCCTGTGGCAGTTGTTCTCGTTCAATTTGCTGCTCAAGTACATAAAATAAGTGCACTGGGTTTGCTGCAACTTCTAGGTGGTCAAAGTTAAAAACACGGGACAGAATTTTAAAAGCAAAACGTGTTGAAAGCCCCGACATACCTTCGTCTACTCCGGCATAATCACGATATTCTTGATACGATTTTGCTTTTGGATCTGTGTCTTTTAAACTTTCACCATCGTAAACACGCATTTTTGAATAAACGCTGGAATTTTCAGGATCTTTTAACCGTGATAACACTGAAAATTGCGCTAAGGTTTCCAAGGTGTCAGGTGCACATTGTGCGTTGTTTAATTCACTGTTTTCTAATAGTTTTTGATAAATTTTAACTTCTTCAGAAACCCGCATACAGTAAGGCACTTTAACAATATAAACCCGGTCTAAAAATGCTTCATTATTTTTGTTGTTTCTAAAGGTTTGCCACTCAGATTCATTTGAATGCGCCAGTAAAATACCATTGAATGGCAGGGCAGAAAGGCCTTCTGTTGGATTGTAATTCCCCTCTTGTGTCGCGGTTAAAAGTGGGTGTAAGACCTTAATTGGCGCCTTAAACATTTCAACAAACTCCATCAAACCTTGGTTGGCTCGACATAATGCACCAGAATAGCTGTAAGCATCAGGGTCGTTTTGGGCGAAATGTTCTAGTTGGCGAATATCAACTTTACCAACTAAAGCGGAAATGTCTTGATTGTTATCATCTCCAGGCTCTGTTTTCGCAATAGCGATTTGATCGAGAATCGATGGATAAACTTTAATTACTTCAAACTTAGCAATGTCGCCTTTAAATTCATGCAAACGTTTTGCAGCCCAAGGTGACATGATAGTACTGAGATAACGCTCAGGAATATTATATTCTTGTTGTAAAATTTTACCGTCAGAACTGGCATCAAATAGGCAAAATGGATGATCATTTACCGGGCTGCGCTCACCATTGGCACTTAATACGTAAATTGGCTCTTGCTGCATTAACGCTTTAAGCTTTTCAGCTAATGATGACTTGCCACCACCAACAGGGCCCAGTAAGTATAAAATTTGTTTTTGTTCCTCTAACCCTTGTGAGGCATGGGTTAGGTAAGCAACAATTTGTTCAATGGCTTCTTCCATACCATAGAATTCTTTAAAAGCTGGATAGCGGGCAATGACACGATTAGAGAAAATTCGACTTAGGCAAGGCTCGGAAGATGTATCGACCATTTCAGGTTCGCCAATGGCGTTGAGCAAACGTTGTGCTGCACTTGCGTACGCTGTTTGGTCGCTTTGGCATAAGCTTAGAAAGTCTTGAATTGAATAGCACTCTTCTTGTGCTTCATCGTAACGTGATTGGTAATGCTGAAATATACTCATAACCGCCTCCAGAAGATAAATCGTTCAGACCGAGCTGATAATTCGACCGTATGCGTTACTTATCAAACTCTACATAAATAATTAGACCGTGTTTTTTACAATTTCTATTTATAAGCGTAGTTGTAAATTTATAAAGCAGTTAAAAAATAGCAAAATAAATTGTAACGATAGAAAAAAAGATAGGAGGCTATGTTATTGAATAAATAGTTAACTTTGGTGGATATTAAAAAATTAGTGATAAAAAAAACCAGAATAAATTCTGGTTTTTTATTTTTGAAAAATGTTTTAACGAGCTATTAAGCGAAGTTTGCTGAAGCAAAATCCCAGTTTGCTAATGCCCAGAAACCTGCCATGTAGCTTGGGCGAAGGTTACGGTAATCAATGTAGTATGCGTGTTCCCACAAATCTACTGTTAGAAGTGGTGTTACACCTTCTTCAGTTAATGGTGTTGCTGCATTTGAAGTGTTTACAATTGCAAGGCTGCCGTCAGCGTTTTTAACTAACCAAGTCCAGCTTGAACCAAAGTTATTGATAGCACTATCAGTAAATTTAGCTTTGAATTCGTCAAAAGAGCCGAAGTTTGCATTAATTGCGTCAGCTAACGCACCCGTTGGCTCACCGCCACCATTTGGGCTTAGGCTGTTCCAGTAAAATGTGTGGTTCCAAATTTGTGCAGCATTGTTAAAAACACCAGCAGAAGATGACTTAACGATATCTTCTAAAGATTTACCTTCGAAATCAGTACCTTCAATAAGACCGTTTAACTTTACAACGTAAGTGTTGTGGTGCTTACCGTAGTGAAATTCTAATGTTTCTTGTGAAATGTGTGGTACTAGTGCGTCCATTGCATATGGTAGTGCAGGTAATTCGATAGCCATTATATTCTCCAGGATATTATTATAAAAATTTATTCTTATGCAAACGTAAAGAAGTAGTTTGTTTTTTTCTAAAACCTAGTAAACTACTCGGGTATTAAAGCTTGCATAGTTTACCCAAGTATATAGGTATTACCATAGATTTTATCAAGGCTATTTTGTTTTAATATATAAATTTTTTGCTTTAGTATTTATTGTTCTGTGTATTTAGTCAGTTTTCATTAAGTATTGAGCGCAATAGGTATTAATTTTTAGAGGTTATTATGGATACTATCGAACGTATTAAAGAACAAATCAGCGAAAACACTATTCTTCTTTATATGAAGGGCTCACCGAAATTGCCAAGCTGTGGTTTCTCATCACAAGCGTCACAAGCAATAATGGCTTGTGGTGAAAAATTTGCTTATGTTGATATTTTACAAAATCCTGATATTCGTGCTGAATTACCAAAATATGCTGATTGGCCAACATTTCCACAACTATGGGTTGACGGCGAATTAGTCGGCGGTTGTGACATCATTATGGAAATGTACCAACAAGGTGAATTACAAACTTTAGTTAAAGAAACCGCTGCTAAGCATAGCTCAGAAGAAAGTGCTGAGTAGCTATTGAATTACAACTTAACGCCACCATACTAGGTGGTGTTAACGTTAAAGAAATAATAATATTTTAAAAAATTGGAGAATATAATGAGTGTATTAGTCGGTCGTCCAGCACCTGATTTCACAGCTGCAGCAGTTTTAGGTTCAGGTGAAATTGTTGATAGCTTTAACCTAGCACAAGCGATTAAAGGTAAAAAAGCGGTAGTATTTTTCTACCCACTAGATTTTACTTTCGTATGTCCTTCAGAGCTTTTAGCATTTGATCACCGCATGGAAGAATTCAAAAGCCGTGGTGTTGAAGTAATTGGTGTTTCTATTGATTCACAATTTTCTCACAACGCATGGCGTAACACACCAGTAAACGATGGTGGTATTGGTCCAGTTCAATACACGCTAGTTGCTGATGTTAAACATGAAATTTGTAAAGCATACGACGTTGAGCATCCAGAAGCTGGTGTTGCTTTCCGTGGTTCTTTCTTAATTGATGAAGAAGGTAGTGTTCGTCATCAAGTAGTTAACGATTTACCACTAGGTCGTAACGTTGACGAAATGATCCGCATGGTTGACGCATTACAATTTCACCAAGAGCACGGTGAAGTATGTCCAGCTGGTTGGAACAAAGGTGATAAAGGCATGACAGCTTCTCCAGAAGGCGTTGCTTCTTACCTTACTGATAACGCTGATACACTTTAATTAATAGTTTACGCTATTAAATAAATTATCAGTTTAAAGCCGCGTTATCGCGGCTTTTTTGTGCCCAAATTTTACGAAAACATTAAAAGATAAGCAAAATAGCTTCTTCTAGCCTATGCCTTGCTACTAACAAAAGTAAAAATAATAAAAGTATATTTCAGGGTAATCTCTGACCACTAAAGATGTTTGTTACGTCGGTTTTTTAAAACAATATATTAGGAAAAACTTAGTCAATTCCTATATTTGTGCTAAACCAATAATAAGGCTGCTTATATTGGTTGCTGTAAAAATCAATAACGACATTAAATGAAAGATGGGGAGAGGTTAGTGTTTTATCCTAAATTTATTTATGAAAATCTGCCTTATTTATATTTTTTTATTTGTGCTTATTTATTAGCATTCTATAGCGATTGGGCTGTTTATGCATCGGCAGGTTTATTCTACGTAGTAGGTTGCTTTATGCTGGTTAGGCGCTCAGGATATCGCCGAGTTGATCGTTTTAAAGGCAATGAAAAAAACAAAAAAATATTACCATTTTTCATTTATGAATATTTACCTTACGCATACTTTGCTGTTGCGATGACCTTGGTATTGAAAACAAATATTCCGGCTTTGCAGTTTCTAGCCTTTGGTTTAATGATTATTGCATTGAGAAATTTACTTTTAAGATCTAATCATCGCAAAAAGGCTAAATCGTTGTTTTAAAACTTGCACGTGAGTTTACGCACAAGTTTCTATAGTTATCTTGGTTATAGTCAATTTTAGAGTATTAGCTTTCTAAGGACTCTGAGTCAGCTTCACCTGTTACGTCAGCTAAAGGCCAGCCACCGAGTTGTTGCCATTTATTAACGATATAACAATATAGTTCAGCTGTTTTTTCTGTGTCGTAAAGCGCTGAGTGGGCTTCGCTGTTATTGAAATCAATTCCGGCTGTGGCACACGCTTTTGCAAGTACGGTTTGTCCAAGTGTTAAGCCTGACAAGGTTGTGGTATCAAAACTGACAAATGGATGAAATGGCGAACGTTTTATTAAGCAGCGTTCTGTAGCAGCATTAACAAAACCTAAATCAAAAGCAGCATTATGAGCCACCATAACTGCTCGTTGACAACCTGCAGCTTTCATTTTTTTACGCACTAACTTAAATATTTCAGTCATTGCTTTTTTCTCATCAACAGCGCCACGCAATGGGTTTGTTGGATCAATACCTGTAAACTCTAGTGCAGCTTTTTCTAAGTTAGCACCTTCAAAAGGGTCAACATTAAAGTGAATTGTTTCATCTAAGCTAAATTGACCGGTGTTTTCATCTAACGATAATGTTGTAGCAGCAATTTCTAGTAGTGCATCAGTTTTTGCATTAAAACCTGCTGTTTCAACGTCAATAACAACAGGGAAGTAACCGCGAAAGCGTTGCGCAAATAATGATTTATCGGAAGTTGATTTTGTAGAGCTTGAATTGTCAGACATAGAATAGATAAATTTTACTTAGATTATAAATTTGCTAGATTATCTCAGAGATCCACGACTAAGGCATCACGAAAGTGCAATGCAGGCAATTTAATTTTGGCAAATGTCATTTTACTGCTAAAGTTATTAACAATTATGTCGATAGAGTGATTGTCGCTATTTAGAATAGATTAATGGGCATGAAAATTATTGTTATGAAAAAACTGCTTTCCTTATTTATATTATCGCTTATTGTTGCCCAAGCAAATGCTGGCATCAGGCAATACCGTGCCGATATAGAAGATTCTAATTGGCAGTTAACCGATAATTCCCGTCTACAATGCACCTTGTCGCATCAAATTCCTCGTTACGGTGAAGCTAAATTTTATAGCTCCGCTAATCGTCAAATGAACATGGAATTTGAACTTGATATGATGCGCTTGCCCGACAGTTATTCATTAGCGGAAGTTCGCTCTGAAGCACCAAACTGGCGTCCTGGAATTTCCGGAAGAACAATAGCAGACATGAAGTTACATAAACAGTTCGCTCCCAGTTTACCGAAGAAAATTGCTTGGAACATGCTTAATGAGCTTGACCAAGGTATGAGCCCAACATTTTATTATAATGATTGGTATAGTGATAATGAAAAAATTAGTGTTGGCCTATCAACCGCTCGTTTTCAAAAAGCATATCAAGACTTTGTTGGCTGTGTAGGAAATTTATTAAATTTTAGTTTCGATGATATTTCATATACGGTGCTTAATTATCAATTTGGCTCAGACAAGTTAACTAAATCATCTCAAAAGCGAATGAATATGATTGTTGAGTATTTGTCGCTCGATCCTGAATTAGATCTAGTATTAGTTGATGGCTATTCTGATAGTTACGGTGGCCGGAATACCAACTTGAAAATGTCGCAGCGCCGAGCAAATAAGGTGAAAGACTTAATTGTTAGTAGTGGCATTGATGCGAGCCGAATTGATGCGAATGGTTATGGTGAAAAGCGTCACGTAGCATCGAACCAAACTATCATTGGTCGTAGTAAAAACCGTCGAGTAGTTATTCGAATGGAACAACCTTAGTCATTTAAGCCATAATTAGTACTTGAAGAGGCCTGTAGATTACCTGTAATCTACAGGCCTCTTTAGTTTTGGATACAATTTATGAAAATTTTTATTCGTCTTGTCGCCACCATTTGCTGTGTTGCGCAGCTAGCTTGGGCCCAATTAGCTATGGCGCAAGTAAATGATGCGTTAACTTATGCCAATTATGATCAGGTTAAAGTGAATCACCTGTATTTGGATTTAGCCGTTGATTTTGAAGAAAAATCATTAAAAGGTTTTGCAGAGTTAAGCTTAAATTGGCTTAGCAATGATGTTGCTAATGTATATTTGGATACTCGTGATTTAGAAGTTCATCGTGTGATGGCAAAATCGGCTAACGGCCAATGGCGCAACGTAGCGTTTACTTTAGGTAAACGTGATGATGTTATGGGGGCAAAGCTTACCGTTAAAACTTCATTCCAAACGCCAAAACTAAGAATTTATTATAATTCATTACCTCAAGCTTCAGGCCTACAATGGTTGTCTCCTGAGCAAACTGCAGGCAAAGAAAAACCGTTTATGTTCAGTCAAAGTCAGGCTATTCATGCGCGCTCGTGGATCCCAATTCAAGACACGCCAAGTGTTCGTATGACTTACAATGCCCGTATTACAACGAGTGATGATTTATTAGCAGTAATGAGTGCGAATAATGAGCCTGACACCGCACGTGATGGTGACTACTCTTTCTCAATGCCTCAAGCTATTCCTGCTTATTTAATCGCCATTGGTGTTGGTGATTTAGAATTTAAAGCAATGAGTAAACAAACCGGTATCTACGCTGAACATTATATCTTAGATCGCGCTGTTGCTGAGTTTGATGACACGCAAAAAATGATTGATGAAACTGAAAAGCTTTTCGGTGCTTATCGCTGGGGTCGTTACGACCTGCTTATTTTACCACCAAGCTTTCCGTTTGGCGGCATGGAAAATCCAAGGTTATCATTTATTACGCCAACTGTTGTTGCGGGTGATAAAAGCTTAGTTAACTTAATTGCCCATGAACTTGCGCACTCTTGGTCAGGTAACTTAGTAACAAATGAAAGCTGGCATGATCTATGGTTAAACGAAGGTTTTACCAGCTATGTTGAAAACCGCATTATGGAAGCCGTATTTGGTGCTGATCGTGCGGTAATGGAGCGTGCGCTTGATGCTCAAAATTTAAATTACGAAATTGCTGAATTACCACCGGGTGATACACAACTGTTTATTGATTTGAATGGACGTGATCCAGATGATGCATTTTCAGGTGTACCTTACACTAAAGGTCAGCTGTTTTTAGTTTACTTAGAAGAAAAGTTTGGTCGTGCAAAGTTTGATACTTTTATCATGCAATATTTTGATGATCATGCGTTTGAAAGCTTAGGCACTAAAAACTTTGTTAAATACTTAAAAGCTAATTTAACTGACAAATATGCAGGTATTGTTAGCGATGCTGAAGTTAACGAGTGGATTTACGAACAAGGTCTACCAAGCTACACTCCTAAACCTACTTCAGATGCATTTGTTATTGTTGATGATTATATTACTAAGTGGACTAGCGGTCAGCTTGAGTTGGCACAAATGCCGACTAAAACTTGGACATTACATGAATGGTTGCACTTTATTAATAACTTACCATTAGATATTTCTAAGCAACGTATGGAAAGTTTAGATAACGCATATAACTTAACTAAAAGCACGAATGCTGAAGTTGCACATGCTTGGTATTTGTTAGCATTACGTTCTGGTTATGACGTGGTGTATCCTGCAATGGCAGACTACTTAGAGTCGATTGGTCGTCGTAAACTTATTGTTCCTTTGTATAAAGAATTAGCTAAATCAGCTAAAGGCAAGCAATGGGCACAAGGCGTTTATGAGAAAGCACGTCCTGGTTACCATCCTTTAGCACAAGGTACTGTTGACGCTATTTTATTAAACTAATTTGTTTTATTGTTGAATATGTTTTACGGCGTTTAGCTGCTAGCTATTTAACAAGATGATAAATAAAAGAATAAAAACAACAACCCCTAAAGTCTAAAAGCCAATCAGTTAAGCAGAAAAGGTTGGCTAAATGACAATGTAATTATCAAATAAAGGCTTCTAAGTTTTCTTAGAAGCCTTTATTTTATGTCAGCATCTGAGCATTGAAATCATAAGCACGTTCAATCTAATTGTTATACTTTCCCAGTTCGTTCTTATAGGTACAATATCTAAAGTTTATGTATTAACGTTACTGTACTCAGAAGTGGCACCTAGTAGTTTTTACTTGCTAAATTTCTTTGGTGTATTAGATGAGATTTTTGATTGAAAGCATTATTCAATGGGGCTTGCTCTTAACATGTTAGGCGTGAATTTTCGGTTATTTTGCGCTTGTGAGTTTACTACGCCATTTTTGCCAAATTGTATCGTAAGTATTATCTTGGTGAATGCTTTGTAATTGTTTAGCCAAGTAAGAAACAGTCTCATCGGGTGTCTTTTTACTACAAGCAAAAAAGAAGTTTAGAGGTAAGTCTTGAATTTCAAACACGCGCTCTAAATCATTTATATTTGCTCCTACCAGTTCGGCACGAAAGCTAATGGTAGTGTCATCAGCAACAATTAAGTCAATTTCTGGACGTGTTAATAACACATTGACTAAAGACTTTGCGTCATCTAATACATATAAATGCTCACTTTCATTAAAGCCGCGCTCTAGTAAGCCTGTATGAGCAATATCATCACGATTAACTGCAATAGTGTAATTTTTAGCATCTTCAATATTATTAACGGTAATGTCTTTACCTTTTTGTGCCCACATCGCAGTATTGTTTATTTGAGAAATAGGACCTACCCATTTGAAAAGGTGCTCGCGTGATTTCAACCGAGCAATAGAGAAAATACAGTGGTTGGCTTTTAATTGCGCTAATTTATAAGAGCGCACCCATGGATAACTTTTTAAGGAGTATGCGAAATGGCTGCGCGCCATTGTTTCTTTAATTATATCGACAGCAAAACCCAAGATAGGTTTGTTTTCTGAAATGATTTGATAAGGTGGTAAGTGCTCAGTCACAATATGTATAACGGGGTTGGAGGTCTTTTCAGCCTTGATGGATAAAGGTGCCAACAAAGAAAGAGCGAGCATAGCTCCAATAATTTGTTTTGCCTTAAAATTAGTAACGCTGTTATTTTTATAGACGCGCACTTAAGTATCCTTTTTTCAACTCAATTTTGTAGTTTAGACTACAAGCAAGTATCAACTGGCTTGGTTGTTTTTTAATCTTTCACTTTATCATATACAACTCAAATATTATTGCTATATGAATGTATTAATACTTCCTGTACTTTGGTGTGGAGCTAGCTAAAAATTTACGGCTGTGAAATTAAAACCTTAGTATCGGGTCATTTATTTATAATTCATATTAAAGCGATAGCACCAACGGAGTAAACATGGACAACATGCTTGGCTATTTAGAAACACTCTCTGCGTTTTTCATTTTTCTTTTTGGACTTGGCGTTTTCGCTATTATTTATATGTACATTGTTGATCGCACGCAGAATAAGCAAGCTATTCGACGAAACTATCCCGTCATTGGTCGCTTCCGGTATATATTTGAAAAACAGGGCGAGTTTTTCCGCCAATATTTTTTCGCTATGGACAGAGAAGAACTTCCGTTTAATCGTGCAGAGCGCAGCTGGGTTTATCGAGCAGCAAAAAATGTAGATAGAACCATTGCCTTTGGCTCAACTAGAAACCTTGAGCCCACGGGCACCATCATGTTTATGAATTGTGCTTTCCCGACTTTAGAAGAAGATGCGGTGCCACCGAGCACAATTACTTTTGGTAAAGATTGCCGAAACCCTTACAGTACAGATTCATTATTTAATATTTCAGCGATGAGTTTTGGCGCTTTATCGGCACCGGCTGTAAAAGCATTGTCAAATGGTGCTGCAAAAGCTGGCTGTTGGATGAATACAGGAGAGGGGGGCGTGAGTGAGCATCACTTAGCCAGTGGCGCAGATATTATTTATCAAATCGGTACAGCAAAATATGGTGTTAGTGACCGAAATGGAAAGCTATGCGATAAGAAGTTAATTGAAATGGCTGAAAAACCGCAAATAAAAATGTTTGAAATTAAGATGAGCCAAGGAGCAAAGCCAGGAAAGGGCGGAATTTTACCTGGTAAGAAAGTTACGGCGGAAATAGCGCAAATACGCGGTATCGAGCAAGGCAAAGATTCAATTAGCCCCAATGCACATCCAGAAATTAAATCAGTAAAAGATATCTTAACGATGGTTAATCACGTTCGGGATATCACTGGCAAGCCTGTCGGTTTTAAAGCAGTGATTGGCGAATCGTTATGGTTAAAAGAACTACTTGAAGAAATTAATTTGCAAGGCATTGAGTTTGCACCTGACTTTATCACTATTGATAGCGCTGATGGCGGCACAGGAGCAGCACCACAACCTTTGATGGATTATGTCGGATTACCGTTGAAAGAAAGCCTACCCTTAGTGGTTAACTTGCTAGTTGAATATGGTTTACGTGATCGTATTCGTGTCATCTGTGCAGGTAAGCTTATTACGCCATCAAAAGTAGCTTGGGCACTTGCCGTTGGCGCTGATGCGGTTAATTCTGCTAGAGGTTTTATGTTTTCCTTGGGCTGTATTCAAGCGCTGCAATGTAATAAGGACACTTGTCCAACAGGTATAACAACGCACAATCTTAAGTTACAGCAAGGCTTAGACCCCAAAGATAAAGCCGAGCGCGTGGCAAACTACCATAAATACATTCAATACGGTGTTGGTTTGTTAGCGCATTCGTGTGGCGTTAAACATGCAAGAAAATTAGAACGTCGTCATGTTCGCATTATTCAAGACAATGGCTTATCGGTAGCATTAGATAAGCTATATCCCTATAAGAAAACAGACGAAGAATAAAGCTAATGAATTTTTTTCTTATCGATAATGTAACAAATAAGAAATGCCAATAAGCCACCGATAGCACCAAACATATGAGCATCGGTGGCAACACTTGATTCAATAAATGATTCAACATCAGCGCTAGCGCCATAGAATTGCTCATGAGCAATTTTTAATACAACGCCAATGAGCAGCAGATAACCGGTTTTTTCTTGATGCTTTATATCCATTAAAGCACCCCAAACAAAAAAGCCATGCAGCACGCCAGATAACCCGACATACAACGAAATATCTAATGAATAATAATGAATACCAAGGCCACAAACCATGGCACTGGTAAGAAAAATTATCAGGTAGTTTTTATGATTGTAGTACTGACCATGTAATGCCCAAAGCAGAACAACAGCAGCAGCGTTCAGCATAAAATGGTTGCCATTGGTGTGAAGGAAGTGCCCTGAAATTAAACGCCAATACTCACCTTGTGACACTAAGTCTCTATTATAAATAAGAAAATCAGACAACTTTTCATCAAATGTAAAGGCTATAAAAGCGAAAGCGAGCACAATTAATGGGCTCAAAATATGAGTGATTTGCGTTGGCAACGATTTAATTTGTAGCATATTAAGTTTTATTTTTCGCTAGAGGCATATAGTAATGTAGGCCACTCTAGCAGTTGGTATTAACTTTAGGAACAGCCGTTGATGAGAATGCACTTGAGTGAATGATATTTATACGATTTTTCGTGTGATTACTTCAACTTTTATGACTTAGTGTTTTAAGAAATAAACTCCTTGCATGAAAATGATACAAACGGATAGTAATGTCAGAAATTACTTAAACTCGTTATTAAAGTTACGTAAACTTAGCATAATTATCATTTTCAATTAGCCCACAATGTCTAGAACACTTTGCTCACAATGCCATCGACCTGAAAAAGCATGTATATGCGCTTTCTCGGTTAAAACTGACAATCACATTCATGTTGTTGTTTTACAGCACCCCAGTGAAGTGAAACAAAGTAAGGGCACTGTGGCCTTATTACAGCAATCGTTAGAAAATTGTCAGGTTATCATTGGCGAATCCTTTGATGACAATGACAGCTTAAATACGCTGCTAAGCCATTATGGTGTTCAAATAGCATTGTTATACCCAAGTGAAGACGCACAGGTAATTGATTTTACTGCTCAGCAAGCATCTGGTTCTTTTGAACGTGAGTCGCTGATGGACCCTAATACCATTAAGTGCATTGTTATACTCGATGGTACTTGGAAAAAATCCTACCGTATGTTTATGCTAAACCCAAGCTTGCATGATATTAAACATCTTATTTTACCCGAAGGTATTGAAAGCCTTTATAACATTCGTAAAACAAAAAAAAATAATGCTTTATCATCATTAGAGGCATGCTGTCATGCTTTGGCTCGACTTGAAAATGATCAAAAGAAATATCAGCCGCTATTAAGTAACTTTGTAAAATTTAATCAGTTTCAGCAATCGTTTAATAAACGAAATGAGACTTTTCTAAAGACACCCTAAGAAAACTTGTTGTTTAAATGTATATTAGTAAGTGCTAATGTATTGGTGAGTTATTCAAACAGTAATTGTTAATTAAGGAACCTCATGCCAAATTCAGCCGCCAAAGGGCTATTATCCGGATTGCTTATCTCGACAAGCTTGATGGCTTTTTCCGAGCCAGATAAAAAGCGTGAAGACCGTGAACCTGAAGCTGCTACGGGGGTTATCGAAAAACAAACGGTTTACGCTGAGCAAGCTATGGTGGCAGCCGCGAATCCTTATGCCAGTAAAGCTGGTTTTAACATTCTTAAGCAAGGTGGTAGCGCAGTTGATGCAGCTATAGCTGTGCAACTAGTATTAACTTTAGTAGAACCGCAATCTTCAGGTATAGGTGGTGGCGCCTTTATGTTGCATTGGGATAAAAAATCGCAATTACTAACGACCTTTGATGGCAGAGAAACCGCGCCAGCGTCAGCGACAACTGATATGTTTTTAGATAAAAATGGCCGAACTATGCCGTGGATAAAAGCCGTTGTAGGTGGACATTCTGTCGGCGTACCAGGGGTATTAGCAGGTCTTAAAAAGGCTCATGATAAATATGGTAAATTACCTTGGGCTGTGCTGTTTAAAGACGCAATTGCCTTGGCAGAAGATGGTTTTATTGTTTCCCCACGATTAGAAAAATTAGTGGCCATGGAATTTAACCCTGGCATTACTAAGCTAGCGACCATTAAAAATTATTTCTTTCCTAACGGTAAAGCAATAAAAGCAGGGCAGCGCTTAAAAAACACTAAATTAGCTAATGTTTATCGCAGTTTGGCAAAAGACGGCGTTAGCGCTTTTTATCAAGGCTGGATTGCAAAAAAAATAGTTAATGCTGTGCAAAACTCAACTATTGCACCAGGCCGCTTAACTTTAGCTGATATGAAAAACTATCACGCAAAAGAATTGCCAGCTGTCTGCGGACCTTATAGAGAATTTAAGGTTTGTGGCATGGCACCACCAAGTTCAGGTGGTGTAGCCGTTATTCAAATATTAGGTCAGTTAGAAAAATTTGATATTGCTAAGTTATCAATGGCGGATGCTGAGTTTGCTCACTTATTCACCCAAAGCTCTCGTTTAGCATTTGCCGATCGTAATCGTTATATTGCCGACAGTAGTTTTGTGTCTGTACCGACCCAAGGCTTGGTTGCAAAGCCATACATGGCAGAGCGTGCGATGCTAATTAATGCTGATAAAGATATGGGCAATGCTCAAGCGGGCAGTCCACAAGGAGCGATTGCTCAAGCTGATGATAATGCATTTGAATTGCCATCAACTAGTCATATTTCAATTGTTGATCAGGACGGGAATGCTATTTCAATGACGACAAGTGTTGAAATGGGCTTTGGTTCGGCAGTAATGGTTGAAGGGTTTATTCTCAATAACCAGCTAACCGACTTTTCATTATCGCCTAAAAGAAATGGCCATTGGGTTGCTAACCGTTTAGAGCCTGGTAAAAGACCACGCAGTTCAATGGCGCCTATGATGGTGTTTAATCAAGATAAATCGCTTAAGCTTGTACTAGGCTCACCAGGTGGAAGTCGTATCATTAATTATGTCGCACAAACAATGATAGCAATGCTTGACTGGCAATTAGACCCGCAAGCAGCAATCAACTTACCGCGATTAACCAACCGCAATAAAGTGACGACTTTAGAAAAAGACACCAGCTTAGTGATGATTAAAGCTGAGCTTGAAGCAAAAGGCCATAAAGTCCTTGTACGTGATTTAAACAGTGGTATTCAAGCAATTGAAGTAACAGGTAAAGGTTTACGCGGTGGTGCAGATCAACGCCGTGAAGGTGTTGCATTAGGTTTCTAACACGCTGTAAAAACTAAAAAGGCGCTGTTAAGGCGCCTTATTATTTTGTTGTACAGCTAGCTTTAAAATGGGTCTTTTAAAATTTTATCGATAACCCATTTATTATCAATTTGAATTAGTGATAAACGTTTAACGTCTTTAATGTGTTCATCATTATAGTGGCCGTCGAAATAAATAGTGATCACTGCGGCGTCTTTAAACTGTTCTCTTACTTTTACACCGCTATCATCTGGACTAGCTTCTACCTTATCGTACGACATATTAAATAAATGGCGGGCAACAGCTTTAGTTGACTTGTAATGCAGGATTATTCTAGATAGTTGTGGACTACATACTGACGCTGCTTTTTTAATGTTTTTTTCGTTATACAAGGCGTTAAAAAACTCAATAGCAACGACTTCAGGGTTGTCAACATTGCTAATAGTATCTTTGTCAGGCTCGCCACAACCGAAAAGTAATAGTGCAAAGCTTAGAGAAATAATTTTTAAATAATTCATAAAATATAGGTATCTACGTGGAATTAATCACATATTAGCGTAATTGTTGTTGTGATACCTAGTATTTTAAAAAAGAAAAAGACGTGGTTTGTAACAAACCACGTCTTTTATAATCAGCTAAAGCGAACTTAATAAATTAACACGCCATATTTAGTCGCGCTGTTGACTATTGCACAAGCTCTTCATCAGTGAATGAATCAGAAAATAATGCACTTGAAAGGTAACGCTCTGCGGAACTAGGTAGAATGACAACAATATTTTTGCCTGTGTTTTCTGGTCTTTCAGCAATACGCTTCGCAGCAACTACAGCAGCACCTGATGAAATACCGGCAAGAATACCTTCTTCTTTCATTAAGCGATGAGTCATAGCCATAGCATCATCATTTGAAACTTGTTCAACCGCATCAATAATAGATAAGTCTAAGTTACCAGGAATGAAACCGGCGCCAATACCTTGAATTTTATGAGGGCCAGGCTTTAATGTTTCACCTGCCATTGCTTGAGTGATAACTGGTGAGTCAGTTGGTTCAACAGCAACCGAGGTGATTTTTTGTTCAGCAACACTTTTTAAATAACGACTGGTACCTGTAATCGTACCACCAGTGCCTACACCAGCAACAAAAAAGTCAACATTGCCTTTAGTGTCTTGCCAAATCTCTGGGCCGGTAGTTTTTTCATGAATTTCTGGATTAGCAGGGTTATCAAATTGTCCCAAAAGCACAACGTTGTCAGGATCGGCATCTTTAATCTCTTGCGCTTTAGCGATTGCGCCGCCCATACCTTTAGCGCCATCAGTAAGGACCAATTTTGCGCCTAAAGCAATTAATAGCTTTCTACGCTCTAAACTCATGGTGCTTGGCATAGTTAAGGTAATGTCATAACCACGGGCTGCTGCAACAAATGCTAGCGCAATGCCGGTGTTACCGCTAGTTGGCTCTACAATAGACTTACCGGCAGTTAATAGACCTTTCTTTTCAGCATCCCAAATCATATTGGCGCCAATACGACACTTAACACTAAAACTAGGGTTGCGAGCTTCTATTTTTGCATAGATATTTGTGCCATTGTCGCCACTGATTATGCGATTTAATTTTACTAGTGGAGTATTACCAATAGCAGTGGAGTTATCTTCAAATATTGTCGACATGTTTGATCCTGTTTTCATCAGCATTAATCGTATTTTTAATACTGAATCATTAATTATTGTATGAGCGAGTTAAATAAGGATATTTCAGTTTAGTTAACTCTTTGTAATAAGATTAACGCTTTATGGCAGAAAAAGAAGTGATATTTAGATATCTTATATGCCAAAAAGGAATAGATACCCAACTATTTAAAATTAAAAGCCTATACGAATATCGGATACCGCCGGATATTTTGAAAAAACTAGCTTTTATAAAAGCAATTGAAGTGAGAGCAGATGGTTGATATTGTTAATTTTATCAAAATAGATTTGACATTCGTTAGGCATATAAAGGAGTTATGGTGACAGATAAGTTAAGCAGTGAAGCCGGATCAGAAAACTCTGTGAATAGGCCTAGTAACATGTCTTTACTGGCAAAGATGAAAGCTAAAGCTAGCAATATGTCTCCAGAAGAAACCCGTGAAATATTAACGCCTTTTGCCTTTAAAATAGATCAATCACTGCTAGGCATAGAGTTAGCTGTACCTTGGCGACGCGGGGCTGCCTTACTTATTGATTTATTTTTTATTGCAATTCTTAGTGATACACCCGGTGAATTACTCGCCATATTAGTTGCTATTACGTTATTCCGTTTAGGCAGTAAAAAGCGAGCGGCTAAATTTGGTAAAAAACCAGGCATAAGAAAAACTGGGCTTAGAGTAGTTGGCGCCTTCATTGTTTTTGTTGTTTTAGCAGATACTTTACCTGATGTTTTTTCAAAAATGGATGAGTTTACTAACAATGTTGAACAGGCAGGGCGGAGCCAATCTCTGCAAAGTGATGATAGCAACGATAAGCAAGGAGAAGATACCAGTAACAGCTTAGTCAAAGCAGGGCTAACTGTAGCTTCATCCTTTGCCATATCGCAAAGTGACTGTACTGGTTATGATTGTTGGCAACAGCTACTTATGGACTTATATAGTGCTCATAAGGAACAAGCACCAACGATAAAAGAATCGGAACAGTTTATTGATAGTTTGCTTAAAAATATCTCAAACAGAGAGGTTTTAAGTGTTGAGGAAAATGCTAAATTAGTTTTAGCATTACAGCAATTTTCTGAAAAATATGAAGTTAATGATAATTCGAATGAGTTGCTAAATCCAGGCAGTGTGGAGTCTACCGAGACAACGGTGAAAGGTGATAATGAAACCTTGTCTGCGTTAAAGAAACAAACGGAAAGTAGTGGAGGCCCTTCACCCGTATACAAAGGCTTTGCTTGGTTACAAGGTTTAATAGAAGATCTAGGGATAGGTTTTGGTTGGGCAGCATTTTACTTTACTATGTTTACTGCTATTTGGCATGGTCAAACTCCTGGTAAGAAGCTATTCCGTATAAGAGTGTTACAACTTGATGGTACGCCGCTATCAGTATGGGATAGTTTTGGCCGGTATGGTGGTTATGGCGCGGGTATCGCTACAGGGTTGTTAGGCTTTGCTCAAATTTATTGGGATCCTAACCGTCAAGCAATTCACGATAAAATATCGGCAACCATTGTTATTAATGACACAGAAGCTGCACGCGAGCAAATGACTGATAATACTAAGCAAATAACTGAAGATGAAATTAGCGGCAATTAGCTGTAATTAGCGCTAAAGAGCGTTGAAATAGTGAACTCTATAATTTGTGCTGTGGAAAATTAGCGACACTTTTTTACGCTAAGTTGCGCTATGATATTGAGCGTTTAACGCGAATATTCGACTGCTAATTGTACCAATATATTTTTCGATAATTTTATTCTGGCGGTTAGCTTCAATAAAAGCTTTGAGCCTAACATTAAAATTGTCTCGTAGTGTTTTATCATGAAAGCCAACATAAGCATTAACCTCAGGTATTAAGTCATGTCGCTTAATGAGTGAAGAATAGTTATCGACTAATGGAAACAAGCTGTTGCCTGCAAGCTCACTTTGTTCTTGGTGCATCTTTAGAAAATAATAGAAAATGTAATAGTCTAATACAATCGCATCATATCGCTCCATTAATAACATGCCTGGAAATTTCGACATATCATGTAGTTCGGTGTAATTAGCTTGTTTTGTTGCTTGATGAAACGCTTCACCGAAATATCCCGTAGCACCTTGAAAACTAACAATGTGCAAACCTTTTAAATCAGTAAAGCTGTTAATGGCTAACCGACTCTTTTTTAGTGAAAAAATCATCGGGCGATATTGAATGAAAGTGTTAGAGATAAAAATGTTATCGCTGTCTTCTTGAAAGAAAGTAGGTAAAAAAACATCAGCCTCCTTTTTCTTTACTTGTTCCATAGCACGTTTTAGCGGTGAAAACTCAATACTGATGTTATGACCCATTTCCGTTAAAATTGTTTTTACAATGTCGATATCAATACCACTATTATTTGCGGCAATCATATGAGGAGGGGCGTCTGAACTGAATATAACGAGTTCACGGCTATAGGCTTGATTAAATGTTAAGAATATCAGCGTAAATGTCGTTAGTAACTTAAACGCTAAAACATTTATATTTGGCATTGTTTTCTTTCCTTGAAGCAATCATTTACCTAGGCGATATTGCTTGTCCAATAAAAACAGCTAGAGCAATTAATTTTACTTTATCATTGCTTTAGCGTTTTTACTGTCCGCTTTTTATATTTACATTAAGGGTACTTTAAGCCACTACTTTATAGACATGCATATCTTGCTATGTAAACGTTAAGGTAACCACGCATAACTAATTTTGCTGTAAACTGTGCGTTGACTGCGCTCTAAACTTTTCAAACTATCATCTTGATAACTATTATCAGAGTAACCGAGGTAGAAAACTGTTTGAGGATTTAATTTATAAGCATAGATGAGCTGTGTTGAAAGACGATTATCTTTTGTTGTATATGCCGCAGCATTGTTTTCTAAATTGAAATCAATGTCAGTGTAAACGATATTAAATTTAAGATAGCTATTAATATTAAATTGGTATGAAACGCGCAATTCTGTCAAATTTTCGGTGTAAACATTAGCTCCTTCTGCTTCTAAATCACTGTAAGTGTGTGAGAAGTCAAATTCTAAATGCTTATTCACGTTATAGCTTATGTTGCCATAAATTGAGGTAATATCGCCTAATCTGTCGTTATCGTAATCAATTTTATCACCTATGGTTAATTCCAATTCCGTTGAAATTTGTGGTGTTGGTTGAATCGTACCGTATATTACCGCTTGGTTTTCTTGAAAGCGTTTTGTGTTGCCATCAATACTATTATCAATCGCTAAACTACTATCTAACTCATGTCGACGTAAGCCAACTTTGTCTGCTGCAACAATCATTACATCTACAAAAGAGAGCATAGGCCCATCAATGTTAAAACTACTGGAAACTGAACGCTCTAATAACTCGCCATTTTCATTGTGTAGAATTTGCCATTGGCCGGCAAACTTCATTTCTTGCCAAATGTTCTCTGGCTCGCCATAAAATAGTCGATTAACCAATACTTTACTTTTTTGATAATCAGCGCGAGGCATAAAGCCTAAATCAGCACGAAAGCTTTGACCAATTTCTTGGTGTTGGGCATCAACTTCCCAATATTCTGACTCGTGTTCATATTCAATTTTAAATGCTTGATCGGTAAACTCTTCTTCGTTGCCACTTAAGGTCATATTTGCTGAATCTTGAGTATCAGAAAAAAGTACTTGTGCTTGGAAAGAGTTAGAATCGTTTAAACGGAATTTAGAATCAATACCTGAAACATAGTTATGATAATTATCAGTCTGTCGTAGTGTGCTAATGACGCCAAAAGATAGGTCTTCGTTGACATCATAACGATATTTTATCGCGCCTGATTCACTTTCTTCTTGTAAAGAAATTAATCTAGAGCCAGTGTTGCCCGGCAATATGATATTGGTTTGTGTATCATTAGTCATGAACGCACCATAACTGTGATCACCTTGAGTGCCAGTAAGTTTGGCGCCATATTCTGGATCAGCAATATTTCGCGTGTAAACTAAATCAAAGTTACTGGAAAAATACTCAGAATTTTCAACAAAGAATTGACGTTTTTCATCATAAAACAATGAAAATGTTTTATTTACGCTTAATTGGCCTGCATCTGATTCGACATTAGAAAAGTCAGGGTTTACGGTAACATTTAAAAGCGTATTTGCATTAATACCCCAACGAAGATCAAGTCCGGCGTCAACATCGTTTTCGCTATGCCAATCATCATTTGCACTAAAAATATTTCGTTTTTCATTTCTATTAGCGACTAATGTTGGCGTCAACATTAAATTTTTACTGGCTTTAGCTTCTTTAAAACCAATGACTTCTGGCATTTGACATAACCAGCAGGGATTATCTCGATTAAGTTCTATGTGCGATATACGTAAACGCGCATCACGCGGGTATAACCTAATAAGCTCCATTGCCCATGTTTTAACGTCATTATTGTCGTTAAAATTTAGTATATGATAAGGAATCGCGATTTCTACTTGGAAGCCAGATTCGGTAACCTTACCAGCAGACTCCCAAATACCATCCCATGCAGAATCTGAGTCACCAGTCATTTCATTGGCAATACTGTCGTGTTGTACGCCGTAGGGGTTAACAAAAAACTCGTAATTCAATCGACGGTTGTTGTAGGTATCGAGCTTAAAACCGACCAAATCATCGCCCCAGCGGCTATCACGGTCACCTAAAAAGCCCTGAATAAGTTCAGGGTTTGGGTCTTGTGCGATAAAGGAAATATAAAGAAACTCACCATTTTCGACCACTTTTACCATGGTTTTAACGGGGCTAGGTTTGTTATTCCAAGGGTTATTAACAATATCAAGAGGAACGTTGAGCGCTTGTTGCCACATAGCATCACTTAATTCGCCATCAACATTAATACTTTGTTTTACATGAGGAATATCAAGCTGTGCAAGTTTAGCTCTATTTTCTTCCGCCATACTTGGCTGCATTGCTAGTATGAGGGCGGTAGCTAAAACAGATAAGCTACAATTATTTAACGTCAATTTACTACTCCGATATTATTATTTTACTATCTCTTAAGCTAACTTATTATCACCTAAGGATAATTCCTTTTTTCAAATTGTTACAAATTTGCAATAAGTTGGCAATGTATAGTTTACGCAGGGGAACAAAAAAGCACCTTATTTGGTCTCTGTTGCTAGGTCAGTTACAGCTTGACTGTGTTTTTTAGTAGGGCGCTTTTTTGACCTGATTTGGACACTTCCAACAATAAGTTGGAGTCTTTTTATAGCTAATATATGAGCTGAATTTGAGGCTTTCTCGATAAAGTGACAGGTAATGAATGTGCGTTAAACCAATTTGTTATGGCAGCTACAGCTAATCATTAAGGGGAGAACTATTAGTAAGTGTGTCTTAGTCTGGCACAAAAAAAGCTTCTGAATAAATTCAGAAGCTTTGACTTAACTTCCACTCAAGTAGCCTTTCATAAAGTAAGGCTAAATCAGCTAGTGATTAAAACTTGGTAGTATCTGTGAACAAACCTACTTTTAAGTCTGTTGCGGTGTAAATTACACGACCGTCAACAGAAACAGTACCGTCAGCGATACCCATAAATAATTTACGCTTAATAACGCGCTTTAAGGTAATTTTGTAAGTAACTTTCTTTGCTGTTGGCAAAATTTGCCCCGTAAACTTAACTTCGCCCACACCTAGTGCGCGACCGTGGCCTGGACCACCTGACCATGCCAAGAAAAAGCCAGTTAATTGCCACATAGCATCTAAACCAAGACAACCAGGCATTACCGGATCACCCTTAAAGTGACAGTCGAAGAACCATAAATCTGGATTAATATCTAATTCAGCGATGATTTCACCTTTACCATGTTCGCCGCCATCGTCAGTAATACTAACAATTCTGTCCATCATTAACATGTTGTCAGAAGGCAATTGGCTGTTACCAGCACCAAACATTTCACCAGTACCTGCTTTTACTAGGTCTTCTTTCGAGAACGAATTTTGTTGTTCCATGGGGTCACTTACATCTATTGAGAATTTTAAAGGCGTTACTTTAGCGAACAGTTGTACGCTAAACAACTCCGAACAGTTAAATAAATACAGCTTTCACTTAACAAAGGCTCTATATTTTGTCAGAATCGGCTCAGCGTAACTGTGTGGTTATTCAGTTTTTAAAAGGTAAGGTATTGATGAATATAAAAAAGAAAGCATTAACCAATGCAGAGAAGCAAAAGCGTTATCGAGAACGACAAAAAGATCGTGGTAAAAAAGAAATGCGTGGTTACTTGTCACCGGAAGCACAAAAATGCTACGAATTAATTGCCGAGCAAACAAAGTGGAATGATAGTATTATTTTGAGTAATGCAGTTCGACTAACATACGCTGCCTATAAAAATGGTCAAATTGGCTTGTTAAATAGCTGGTTAAATAAGAACGAACTATAGTAATAAACAATTTTAAGTTTGATAAGTAACTTAAATAGATAAAAAGCGCAATTTAGATTGTGTTAAAGTGCAATTAGCTATATTCTTTTTGCTAAATATTGCGCTGTTTCTTAAGTAAATATAAGGTATTTTACGTTGATAAATGTTTTGTTAGTTGATGACCATGAGTTAGTTCGTACTGGAATACGAAAAATCCTAGACGAAGTAAAAGGGCTTAAGGTTATTGGTGAAGCTAAAACGGGCGAAGAAGCTGTACAGTTTTGTCGAAAAACTGAGCCTAATGTTGTGCTAATGGACATGAACATGCCTGGCATTGGTGGCTTAGAAGCCACAAAGAAAATTATTCGCTATGCACCTGATGTTAAAGTCATTGTACTTACGGTATACAGTGAAGACCCAATTCCAACGAAAGTAATGCAAATTGGTGCTGCAGGTTACCTGACTAAAGGTGCTGGCCCGGATGAAATGATCAACGCTATACGTGCAGTAAATAGCGGTCAACGTTACATTACTCCTGAAATTGCTCAACAGATGGCCTTAAGTCAATTTAAATCTGCTGATGAAAACCCATTCAGTAGCCTTTCTGAGCGTGAATTACAAATCATGCTGATGATAACACGTGGTGAGAAAGTCCCTGATATTTCAGAGCAATTAGTATTGAGTACTAAAACCATTAACAGTTACCGTTACCGGATGTTTGAAAAACTTAATGTTGGGAATGATGTTGAGTTAACGCATTTGGCTATTCGCCACGGAATGTTGAAAACCGAAGTCTTATAGCATTGTCTGAAGATCTCCCATCAAATGAAGTATTAGCATTTGATCATAAAGCCTTTCTAGCTGCCGTATCTGAACAAGCCGGGGTCTATCGTATGTACGATAGCACCCAAACGGTAATATATGTCGGCAAAGCTAAACAACTGAAAAAACGTCTCGTAAGCTATTTTCGAAAAGATGTTGGCAGTAATAAAACCCGCGCACTTGTTAAACAAATAGCGGCAATTGACGTTACTGTTACACATACCGAGGGTGAAGCACTGATCCTCGAAAATAACTATATTAAGAAATACCAACCTAAATACAATATTTTACTGCGAGATGATAAATCATATCCTTACTTACTGATCACCGATCATAAACATCCAAAACTTGGACTGCATCGTGGTGGTAAAAAAATAAAAGGTGATTATTTCGGGCCTTATCCAACGGTAGGTGCAGTTTGGGAAAGCTTGCGCTTAATGCAGAAGCTTTTTCCGCTGCGACAATGTGAGGATAGCTATTATCGTGCGCGTAGTCGCCCTTGCTTGCAGCATCAATTAGGCAGATGTTCAGCACCTTGTGTAGATAAAATATCGCTAGACGATTATCAGCAACAAGTTCAGCTTGCGAAGCTATTTCTTAAAGGCAAAAGCTCGGCGGTTATTGACTATTTAGTTGAAAAGATGGATGTCGCAAGCAAGGAATTAAACTTTGAGCATGCGGCAAAATATCGCGACCAAATTGTAACGCTAAGAAAAGTACAGCAACAACAGTTTGTCAGTGGTAGTGCCGCTGAAATGGATATTATCGGTTTGTATCGACATAAATCGCAAGCTTGTATTCATTTATTGTTTGTACGAGAACAAAAAATTCTTGGCAGTAAAAGCTATTTTCCTACTGTACCAGCTGAAACCAGCGATGGTGAAATATTGGCGGCTTTTATTACTCAGCATTATGTTGGTAATGAAATGAACGCAGGGGCAATACCAAAAGAAATTATTATTCCTCAAGCAATAGAACATATAGACGATATTCTCGAGGTGATGAGTGCCCAGGCAGAGCATGAGGTTAAAATCTCTCATAATGTTCGTACTGAGCGTGCGCAATATATTAAATTAGCTTGTACCAATGCCCAAACTGCATTGATGACCAAGAATAGCCATAAGGAGTCCATGCAAGCGAGATTCTCGGCATTAAATGAGGTGTTTGAATTAACTAATGGCATTTCTCGTATTGAGTGTTTTGATATTAGCCATACCATGGGGCAGCAAACTGTGGCGTCTAATGTGGTTTTTGACCAAGAAGGGCCGTTAAAAAGTGATTACCGACGTTATAATGTGCATGGCATTACACCCGGTGATGATTATGCCGCCATGGCCTTTGCGTTAGATAAACGCTATAGCAAGGTGACAAGTGAAGAAAAGATGCCTGATATTATCTTTATCGATGGTGGTAAAGGGCAGTTGTCTAAAGCAGAAGAGTTCTTTGCCGGCGTAGAGAAAGTGAAAACACCTTTACTTGTCGGTGTTGCTAAAGGTGAGTCTAGAAAGCCTGGACTAGAGACGCTAATTCTAGCGGGTAGCCATCAATTGATTTCTTTGCCTGCGACATCACCAGCATTACATCTAGTACAACATATTCGAGATGAATCGCATCGGTTCGCAATTACGGGTCATCGAGCAAAAAGACAAAAGGCCAGTAAAAAATCAACATTGGAGACTATTCCTGGAATAGGGGCTAAGAAAAGACAAGCGCTTTTACAATACTTAGGTGGATTACAAGAAGTACTAAAAGCAGATAAAGCAACATTAGAAAAAGTGCCGGGGATCAGTAAATTATTAGCAGAAAATATTTATGATGCCTTGCATGACAATTAGAACGTGATCTGTGTAAAATGTGTAACAGCACCATTCATTTTTGATAAAATAAAGATAAGAGTATTAGAAATACTATGTGGACAATCCCCAACCAAATAACATTATTCAGAATTATTTTAATTCCCGTTTTTATCGTAATATTTTATCTACCGGTATCATGGAATCATTTTGGCGCTTTTGCGGTATTTTGGTTTGCGGCCATCAGCGATGCTTTAGATGGCTACCTAGCAAGAAAACTTAACCAGTCATCGGCATTTGGCGCATTTATTGATCCCGTAGCTGACAAACTCATGGTAATTGCCGCTTTAGTTATCTTAATTCAAGATCTACAGGTTTGGTGGATATCAGTATCGGCAATTTTAATGATCTCTCGAGAAATTTTTATTAGTGCCTTACGAGAATTTATGTCTTCTCGCGGAAAAAGAGACGATATTGCAGTTTCTCAATTAGGTAAATATAAAACTGCAGCACAAATGCTCGGCATTATGGGATTAATTTGGTATCCAACTTACGACATTCCGTTAATTTTGTTTGAATTTCCACATGAAATATTAATTTTTGCGGCATATAGTTTTTATGCTATCGCCACAGTGCTTACTTTTTGGTCTATGATTGTTTACTTTAAAGCAGCTTGGCCAGAGCTAACTAAGTAGTTAGTGATAAAATTAGCTATAAAAAGCCTCGCTTTAGCTAAAAAAACACCAGATGAGTCGCTTTTTAAGCAGTCGAAATAAAATTGAAATTAAATGGTTGACTCATCGGTTTTTCAATGTAGAATGCGTTCCCAGTTGACAGGGAGTCAGCAGATGAAGCGGCTGTAGCTCAGCTGGTAGAGCATCACGTTGCCAACGTGAATGTCAC
>CAJXQI010000030.1 GCA_913058395.1 uncultured Colwellia sp. | reverse complement strand
GTTTATGATAATAGTTATCGTCAGACCACTAACTTTGTACAATCGATACCTTTGCTTGATCAAGGCTTCTACCTTGAAAAAATACAAGTAAACGCTTGGTATGTTGAATGGCTTGAATATTTACCTGCTATTTCTATTTTTTGGTTAAGTGTTGTTACCCTGCTCTCCGTTAAGCTATTAATTGAACTATATAACGTCAATAAATTACCTGTGCAAGGTACAATGCCAGTTAGCCCAGCGCTGCAAATTCGTTTTGAAGGTTTAGTCAATAAAATTGGTCTAACGAAAAAAGTAACGCTTTTACTATCTAGCAAAACAGATGTGCCAATGGCGATTGGTTGGTTAAAACCCGTAGTACTTATTCCATTTAGTATGGTTTCAGGTTTAACCCCTCAACAATTAGATATGCTGTTACTACACGAATTAGCACATATACGTCGTCATGACTATTTGGTGAATTTCTTACAAACACTGGTAGAAACACTATTGTTTTTTCACCCAACGGTTCGTTGGGTATCAAAACAAATGCGTAACGAAAGAGAATATTGCAGTGATGATATTGCCGTACAACATGGCAGTAGCGCAATTGCCTACGCGCACACATTGGCAGACACCGCTTCTTTATGTCAAAAACATAGACATCATGCTATTCCAAGTATGGCGATGGCAGCATCAGGCGGAGATTTAAAGCAAAGAGTCGTGAGATTATTAGAAAATCAACCGCATTGTAGTCAGACAACAGATTCAGGAAAGTGGTTAGCTTCATTTACCATTTTGCTCGCTATTATTTTTGGTTTTTCGCAGAATTCGCTAACACTACCGATCATAGATTTGCAGTCTGGCAGTATTTCACTTAGTCATTCACCTATTGAATTAAATAAAAGTTCTGTAGCTTATGCCCCTTTAGCAATTGAAAGCTTAAACACGAATGCTTCACTTGCAAACCAATTGATCGCGATTAACAACAAAGCTAGTGTTAAAAATAAAAAGGTAGCAGCAACTCAATCTATTGATGAAAATAATTATTTAGCTGGCATTAACCCAAAAAATAAGTTTACAAAAAAAACATCAACATTAAATGAACAAGTTAAAAGTTCGGCCCCAAGCACCGACACTATGTATGTTAATGAACTACCTATAGTACAAGGTTCAATAGCAAAACAGAGTAACAAGCAGAATCAAAATAAATTGATAGAAGAGCCTATATTAGCCAGTAAGCAAGTACTTAAAGCTAGTGCAAATAAGTCTATGTCGGATATAGCTTTTGAACGCACTGATTCAAGAAATAACGCCGCAACTTTAGCTAATCCATACTCACAACAAGTAGCTTCATTATTAGACGCCCCTAAAGCGGCTAATACACAACTTGGCGTAAAATATCAGTCACAACCAGAGTTTGATTCATCAAAATTAGCAAACAATGTTTATCGTGATATTGATAGCCGTATCAGTAATAAATTTAATGATATCTATGCAACGAACGCTGAAATCCTTCCAACAAGCAGCCTAGCTAAATTGATTACGTCAATAGAGCCTAGATATCCTTCTTCAGCCAAAAGAAAAGGTATTGAGCTAGAGGTCATGGTTGAATTTAGTATTGATAAGAATGGCTTAGTTAAAGACATTCAATTTGAGTCAAAAAGTAAAGTAAGCTATTTCCGTAATGCTATTCGAAATGCTATGGAGAAGTGGCGCTTTCTACCTGCCGAAGAAAATGGCACTGCGGTAGAAAGCAAAATGTCAAAAATATTCTCTTTTAGTCTATTAAAATAAAGGCCCACGTTGTTTACGCATTGACGAAAATTTATCTTGCTGTTCTGGTGTCAGTATTTGCATTATTGCATGGCGCATTTTAGCTTTTTCCATCGCCAAAACTTGAAATTCATCCTGAAATTCTACATACAATGTTTTGAATTTACTTTCATCAAACTCATCTGCTTGTGCCAAAATTCCAACTTGCTCTTTAAACCCTGACATTGTTGCCCGATGTTCTTTCTTATCAGCTTTCATCTCAGTAAAAATTGTTCGAATCTCTTGACGCTGCGCTTTGGTAAGGTCTAACTTATGTGCCAGCATTTTAAAGCGTTTCTTCATTTGTCTTTTATGGCCTTCTTGCTCACTACTGTGATGTTGGCCAGTATGAGATTTGCCATTACCGTCGTGATTATGACCTACGGCACTGGCATTAAAAGTTGTTAAGCACAGTGCGGTAACACCTATAGCCAAATAAGGCTTTATTGCGCAATATAGTTTATGTGTTTTCATCAGTGATACTCCTCAATTAATGTAAGCAAAGTATAAAACCTGCAACGAAAAGAAACGCAAAGCAACGTAAATGTTATGTAAATATCCTAAGCACAGCAAAAGTAATACGCTATGATAGTGACAATTGAATGGCCAAGGCCTTGTGGTAAATATGAAAAAACATAAACTTTTATTAATAGATGATGACAAAGAGCTTGCTGAGTTATTATCTGATTACCTCGCTACCGAAGGTTTTGAATTAGTTTGTTGCTATGACGGCGTATCAGGCTTAGAAAAAGCATTCGATGATAGTATTTCTCTCATTTTATTAGATGTTATGATGCCCGGCTTAACCGGTTTTGAAGTATTAAAAGCCCTTGGCGGTAACCATAAAACCCCGATTTTAATGCTAACCGCTAAAGGTGATAATGCTGATCGTATTCTTGGCTTGGAATTGGGGGCTGATGATTACTTACCGAAGCCCTTTCAGCATCGTGAATTGCTAGCACGTATCAATGCTATTCTTCGACGAATCGATATTGTACAAACCAGCAAAGAACAAAGTAGTGCATTAGAAGTTAATAGTGTCATACTCAATCATGCAACCCGCCAAGTCAGCTGCCATAACGAATATATAGAACTGACTGGCACTGAATATCAAATCACTGAATACTTAATGTCTAAACCCGGTGAAATTGTCAGCAAAAATGAAATTTCTGAGCGAGTTCTTAAACGAAAGTTAAGCGCTTTCGACCGCAGTATTGATATGCATGTAAGTAATATAAGACGAAAGCTTCTGCCATTTAGCCCAAGTGATAAACTCAAGACTATTCGTGGCGCTGGTTATATTTTTCTAGCCGGTGAGCTTAGCTAATGATAAAGCTTCACAGTCGATTTTCCTCAATAGGGGCAAAGCTGTTTATTTGCTTCTGGTTAATCGTCGTATTAACTATAGGTATCACTCGCCTTGTTTCTGAGCAGTTTCGTCCAAAAAGCTTTATTGTCCCTACCCATCACTCAGATATAAGTAAGCTTGAGCGCATCAAAAATTTAATTTCTCGTCAGGCACCGATGAACCCGCAAGCTTTGTTGACAATATTACCCAAGCGGATGGACAAAGAATTATTAGTAAAAAACATGCTGAGTCAAGAAGTTATATCATCAAAATCTTGGCATATTTCACATTTGGCAAGCTTTCTAAGTGAAAATAATTTAGATAGATTAACTACAGTGAAGTTTGAATTTTTCCGCATGACCGGCCCTATTGCAATAGAGATAAATAACACTCCTTATCAAGTTTTTCTCGCGAGTCGCGATAGAAAATCTCGTTTGGGTGCTTTTATGTTACGACTGCCAACTTGGATTCGTATTAGCATCCCCATTATTATTAGCTCAATCTTTCTTTGGCTGTTGACTCGCTCGTTAACTAAGCCGCTGGTAGCAATGCAAAAAACAGCCGCCCGCTTTGGTGATGGCGAATTTACCGCACGAGTGCCGTTAGCAGCACAACGTAATGATGAAATTGGTGCTTGTGCAAGCAGCTTTAATTTAATGGCCGAAAAATTGGAACAAAACATTGGCTCTCATCAACGATTGATGGCTGATGTTTCTCATGAATTGCGCTCTCCAATGACACGCTTACAAATTGCTTTAGGGCTTGCACAGCAAGAAAATATTGCCCCAGAACTACTACAAAAACACTTACAACGCTGCGAGTTAGAAGTTGCACGTTTAGATGAAATGATTTCAAGCGTTTTATCACTTTCTCGCATGGAAAACACCATCAGCCAAATGGAACTGATGTCTGTTGACCTTAAGCAATTATTAGAACTTTGTATCGAAGACGCTCAGTACATTGCCAATGAGAAATCAATTGCGATTACACTTAAGGGTGCAAGCACCTGTTTAACTCAGGCAGATCCTAATTTACTTTCCAGCGCTTTTAATAATATTTTGATTAATGCTGTTAAGTATAGCCCCCCAAATGACACACTTATAGTTTACTTAACACAAAATGGTAACAGCTTTACTATAGACATTGTTGATAGTGGAACTGGCGTGCCAGCAGAAGATTTAGACAAATTATTCGAACCCTTTTACCGTGTTGCACAAGCACGCGACCGAGCAACTGGCGGTACAGGTTTAGGTATGGCAATAGCTAAGCAGGCTATAGTTGCACACAACGGCCATATTTATGCGAGCAACAATCAAGGTAACGGTCTTACCGTCACCATTGAATTACCTGTCATTATCAGTAAAGATAGCTTATAAGAATCAAACTAAACTATGTAAAAATAGCTTATATATTTATAACTTATGGGAATATTCTAAATGGCCGATGCGGTAAGCATAATTGCGGAGCGAACACTAACGCCTGAAAAAATTATCGCTATCGATGCCTTTTGGCAAAATGTAAACCAAACAACATTTATCAGCACTGACAAGATTAAAATTGCTTACGTGACAAACTTTAAACGTGCTAAAAAATCTTATGTCGTCGTTATACCTGGGCGCTCTGAAAGCTATTTAAAATACCAGGAACTAGCTTATGATCTAGATCAGCAAGGATACGATAGCGTCATTATTGATCACCGTGGACAAGGGTTGTCACAACGCCTTCTAGCAAACCGATTTAAAGGTTATGTGGCAAAATTTGATGATTATGCTGACGACCTGCACCAACTCCTTAGTCAGGTGCTGCCTAGTTTACACCCAGAAAAGTCACATAGCCCTTTTATGTTAGCTCATTCCATGGGCGGAGCAATTGCCTTACGATACCTACAAAAACACCAAAATAAAGTGCAGTCATTAGTTCTTAGTTCACCAATGATAGCCATATCAAGTGGTGGTACACCAAGTGCAATAGCTGAATTTATAGTAAATACGGGGACAAAAATAAATCAATGGCTTTCAAACACACCTTGGTATTTCTTGGGGCAAAATGACATTAATAAAACATCTTTTGCCGATAATAAACTCATGCACTCAAAAACACGGTTTCAGCGCTTTCGAACGCTATACGAAGCACAGCCGGAACTGAAATTGGGTGGTGTAACATTTCATTGGCTTAGCCAAGCATTAGCCACCAACAAAAGCATATTTAATGACCTTGCTAACATAACTCAGCCAGTGTTAATGATGCAGGCAAGTGAAGAGCATATTGTAGATAATGCAGCGCAAAACAGCTTCTGCCAGCAGTTATATGAAATTAATCATACCGCATGTATTGGTGGAAAACCCAAGGTGATTTCAGGTGCTTATCACGAGCTATTTTTTGAAATTGATGAATATCGAGACATTGCGTTAGACTCTGTAATTAACTGGTTTTCATGCAAGTCATAGCGTAAAGCAATAATATTAATCTACAGGCTTTTCATTGTTGGCTAGCTCACTGCTGACAACTGATGAAGGATCATGGTGAATTAAAACCTCACATGGGGCTAACGCCTGAATAATTTCCGCTTCAATCGCTTCACCGATGCTATGGGCTGCTAAAAGAGATAAGCCATCATCTAACTCTAAGTGAAATTGAATAAAGCGATTTTGACCTGCTTGACGTGTTCTTAGCTCATGTAAGCCTAATGCTCCTTTATGGGCATGGACAATCTGCTTAATTTTATCTAATTCGTCTTCTGTAAGTTCATGATCCATTAGTTGGTGCACACTCATCCAAATAATTTTACTAGCACCTAATAACAAAAATACACCCACACCAATAGTAAACACACCATCGGCTTGTAGCCAATAACCTTGGCTTAAAAATAACGCCAATAATACGCCAAAATTGAGCAAAAGATCAGATTGATAATGCAGAGCGTCAGCACTTATCGCAACAGAGCGGGTTTTCGCAATTACGTATTTTTGCACTAGCACCAATAACAACGTCATGACAATAGCAATAATTGATACCCAAATACCGACCTCAGTTCTGACAATTTCTTGTGGGTTTATTACTCGGTCGACACCATTAAAAACGAGCAACAATGCAGAGCCAAGTACAAATGCGGCTTGTACAAGTCCAGCAAGGCTTTCAGCTTTACCATGGCCAAATTTATGTTCATCATCAGCGGGGGCAAGTGCAAAGCGTAATATAACCACGTTCATCACTGAGGCAAATAAATCTAGAATGGAGTCTGTTGCTGAGGCAAGCATAGCGCTGGCATCAGTCGCAAACCAAGCATAAATTTTGAGTACGACGAGCAATAACGCCGTAGCAGTGGCAGTAAATGCCGCTAGTTTAACCAGTGCAGCATAGCGTTCTGACGGTAAGTTATTGGTTTCCATGTTGCCCTCAATTAATAAAACAAATGCCAATTCACAGATAACGTTTTTAGCTACTTTAATTGCTTAACTTTACCAACAACGTCATTAATTATTTAGCATAATTATAATTAAAGCAGGTTATAATAATATTCATTATAGAATTTATTAAGTGCTTGATATGTTAGACGTCGTTTTATTCCAACCTCAAATTCCACCTAACACGGGTAATATTATTCGCTTGTGTGCTAATACGGGTTTTAGGTTACATCTTATTGAGCCATTAGGTTTTGATCTAGAAGATAAAAAGCTAAGAAGAGCAGGATTAGACTACCATGAATTTGCAGCGTTGAAACGCCATGCAAACTTTCAAAGCTTTGTAGAAAGCGAACAACCTGAACGAATTCTTGCCGTAACGACTAAATCAACTGGCTATTATGGCGATGTAGATTTTAAAGCTGGTGATTATTTATTATTCGGTTCAGAAACCGGCGGTTTACCAGAAGATGTTAGACAACAAATTCCTGACCAAGATAAAATCAGGATCCCAATGTTAAAAGACAGCCGCAGTATGAACTTATCTAACGCGACCGCCGTTATTGTTTACGAAGCATGGCGTCAATTAGGCTTTGCAAATTCAATTTAGCTACTAAGCAAACGTAAGTAACCATCAATATTACGAGCACAAAAAAAGCGCATTACGTTAAGTTAATGCGCTTTTTTTAATTTAAGCTAATTTTCTACTTCTAATGAGAAAATCATTCAAATTTTCGTTCGCGAGACAATAAATCTGCTGCTGCAAGTTTTGCATCTTTACCACAATAAAGTACTTGATAAACTTGCTCAACAATCGGCATTTCCACGCCCATGCGTTCAGCCAGCATATGAACTTCTTTAGTATTGCGATAACCTTCAACCACTTGACCAATATCCGCCATCGCTTTTTCTACCGTTTCACCATGACCTAATGCCAAACCAAAACGACGATTACGCGATTGATTGTCAGTACAGGTTAATACTAAATCGCCTAAGCCAGCCATCCCCATAAAGGTTGACGCTTGTGCATTCAAAGCACAACCTAAACGCGTCATTTCAGCTAAACCACGGGTAATTAACGCGGTGCGAGCATTCGCACCAAAGCCAATGCCATCAGCCATGCCGGCGCCAATAGCAACAACGTTTTTCACCGCACCACCAAGTTGAACACCAATAAAGTCATTATTGCTATAAACTCTAAATGTTCTTTCACAATGCAACAGATTTGAAATATCGCTCACAAAGTCTTCATCGCTTGATGATAAAGAAATTGCCGTTGGTAAACCTGCGGCCATTTCTTTTGCAAACGTAGGCCCTGAAAGCACCGCAAGAGAAATATCTTCCCCAAGCGCTTCTATGGCAACATCTTGTAGTAGTCGACCAGAATCATGCTCTAAACCTTTAGTCGCCCAAACCAAACGAGCATCTTGACGCATATGCGGCTTTATTTGACCAAGTACTTCACCAAAAGCATGACTAGGCACAACTAATAAAACATTTTTGCTTGCACTAGCTACCATGGCTAAGTCAGCACTAACAGCTAACGAGTCTGGAAACTTACTACCAGGCAAATACTTTTCATTTGCACGGCTACTGGCCATTTCTGCGACATGATTAGCATCACGGCCCCAAAGCAAAGTTTGATGGCCATTACGGGCTAAACAAATAGCTAATGCAGTGCCGTATGAACCGGCACCGATGACAGCTATAGCTGCAGATTTATCAGTCATAAATTAATGCGTTTCTGTACTAGCTGGTGCTTGTTCTGCTTGTGCTGCACGTTGTTGTACATAATTAGCAAATAAAGCTTCAAAGTTAACTGGTGCTAAGTTGATTTGTGGGAATGAGCCACGGCTTACTAGGTTAGCAACTGATTCACGCGCATATGGGAATAATGTAGTTGGACAGAATGCACCAATAGTATGTGCTAATTGCGCTTCAGGTAAGTTACCAATAGTGAAAATACCCGCTTGCTGTACTTCAGCTAAAAATGCTGTTTGCTCTTCAATTTTAGCGGTTACTGTTAATGACAAAGTCACTTCATAAGTATCGTCAGCCAATTTATTTGATTTGGTATCAATGTCTAATTGAATTTCTGGCTTCCATTCTTTTTGAAAAATAGCCGGAGAATTTGGCGTTTCAAAAGAAATATCTTTCGTGTAAACACGTTGAATCGCAAATTGTGGTGCTTGTTGCTCGTTTGTTGCTTCTGCGCCGTTTTGGTTTTCGTCAGCCATTTTCTTACTTCCTATGTTTTCGTCATTTATTGACGAATTAAATTCTAATTTTCACTTACGCCTGCTCTATTTAGCCCGCAATAAGTGTGGTTAATTTTCCTTGGGCATGCAAAGCAAATAAATCATCACAACCACCAATATGTTGGTTATTTATAAATATTTGCGGAACTGTTGAAGCCCCTTGGCTACGTGTGATCATTTTCTCACGCAACGCTGCATCACCGTCGATTTTAATTTCGTGGTAGGCAACCTGCATATCATCAAGTAAAGCTTTCGCTCGCATGCAATAAAAACAAGTTACTTTAGTGTATATTTCAACTGCCATCATGATATCTCGTTGTGTTTGTTACTTTTTCGCAACTGGTAAGCCAGCACTTTGCCAAGCATTCATACCACCTTTAAGCAAATTCACACGAGTAAAGCCTGCTTTAGCCATTTGGCTAGCAACTTTACCGGCACTGATACCTGCCGTACATACAATAATGATGGGATCGTCTTTATGTTTTTCAAGACTTGCGAAATCATTTTTACTAACTTTTTCACTATTAAGGTGAATTGCATCGACAATATGACCTGCTTTAAAGTCTTTATCGCTACGAGTATCGACAACAACACCTGACTCTCTATTCACTAAGAAAGTCATTTGTTGCGTACTCAATTGTTTGATCGGCGACATTTGAATTCTAATCGTTAACACGACAATCATTGAAACAATGGCAAGCCAAGCCGCACTTAGTAAAGGCTGGCTCATTGCAAACGTAATAAGTTGGTCCATAAATTCTACATTCTAATTAACTAAAATTGGCAACAGTATACAGGCTAATAAAATAAACCCAAACTGAACTTTTCATGGAATTGGGCTTTTAATGTTTATAAGATGAGGCTGATCGAATAAACAACAACTTTTAAGGCAAAACTGCAGGTAAAACTGAAACATTTTCTCGCGATGTTCAGAAGATATTAGGCTCGTCTCTTGATATACTGGCGGCGAAATTTACATATTGTCCCATTAATTGACGTTTTATCACTCATTGAATGATTAAAGGAAGCCATAATGCCAAACAAGAAGTCGACAGTTCTTATTATTTTAGATGGTTGGGGATACAGAGAAGATCCTGAGTCCAATGCTATTTATCATGCCAGCACACCTGTACTCGATAACTTAATGGCGAACAAACCTAACATGCTGATTCAAACATCTGGCATGGCGGTAGGTTTACCTGAAGGACAAATGGGTAATTCAGAAGTTGGCCATGTAAATTTAGGTGCTGGGCGTATTGTTTATCAAGATTTTACCCGCATTACTAAAGCTATTGAAGATAAAGAGTTCCAAGCCAACCTTACGCTATCAAACGCAGTAGAAATGGCAGTAGAAAATAATAAAGCGATACATGTTTTCGGCTTATTATCTCCAGGCGGCGTGCACAGTCATGAAGAACATATATTTGCCATGCTAGAAATGGCAGCAAGTAAAGGTGCAAAAGAGGTTTACTTACACGCATTTTTAGATGGCCGAGATACTCCGCCACGCAGCGCAGAAGCTTCACTACTTAAAGCACAAGAAAAATTTGCTGAACTTGGTTGTGGTCAAGTTGCTTCCGTTATTGGTCGTTATTACGCCATGGACAGAGATCAACGTTGGGATCGTGTTGAATTAGCGTACAACTTAATGGTATCCGGCGAAGCAGAATATCAATATAGTTCAGCAACGGATGCCTTAAGTGCCGCTTATGAACGCGATGAAAATGATGAGTTTGTTAAAGCGTCTGCTATCACTGATAGTAAAGGCGAAACAATAAAAGTAAATGATGGCGATGCCATGATATTTATGAATTTTAGAGCCGATAGAGCCCGTCAATTTAGTCGTTGTTTCACTCAAGCTGATTTCTCTGGCTTTGTTCGCAAACAGCAACCTAAGATAAGCAGTTTTGTTATGTTGACTGAATATGCGGCTGACATTAACGCACCATGTGCCTTTCCGACGGTAAAACTCGATAATGTATTAGGCGAATGGCTAGAGAAACATAATAAAACTCAACTTCGTATATCAGAAACAGAGAAATATGCTCATGTGACATTTTTCTTTAGTGGCGGTAAAGAAGCGTTATTTAAAGGCGAAGAACGTATTCTTATACCTTCTCCGCAAGTGGCTACTTATGATTTACAACCAGAAATGAACTCAACATTACTGACCGATAAACTTGTTGCGGCGATAAAAAGTGGTGAACATGACTTTATTGTTTGTAATTATCCAAATGGCGACATGGTTGGTCATACCGGTGATTTTGATGCTGCCGTAAAAGCCTGTGAAGCTGTCGATACCAGTATTGCCAGAGTGTTAACCGCACTTGAAGAAACAGGAAGTGAATGTTTAATAACTGCCGATCATGGTAACGCAGAACAAATGCTTGATAATGTTTCAGGACAAGCTCATACAGCGCATACCTGTGAACCTGTGCCGCTCATTTATGTCGGTAGAAATGCCCAAGCTGCAGAAAATGGTGCGTTAAGTGATTTAGCCCCAACCATTTTATCCTTAATGGAATTACCACAACCACAAGAAATGACCGGTAGCAATTTAATGAAATTAAGCTAGGTCGTTATGGTGTTTTTAACATTGCAGCATAAAAGCAATAATTCTTTTGTCATCAATACTATTGTGGCTGTAGGTTTATTGCTTTTTATATTTTCTTTTCAAGCATTAAGTCAAGATAAAGCAGTTAAAAACACCGATAAAACCAACCAAAAACTTAATGATATTCAGCAAGCTATTACTCAGCAAAAACGTGCACTCAACAACACAAAAGTTAAAATTAGCGATTTAGAGCAGCAATTAAAAACTGATGATATTGCGATTGGACAAATAGCAAAAACACTATCGACAACCAGTAATAACCTAAACGATACACAAAAAAAATTAAGCCAGCTCAGCGTAGAAAAGCAACAACTCGAATCAGAAAAAAAACAACAAGAGCAAATTTTAGCAAAACAACTACGAGCGGCCTATTCAACCGGGCATCATGATTACTTAAAATTAATACTAAACCAAGAAAATCCTGCCAGTGTGCAGCGTACCATCACCCATTATCAGTACTTAAACAAAGCCAGAATTAATGAGATTGAAGCCTTTAAAGAAACCATTGTTCAGCTCAATAAAATAACAACGCAGCATCAAGCACAAGTGGCGCAATTACAGCAATTAACCCAAGCACAAAACCAGCAGAAACAAATTCTTGAGCTATCTAAAACCAAACAAAAACAAACCTTAAAAGCACTTAATAGCAAACAGCTTAATGGCCAACAAAAATTAACTAAGCTAGAACAAGAGGAAGCTTCGATTGTTGCGTTACTTAAAAGAATAGCTGAAGCCGCTCGTGCCGCTGAAAACTTAGTCGGTTTAAGTAAACTAAAGCGAAAACTCAATTGGCCTGTTCACGGTAGAATACAACATAGTTTTGGTACTAAAAAGCAAGGCTATTTAAAATGGAAAGGGGTTTTCTTATCTGCGCCAATTGGTCGCCAAGTAAAAACTGTTCATAGTGGTACCATTCTATTTTCAGATTGGCTTAAGGGTTACGGGCTAGTTTCTGTGGTTGATCACGGTGACGGTTACATGAGTTTATATGGCCATAATCAAGCATTACTTAAATCAGTTGGTGATCGCGTAGAAGCGGGTGAGCCTATTGCATTAATAGGTCAAAGTGGTGGCCAAACTCAATCAGGGCTTTACTTTGAAATTCGTCATGCTGGAAAAGCAATGAATCCAAAGCTTTGGTGCAAATAATACCAATCACTATTATTAGTAAAACATCGTCGATTTCATCGGTGTTAACTGTTACGCTAACTAAACACTTATCATAATAAAAAGACTGTCTGTGTCACGAATATTTTTTGCACTTTGCATTTTATTAATTTCACCTTTTATATCAGCAAAATCATTGCAAGTAGCCATTATTATTGATGACATTGGCTATCGAAAAAGTGATCTTCAAGCGTTATATTTACCGGGAAATATTAGCTACGCAATTCTACCTCAAACGCCTTACGGTCGTGCTTTAGCACTACAAGCCAAGGCGAAAAGTAATGACGTGATTCTCCATATTCCTATGGAAGCTCAAAATGGTAAAAAGTTAGGCCCTGGTGCGCTCACCAGTCAAATGAATGAAGCCGGAATTCGACAACAATTATCAAAAGCTTTTGCAGAAGTCCCTTTCGCTTTAGGCATAAATAATCATATGGGTAGTAAACTCACTGAGCTATATAAACCTATGGCTTGGACGATGCAATTTCTAAAAGAACGGAATTTAATTTTTGTTGATAGTATGACCAGCAGCGCTAGCCAAGCCGAAAAAGTAGCAAGAAGTTTTGGCGTACCAAGTATGCATCGCCATATATTTCTTGATAATAAATTGGAGCATTCTTATATCAGTGCTCAATTTGCCAAGTTAATTCGTGCTGCGAAGCAATATGAGACAGTAGTTGCTATCGCTCACCCGCATCCAGAAACAGTCAGCTCTCTACTCAAACTTTTACCGCAACTTGCTGAAAATAACATTGAATTAGTAGCAATATCTACGCTATTAGCCACTCAAAATGCAGAGCTGCAACAACAAATTAGTGCTGACGAATAAAGCTTCAACCGCTTAATACGTTGCCAGGCAGTTTTCATCGATTTTTAGATTTTAATCTTATGCTTCTTTAACAGTTGATGTAAATATTTCACAGGTATTGCGTAGGTAATACCGCTAGGTTTACTGATAACCGTCTCTTTGCTCTGCTGCACAAACACTTTATTAATAATGCCTATCACTGCTCCTGTTTTAACATCATACATCGCACTACCGCTATTGCCTGGATATGCAGTTGCATCCAACTGATAGACTAAGTAAGGATCACGCAGCCGTTTTAACATTGCGATACTAATTTGTCTTGAATCATCAAGCGGGATAATAGTTGGCGTTACTGCGGCAATCATGCCTTTATGTGTTACCGGATAAAGCCCTAGTACAGCACCAATCGGGAAACCGGTAAATGCAACATCACTGCCTTCAAGGCGAAAATCATTATTCGATAGCTGCATTGCTGGCAATGGCTGCCCATCGATTTTTAGAATCGCAATATCATGTTCTTTGTCATTGGCAATAAGAGATGCAATTCTCACTTTAGTTTCAGTACCTTTACCACTGAAGATCGCAAGTTTTTGCAATAAACTATCATCTAGTTCTTTATCAATCACATGATGATTAGTAACAATATAAGTGCCGTTCCCGATAACAAAACCACTGCCATAAAGCCTATTTTTAGGCTGACCCGTAGGCGTGTAAACACCAATTCCGACTACCGACGGTTTAATCAATTTAACAGTTTCAACTAAATTACTATAGGCAGCGACACTATATGTTAGCTGCAGAAGTATAAATATTTGAATAATACGAATCATAAATGAACTCTTTTAACTAGTTTCAAAATTTACCTCAACTTAGCATACGTTAAGTTAGCGAATTTAATATTATGGCTCATAATTAAATCACATAAAAGATTAAAGTATGTGAGGAGACTTGAGTGGCGGAAATAGTACCTATTTTAGCTGGTGGTGGCACTCGTCTACCCGCACATATTGGAGTTCTACAAGCACTAAAAGAACTACCAATTGATTTTTCTCATATTGTTGGTGTATCAGGAGGTAGTATTATTGCTAGCTTGTACGCTTCAGAACTATCATTAGAAGAAATAAAACATATTGCAATGAATACCAATTATAGCCAGTTCAGAGGTTTTTCATTGTTAGGGTTAATACGAAATGGTGGGTTAAGTTCCGGTGACATATTCGAGCAATGGATCGATCAACACTTAAATGGAAAAACCTTTGCAGATTTAAACTACAATTTACATATAGTTGCCACAGACGTGAAAACAGGCCGACCAGTAATTTTCAATAGACAAAGAACACCGGGAATGAAAATATCTTTGGCGGTAAGGTTCTCAATGTCCATCCCACTCATCTTCAGCTTTAAAAGCTTTGGTAAGCATTTAATGGTGGACGGTAGTATCTTATCAGAGGACGCTTTGCATCGGGATTGGGCTATGGATGGTACACCAGTGTTATGCTTTCGTTTGAGAGGAGAATATGAATATGATGAGCTAAAAACCAATGGGCTATTTCCCATCGTTAATTACGTTACATTACTCATTAGAACTTTTATGACGACAATATCACGTGAATACATAAATGACGCTTTTTGGCATAACACTATTATTATCAATACCGGATTAACTTCAGCTGTCGATTTTGCCATGAGCAAGGAAGAAAAAGCGCGTTTATTTAATGTTGGTTATAGCACTGCAATGGAAATAGTACCTTTTAAAACTAAGGGGGAACTTAAACTAAAGTAATACTTTAGACATCTACAAGAAAGTATAATATATCCTATAATCTGCTCATAAAAGTGTAAAATTAGTTATGCAAGTATACTGAAAACAAGTAATAATAGTGATAACGCTTAACATATAAAATTGCTAGGAAGCTGGAGTAATAATGAATTGGAGCAAGAAATTGCTAAACGCGCCTGTCTTTGGGAACATTACAAAAAAAATTGCATCAATGAAAGTAAATCATGATGCAATGAATATTGCTGAGCATTTCACCCAATTCTTAAAACCTGAAGTTGCAATAAATGAGATACTACGAAATGAGGTTTTTCGTATACGTCATAATGTTTATTGTGAAGAGCTCGCCTTTGAAAAGGTAAAAGAAGAGGGCATGGAACAAGATGAGTTTGATGCACAATCAATATTTTCCATGATTAAGCATAAACCTTCTGATACCTACACCAGTTGCGTTAGAGTAGTTAGATCTGCAAATGAGAGCGAGCTATTACCTATAGAAAAGTATTGTATTAATGCCATTCATAATAATAAATTACATCCCTCTAATTTTCCACGCCATGAAATAGCAGAGATATCTCGTTTAGCGGTGAAGTCGGACTTCAGACGACGTAAAGCCGATAAGTTTAAAGGTTCAGCAGTAGGTGCTATAAGCGAGACAAATTACTCTGAGACTGAACTGCGCTGCTTTCCTTTTATTGCTATAGGCTTATATATGGCTGCAGCAACAATGAGTATAGAAACCGGTGTTAAGCATGTTTATGTGATGATGGAGCCAAGGTTAGCGCGTAGTATGAAGTTCGTTGGTATCAATTTTATCCAATTAGGTGACGCCATCGATTATCACGGCATGCGTGCACCCTACTACATAAGTCCAACCATATTTATGGAAAACCTAACTCCAGGCTTTAAATCTCTTTATGACTCTATTGCAAAGGACATTTGTAAGCACTTATCTCTAGTTGAATAAGTACTTTTTTCATCCGCTGGCTTAAACTGTATTTAGTATATCAAGTAACCATAAATAGGGAAAAAAATGTTTGATTATCAAAAAGCATTTTCCAGAAACATTGGCTGGGTCACGGAAGAAGAGCAACAACAACTCAAAAATAAAAAAGTGGCAATAGCTGGCGCTGGCGGCGTTGGTGGTATTCATTTGGTGACATTAGCTCGCTTGGGGATCAGCAATTTTAATATTTCAGATTTTGACGATTTTGAGGTACACAACTTCAATCGTCAGTCTGGTGCTTTTATGTCAACTTTGGGTCAACAAAAAGTCGATGTAATGGAGAATATTGCTAAAGATATTAACCCAGAAGCGAATATAACCACTTTTCCAGAAGGTATATTTTCTCACAATGTTGATGAGTTCCTCGTCGATGTAGACATTTATGTCGATGCCCTAGATTTTTTTGCTTTGGAAGCAAGAAAAGTAGTTTTTCAAAAGTGCCATGAAAAAAATATTCCCGTAATTACTGCTGCACCTTTAGGTATGGGCTGCGCATTTCTATGCTTTATGCCCGGAAAAATGTCTTACGAAAACTATTTTCGCTTTGCCGGGAAGTCAGAAGAAGATCAATTGATACAATTTTTAATTGGTCTTTCTCCTGCGATGTTGCAAAGACCATACTTAGTTGATGATTCACGTGTCAATTTTACCGAAAAACGTGGCCCTTCAACGCCAATGGCCGTAAATATGTGTGCCGGCATTGCCGGAACATACGCATTAAAAATATTACTGAATCGCGGAGATATAGTGTGCGCGCCGCACGGCCTACACTTTGATGCTTACCGAAATAAATTTACCAAAACCTGGCGACCATTTGGTAATGCAGGGCTCCTACCAAGAATAATGTTTAAAATTGCTAAGCATATAGTATCCAAGTAGACTATCTAATTATAAAAATAATTTTTAATGATACTTAGTCATCATGCATTCAAAAGGACTTCTGATGAAAAATAAATTTTTTCATGTTACTACCATAATGTTAGTTTTGTGTATAACTGCATGCACTAGCCCTAAAGATAATACGGTACTTTTTAAGGAAGCCGAGAGCTTATTTCAACAAGGACAGTTATCTACCGCGACTATTAACTTGAAAAATATATTACAAAAAGATCCTCAACACCTTAGTGCACGATTTATGCTAGGGAAGATATATCTATTTAATGATAATTTTCTTGGTGCCGAAAAGGAGTTTAGAAGAGTATTAAAAGATGATGCCGAGAATGAAGGCGCCATTCTTTTATTAGCTAAAACACAACTTTTATTAAATCAAACTTCAGAAGCGTTGAAGACATTACAAAACGTATCATTTAGCGATGACGATGAAAGAATGCATGCATTATTAATTGGTGCAAAAGCAAATCTAAGCCTAAAAAAAATTGAACCGGCTAGAAACCTTATACAGCAAGCAATACAAATTAATGAACAATCCCAATATAGCTTATTAGGTCAAGCCTTAATTTTTGCTTATGATGAAAAGCAAGAAAAAGCGTTGGAAATATTAACAGCTTTAACCGTTTCAAATAGCAAACTACCTGATGCTTGGCTTCTAAAAGGAAGTATACATTCGAACATAAAGCAATACAGCCAAGCTGCAGAATCATACCTTAAATATTTTGAACTGAAACCTCATAACTTTGCTATTCAAACACTTGTTGCGCACAACTATATAAAAGCTGGCAAGTTTGATTTAGCAAAGCCACATATTGAAAAGTTAGTAAAAATAAATGACAAACACCCTACCGTAAATTTGTTAGCAGCCCAACTAGCATTTTCAGAAAAAAATTATGATGATGCAAAAGAACTGTCAAATGAAGTTGTTAATGCAACTAATAATGGTTTAGCACAGATGATTTCTGGCTTGAGTAGTTTTTACTTAAAAGAACATGAACAAGCATATTACCAATTAAATGCTATTGCAGATCACCTGCCCAAAAGTCATCAAGTTCATAGTATATTAGCCTTATTACAAGTAAAGCTTGGATACACAGACGGTTTATCCGAAACTCTTAGTGAATTAACAAACGTAGATGCCTTACTCTATGCAAACTTAGGGCAAGAGTATGTAAAAAAAGGTGATACCCAAAGCGCACAAGAGATGCTCAATAAAGCAGCTACTCTAGCGCCAGATAACGCTCAAATTAAAGCGCAACTTGGCATGTTAAAACTTTCCAAAGATGATAATTCAGGGCTTAAGGAGCTAGAACAAGCCTTAGCTCTCGACCCCCAATTCAAATCTGCTAATATCATTCTAGCGATGAGCCATGTAAAAAAAGGAGAAATTGATAAAGCAGAAAAAATAGCTCAGTTATGGCTAAAAGAAAACCCAGAAAGCATTTCTGCACTCATATTAAATGGCAACATTGCTTTAAAAGCTAAAAAAACTGAAAAGGCCAAAGAGTTTTTTAATACTGCTTTTAAGATAGACAGTAGTAACGTAGTCCCCTTATTTAACCTAGCTATCATTGCATCAGAGAATAAAAACTACGCTCATTCAAATGAACTATTAAATAAAATATTATCTATTGATATTGAGTATCCTTATACATACCCTCTGGCAATCAGTAATGCAGTAGCGGAAGGAAAAGACTCAAAACTAGAACAAAGATTCATCCAAATTATCAATGAGCATTCAAGTGCCGTTTGGCCAAGAATTATTCTATCGCGACGTTACACAGCGAAAGGAGAATTCAGCAAAAGCATCGAAACTCTTAATGAGCTAAATGAATATCAAAACTTACCAACAGTTTACTTTCAAGCATTAGCCAACACACTAGTACTTAGTGGGCAAAAGGTTAACTTGGTGAACATGTATCAAAAATGGCAAACAGCACAACCAGAAAATGATAAAGCTTTTTTAAGCCACATTGACTTCCTTGATAGACAGAAAAATTATCAAGATGCATTAATGGTTACTAATAATGCCCTGAATTTAAGCCACTTTAAATCTCATTTTCAATTGTTATCACTACAGGCTTATTATTTGCTGGCGACTAAACAATTTGAATTAGCATCACAGAAAATAAATAACCTTGTAGAAATAGACCCTACACATGCTTTTGTGCTGCGCTTGCAAGGGCAAGTTGCTATGGCTCGTTCTCAATATAACGAAGCCATTAACTTCTTAGAGGAGTCTTATAAGAAAAATGCTAAGGATAATACAGCAATATTCCTTGTTAATTCATATAAGTTATCAGGCAAAGCAGATGATGCTATCAACCTACTGGAGCAACTTGTAGATAACTCCCCTCAAAATACAACATTCACATCTCTCTTAGCGGAACTTTATATAAATAAATCTCCGAACAAAGCGATCAATAAATATAAAGAGCTATTAGAAAATGAGCCTAACAATGCAATTGCATATAATAATTTGGCATGGGTATACTACCAGCAAGAGAATTATCAGCAGGCCTTAAAATACGTCAATGAGGCTATCAAAATAATACCTGAACACCCCCAAATCCTTGATACTTTGGGCATTATACTCACTAAAAGAAATGAACTCGAAAAAGCAATTCAAACACTAAAGTTAGCAAAAAAACTAGCGCCTAAAAATGATGATATTACTTTGCATTTGGCGCAAGCATATAAAGCAAATAATCAAAATGAGCTTGCCGAGCAATTATTAAATAAGTAATCATGATATTGGACATGAGAGCAGATCTGTTCTCATGCCTTTATTTTCAAAGGTGGTAGTGTGACTTTCTTTAAACAATATGCTCCTTTAATTATGGTGCTGTTTTTTTCATTTATATTTATTCTATTGCAATTAGATATTGCAATGAATATTTGGCAATATAGTTTTGATGATGGCACCTATTCACATGCATACCTTGTCCCCGTAATTACGGGCTATCTATACTACGAGTTATATCAAGAAGGGAGCCTAAAATTTAGCAGAAAGTTAAATTACTTTTCACTTTCAGTTACATTGGTATTTGCTTTTTCGTTAGTTATTTTTACCATTGCGCAATTCACAACAGGCTATAGAATATTTTTCATTCTATTCTATACATCAATTATAGCGCTAATCTTTGAGAATAAATTTAGGGTATTATTCCCTGCCTTATTCCTAGTGTTTTTACTTCCTATTTGGGGAATATTAACTCCCTATTTGCAAACCCTTTCAACCTATACTGTAACTTACTTTATGGGCCTAACGGGAATCCCTACGTATGTTGAAGGTAACTTCATTACAATACCTGCAGGGATTTTTGAAATTGCAGGAGGCTGCAGCGGCCTGCGTTACTTATTAGTGTCTTTATCAGTCTCTAGTTTATTCATATTCCTTAATGTGAGAAATATGAAGCATGGTTTAATTTTCATAACGATTGCAGTTTTAGGAGCTTTAATCACTAACTGGGTGCGAATTGCAATGCTCATTATGATTGGTCACAACACAAATATGGAAAGCAGTTTAATGACCGACCATAATACTTTTGGCTGGTATCTTTATATTCCTTTTTTATTCTTTCTTTTTTACGTTGGTCAAAAATTTAGCACAACTTCAAGTCACCAGACAGCAACACCTTTACAACCTAGCACACCACTTTTGAGCACCTTAATATTCGCATTCGCAATATTAATAATAACAAGTCCAACAATGGTGAAGTCGATAGGCTCTGTATCAAAAAGTTATGACACAGTTAACTGTTTAAATAATGTTCCATTATTACCGTTACCACAAATATCATCACCACATAGCCTATGTGTACAAGCAGATGAAGAAGGGTTTACAGCGCGGTATTTATTTAAAGGAGAGGAGTTAGGCGATTCTGTAGATTATTTTGCTAATAAATTTACTCCTGTGAACCTAACAACTCATCAGCCATTCATTTCAGACGGCTGGAATGAACTAACCGTTGAGCACACTAAAGGTAGTTTTAGAATTAACTATATTTTCAAAAGTGGGCAAGATGAAACCTTTTCATTGAGACAACTTAAGATATTAAAAATACTTAATGCTTTTAATGGCGTGAGGGGCACGGCACTTATTTGGAAGATACATAAAATAGAATGAGCTTACCAGTTTAATTATAGATACCAATACCAATCGACCATAAAAACCAGCATATAGTTATTGTCAAAAAACTTTACAGAAGGTTAAGCATTAACAGTAAGAGCAAAGTCAATCCACTGAAATAGTTACAAAAAACAACATTGGCACACATGATGCTTTGTATATGCAAATTGCAAAAAATTAGTTTACATATATTAAAGGGAAGCTCATGAATACTAAATTTAAACTAGCTGCTGCTGTGCTAACAGCGACTCTAACAAGCGCAGCGAATGCAGGCCTTGTTACAGAATGGACTTACAACAACCAGGCTGGCTTTAAGGACTATACAGGTCAATCAACTACTACTTATGCAAATGATGAAGTAGAAGCCTCAGGTAACTCTGCAACTGGCGACAATAGTGCATTAACAGTAAACACTGGCAATATTATCGACTCTAATGGTGATTTCGTTGTTGATGGCGCAGATAATGCGTTACATACGAGTTTAACTTGGGGAACACCAGCTGGTGTAAGTTCAGACCCACAAAGTAGCCTTGACATTTCTAGCCCTGTAGTTGGTTCAATTACAACTAATGGAGCAAGCTGGGCTAATGGTACAGATATTACTCATGAAAACTGGGTTATTGTAGGTGATTCTTTAGAAACGGCTACTGTATTCGATGCTTTATCATTAACTCCTACTGCATGGGAAGCATACGGCGACGATGTAAACGCACTAACGAGCAATGCTCCTTATTTTGCACCTCAACTTCAATTTGGTATTAACTTCTTTGAAACTGTAAATGGTTCACCTACAGGCACTTGTCCTGATGGAAACCCTCACCTTACTGGTGACAATATTAACGGCTGTGGAGATATATTCGAAATTACTGGCTTAGAAGCGTTACCTTTTCAGCCTGTTGTTGGACCTGACTTCATAGAATTCACAGTACCATTTGTATTAGTAGATTCATTAAACCAACCAATTCCTGGTTGGGGAGATACTGTATACTTAGTAACGACTCGCCTTTCTGGATTAACAGTACTTTCTGATGGTTACGAATGTTCGAATAACCAACCAGCATGTTTTGGCTTTGTTACTATTGAAGAGCAACAAAACAACTTACTAGCACAATTTAAAGTTAGAGCTGTTCCAGAGCCTTCTACATTAGCAATATTTGGCTTAGGTCTTATTGGTTTTGGCTTATTTGGCCGCAAAAAGCTTTAATTAGTACACTTATGAAAAAACCGACGAAAGTCGGTTTTTTTTTAAATAAAATTGCAACATTACAACACTTTTCCCTTATGATAGAACAATCTTAATTTCTTTCCCTCCTTTACTATGACAACAATCTTTTTTACGAGTATTTTCTTTCTATTTTATACCTTTATTGGCTACCCGTTATTACTAAGAATTGTAAAGAATGAAAAAACAATGCCTGTCACTTCGCATAGTGAACTACCTGAGCTTACAGTGGTTTTGTGCATATATAATAGCCGAAACGAACTAACAAAAAGAATTGAGAATATATTCAAAAGTGATTACCCATCTGACAAAGTAAAAATACTCGTCGTCTCCGACGGTTCTACAGACAACCCATCAGAAGTGATTGAGCTGCTAAACGATAGTCGTATTCAATTGCTACATTACTCTCAAAATAGAGGGAAATCTTTCGCATTATCACATGCAAAACAACATGTAAGAACCGAAATGGTCGCTTTCGCAGATATCAGGCAATCTTTTGATAACCAAGCCCTAAAGCATTTAGCCTTTGTACTAGCTGATAAAAATATTGGGGCAGTAAGTGGCAATTTAAAAATACGCTCATTAGGAGGTACTAGCGAGCAGGGACTGTATTGGAAGTATGAAAAGTCGATTCGTATTAAGGAAAGCGAATTGCATTCAGTACTTGGTGTCACTGGTGCTATTTACATGGCACGTTCAAGCTTAATCCCCGATGTTCCTGAAGACTCTTTACTTGACGATATGTACATCCCCCTCAGCATTGTAAAGCAAGGCTATAAAGTTAAGTTTTGTGAGAGCGCAGTAGCCTATGATACTGGTTCAAATACAGTAACCGAAGAATTTTATCGAAAAGTAAGAACACTGGCGGGTAATTATCAATTAATTAAGCAGCTTCCTTGGTTACTATCAATTAAAAGCAACCCTTTATTTTTTCAATTCATATCTCACAAGGTCGCCCGTTTAATTATGCCTTTTGCGTTAATATCGCTATTCATATCTAGCTCATTTTTGGCATTCACTGCAATTGGTGTTTTATTTTGGAGCCAAATTTTCTTTTATAGCTACACATTTATCGGCTATAAATACAATCAGTCTAAACTCCCTTTTATCAATACTTGCATTAGTTTTTGCAGCCTAAACTTAGCAGCCTTAGTTGCCGCTTGGAAATACTTTACTGTTAAAGATATTACGTCGTTGTGGAAGAAGCATTGAGCTATAGGTGTCAAGTTTTGCACTTATACACCTACTCGATTTAAGCCCTTTTTGGTTAATTAATAAAGTTGCCATGAATTTCTAAGTGACGCTTTGCAAGCTCCTTTGCTCCATCGATATTTAAGTGGTCATTATCTCTAAATAATGGCGTGCCATTTACTTGCATCTGACACACTCCTTCATGGCAAAATAGCTCACTCGGTTTGATAATTATGCTTTCTGGAATAACCGCTTGGGCTTGCTGGAAAGCTTTTACTATAAAAGGGTTTTCTTCAATAAATACATCACAGTTAATCTCTGAATCAAAAACTATTTTTTTAATAGTACACTTAGGACTTTTTCCAGCCAAGGTAGGTGTATCTTCTACTAGGATAGGAGTTGCTCCAGACTTAACCACCAGCTGTAATGTAGCAATTAATGAATTTTGAAATAATTGCTCTTTTTCTTTAGCATCTAAAATACGCTTTGAATCATCAAATATACGTCTGGTTTCAATACCAGGCCATGATGCTGCAAGCACAACGTATTTAAAATTGTTATTTTTTATGTGCTCTATGGCCTTGTCATTTCTCGATTTGCAGCGTTTTGATTTGTATAGATCTCCACCCCAGTTTAAACCTGCAATGGGTAAACAGCGATCTAATGTATAGTCTTGACCCCACCCATCAACATCATCAATTAATATTTCCATAAATGGTACTATATGGTTCGCATGGGAATCGCCAAAAATAAATACACCACTGCCTTCATTTGTGGCCCTTTTTGTGCCTAAAATACAATCTTCAGCCGGCAGCTTATTATTGTCCCTAAAAGCTGAATGACAAGATTGGCGAGATTTACTTGAATGGGTATTAAGCGACTTTTCCATAGCAACAACATTTTCAGGAAGTCGTCCTTCATAACCCTTAAAGTATATCCCAAGGCAAGAAACAATAATCAAAACACTTGCTGGAAGTACATATAACTTTAGCGTAATAGATTTGAAATCATTAAGTTTGAGATGCCTGAACGGCTGCTCAATATAATGATAAGAAAGCATCGAAAGGGCATAAGTTAAAGCGATACAAAAAACTTGTACTGTAAGAGTCAGTTCAATCGACATATAGCGCATCAAAGTAAAAATAGGCCAATGCCACAAATACAGTGAATATGAAATGTTGCCGCTATAGACCATAGCTTTAGTTGATAAAAATTTATTAACGATCCCTTTTTGAGAATATATTATAAGCGCGGTGCCTATTATTGGGTACAACGCATTATAACCGGGGAATGAAGAGTGCTCAGTAAGCATAATTGAGCTAATCATTACCATACATAAACCAATAATGGATAGTCCATGCTGTGAAGTACGACCTAATTCAGGCAGTTTGACCCAAAAAATCGCAAGGCATGAGCCAATCAGTAGCTCGAAAAAGCGTGTAGGTAAAAGATAATATGCTGCGCCAACAGTAACATCTACGCCCCATTGTGAAAAAACTGTCAAGGCAATAAATAGTATAACTGAAAGCCAAGCGGTTACTTTTGCACCAAAAAACCTCACCGCGACAATTAGCATAATAGGCCAAACAAAATAGTATTGTTCTTCAACAGCTAATGACCATGTATGTAGTAGTGGAGCTTCTTGAGAGTTACCATCGAAATAACCGCCATGATTAAGCCACATAAAGAAGTTACCTGCATACATTAATACCCAAATAATACTGCGGTAGAATTGCATCAAATCTTGCGGCAACATAATTAAACTAAAAACAATTGCTGTAATGGCGATAACACAAAATAAAACAGGCATAAGCCGCTTGATTCGACGAGAGAAAAACCTAGTGAGGCTGAAGTTCCCTTCAACAATGCTAGGGTAAATAATAGAAGTAATTAAGAATCCAGATATTACAAAGAATACATCAACACCGACAAAGCCACCTGAAAAAAAACTAAACCCAGCGTGATTGAGAATAACAACAAAAACTGCAATTGTTCTCAAGCCATCTATATCACTACGATAATTCAAAATTATTCCTCTACTACTGATGTGTTACTTGGTGCATTTAATACTTGCATTAGCCACGGCAAATCATCTGTTGACGAATACTGCCAATTGAACTTCCTTGGTGGCTTACTGCTTATTTGGGTCAATTTGACATATTTGTATTTTTCTACAATTGCTAGGTGCTTCAATTTACAAAGACCTGACAATTGGTTGAACAGCTTTTTATGACGCAGGTAATCCTTGCCGAGTTGCCTTTTTATAAAGAGCCCCTTTCCTACCATTGCAGCTACATCACATGTATGCTCTCGATCAGACCAAGGGTCTAACTCTTCTTGTTTTGAGTTATCCAAAGAAACTAAATACTTAGGTACAAGGTGCCCTTTTATTTTCCCTTCATTCGCTATATAAGTACCTTCAACAAGCAGAAAATCTACAAATGATGACAACAACAATGACGACTTTTTATCTGAGGTTAACAAATAGTATCTCCATAAGTTATCCGCAATAAGTGCCATCATCCATGGCGAACAAGCCGGAGTATTATCCCCCCAGCCTTCATGTGAATTAAAAGTATGCTGCGGACAACCTCTTACAGGCCAATCGGCATGAGGAGAAAACGTCATCTGAAAAATCCCTTCCACTAATTCATCAACACGCTTTTTAGCATCCTCTCGTCCTGAAACCTCCCAAAAGCTTATCGCTATATTCATAGCTGCCGCATGATGACGTTCAGTCCAAAAACCCTTACCAGAATATGTCGATGGCCAATCTAGAGATGCGTTGAACATTCTTTCAAGAGTTTCTAAAGAAGAGTAGTTTTGATTTAATAGAAAGCTATACACTAAGGATCTACCCATCAAATATTTTATATCTTTTGGTTTAGATAACTTAAAATAGCCTTTAGCATCAATTTGATTTTTATAAAACGCTACGTAACGGTCAGCTTGTCGTTTGAATTTTTGATCGCCATCAGTAAGAAACAATTGATAAAATGCCTGCGGTTTGTCATACAGCCATTGGCTTGCCACTGACTTAGGGTAACCCTTTTTAGCTAGTAGTGTTTCATCGGCAAGATAAATCGCTGTCAGTTTTTGTATATCTCGGTACCAACCTTCTTCAACACCATTATTATTGGTTAGTAATAATGCCCTTCTAAGCCAATTTAAATCTGGGTATACCATTTGTGCATTCAACATTGTACTTAGCTGGCTTTTTTTCAACAAGCGATCTGATACCTGCCACCTCAATGAAACTAACGATGAATTTACGGGTATTTCGTCAAATTCAATATTAAGTACTCTTATACTACGAGGAGCCTCAATTTTTTGTGGCCATAGCAATGAGTAAGAAATATTAGCGGGAAGTATGTGAGCATCAAGACTGACCGAGACTTTGCTATCTAACATGAGCTCCTCTTGAGGAAAAGGTAATGAAATAACCTTAACCCCTCTTGGAACATTAATATCAAGTTGGTGACTTTCTGCGAAGGAAAAATTGGAGAGGACAGAAATCAACAAAACCGTATATCTGAAAAATGATCGAATGGCTATAGGCATACTATCCTCTTATGAAAGATACAATTTTTGATATTTTTCGACACTCGCTTCAAGAGAGAATTGCTCCTCAATTCGGCTTCGTCCTTTGAGTGCAAACGCCTTTACTAATTCAGGATTTGCAATAAATATAGCAATTTTATCAGATAATTTTTGCGCGTCATCATAGTCAAATAAATAGCCGTTACTTTCATCTACGACTAGCTTTGAATTACCGCCCACATTGCTAGCTAGCACTGGGCAGTAATAAGCCATAGCTTCCATAATAGCCAAAGATAAACCCTCAGTTTCAGACGTTACCGTTAAAATATCAAAACTATTATAAATGTCACTACGATTACTTACCATTCCGTGAAATATAACGAACTCTTGCAATAAGTTTTTATCAACAAAATCTTTTAAAAGTGCTAAATCAGGGCCATCTCCAAAAAAGTGTATTTCAACAGCTTTTCTCTTTACCTCAGGTAATAGCGTTATTGCTTTTAGTAAGCAGATCTGATTTTTCAATGGGATCATTCGGCCTACTGAGCCAATACGGGTTTTATCACTTTGAGTTCTAGTAATAACAACTTCATCTAAATTAACGCCATTATCAATGACATGCTTCGATTTTCTTAGCCATCCGTGAGTACGTGCAAATACGTCAGCACCCTCTTGTGATACAAAGCTAACCTCATTAACAAATAGACGCGCTATTTTATGCATATAGTCCCAAGACCGACCTGATAATGGATCAGCGCCATGGCGCGTATATATAATTTTTTTTCGTATACACAGCGGCATTATCGGCAACATAAACTTTAATGGATAAGGCGAATGAAAATGAATAATATTGAAAGCGTTTACACTAAGATATGCATCTCGCCATTTGCCCATTTTGTTTTTCGCAGTAAAAAAGACATTAATTCCAGCCTTCTCACACTCTGAAACTAGGGTGTCATCTTCTAACCCAAAAGATAAAATTGCCACTGTCATTTTTTGGCCAATTTGCAATCGACATAAATCAATAACAAACCTTTCTGCCCCCCCTACTTCGAGGCTAGAAACAACATGTATAATTGACTTAGAAGTAAATTTATCTGGCATTGTTAATATTATGTATCTAATTTTTAACAATTATGCGGTAACATAGCACTCACTACCAGTATTATTGTTTTCATTAATTTAAGAACTTAAATCTCGATTGGTGTAATTATAAAAATAAAATGACTATTCTTTGGAAAAAAATCGAAGATATTAAGCAACTTTCGTCACTCACTGAGCAGTGGACTCGCTTAAACGGTGAGTTTAATGATGATTGCCTGTTTACTTCTCCGTATTGGGTTTTAAACTGGCATGAAATATTTTGGCAAGATAATTGGCATTTATATACATTTGCAGCATATAAAGACAATGAACTAATCGCCTTATTGCCTTTCTATTATCAAAAACTTAATACGTATTGGTCACAAAACCATCTGTTTTTTTTAGGCCAAGGGGAAGAAGAATGTACAGAGGTCGCTTCCGAGTATTTAGATATTTTGTTTAATCCAAAGTATACCGCCCCTGTAAATAAATTTTGTGCTGATCTCATAACCGATAGTAGCTTTGATACTTTCAACGCAAGGGCAATTAAGAAAGACGCTAATATATTAAAAATAGCTCCTCAAAATGCATTAGTTCAAAATGGCTCACAGTATTATGTGAAGCCTAATAATTGGCAAGAAAACTGTTTAAGCAAAAATACAAAAAGCAAATTACGTCGTTCTAAAAATAGGCTAACGTCTAGTAAAGCTGAGTTCACCTGGGTTGCAGCCCGAGAACAAGAAAAGTACTGGAATCTAATGGCAGATCTGCATCAAAAGCGTTGGATTAAATTAGGCCAAAAAGGTGCATTCTCAGACCATCGATTTAATAAGTTTCATACACGGCTGCGACAAAGCCAACAACATGAGCAATCGGCAATGAGTGCCATTTTAATTGAAGGTGGCGTGATAGCTATTCATTACTATTTAAAAGATCAAAACAATCTGTATTATTACCAAGGAGGATGGGATGAAGAAGAGTGCAAGCACCTATCTCCTGGCTTCAATTTACACGTTTGGTCTATTGAAAATTGCAGCACCTATGTATATGACTTTATGATGGGTAGTGTAAATAATAGCTATAAATCGTCATTCAATTCTGAAAAAAAAGAACTTTATGATATATCAATGATTAATAAGCCTTTCAAACACTTATTTTTAAAAGTTATTCAGAAGATATTTTTAAGTAACGTATAATATTACGTTATGCTTCATTAAAGGACAAAAGGCCAGTGGCGAAATATACCCCGATAGTAAAAGAAAAAGACGCTGCATTAGCTTTTTTTTTCCTGTTACTTTACGCTATTTTTATTTTAATAAGACCTCATGAGTTTTCTCCTAGCACCGAGCAAATGATAATTATTAAGGTTCTTGCGATACTAACTATCGTATTAACTTTATTTACCCTTCGGCCAATTACTTTACTGCCACAACATTATTTAGTATTTAGTCTAATTCCAATAATAATGATTTCAGCTATTTTTAATGGTTGGTTTAGCGGTGGGCTCTACCAAGCGAATATAATGATAGTCAGCGCGGCTATCCCTTTCTTTCTTTTTAGTAATTGTATTACCAACATAAATCGCCAGCACATCATGATGTATGTCTGCCTTGCTGCTGCTCTCATTATGGTTTACAACGGTCACTTGCAATACTCTTCTTATAATGGTGAATACGGCACAGGAATTGGAAACAGTCAGAGTGTTGGTAGTGTGAGAAGACAGGAAATACGTATCACTTATTTCGGTTTTTTCAGTGACCCTAATGACCTTGGAATGTTTTTAGTGATGAACTTTCCCATTGCAGCGTACTTTTATGCAACGGGTAATTTTATAAAAAAAATCATTATGCTAGGAGTTATCGCATGCCTACTTTATGGTGTTTACATGACAGGATCTCGCGGGACGCTTTTAGGGGTAGTAGGAACAGTTAGTGTTTACTACCTAATAACTAAAGCAGGCTCAAAGCTGATTTTATTTACCATTATTATGGCTCCGCTAGTTGCAACACTATTGGCTTCCTTTGGCGGAATGTCTTCGTCAGAGTCGTCAGCAAATGGGCGACTAGATGCATGGTATGTAGGTATTCATATGCTGATGACTCACCCACTTTTCGGTATTGGTATGGGAAATTTTATAGAAGAGCATAATTTGGTGGCCCATAATTCCTATATCCACATCGCCGCTGAACTTGGCATAGCTGGCTATTCTATTTGGGGCGGAGTTTTAATAGTATCTATGCTCTCAGGTTTTTTACTCATCAAAAAACATCCAACATTAGAGGGTGATGAATACTCAGAAAAAACTAAAACAGATTATTTGAATGAACTGCGTATAAACAAAATGTTATTTTTTTCTATGGTGGGCTTTATGATTACTGCCTTCTTTTTAAGTAGAAGCTATAGCCTTTTATTGTTTGTTTTTTTAGGGCTACAAACAGCAAGTTTTATTAGAGTTTTTAAAATTCAACCGGCATTGAAATCCTTATTTTCAGCAAAAATGATTTATAAATGTATGTGGTATTCTTGGTTGATTATTTTTACCGTATTTATAGCGATGAAAGTAGGCTTATAACAATAAAAATTAGAGTATAAAATGAAGAAGCAATTATTTGCCAGTTCCGCTTTTCGGCTATTAGAAAACATAATAATGGTAGCTATATCACTACTATTAACGCCTTTTTTCATTAATACCTTAGGGAATAATGATTATGGTTTGTGGCTGCTGACCCTCTCAATATTAGGTTGGTTCAATGTAATTGATCTAGGCTTCCCTGCAGCGGTTCAACGGCACATCACCATAGCATTAGAGCAAAAAGACAATCATCAGATTAATACCGTTTTTTCAACCAGTTTAGTACTGTTTGGTAGCTTAGGGTTATTATCTGCTTTAGGTTTATTATTACTTGCTCAGTATCCTAGTATTATGGGGGTTAATGAAGCAAGCTCAATAACATTTACCAGCGCTTTAATGATGCTAGCACTGAAGGTTGTTTGGGACTTCTTAATGAATGCCTTTAATGGCTTCTTTTCTGGTATGTTGCGCTACGATATCGATGCAAACATTTCAAGTTTTAATACCATATTCAAAGCCACTTTAGTCTTTCTCCTTATTCCAGAAATGCATATTTTAGGGGCTGTTGCCGCCACTCTTACGGCCGACTTCTGTAGCAATGTTATGAAAGTCTATTATGCAAAAAAACTATTTTCGCCTTTATCTTTCAAACTTTCACTAGTGAGCTTTTCAGAACTGAAAGCTTTATTTAATTTTTCAAAGCATGTAATTGCTGGTGGTGTCGCACGAGTGATAAGCACTAAATCAGATCCTATTTTGGTCACTAAGTTATTCGAATTAACATTGGTGCCAATTTATAGCATTGCAAACCGACTAAGTGCTTTAGTTGAAGGATTTGCCTCATCAATCAGTGGCATTTTTCAACCTGTTTTCACTCGTATGGTGGCACGAGGTGAAAACATGGAAAGTATGTTTCATGAAATAACTGCCATTAATATATTGGTATACAGTGTGCTCTACCAATCACTCTTTATTTTTGGTGGCTTATTTGTTTTATTATGGGTTGGCGATAGCTTTTTTGATTCTATATTACTGATGAATTTACTGGTGTTCTCTTTTTTATGTCGAGCATTGAACTGGTCAGTCAAAGGCGTATTGATCGCTCAAGCAAATCACAAGCTGTTAGCCTTAACCAACTTATTCGGTGCAGTGGTTAACATTACTTGCTCAATTATTCTTTCTAGTTATATCGGTATTATTGGTATTGCCGTAGGCACTGCGATTGGCTTTTTTATAACAGACGTGCTATTAAATTTAGTTTTATTAAAGCGCTACAATAACTTTAGTATTGCCCCGGTTATCAAAGGTTTTATGTTGTCTGTAATATTAACCTATACCATAGGCTATTTTGGTCAGCAATTTATCATGCATTACATTGAAAAAAGTTGGTTAATGTTGATAGTGAGTGCTGCAATAATGTTTCCATTTATTATATTAATTAATTGGTTTATTTTGCTTGATAAACACTTAAAACAAAAATCGCTTGCAATCATTAGTAAAAAAATTCCCTTTTTAAAAACAACTTAAGTGAACAGTATGGATATTTACCCTTCTTTATTTCAACACGCGATAATGCCTTTATATGACAAAATTAAGGGTAAAGGCCTTATTCCATACTTAAACGACTATCAGAAGCACTTAGCTTGGTCTCCAGAGCAATTAGCTAATTGCCAATGGCAAGCATTACAAGGGGTGTTAAAACATGCTTTTAACAATACCTCTTACTATCAAAAGGCATGGAAAAACGTGGGTATAAGCTCTTACCATGATATTCAATCCATGGCTGACTTTTACCAATTACCCATCACCACAAAAACTGATATTCGTAATCATTATCAAGAGTTTATTAGCCAAACTGATGCTAATAATGTAAAAAAATCGACTGGCGGTTCAACGGGTCAACCCTTTACGTTTGAGTTAGACCTTGAAAGTAATACCCGAAGAGAAGCGATAATGTGGCGAGGCTATGGTTGGTTAGGTGCAGGCTTAGGCGTAAAAACCTTATACCTTTGGGGTGCTGACTTAGGGAACCCTAGTCAAGCAAAGTCATTAAAAAATAGGCTTTATCATGGTTTCTACAATAGAAAAATGCTTAATTCTTTTGCTATGAATAAAGATAATATGATGGATTATGTTGAGGATATTAACCAATTCAAAGCAAACGCTATTGTTTCT
>CAJXQI010000029.1 GCA_913058395.1 uncultured Colwellia sp. | reverse complement strand
TGACTTGTAATCAGTAGGTCGCCAGTTCGACTCCGGCAGTCGGCACCATTCATAACGAAGCCTCAGCATTTATGTTGAGGCTTTTTTATTTGTCTAAAATAAAGTTATAGCTGATTACCCGAATAGCTAAATGGATTGGCCGTTTGATTTCAGTAGTCATCACCATTGCTTGTATGAAGCAAGCAGCCCTAACTTCGGTTAGGGCTTTTTGTATCTATTTCTAATAAAGTACTTGGTCGAACTTTATAGCCAACGTGACTAGCACCAATAAAACAACTTAGCTATTACTCCCATTTATCTAGCTTTATACAGCTTAGGTTCCCCCGTTCTAGTGACTTTGCCAACACGATATACTCATCAATACTTTGGAACCCTACTTTTTATACGGTATTCCATGGGCCTGTAATTGCTAATGTTTTAGAAGGTGAATAGACATTAACAAAAAGTGTACTTCCGCAAGGAGAAAAGCAGGCACCTGCTAATTCTGTTTGAATGTTTAATTTAGCAAAACTATACACTTCACCTTGAGGCGTGACGCCACGCAAGTGATTTTCAACGACTTCGGTATATTGATCTTCACAAACAAGTAAATGCCCTTGAGGGGTAACCGTGAGGTTATCACCAAAATTATATTGGTTAGCATCAACACTTTCGAGAAACAATTGTATTCGCCCCCCTTGATGTTCAATAGAAGTCTTGGCTGTTTTCGGCTGGTATCGCATAATTTGCCCTAACTGTTTTTCACCACCATTAGTACAGGTAAAGTAAAGCTCATTATCAGCCCAATAAATCCCTTCTCCACGAGCAAAAATTGTTGCCCCTAATTCATGACCTCTTTTTCGTAAATCATCTTTAGGGCTTTCGGGTTCATCAAGTGTTATCCACTCAGCGTCAAACCATTGGTTCACCGTCATATCAGACTTACTCCAATTGCGAGAGTCGAACTTCGGCATGCCTTTTATCGACAGCGCTTGCAGCTTTCCGCCTTTTGAAAGCTTGCCATAAACATTTGGAATAAAGCGATAAAATAAGCTATCGCCTCGGTCTTCAGTTAAGTAAACAATACCGGTTTCAGGGTCAACGCAAGCGGCTTCATGATTAAACCGCCCCATTTCTTTTAAAGGTATCGCTGGAGTTAGACCATTGCCATTGGCGGGAACTTCAAATATATAGCCATGATCGTGTTGAGTGTTAGCGTCGGCAGTTGCAACAGACTCCTCACATGAAAGCCAGCTTCCCCAAGGAGTTATGCCGCCAGAGCAGTTTCGAATGGTACCGATTAAACTTAAATATTGCCGATCTACCTGCTGGGTAGCCATATTATAAACGATGGTTGAAGTGCCTCCGGGCAATGCTATGCCATCAGCAGAAGTGTCGTAAGCCAATGAAGACTTTAACTTTTGCATTGACTCCGGCTGACTTAACAAATGGTTGGGTTTTAGCTCGTGATTCCGAATCAATGCCACCTTCCCTTCTGGTAATGCGATACACCCCATCCCATCAGCTCTATCAGGTACATGAAAACCATCACTCATGGCATCATGAAAACTGGATATAACTTGATATTTGAAACCCTTTGGCAAATCTAATAACTTTTTAGGGTCTGGCTGTAACGGCCCGTAGCCTATAGTCAAGTTACGCTGAGCATATTCTTTAGCCTGCAAAAGCGTACTTGATAGTAGCCCTGAAAACGCCAATGTTCCCGCACCCTTTAAAAATAATCTTCTATTTAGCATTTGTTTTATTGCGCTAGCTCTTTAGAGCTGTTCGCCACCTTGTTAATGAAAAAAGTAAATATTGTAAATAATTTATATACCACTAAATGATATGTTATAACACACCGTAAAAATAAGGAAGAATAAACATGTCACAATCATCTGGTGTACTTCACATTGAATCAGCAACATCAAATGGCCGACGCGCTGTAATGTCCGAACACGTGTCAGTACTAACAGACATCTATCAAGAAGATGTAAATATTGCTGTTTGGCACAATAAACTCGCTGACGATGTATTGAGTAATATAACTAAGGTAATGGCTGAGAATTCACACTTAAACGTAAAAATTTCAACCACTCCAGAAAGTGTCGCCGAAGAGCTTTTAGCTAATGTGCCCCAGCTAGGTAATCAAAAAGCTTTATGCAAATACATTGAGCTACTCGTGGAAATATTTTGCACACTTTTTGAGTTAAAAAGTGCCGGCCTGCGACTAGCTAAATTAGACAAAGCGATGTGCCCTAAGTTTCATGTAGATCATATCCCCTGCCGCTTAGTGACTACATTCTGTGGTGTCGCAACACAATGGTTACCTGATGATTGTATTGACCGCAGTAAATTGGGCGCTGGCAGCCAAAACCAGCCTGATGACGTTTCCGGGGTTATGCAGCATTCGAGCAATATTCAACATTTAACTGCAGGAGATGTTGCATTGTTAAAAGGTGAAGGTTGGTATAACAACGAAAACGGTGGACTAGTTCACCGTTCACCAGCAGTTGCCGGTAATGAACAGCGACTATTACTTACTCTAGATTTTATCGATTAAAATAATTTGAAATTTATGTTTATTCTATTAAAAGTAGCTGCGGCTATTTGTATATTTAGTGCAGTTAGCGCTTCAGCGGCACATGAGCACTCAGCCCATATTCACGGCCACGCAGAATTAACCATTGCAATTGAAAAAAACAATGTTGATTTGAACTTAATCGCCCCCGCTGAAAGCCTGCTAGGTTTCGAGTATAAAGTAACAACACCTGAAGAAGCCTTGAAAGTTTCTGCCATGAAAAAACATTTGTCAGAGCATAAAAATGTTATTCACTTTGACAGCGGCGAGTGCCAGATCAAACATGTTAATATTAACTCTAGTGACATGCTTAATGACGATCATCATGAGCATCCTCATGCTGAAATATCTATAAATTATCAGTTTCATTGCCCAAAGGCGAATGAGATCTCTTCAGCAACATTGAAGCTATTCAAACATTACAATAAGCTCAAAAAAATTTATGCTATGTGGCTAACTTCATCTCAACAAGGCTCAATTGTACTTGATGATAAAAATACAAAAATAAATTTTCAGTGAAATTACCATTGAGCTGTAGAGACGTAATCAATTAACAGACGTGCTGTTTATTCTCACTCTCTGTATGAGAAATATTTTATTGGTTATAAATAACACCAGCCTAGTAACAACAACTAGGTATCGCTAGCCACTGATATCAATACAAGTTACAGCTGTTGTTACCAATTAGCTATTAGGTAAATAGTACAAAGGAAAGAATGTGAAAATATCGAACGAAAAAATACTTTCGGTGCCTACTAACGTAATTTCTGGTTTTTTAGGAGCAGGAAAAACCTCGGCCATCATGCACCTGTTACAACAGAAGCCTACTGACGAACGTTGGGCAGTTTTGGTGAATGAGTTCGGAGAAATAGGCATTGATGGCAGCTTATTTAGCGGCTTACTAGAAAAAGATAGCCAGGTATTTATTAAAGAAGTACCTGGTGGATGTATGTGTTGTGCCTCAAATTTACCGATGAAAATCGCACTTAATCAATTACTCAAAGAAGCAAGACCTCATCGGTTGTTAATCGAACCAACAGGTTTAGGTCACCCATTTGAAGTACTGGAGTTGCTTTCTAATGAATATTATCAAGAGTCATTAAGTTTAGAAAAAACATTAACGCTTGTTGATGCGAGACATTTAGATGATTGCCGTTACACGGAGCACACCACATTCAACCAGCAGCTTGAAGCGGCAGACGTGATCGTTGGTAATAAAGCCGACTTATATAATGTGAAAGATACGGAAGCGTTGATACATTATATAAAAGACCATGGCTATACCTCTGAACCACTCAGTTTTGTTGAGCATGCAAAAGTAAAACTTGAATGGTTGGCGGGGAAAACCTCTTATAAGAGCGGAGTAACGCATTGCAATCACAGTTCACATTCGCACGATATAAATACTACTCCTACACTGCAAAAGTCTGACTTTATTAGAACAATAAATGAAGGAGAAGGTTATCTTTGTATTGGTTGGCGTATAGCCAGTGAAAAAATATTAAGTAGAACTAAACTGTTAGCCTTTCTAAAAAGCATAGTTGCAACCCGTGTGAAAGCTATATGTATCACCGACGAAGGCTTATACGGCTATAACAATACTTCCGATGGTATTCATGAGGTTGAATTAGCAGAGTGTAATGAAACTGCCATAGAAATTATTTGCGATAACATTGATGAAACATGGGAACATACGCTAATGCAGGCAACATGCTAGGAAGGCTTTCGCTACTACGTATGTGCTCACATTGCTCGGCAAGTTATTCGTTTTCGTAATACATTCGTATTTTATCTAATGTCATGCTGTAAGCTGATGTTGCGATTTGGTCTTCAAATAACGCAACAGACAATTTACCTGACACTACAACGGGGTCATACAACTCTTCTAAAAGAAAACCGTCTTCTATTTCTATATAAATAATTTGGTTTGGCGGTGGCGGTGGCATATGAAGACAAGCACCAAAATACGGCACTAAAAAAAAGCTGGTCACTATTTGTGCGCCGTTAAATTCTACAGGCACAATAAACCCGGGAATTTCAATATGCTTTCCATCCATGGCTTCAATTATGTTTGTTGAAACTAACGCTCTTTCATAATTGTTTTCTGCACGTTGCTCAGCATGCATAGCGCTTTGGTTATTGTTGATCATTTGATCTTTTATAGAGCCATCTTCTATATCCGTAATATACTCAGGCGGCGCAAGTAACGCGTCTAAATCAGTTTTTGGTATTAGCTCATCCCATTCTATTTCTTGGTAATTAACCGGTTCATTTTTTACCAAATTGTTAGGCGTACTGGTGAGTGGTTCTTTGTTAATTGTACTTTTAACACTGCTAGTTTCACCAATATCGCTTGTAGCCATTTGATGAGCTACTTGGTTTTCATTATCTTGTTTGGTTGGCTCGCAACCTAATAGCAGTAATAGGCAACTACATAATGCCAATATTCGCATTTACATGCCCCCTTTAATTATTTACAACGCCTTGCAACAGAAGCATAAAATTTACTTCAATAAATATTAACTTTAAACGCCAACAATTATGTTATAACATAACATTTAATTCAACCAATCAACTACTATTAATGACTATCCAGCTTAAGAACATAGAGTTTTCATACTCAAACTCCCTTCAGAAAAATGTTCTCAGTGTTGATGATTGGTCGGTAGCTAGTGGTAAAAAACTCTTTATTTACGGCCCTTCTGGCTGTGGTAAGTCAACATTATTGAATCTAGTTTGTGGAATTATTCGCCCATCGTTGGGCTCAGTAACTATTTTAGGCGAAGCACTCAATAAAATGAGTAGCCGTGAACTGGATCGTTTTCGATCGAATAATATTGGTTATATTTTTCAACAATTCAACTTAATTAATTACTTGAGCGCGATAGAAAACATAACGTTAGCAAGTCAATTTTCATTAGCAAATAAAACCATAAACATTGATCATAAAATAACAAGTTTATTAGAAACGTTGAAGGTTAACAGTGAAGATTGGTCTAGGCCTGTTAATACGTTAAGCATTGGTCAGCAACAACGAATTGCAATTGCTCGTGCTTTTATTAACAACCCAAAACTTTTAATTGCAGATGAGCCAACCTCTTCTTTAGATGAGCCTAGCAGAGATAATTTCATGTCGCTGTTAACAACGTTATGTGAAGCAAATAAAACAACACTACTTTTTGTAAGTCACGACACACGCTTAAAACATCATTTTAATTTGGTGCAAAAGTTTACTGACATTAATAACGCTGCGGGTAAGCATTGATGTTGATTAATTTAGCTTATAAAAGCCTGCTGCATCGTAAGGGATCAATCATACTCACTATCATTACCATCAGTGTTAGTATCATTGTGATGTTAGGCGTTGACCATATACGCCAACAGGCCAAGCTAAGCTTTTCAAGCAGCGTATCAGGGGTTGATTTGATTGTTGGAACCCGCACTGGCAGTTTAAATTTATTGCTTTATTCTGTGTTTAGAACGGGCACGCCAACTAATAACATCAGTTGGACATCTTACGAACGTATTTCACAGAAACCCACAATTCATCATGCTATTCCTATTTCTTTAGGCGACTCGCACCAAGGCTACCGAGTTATGGGAACCACCGCCAATTATTTTGAATATTTCACGTACAGTAACAAACAACAATTGGCGTTTGCTCAAGGGCATAAGTTTGAACACATTTTTGATCTTGTACTTGGTGCTAAAGTTGCCAAAACATTGGGCTATCAATTAGGTGATAGCATTATTTTATCTCATGGTATTGGTCGCACTAGCTTTAAAAACCATGACAGCATTCCATTTAACGTAGTAGGCATTTTAGCAGCAACAGGGACGCCGGTTGATCAAACATTACATACCAGTTTACAAGGTTTAGAGGCCGCTCATTTAACAAAACCTGCAGACATTAAACGTTTAACCCAAACAGCAGAACTAACATTATCACAAGTTGATGATTTAACGCCTAAATCTATTACGGCTATCATGCTAATGCTCAAATCAAAAATGGCTGTGTTTACTTTACAACGAGAAATAAATACTGATAAGCAAGAGCCGCTTAGCGCCATACTGCCCGGCGTTGCACTGTCAGAATTATGGCAAACCATGGCAGTGTTTGATAACACACTGCATTTAATTACGATACTGGTTATTATTTCATCCTTAATTGGATTAAATGCCATGTTGCTTGCCTCTATCAGAGAGCGCATGCATGAAATTAAATTACTAAGAATGGTAGGTGCTTCAGCAAGCTTTGTCTTTTTACTGATCGAGCTTGAAGCTATAATCATTGTATTGCTTAGCGCTACTATTGCATTCGTAGCATTAAGCTTTTTATTGCCTATAAGCCAAACGTACGTTTTAAACCAATATGGCATATTGATTGACTCAAATATTATTTCAAAAACTAACAGTAAATTGATGTTTTACTTTTTCATATTCACCGCTATAGCCGTTATCCCATCGGCATTATTTGCATATAAAGGAGCAAGGAATAGTCATGTATAGTTCTGTTCAACACAAACAAAACACGATAAGTAATTACCGATAATAATTGTTCATCAGCTTTAAAAAACACGTACTTTGCACAGTATTAATTTAACTCAACACAACAACATAAGAATTGATCAAATGAAAACGAGAACTATAACAACGTTTGCTGCATTACTCTTGTCGCTCTCTTTGACGTCATCAGCTAATGCAACGGCTATTCAACAAACAAAAGGCGACTTTAAAGACAAATTTCGTCAATTAGAAGAAGTCCTTCCTACACCCAATGTATACAGAAATGCTGCGGGAGAACCCGGTGAAAACTATTGGCAGCAACAAGTTGACTATAAAATAAAAGTGTCACTTGATGAAGCTAAGCGTCGCCTTACAGGTAGTGAAAAAATCACTTACCAAAATAATTCACCTTACAAATTAAAATATTTATGGGTGCAATTAGATCAAAACATTTTTAAAGGTGACTCTATTGCCAACGCGGCTAATAACTTTGGTGGCATTGGTCGTCGTGGGCCTTATACCAAAGCAGGCGACGCTAAAACGCCAGCAAAAATTAGTTTAGGTGAATTACGTCGCCAACAATTTATGGCTGATAACGAGCTAGGTTATGAGATAAGTGCAATCAAAGACAGTAAAGGTAAAAAGTTAAACTTTACTGTGGTTGGTACTCAAATGCGTATTGATTTACCTAAGCCATTAAAGTCAGGTGATGATATTTTATTTTCTATTGATTTTGCTTTCAACATTGTTGAAGAAGATGCCGTATCAGCACGTTCTGGTTACGAACACTTTGAAAAAGATGACCGCGAAGGAGGAAATGATATTTTCTTACTAGCGCAGTGGTTTCCACGTTTACATGCCTATACAGATTATGAAGGTTGGAATAATAAAGAGTTCTTAGGTCGCGGCGAATTTACATTAGAATTTGGTGACTACGAAGTTGAAATTAATGTACCTGCCGACCATATTGTTAGTGCAACAGGTGTACTAACGAATCCAAAAAGCGTTTTAACGAGTAAGCAACGTCAACGTTTAGAAAAAGCAAAAACAGCTAAACGCCCGGTATTTGTTGTTACCGAAGAAGAAGCACTAGCAAACGAAAAGGAAGGCACAAACAAGCGTAAAACTTGGAAGTTTAAAGCCGACAATGTGCGTGACTTTGCCTGGGCTTCATCGCGTAAGTTCATTTGGGATGCTAAAGGTTACAAACAAGGTGGCGACGATATGCCATTTGTTATGGCAATGTCGTTCTACCCAAAAGAAGGTGGTGACCTTTGGAAGAAATACTCAACTGAATCTGTTATTCATACAATGGACGTTTATTCACGCTACTCGTTTGACTACCCATATCCTACAGCACAGTCAGTTAATGGCCCTGTTGGCGGTATGGAATACCCAATGATTACATTCAACGGCCCTCGTACAGAGCTACAAAAAGACGGTTCTCGCACGTATTCACAAGCTGAAAAACGTTTCTTAATTGGTGTGGTTATTCACGAAGTTGGTCATATTTACTTTCCTATGGTAGTTAACTCTGATGAACGTCAATGGACATGGATGGACGAAGGTTTAAACAGTTTTTTAGATGGTATCGCAGGTCGTGAGTGGGATCCTACTATTCCTTGGGGTGTTGAACCACGTGATATTACCGGTTATATGAAGTCTCAAAACCAAGTACCAATCATGACACAATCAGACAGCGTACTGCGTTTAGGGCCTAATGCGTACACTAAACCAGCTGCGGCATTAAACATTTTACGTGAAGTTATTTTAGGCCGAGAGTTGTTTGATTTTGCTTTTAAAGAGTACTCAGAACGCTGGAGATTTAAGCGCCCTACACCTTCAGATTTTTTCCGTACGATGGAAGAAGCATCAGGGGTTGATTTAGACTGGTTCTGGCGTGGTTGGTTCTATTCAACAGACCATGTAGATATCGCGATTGATAAGGTTTACCAAATGCGTTTAGACACGCACAACCCTGATATCGATTACGGCCGTTTACGTCAAATTGAAGCAGACAAACCTTCTTCATTATTTGTAGAACGTAACAAAACAGAAGGCAAAGAGCTTTGGGTTGACCGTAACTCAGATGTGACTGACTTTTACGACACAAACGATCGTTTTACCGTAACAAACAAAGAGCGCAATAAGTACAATAAGTTTTTAAAAGGTTTAAAGCCTTGGGAGCGCAAAACACTTGAGCGTGCAATTAAAGAAGACAAAAACTATTACGTTTTAGAGTTTTCAAATGTTGGTGGCCTAGTGATGCCGATTCTTTTAGAACTTACCTACAAAGATGGCTCAAAAGACAATATGTATATTCCAGCTGAAATTTGGCGCCGTACGCCTAAGCAAGTACGCAAACTTATCGTTACCGATAAAGAACAAGAGTTAGCGAGTGTTGCTGTCGACCCAGGTTGGGAAACCGCGGATGTTGACGTAGAAAACAATCACTATCCGCGTCAAATCATTCCTTCTCGTGTTGAAGCTTATAAAGCTAAAAAGCGCACAGATAAAGTAAGCCGTGACATCATGAAAGATATCAAAACGGAACTTAAAGCTGACAAAGAGCCTAAGCAAAATAAAAAAGACGAAAAGGATAAATAATGCCTAAAAGCCTATATATTTTGCTAGTTTCTCTTTTGTTGATCGCAGCAAACCCTGCGTTTGCTCATCAACAAAAAGCAGCTGAAACCACAGTATTGTTTAATAAGCGTACCGGACAAATGGAAGTGTCGCACCGATTTTACATGCATGATACTGAACATGCCGTTCAATCACTGTTTGATAAAAACGCTGACATTATTAGCTCAAAGAAAACGCAGCAACAATTTGCTGACTATGTAGCAAAGCAGTTTTTACTGCAAACATTGGCTGGAGCTAACCTTCCTTTAATTGATGTTGGGTATGAAGTTGAAGGTAAATTCTTCTGGGTTTATCAAGAAGCCGTTATACCAAGTGCATTAGTAGGCGTAAAAATGTTTAATGGCGCATTACGTGAACTTTGGCCAACACAAATTAATATGGTAAATATAGAAGGTAAAGGGAACGTTCGAACCTTATACTTTAGTGAAAATGAAGATTGGTTGGTGACAAAGTTTTAACAACACTTCTTTCTACTACAGGTATTACGTTAGCGCTAATGTGGCGTTAACGTAATACCTTTTAATAACATAATAAGAACATTACATTATTTATTCCTGCCGTTCATTCTGCAATATATACCGTTCACCTAAGGCCTTCGGCATAATTGATTAAAACTCTCCTGCTTACTTTTAGTAAAATTTTGCATTTACTATTTGAAAATATAGTGCTTCAAGAAAGGAAAATAATCACTATTTAACGCTAACCAAGTAATACTAAACTATAAAAACATGCTGAGGAAAAATGAACTTACAAGCCAGAAAAAACCAATAAGCACAATAACTAGCAATAAATTAAAGCACCATTTAATCGGGTAGTACATTTTGGGGTTTGATTTTTTAAACGTTTTTGCACACTGTAAAAACGGCGTTACTTTAGCAAATAGTTTGTTCACGATTCCAGCCTGATCTCCAGGTAAATTAGGCACCAACATTTGACTAATTAATACTTTATACAAGCGATTAAAAAGCGTCCCGAAAATGCCCGTTGGCCGTTCAATGTCACACATCAATATTAAACGCATTTGTTCAGTATTGTTTTTCACATAGTGCAAGTAAGTTTCGTCAAATATGAACGCCTCGCCGTTACGCCAAGGCTGACTTTTACCGTCGACATTAATGAAGCAGTTATGGCTGTTTGGCGTATTTAATCCCAAATGATAACGCAAAGAGCACGCTACAGGGTCTAAGTGACGAGTTAATTGTGAACCCGCCGGCAACAGGGTAAACATAGCGCCATTAACACAAGGAATTCTTTTTAATAAAGCCATTGTTTTAGGGCAATGCTCTAACGCAGAATTTAGTTCAGTGCCGTACCAAGAGCAATAAAATTTACTCCAGCCATATTTATAGAAAGTACGAAAACCAACATCGTAAAAGCTTTTATTAGCTTTATTTGTTGTTTGCGAAAAGTAACCGCATTCAAATAAAGCTTCGGCTTCTGTTGCTATTTCAGTCCAATTTTCAGTTAATAATTCAAGTTGCTCAAATTTATCTGTGCCTACAAATGGCTTACGCATATGTTTTCGGGTGCTCATATAGAGCAACACATTTAGTGGCGCAAAAATTGGCCAGCCTTTTCTCAAGTATTCAATGGCATTAGCAAACCGGGCTTGCCCCCGATATTTATATACGTAAATCACCGAACACAATGGAAAAATAATTAATAACAATATGGAAAGTACTAGATTCATCACTGAAACCTATTAATAAGTTTACAGCGATGATAACAATTGAAATGTCAACGAAATGTCAACCACATATCAATTAGGCAATATTCACAATGAGGCATGGTCAACCATATGTATCCATAGTTATATAGGGTATTTTCACCCGTCAGTGATCCATAACCAACGATCATAGTGCGTTAACGTAACAACGAATTTTTTCCAATACACTTCAGAAACAGGCTAGCACAACTAAATAGATAAAGCGGGAGCTCTTGCTATAGTTGTTTATTTTCAATTAACTAAACTTATTTTTTCGCTAATTTTTCACACTAAGAACTTAGCTTTACCTTAACCAATTCCGTTGAATAAAAATAAGCGTAAATTAAAGCGCTTATTACAAAGACGAGCATTAAAATATGAAAATAAAAGTATCGATTGGCTTGTATTACATTTAATAAACATAGCTATTAATACATGAAGAAAACTCACTCATAGCGTGAATTTATATCATTTGTGGCTTAGCGTTGTCGCACTTATGATGACCTTGTTATTTGAATCTCCCCCGATTCTTAATCAACATTTAATATTGTTAAATTTGTTACATTTAAGGACATCATTTGATGTCCTTTTTTTCTAACTGTTATTTACTGATATTTTTACAAAATTAAAATACACCAATTTAGTGCAGCATCACTAAATAAGTGCAAAAGCATCATCATCAGCCTTAACAATAAACTATAAAAACAATAATAATCAAAAACTTAACCTTTTTGGCGCAGCTATTGCTAATTTAATCTTGTCGTCATAATTTAGAAAAAAACATGCCAATTCAAACACCTATACGCGGTTTACGATCATTTTGTGTTGCCTCAAAATGCTTAAGCTTTAAACATGCCGCTACGCAATTATTTTTGACACCTTCAGCCATTAGTCATCAAATAAAACAACTTGAAGCACAACTTGGTATTACCCTATTCAAAAGAGGAACTCGATCAATAGAGCTCACTAGTGCAGGTAAACAATTTTATCAATCAATACAACCTATTATTCATCAATTAGAATCCACAATAACGGAGTTTACCAACAAGCAACAAAACAAAACGATTGTGATCAGCCTGCCTGAATTTTTTGCCAGTGAGTTATTCATTCCACGCTTAAGTCATTGGTCAAAAAACAATCCTGATATTAATTTACAATTAGATACGATTAAAGCGACTAGTGAGTCATCACAAACCGCTGAATTATCCATAGTGCTGGCTAACGGTAAACCTAATGCAAAAATAGTGCATGACTTATTTCCTATTCGCTATGCCCCTGCGTGTAATAAAAAACTTTATAAAAAGCTTAAAAACATTGGCTTTAACGCTTTAAAAAACACACCATTAATTTTACATAGCTCTCGTCCATGGTCATGGCATCAATGGGCCGAAAATTTAAATATAAATGATTTTGATCCTAAGCAAATTATACAATTTGACAGCATGTTTGGTGTTGCTAGAGCTGCACAGCAAGGCATGGGAATAGCACTAGTACCATTACCAATGAGTAAAACATGGTTTAGCGAAGAGTCGCTCATTAAGTTATTTGACCAAGAGTTGATTACCAATGACAGGTACTACTTAATTCAACACGAAAACATGGAAAATAAACCTGAGCTGACTTTATTTGCACAATGGGTTAAAGATACCTTCGCAAGCTAAGCATTGACTGGCGATGTTGAGGTGAATTTTTTTCACCTCATAAGTGTAATTTCATCGTTTGTCACTTTCTCAATGGCTATTTATAGTTACAGCGTATCAAACAGATGCGCTAACTAAACCGGAGAAATAACATGTTGATTAAATCTATCTATTTAAAAGTACTTATCACTGCATTAACACTCAGCAGCTCTACAATCGCTATCGCTGATGAAACTAAATTTAAGATTGCCATAGTAAAAAAGAAGCATGGTATTAAAGACAGTGACGTTCTTGCCTTTAATAAGCATATGAGAACATGTGCTGATCTTACAATAGCGCAAAATACAGATGAATCTGAGACAGCCTGTACCGACGCGATAGCAAGCTTAAAAGTAGTTAAAACTGATTCCCGAAAAGCTAAGTATCTTAAATCTCTTACTTATAGTAACCGCGGAATTTCACGTTACGTAAATAATGACTTATCTGGTGCAAAAGCAGACTTAATGACTGCAATACGTATTGATGCCAACGCAATAACTCAAAGTAATTTGAAATTAATTAACAGTTTTGTATCTAACGACAATAACCTAGGTAAACCAACAAGCATTGCCGATTAGCACACATATAATTGACGAGAAACAGGAGAGCCACTTTGAATAAACTAATTTGTAACCCCATTCAATCATTGTTTTCTTTTATCAATGAGATGAAGCATTTATCAATTAGCCAGTGGGAGGTTGAACAAAAAGAATTACCGCTTTATTACCAAACGACACGACAGCAAAAGGCAACTAAATGATCTATGTAAACCCAAGTAGCAGCTAAAATGGTTTTTTACTCTTTATCAATAGGTTGCTACTTCTTAATAGTTGCTCTTAAGTATACTTTTTCAAAACTGCCTAAATTTTTGCTTTAAAGTAAAAACCTTATACATATTTAGCATTGAGCCTATTAGTTTTTTGTCCATTTTGGAGAAGCTCGATGAACTACATGAACGTAATCGAAAGATATCATGAGCACAGAGATGCTATCCATGAATTATTGGCGTCTATTTTTTCCGGAGTTTTCGATAAAGATATATTCAATGATGAGTTTTTACTAAAACATTCATTAAAGTGGGTTAGCAGACACTACCCATTTGTCGAGTTAATGTTTACACTCGATAGCAATGGTATTCAATCTAGTCCAAACATTTCCAATAACATTGCCTATAGCAAAAGTATGAATAATGGCTTAAATGTTGACCGTTCGTACCGTCCTTATTTTATTAAAGCAAATGAAAGTGAGGGTATTATCGTCACCGAACCCTACTTGTCTAGCTCCAGCTTTAACCTTTGTATCTCTACTGCATTAAAATATAAAAATACCTCTGGAGAGGTGGTCGGCATTTTAGTGATAGATATTGATCTAGCTAACGCTATTGAGTTTTTAATGGGAGACAGAAAGCGAAAGAAATTTCACCCCTTTTTTACCAGCATATACACTTTTATAGTAATCGGTCTGTTTTTTATTGTCGGCATTTTACTGTTTTCAGCAGGCAATGAAATTATCAATTTACTGCTAGATCCCAATCCTGAGGATCTGCAGCTAAAACCTTTTGGCATTATCATTTTTCTTACCTTAGCGTTAGCGATATTTGATCTAGGTAAAACAACTATTGAAGAAGAAGTACTGATGCAAAAAGATATTTTACGGCACAGCTCAACACGCAGAACCATTACACGGTTTATGGCGACAATTTTAATTGCTGTATCAATTGAAGCTCTTTTATTGATGTTTAAATCCGTACTTGGATCATCAGAGTATTTAGTGAATGCCGTAGCCATGATGGCCACATCGGTAGGTTTATTAATTGGTTTAGGTATATATGTTTATTTAGGCGCAAAAGCAGAAACATTATTAAAAAGCAATACCACCAATCACTTAAAATAAATTATATTTAAATTAGCCTAACTTTGTTGATATTTCATAGGGCTATTATTGTATTTAAACTTATGATTCATAGAATTAAGTTACATACGCAGTGATTTTATCTCAACTACGTAGGGACTTGTAATCAGTTGGTCGCCAGTTCGACTCCGGCAGTCGGCACCATTTCTTCGTAGGAAGCAAGCAGCCCTAACTTCGGTTAGGACTATTTTGTATCTATCGATTGATCGAATTCTATAGTAGATTTCACTAGCACCAATAAAACCACACACACCACCTATTCTGCAGCCTATACGTTATTTAACCCTTTCATATTAAGTAGTTAATAGGCACGAAATCCCCCATATTGAATCCCCCTTCCGTAATAAAGAAAGGGGCACTAATTTTACCTAGGGTAAGTGAGTTTAGTTTGATTCATTTATCTATTGTTAATAATATTCTTTGATAATTTGGCCGAGTAAAGGGAGTTTAGTCCGTTGCTTAGGGTATTGGGGTTGCTATATAGCTCACTAAAACTGAAGTGTAATTTATTAGGATAAATTAGTTGATGGTGTCAATATCCGAACTGGGTATTAGCACCAGTGATATAACTTGGTCTAATTACATCAATTCAGACTTAAAAGTAAGTGGTGTTAATTTTTAATAATATTTGATGTTATCTGACAATAGTTCACTTCCCTTTTAGCGAACATAAGTTATTAGTAGATTAAATTGATACTCTAAGCTGACAGCAGTAAATAGATAGTCTACTATGAGCAAAATTACAATTTCCTTAAGATAGAACAGTGTCAAAACAATTACTTATTCTTGGTTGCGGGCATTCAGAATCAATTACACATTTCAATAATAATGCTGCCATATTAACCCCGTACGGTAATATGCTAATTGACTCTGGCCACACGATTAAACATGCATTACATAAGCAGAATATGTCCATCGCTAACATTGATGCTATTTTTATTACTCATGTTCACGGTGATCATGTTTTTGGCTTAGAACGCATTGCTTATGAAGCAAAGTTCATTCATAACAAGCGTATTACCTTGATTTTTCATGAAAGCATTTACCAAGAACTTTGGCATGAAACGCTAAAAGGCTCGTTAGGGAAAATTGGTGAAGGTGAAGCTAAATTTAGTGATTATTTTGATCTAAATATCCTAACGGAAGATAACTTCACGATATTTGACACTAAATACCAGCTTATCCCAGTTAAGCACACACCAAATAAATCCACATTCGGGTTATTAATCGACGAGAAGATTTTTTACTCGAGCGATACAACCGCTATCAAAGATACCATCAATACGTTAAATTTTGATATATGCTTTCATGACGTAACACTGAGTGAGTTTAATCCGGTTCACGCCACACTCGACAGCTTACTCGTTCAATATCCTGAGCATATAAAACAAAAAATGTTTTTAATGAGCTATGAAGACAGCTTTGAGCAATATCAAGAAACGGTAAACCAAGCGTTTAAAGGTTTTGCATATCAAGGGCAACTTATCAACTTTTGATCTGTGCATTATAAATAAGAATCTTCCTTATGAAATTTGAAAAAATATATAACGATAATAAAAATGAACGATTTTCAATTTTGTCTGCAGAAAATAACGGTCTACATTTTTGCTATTGGCGGGAACATTTTCTACAAAATCGCCCTAGTTGGCCAATAAATGCAGTATTTGAAGTAACTTTTGATAATAGAACAGATTTAGTTAAAAATTATCGAGGTATTCAAATCAAAGAAATGTTGGAGATAAATAATGCCTCTAGTAATTCTTACGAATGCCATGAGAATAAAAGGTTTTCTCAACTTGAACTTACAGATTTGCTTAAAGGAAATAGCGTTACTCCACTGGTTTTTATAGCATGCCAGTTTGATGAATTTGAGCTTCAGCTACTAAAAGTCTACAGGCAAGTCGCCTTTTTAAGTTGCCAATTTAATGGCAACGCCCGATTTATAGAGTCAATTTTCGAGCACAGCGTATTCTTTTCGAATAGTACTTTTTCGAGACATTTTAGTTTTAAGAAGACAATAGTTAATGGCAGTGCACACTTTGAAGGAGTGAGTTTTTCTGGGCAAGGAGGAGTTTCGTTTAGAGGCTTTCAAGCCAAAAATCTTTTTTTAGATTTTGCTATTAATGGACCCAATGATATAACGTGGCTAAATGAAATGGACATCAGCGGTGTACTGTCGATTGGGGGAGAATTTAAGTCTGAGTTACAATTTTTAAACGATCAAGATAAGCTAGGTAACAGTAAAATTCATACTATCGGCGACATAGTCATTGGCCAAGACCTATATCAAGCTGAAAACGCTAACCAAACACTCATTAATGGTAAATTAGTTTTTAATGGCTACCAGATACAATCAGCAATCAACATCATGAAAACAGATGTTGAGGAAGTAAACATCTCTAACCTTACTTGTAAAAGTATAAACATACATGACTTATCAACCAGCAAAGATTTATTAATTGAGCACTGCCACTTTAGTGATGATGTATCTTTAAAACTAAATAAATCAAGTGTTGGGCGACACTTAAAGATAGAAAACAATCAATTCAACGGAACAGTAGACTTTTCAGGCAGTGCAGTCAGTGAGAACAGCTATTTTGAAAGCAATAAATGCCAAAGAGAAACAAAACTAGACCTCAGAAAATTCACCTCTTCACGATTTATCATCGAACCTGAAACCGTACTCAATCAATATGCAAACGGAAGCCTGTTAACACCAACAAAATTTTCATTGATTGAAATAGAGAGTACACAGCAGGAAAAAAGTGATGTTTATTGCTCCCTTAAACACTGGCTTGCCGATTCAGGGAAATTAGATATGGAAGATATCGCTTATTTTCATATGCGAGATAATCATCAACTGTCGCCGCTAAAAAAAATGTTATTTGGGCGTATTTTTGGCTGGGGTGTCAGATTAACTAATCTAGCCATATTTTCTTTATTATTAATTTTAACTTTTGCATTGGGCTTTGACTCATTGCTGAATGAACTTAGCTTTTCTCAGGCTATAGCTTTAAGCTTTCAAAGCTTTATCAGTTCTTTCTTTGGTGAATGGCAATCCTTCAATTCAGTAGGCTTAATTACGACAATTGTAACGATTGAGTCAATTATAGGGATTCTATTTATAACAATATTTATAGGAGCTTATATTAGAAAGTTGCTGAGATAAAAATGAAACATCAATTAAGCTAAAGGCCATTTACAAACCATGGGTAACTCTCTCTAAATAACATGGCAACAGAGATACCAATATCGCCAAAATAATTACTCATTAGTTTAGAGTAAAATAAGAAATTATTTATACCCTAGTCATCTATCCCTTATAATATTTACTTTATTTCTCCTAGCAAATGCACTTAACCAAGTTATATATTCAATTACAGGTTACAGCTTAATCTATGTAGAATATTGACTTTAAATCACGTAACTTAGTTTTCATTAAGAACACTATTATTAACAAAAGGGAAGTATTTTGCGTTATTTCATTTATGTTTTATTACTGATTGTTACTAGCTGCGCAATGCCAGTAAATTCATCTGAACTATCAAAGTCCATATTGTCGATGCGTGATAGAGCAAAATTTGTTGATAACATGATAGTCAAACGTATTGACCAAATTCTGCCTCGATTGATGAATGAACATAGCATGGATATGTGGATTATCATCAGCCGTGAATACAATGAAGATCCAATTATTAAAACGCTTTTACCCGCTACATGGATATCGGCACGCCGAACCACCATACTTGTTTTTGCTAGAAAAGAAGATCAAAGCATTGGTGCTTACGCAATTGCTCCTTATAAGGTGGGGGATGTATTTGAAAAAGCGTGGGATAAATCAAAACAACCTAATCAATGGTTGGCACTTACCGATTTAATTAAGAAGCATAAACCGAATAAAATAGGCATCAACCAATCAAAGCATTGGGCGCATGCCGATGGACTTGTAGCAACGGATAAAGAAAACCTACTAGCACATTTGCCAGAACATTATAAAACTAAACTTGTATCAGCAGAGCCATTAGCTATTGAATGGTTAGAGCAAAGAATTCCTGAAGAAGTCACTGTTTATAAAGATATAGTTAAAATTGCTCATCATATTATTGCTGAAGGTTTTTCAAATAAAGTCATCACACCAAACCAAACAACTACTGATGACGTTGCGTGGTGGTTTAGGGAAAGAGTACGCGAGCTAAAGCTGCAAACTTGGTTTCACCCTAGTGTATCAATACAGCGTAGCGATACCATAGCCTTTGATCATGAGTCTAGCTTTACCAATGGTAACGACCTAAAAGTTATTTTACCGGGTGACTTGTTACACGTAGATTTCGGTATCACTTATTTACGCCTTAATACCGACACTCAACAACATGCATACGTGTTAAAGACAAACGAAGAACAAGCGCCAAGTTTTTTACAAGAAGCATTAATGTCTGGTAATACACTTCAAGATATTTTCACTGGCAACTTTTCAGTTGGTGTAACAGGTAATGAGGTATTGAAACGCTCTCGAGAAGCGGCAATATCAAAAGGATTAAAACCAACTATTTACACACACCCGCTTGGCTATCATGGACATGCAGCAGGTACTACACTCGGCATGTGGGACTCCCAAGGAGGAGTAACTGGTTCCGGCGACTATCCCCTACATTTAAATACTGCATACTCCATTGAACTGAACAATGCCGTTTATATTGAGCAATGGAAAAAAGAAATCAGAATAATGTTAGAAGAGGATGCAATATTTGATCAATTAGGGGTTTGGTATCTCAACGGGCGGCAAACCAAGCTTTTATTCATTGGCCCTAATAAATAATTTCTAATGGTTATTATGCATTCTCTCGCTTGTCGTATCAAAGCTAGGAAGTATCAACATTAATTTATTCTCTCTCATACACAAGGTAACAATGCTAAATGCGTAAAGCTTTTTAGTTATAGCATGTGTTTTACAGAGGCTGATGAATCACTAAAACATAGTACTATTTTTCACTTAGTACTATGTTCATTTTAAAATAATCAAGGTTATCTATCAGCAGAGTTTTATACAGCTGAGCCTATCAAGTCTTTAAAAACTATCTAGTTTCATTAGGAAAACCCTAGTTTTATATAGAGATGTTCACAGAGAATAACAAACAATTACGAAGTACTTCTTGGCAACCGACCTTACGGTCGGTTAAACTCGACTTAACTAGTTTTACCTAAGCTTAGAGATAGTAGCATGAGAGATTCAGAGCAAACCCGTCAAAAAATACTTGAAATTAGCGCTGATGAAATCCATAAAAATGGTTTTACCGCGACAAGTTTGTCATGCATTCTAACGCGCTGTGAAATATCTAAGGGCGCTTTATACCACCACTTTTCAAATAAAATGGAACTTGGCTACGCTGTTTTTGAAGAGGTATACGCACCAGCTTTTATTGCGCTTTGGCAACCCCCAGTTCAATCTGAAGATCCAATTCAAGGTCTATCTGACTTTTTCAACTCAATGTCTACAGAAATGAGCTGCGATGAAGTGGTTTGCGGTTGTCCTTTAAATAACCTTTGCCAAGAAATGTCTGCTGTTGATGAAGGTTTTCGTGTAAGAATTCTTGCGATGCAGCAGCAATTGAATAAATTGATTGCTGAAAACTTAGAACGTATAGAGGCACAATTAAAACCTGACCTAGACTTTAGCCAAATTGCTTACTTTATTGTATCTACCTTTCATGGCTCTTCAAGTTTAAGTAAAAGTTCATTAAATAAAGAGTTATTCAACAAAGTTATTAAAGAGCTATGTCGTTATTTGCAGCAACTAAGACGATAATCAATCATTACTTGCAGTTGTACCAATTGAAATAAATAATCGAAAGTTCTAAGGCGGCTTAACTATCCAAAACCTGCGTTGCTTTCAATTCCAGTCGCTAGCATTCTCATTCAAGCGCCTTGCTGTTGAGTATTTATCCTCACTTATAACTGCTCACTTACCTAATTCAATTGGTATTAGATAACATTTTTTAACACTTTATCTTATAACTTACACCTAAATACCATTTACAGACCGAGCGGTCGGTATGTATAATACTCAACAATTTCTATATCTACTATAATTTAACGTTAATCACGCAAGGGTCACCATGAAAAAGTTTCTATTACTTGTTGTATTGCTCACCGGCATATTGCAAAACAGCTATGCTGAAGTCGCCACACCTGCTGCTTCTCCTTATCAGGTAATAGAAGTAACAGGAAATAAATTATTTGCAAAAATTGCTGATAATCAAAGTGCTTTGAAAAAGTTTCCTGAACTAATGCGTGAAATTGTTGAAGAAGAATTAATGCCTTCAATCGATTATAAATATGCTGCATTTAAAATTTTAGGTAAGCATTTAAGAAAATCATCTAAAGAGCAACGAGCAAAGTTTGTTACTGCTATGCGTTCATATTTAGTGCGCACCTATGCCGGCGCGTTAACACAGTATCATAACCAAAAAGTACTGTTTGAGCCTGAAGTCAAGCTAAAACCTAAAGCTAAATCAGCGTCTGTTGACGTTAAAATTGTCGATGCTGGTAAGCCAGACATTAAAATTACTTTCCAAATGCGCAAAGACAAAAAGTCACAGCAATGGAAGGCTTACGATATGATTGTTGAAGGCATATCGTTAGTGAGTAGTAAACAAGCAGAATTTAACCGAAAAATATCAGAGCTAGGTTTAGATCAAGTAACGTTGGAATTAGCTTCAATCGCAAAATAGTGCTACAGAATATTTATCTAAATACAATGTAAAGGCTTCTAAGGTATCTTAGGAGCCTTTATTTTATGTAACTATAACAACGACCTATAAGTTAATTTTTCAGGCGTAGTATGATTCGTTAAATGCGCCCATTTGAAATTGAAGTACAGGTTGTATTAACTAATTCTGTATCAATAAATTGTCTTGCTGTTATGGTACAATCAACGAATTCAATCCCTATAAATAACAACAAAAGATAGCCAACTAAACTTCTAACGGGTCGGGCTTGCCCTTTGTTTTATATAATATTAATTAAGAAAAAAGCGTATGGCATTAAAAATCTTAGACTCATGCATCAACTGTGACATGTGTGATCCTGAATGTCCCAATGAAGCCATTACCATGGGCGAAAATATCTATGAGATTGACGTAGATAAATGTACTGAGTGCATTGGCCATTATGACAAACCAACCTGTGTTTCAGTTTGCCCCATTGATTGCATAAAACCAGATCCAGATAAAGTCGAAGACGAAGATACCTTACTCGCAAAATTTCTTCGTATGCACGGTTAGCCAAAACATTCAGTCGTTCAACTACCCATAGATTTATTTTACGTTAGCGATAAAAAAAGCTCGGCAATAATATTGCGAGCTTTTCTTTGTGCTTTTATATTAAAAGTCGCTTCAAATTCAACTTTTTATAAAAGTAAACCGAGTGCTCACTTTACGAAAAAATCAGCATCATACAAGCCCAAGCGGCTATTCCTGCAACAATATCATCTAACATAATACCTAAGCCGCCATGGCAATTTTTATCTAGGTAAGAAATTGGCCATGGCTTTAAAATGTCAAAAAAGCGAAATAAAGCGAAACCAACTAACACAGTTAACCAATTTACTGGGATCAAATACATGGTGATCATAAAGCCAACGATTTCATCCCAAACAATTGCACCGTGGTCATGTACCCCTGCATCTTTTGCAGCTTTACCGCAAATATAAACCCCAGCAATGCTCATAACTATCAATAACAGTAGATAGTGTAAATTTGCTAAATTCATTGCTAAAAAGAACACAGGAATTGCTGCAAGCGTACCAAATGTGCCTGGCGCTTTTGGCGCTAAACCACTGCCAAAACCTAGCGCTAAAAAATGAATAGGATTTGAAAGTTGAAAGTTTTCTGTCGAGGCGGCCATACGTTAACCTTTGTTCTGAGAAAAATGCTCAAAACTTTTAGCATTAATTGGCACAGGTTTACTGTCTAACGTTGTGGTAATTTTATCACTACCATTAAGTTGGCCAATACAGGTAATAGTATTTCCGGTATTTGCTAGTGCTGTTTCCATACCAACTTTATTGTCTTCTGAAACAGTAAACAATAACTCGTAGTCATCACCACCAACAAGTGCAATATCAAACGCTTCTTCCATGCTAACACTATCACGTAAAGCATTTGAGATAGGTAGGTCTTCAAGCACAATGTTTGCGCCGACTTTTGACGATGTACAAATATGCTCTAGATCTGAAATTAAACCATCAGAAAGGTCAATTGCTGCACTTGCATATTCGCGTAATGCTTGTCCGGCCAGAATTCTCGGCGGCGGAAAGTCTAAGCTATGACGAATTTGTTCACGATATTCATCGGCAACATTAACTTCATTAAAAATATCTTTTAATGCTAATGCCGCATCACCAATTTCACCCGTAACATAAATCCAATCACCAGGTTTAGCGCCTGAACGAGTTATGTGCTTATCTACAGGTGTTAGTCCTTGAGCCGTTACTGTAATACTTAATGGTCCTTGTGTTGTATCACCACCAATAAGTTGAACATTGTAAAACTCACAGAGTTCAAAAACACCAATACAAAACTCTTCGATCCACTGTAAATCAACCTCGGGCATCGTAATTGCCAAAGAGACCCACGTTGGCTCAGCTCCCATTGCCGCAAGATCTGATAAGTTAACTGCAATAGATTTATGACCGATAGCCTTAGCGCTGGTTTCATGTGGAAAGTGTACACCAGCAACTAAAGTATCTGTTGTTATTGCAATATTTTGGCGCTCTGAAGGGCTGACTAAGGCACAATCATCACCGATCCCAAGCAAAACATCTTTACGTTTAATAGCTTGCTCAGTAAAGAAGCGCTTGATCAATTCAAACTCTTTCATAGTACAACCAATTTAGTATTACTCGTTCGGGCGAACGAGCTTAACAACCTTATCTAATACGCCATTAACAAATTTGTGGCTATCGTCAGCCGCAAAAGATTTTGCCAATTCAATCGCTTCATTAATAATAACGCGGTAAGGCACATCTTGGCAGTCAGTTAATTCAAACACTGCAACACGTAAAATTGCTTTTTCAACATGATCTACATCGTCAAGTGGACGATCAACATGAGGAGCAATATTTTCATCAAGGCTACTAATTTTTGACGAAACGCCACGGAACAATTGTTGAAAGTACTCAATGTCAAAACGACGAGCACTATTTTCAGTCAAAAAGTTCACTTCAATGTCAGAAACGTTATTTTGACTTAATTGCCAAGAGTATACGGCTTGTACTGCTAATTCTCTGGCTTTTCTTCTAGGTGATGGTTTCACAAAAATATCCTGTTATAACTTATCTAATACATTAACCATTTCTAATGCACTTAAGGCAGCTTCTCCGCCTTTATTGCCTACTTTCAGGCCTGCACGGTCAATAGCTTGTTCAATGGTATCGGTCGTAATAACGCCAAAAGCTACAGGCATGGTATATTCCATTGCAACCTGCGCTAAACCTTTATTACACTCACCCGCTACAAAATCAAAATGAGGTGTACCACCACGAATTACCGCACCAATTGCGATGATACCGTCGTAACCACCTTTAGCAGCAATTTTCTTAGCAGCAACTGGCAGCTCATATGCGCCAGGCACACGAATTACTGTAATATCGCTATCAGCAACATTACCATGGCGTTTAAGGGCATCTACTGCACCTTCAAGTAAACTTTCAACAACAAAACTGTTAAAACGAGAGACGACGATGGCAAATTTCTTACCGGTTGCATCAAAGTTAGCTTCTACGACATTCATTTAAAAATCACCTACTGATAAAAATTTCGGCAATTCTAACAAATTGCGCGCGACTGCGGAACTCGTTTTAACAATTTTCTAGTATTACTGGTCAAGTTTCCAATACATCAGTAAGGATAACTGCATATACGCTTGATATTAGACTAGTTTAACTAAATATGTATTTATCTAATTAATCCCCCAAACCAGTGACAGTATTAAGTGCTAATGTATTAAAGAATTAAATAGCTTGTGCATGGCGCTAACTCAATCATTTTTGTATGATATGGCAAATATCGCCAACAAATTACCCGTTTTATGACAATTTACTTTTCTTCTAATAAAATTCCTGAACTTGTGCCTTTCAATCTACAACAGCGCCAAGCAATTATTGCATTGGCACAGGCAAAGTTATCACCACCAGAAAAGCTGATATTAAATATCATTAAGCTAATGCTACTAATTCCACCGTTTCTCTTTATCGCTAATTTACAAGGTGTTGCTATTGCTGCGTCAATTGTCGTTGTTTTAGTGGCTTATTTTATTATTCTTAGACCAATTATGCTGCACTTCACTCTTAAGCATTTAAATTCTGCGATTAACCAATACAAAAAAAGCGAACACTAGGTTCGCTTTTTTTCAATGAATTAACAGTGCCGTACTAAGGCTCTATTTCATCTAACTCATCTAAATATGCATCAATATCTTCTTCTTCTTCGGCGTTAACTTCAATCGGTGGATTGCCGTCATACACTTTATATTGCATATTTTGAAAATAAGCATTTTTCACAAATTCATACGGGTCAATCGCATCATTTAAAATCGCTTCTTGGTCTGCTAATGATGCTCTGGCCTCAAGTCCTAATACTCCAGCACGGAGTAAGTTAGGCCAAAAATCAATAACGGCTAGTGGCCAGTAGTAGCGATCAACAAAGTCTCCTACTTCTTCACGAACAGATGATGGCCCTAAAGCAGGTATAACTAGATAAGGTCCGTCGCCGACACCATAGCTACCTAATACTTCACCAAATTCTTCTTGGCTTCTGTCCCAACCAAAGTCACTTGCAGGATCGAAAAAACCTAATAAACCTACCGTAGAGTTTAAAACAAAACGCCCTGTTGATTTAGCGGCATCGGTAAACTTAGCTTGCAGTAAATTATTGATAATCGTTGATGGTTCATTTAAGTTCAGCGCCATATTATGAACACCTGAACGTAGCTCAGTTGGCATATATTCAACATAACCTTCTGAGGCAGGTTTAAATACATACTTATCAGCATAGTCCCATGTAAACGTCCAAAATGGACGGTTAATAGATTCTAAAGGATCTTTGGGATCCGAAACCGTTTCTTCAGATGAAGGCGTTGAAGAACAAGCGCCCAGGAGTAATGAAAACACCACCGCGATAATGGCAGGGCTGTTTTTGGCATTCAAAATGTTTTTTCTTATTGTATTCACTACAAGGTCCTTGAACGATAACAATTAAATGTTTTATCACTAAAAGTCGATAGCTTTGTGACATAGTTAGAATAATATTGGCTTATATTGTCAGCTTAACACGGGCGGTAAGTGACTAGCATTAAGATAATTGTTTAAAAAACGTAAATTTTCAACATAAACACTTTAATTCTGTTTCATCAGATATAAGAGCTTAAGTTACGGTGTTATATCAGCACGAAGGCATTAGCTTTTATTTGACTGTTGACGATGAACCGCAAGCAACATTTCTGCTTCAGGGCGAGGAATATCGCACTCTCGCATAATTTCTTCAATATCAGCGCCTAACTCAACTAACTTCTGAGCTCGGGAATATAGCTTATCTTCAGGTTGTTGATGAAGTAACTGTTCAATGGTTTGAAACTGTGTACTAAATTGCTCTTGATTGACTTTAATACGATGTTCTAATTGCTTAGAAACTTGCTCATTTTCTAATTGAGCTTCATCCCACTGCTGCGTATTTTCTAGCAACTGTTTTTGAGTTTGCATGAGCTGTGTTTGTAACTCTAAAAGCAGTAGCTCTTGGCTATTGGTTTTCTGCGTCAATTCAATAATTCTACCAGACAAGCGATTCTTCAAAGTTAACAATAATAATGCGACTAACATTACCAATGAAAATGCAGCTAGGCTAATCAAGTTTGCAGGTATATTTTCCATAGAATTATTGAGCACAACTCAATGAAAAAGCCTGCTAACACAGGCTTTTTCAAGTAATCTTAGAATTGCTTTAACTCATCCCATTCAACATCAGATAGTAGTTTATTTAAGTCTACCAAAATTAATAACTCACCTTCTCGGTTTGTTACGCCTTGAATATACTTAGCACTTTCATCATTGCCAACATTTGGCGCGGCATCAATTTCTGAAGTTTTTAAATAAACCACTTCAGCAACACTATCAACCAAAATACCGATAACTTGTGTTTCCGCTTCAATAATAACAATACGAGTATTATCAGTTAGTTCAGCAGACTCCATACCAAAACGAGCACGAGTATCAATAACAGTAACTACGTTACCACGTAAATTGATAATACCCATTACATATGCAGGCGCACCTGGAACAGGAGCTATTTCGGTATAACGCAGTATTTCCTGTACTTGCATTACGTTAATACCATAGGTTTCATTATCAAGTTTGAAAGTCACCCGTTGAACGACTTCATCATTAGTATCTACACTTTCATTTGCATTGCGTCTTTCATCAGACATACTACTGGCCTCTTTCAATTTTTATTTTCTATTCTGGTGACTAAAATACTTATTTGATAAGTATACTGACAAGTTAAAATACAGCAATTATTCTTGCGTAATATTTACACCTTTTTCCAATAACTTAATTAGTGAATCGACATCTAATAGCGCACACATGCGATCTTTAACTAAACCTGCTAACCATGGTCGCTTGCTTGGTGAGTCTAACCATTTCACATCTTTTTGTTTTAAAGTTACAGTATTAACTAAACTCTCCGCCGCCAAGCCCCAAGACGAATCATTCAGCATGATTATGTATTGGTAATCTAATGAAGATAATAATTTTTCATCACACTTTTCTGGCATCACCCAACGTGCAGTATCAACAACATTGATCTTTTCATCGCGACGTAACATAACGCCTTTAAACCAATCAGGTTTCCCCATTAAAGCAGTGGTTTTGTCACTATTATGAATACCGCCTAACTCAATTAAAGGCACCGCAACGGTTAAACCAGCAACATTAAAAAATAATGCTTGAAAATCGCCTTGTCGATAACTTTTTTCTGGCTTAGCTTCAAAACCGCCGACACTTTTTCGCGTCGTAATTTCAGGTGTAACTTCTGGCGCAATCGCTTTTTTCTTAATAAGGCTTTGTGCTTTGTCAGGCACTGCAGTTTTTTCAGGCGCTGCAGACTTTTGCTGTCGACTACTAGTTTTTTCTCGTTCAACTTGCGATGCTCTTCGACTAATTACAGCCGGCTCTGTTAAAAGCGATGTTTCAAGTATTGCTTTTTCTTCAGCTTTGACTTTCTCAGTACTTTCGCTACTAGCAACACTGGGTAAGCTAACTTGGCTTAATAGCTGTTCAACGGGCTGTACGAGCTTTTCTTTAACCTGAACAGTAGCCTTTTCGTCAACCTCTTCGGTAAGCAGTTCAGACAAATAGTTCTGCATTAAATGCTTACTTGCCGCTAAAGATTTTGACATTGATTTACTTACCCACTGATTTTAAATGAATTAAATATTTTAATAAATTTGTATACGCTATGATACCACGAGAATTGGGTGCATAGTCAGAAGGTACCTTTTGTAAAACACTAGCATTGCGAAAATTAGTGTCAATCGGTATCACTCCAGGCCAAACAGCGTCACCGTACAATTCTTGTAGTTTACGATAAGTCATCAGTGAAGCCTTAGTGCGTTTATCAAACATCGTTGGCACTATGCTGTATTTAAATGGTTGAGTTTGCTCACTTTGCATAATATCGAGCGTTTTCATCATCCGGTCTAAACCTTTTAATGCTAAAAACTCAGTTTGTACAGGTACAATAATTCGTTCACAAGCCGCCAATGCATTCACCATCAACACACCTAAAATTGGCGGACAATCGATTAATACGTAATCATATTCATCATTGATTTTCTGCATGGCTTTCTTTAATACTAAGCCCATACCGCCTTTATTACCTAAAGAGCGATCAAGTGTGGCGAGTCCCATTGTGGCTGGCAATATGTCAATATTGTCATAATGAGTAGGACATAAGCTTTGCATGATTTGTTCTTTGGTCGAAACTTGCAAAAATAAATCATAAACACTTAAGTCTAAATCTTCCGATTCGATACCAAAATAGTAGCTAAGCGAAGCATGTGGATCGGTATCAACCAACAATACTCGATAGCCTTTTTGTGCGAGTAATCCAGCTAAGGAAATTGTTGATGTTGTTTTACCTACACCACCTTTTTGGTTTGCAACTGTCCAAACTACCAAGTGAATTTCCTATTGATTATTGTCTTGTTGAGAAACAGTGTTGTTATTTTCATTCTCACTTTCATCAGCACGAGTGGTAATACGAATACCGCCATTTTCAAGGCGAATTATTCTGATTTCTTCTTCGCCAGCATTGTCGGCACTAATTTGTTTAATAGCTTCAACATCTTTTACTGAAATCGTTGGTGCTGCCAATAAATTGGCTTTTTCTAAACCATATTTTGAAATAGCAATGACAACACGTCTATTTTTCGAACGCCCAGTCGCGGTTTTATTATCCGCATTAGGGTAGTATTCTCCATAACCTTCAATTGCCATACGTGCAGGGTTTAAACTCAAGTTTTCTAACACCCGTAAAATGGCTGTCGCTCTAAATACTGACAATTCCCAATTTGACGAAAAAAACTCTGTCGCTATCGGTTGATTATCAGTATACCCTCTGACCCGAATATAGTTACTGGTACTGGCAATAATATTATTAATAACTGTTAAAATATCTCTCGCCGCATTGGTTGGTGATGCGGAGCCACTAGGAAATAATAAACCACTATTTAATTCAATTTCGAGCCAGTCACCATCAATTTGTAATTGCGCATAACCTGACTCTACAAGCTCGTATAGCGCTTCATGTAGCTCTTTTTCTAAAGAAGTAAGTGTTGTACCAACTTGCTCATCAGAAACATTTGATAAAGTAATCTCCCCCTCAACCAGTTCAGGGCCTGCAGCATCTAGAATACCATTACCAAATAGTCGTTTATTTGTTTTAGAACTGTTCACTGGCAAAATATCATCACCGTGACCACGGTTTTTAGGCTGCTCTTCATTGGCTTGAAATACGCGACCAATTGACTCAGTCGCTGTTTCGAATGGTTCTTCATTAACCATCGCCATCGCATAAAGTACAACAAACAGTGCAAAAAGTAAGGTCATATAGTCAGCGTAAGAAACTAACCAACGCTCTACGTTATCATTCTCGACTGAGTGACGTCTCGCACGTAACCGGTTCATTGTTCTAACCGAAAGGCAGACAACTTGTTTTCAATAGCATGTGGGTTTTCCGCTAAAGCGATGGCAACTAAACCTTCTGTCATCATTTCACGGTACATGGTTTGTTCATGAACAATCGCTTTAATTTTATTCGCTATTGGTAGATATATTAGATTGGCAAAACCGACCCCGTAAATGGTTGCCACAAAGGCGGTAGCAATGCCTTGACCTAATAATTGTGGGTCCGCTAAATTTGACATGGCATGTATTAAACCTAACACAGCACCAAGAATACCAATCGTTGGACTGTAGCCGCCCATAGACTCGAAAACATGAGCAGAACGTAAGTTATGCTCACGATATAAATCCAAATCTAGCTCTAGCGAAACACGTAGGTTTTCAACTTCAACACCGTCAACCAGCAGGTTCAACCCTTTATTAATAAAGAAGTCGTTTTCTTCTTCGGCAATATGTTCAAGCGATAAGAAGCCTGATTCGCGAGCTTTTTCAGCCCATACAACGATAGATTCGATGCCTTGCTCAACATTATATTTTGGCGGTAAGGCAATCCACTTAAGTAATGACATTGCGTGGATAAATTGGCTTTGCGATGATTGCAACATTACCGCACCAACTGTGCCGCCAAAAACAATAATAAAGGCTGGCAGCTCTAATAAAGAAACAACCGATCCACCGTCAATAATAAAACCAAGATAGATTGCCAATATGGCAATAATTAACCCTGAGATACTCAATTTATCCATGCTGTATTTCCTTTAGGATCGCAGATGGAAAGCTTTCAATTGCCAAAGATAGTTCAGATATTCCAGCAACGGTCACCGCTTGCGGCATACCGTAAACAACACACGACTCTTCATCTTGAGCCCAGATAGTTGCGCCTTTATTTTTTAACAGTCGTGAGCCATCACGACCATCAGCACCCATGCCAGTTAATATGATGCCTAAAACGTTGCCGCCAAATACCTTTGCTGCAGAGCCAAAACTAATATCTACACTTGGCTTGAAAGCAATTCGCTCTGAATCGTCTTCAAGTATTCTTAGTTTTGCTGCATTTTCTGTACCATCAATGATCATTTGTTTGCCGCCAGGCGCTAAATAGGCACAACCAGGTTTAAGAACATCACCAGACTCAGCTTGCTTAATATTTATTTTACACAATGTATTCAGCCGCTTAGCGAACGCCAAAGTGAAAGCAGCCGGCATATGCTGCACCATGATAATAGGTAGAGGAAAATCTTCAGGTAATTGTGTTAACAGTTTTTGTAACGCAACAGGCCCACCAGTTGATGTTCCGATCGCCAATAACTTGTACTGCTTGCCTGAGCTTTTTCGAATAGAGGCCTGTGAGCGTTCACTACGTGTAACGCTAGCAGCCTTTGAAGTTAATGTTGGAGTTTGGCTTTTAAATTCACGACTATCACGTGAACGAAATGTTGAGATACGTGCTAAACGTCCTGATTTTTTTCGGGCTAACTGAATAACTCGTTGACGTAATAAACTACCTGCATCTTCAGTATTTTTCGCAATTTCATTAAATTTCTTTGGTAAAAAGTCTAATGCCCCAGCATCCAAAGCTTCTAATGTTGCTTTAGCGCCGTCATGCGTTAAGGAGGAGAACATAATAATAGCCGTTGGTGCTTTAGCCATTATTTGTTTAACCGCTTCAATGCCATTTAATAATGGCATTTCAATATCCATGGTAATGACGTCAGGTTTTAAGGCAATTGCCTTTTCCACTGCGTCAAGACCATTAATGGCAACATCAATAACCTCAAGATTAGGATCTTTATTGAGAATATCCGTAACTCGGCGTCGAAAAAAACTGGAGTCATCAACCACCAATACTTTAAAGGACATTTACAATCTCTTTCCTATTTTGATTACGTGGCTATGAGTGTAGTTTTTTATTCACAACCGACTTTTTAGCGTAATACTTCAACATGTTAGGTACATCAACAATTAATGCAATTCCACCATCACTGGTAATTGTAGCGCCAGCCATGCCCGGAGTACCATGTAAAAGCCTATCTAATGGCTTAATAACGACTTCTTCTTGGCCAATTAAACTATCAACCACAAAGCCAACTTGCTGATTGCCTAGCTGCACTATGACCACATGACCACGGTCGCGCGGCTTATCAACATAATTACGCACGAGCCATTGATCTAAATAGAATAGTGGGATCGCTTTTTCTCGAACAATAATCGTCAATTGACCATCAACAACATTCGTTGTCGTTAGATCAAGGTGGAAAATCTCATTAACACCAGCCAATGGCAATGCAAAAGTTTGTTTACCTACAATCACCATTAAGGTTGGTAAAATAGCTAAAGTTAACGGTACTTTAATTTCAAGTATAGTACCAACGCCCATCTCTGAGTCGATATTTACTGTACCATTTAACTGGGTGATTTTAGTTTTAACCACATCCATGCCCACACCACGACCAGAAACTTCTGAAATTTCTGTTTTCGTTGAAAATCCTGGTGCAAAAATCAGGCTAAATGCTTCTTTGTCTGACATGCGGGCTGCAGCATCAGCATCTAAAACACCACGTTCTATGGCTATTTCTTTTAATTTTTCAGCGTTCATACCCGCACCATCATCACGAATGGTCAATAGAATATGATCGCCTTCTTGTGATGCAGATAATACGACTACACCTTCACGAGGCTTACCAGCAGCTTCACGTTTTTCTGGCGCTTCAATACCGTGGTCAACAGAGTTACGCACAAGATGCACCAATGGATCAGCTAAGGCCTCAACAAGGTTTTTATCTAAATCAGTTTCTTCGCCTTCTAAAATTAACTTAATTTCTTTATTGAGGCTTCGCGCTAAATCACGAACAACACGCGGAAAACGACCAAAAACTTTCTTAATTGGCTGCATGCGGGTTTTCATAACCGCACCTTGTAGATCCGTCGTAACGGCGTCTAAATTTGATACTGCTTTAGTTAATTCTTCATCTTCTTTGGTCATACCTAAGCTGGTAAGACGATTTCGTACCAATACCAATTCCCCGACCATATTCATAATTTGGTCTAGTCGTTTAGTGTCAACGCGAACAGTTGTTTCACCCTGCGCTGCTGGAGCTGCTTTTTTGTCTTTGGCTGGCTCTACTTTATTTTCAGCAGGTTTAGCTACCGCTTTTTTCACTACTGGGGTTGGGGTTGGCGCTGGCTTAGGCGCAGCTTTAGCTACCGGACTAACCGCTTGGCTTACCGGTGCACTAGGTTGTATATTTGGTGCTTTACCTTTACCGTGTAACTCATCTAATAGTGACTCGAATTCGTCATCATCAATTTCATCAGAATTAGATGATAAAGCCGGAGCACTAGGTGTTGATGCTATTGCAGGAGAAAATGCTCCTTGGCCATGTAGTTCATCTAATAACGATTCAAATTCATCGTCAGATATATCGTTACTACTTGTATTAGCTTCTACAACAGGTTCAGCAACTGGTGCACTGGGCGCACCACCACCATGTAATTCGTCTAATAAGCGTTCAAATTCATCTTCACTCATTTCGTCATTTGAATCATTAGCGGAACTAGTTTCTACGACTTCTGGCTCAACAGGGGCAGGAGCAATAACTTCTACACCTTCTGGGTCACATAGTCGATGTAATTCAGCTAATAGAGCGGGCTCTGCAGGCACTAGAGGTTCACGATTTTGAACCTGAACAAACATCGCATTAATGGTATCAAGTGCTTGAAGAATAACATCCATTAAATCAGAGGTAACTGTGCGTTCATTATTGGTATTTCTTAAAATATCAAAAACGTTTTCTGCACCATGACAAACATCGACTAATTCAGTTAATGCTAAAAAGCCTGCACCACCTTTTACGGTATGAAAGCCCCTAAAAATAGCATTAAGTAAATCAGCATTATCGGGATCATTTTCAAGTTCAACTAATTGTTCCGACAAGCTCTCAAGTATTTCTCCAGCTTCGATTAAAAAATCTTGAAGAATTTCTTCATCTTGTTCAAATGACATTGAGTAACTCCTTTAAAAACCTAAACTTGATAACAAATCGTCGACATCGTCTTGGTCTGAAACCACATCACTGCGACTTTCTGTGTTAACAATTGGCCCTTCAACTAAATTTTCACCTACTCTCGGGTAGTGAGTAGCTTTCGCTTCTTCAGAAGAAATACCAAACGCAGTTAACATATTTATCAAGCTTTCTTCAACTTCATGCACTAAATCAATAACTTTACGGATAACTTGGCCGGTAAGATCTTGGAAATCTTGCGCCATTAACACGTCAGTCATCAGGCTATGCATATGACCAGTTTCTTTCTCAGTAGTTCTTAGTAAGATATCGATATCTCGGCAAAGGTCTTTAAACTCACCAACATCGAGTTCGTTATGCATTAACTTTTGCCAAAGCGGGTTTACTGAACTAATTTGCTGTTGAATGGTATCAACAACAGGAAAAATAGACTCTACAGCGTCCATGGTTTTATTCGCAGCTTCTTCAGTGCGACTAATTACATAGTTCAAGCGTTCTTTCGCATCGGGAATGTCTGCCGTAGCAAATTCATTCAAGCGACTATCCAATTGAAAGTTATTCAAAGAATCATGTAACTGACGCGTCAGCTTGCCTATTTCAGCAAACAATTCAGAATTTATTGGATTTTGAATTTCCGCGATAAGCTCATCAGCTTTATCTTGTTGGTCAGTTTCCAAATACTCAACCAATAACTTAGCTTGTTCCAAAGAAACATGGACACTGGTATTTAAAGTCATGTGACGTCCTTGCGTAAAAAATTAATGATTAACCGAGACGTTCAAAAATCTTATCAAGCTTAGTATTTAGCGTTGCTGCGGTAAATGGCTTAACAATGTAACCATTCACACCTGCTTGTGCTGCCATCACAATTTGCTCTTTTTTCGCTTCTGCAGTCACCATTAATACTGGGATATGAGACAATTTCGCATCAGCTCTAATTGCTTTAAGTAAATCAATCCCTTGCATACCTGGCATGTTCCAATCGGTAACAACAAAATCAAAGTCACCCTCTTTTAGCATTGGTAATGCTGTGCTTCCGTCATCAGCTTCCGAAATATTAGTGAAGCCTATGTCACGTAACAAGTTTTTGATTATACGTCTCATCGTTGAAAAATCATCAACAACAAGCACTTTCATATTTTTATCCAAGGCACCCTCCG
>CAJXQI010000028.1 GCA_913058395.1 uncultured Colwellia sp. | reverse complement strand
TATGATGGATTATGTTGAGGATATTAACCAATTCAAAGCAAACGCTATTGTTTCTTATGTTAACCCGTTATATGAATTAGCACGTTATATCATCGCAAATAACTGTGCTATTCATTCCCCTAAAGCTATTTTGACTGGTGCTGAACAATTACATGACTTTCAAAGAGAAGTAATTGAAAAAGCATTTAACGTCCCTGTTTATAACACTTTTGGCTGTAGAGAGTTCATGCTAATTGCCGCAGAGTGTAAAGAACATAAATCGCTCCATATTAATAATGATCACCTTGTCGTTGAAGTGGTTGATGACAATAAGCAACAAATTCAAGAAAAGTCTGGCGACTTAATCATTACTGATTTATTTAATTACGGCATGCCATTTATTCGTTATGCAAATGGTGATAAAGCTACATTGGAAAATCGACAATGTGCCTGTAATAACCCACTACCAATTATTAGTAGTATTGATGGAAGAAAGTTAGATATCATTAAAACAACTGCAGGGGCTTCTATACCAGGTGAACTATTTCCCCATATGTTTAAAGAATTTTCTGGCATCGAACGCTTTCAAGTAATACAAAAAGAATTAGAAAGTATTACTATAAAACTGATTTGTAATAGTCAATTTAGCCAAGAAAATGAACAGAGTATTCTGAAAGAAGTCAACAAGTATAGCCAAGGTGCTTTAAAAATTAACATCGAAAAAGTTGACGAGATTCCGTTAACTAAAACAGGTAAGCATAAGGTTACAATTTGTGAGCTCTAACAAAGACAAGTTATTAATTATTACTAACCTCTATCCTTCACCATGGGAACCGAATAGAGCCACTTTTAATAAACAACAATTTGACGCAATTGCAGACGATTACGAGCTGTCACTTCTTATCCCTGTTGCTTTTAACGAATGGTTTAAAAATAGAAAAAAAATTAAGCAAAGTGAAAATAAACGCTATTTCCCTTACTTTTTCACCCCTAAAGTTGGGCGTCGTTTTTATGCTGTTTATATGTTTTTCTCCATATTATTACACTCTGGTTTTTGGTTAAAAAAGAATAAACCTCAAAAAATACTCGCAAGTTGGGCGTTTCCTGATGCGGTGGCATCAAGCTGGTTAAGCAGATTATTAGGCTGTGACTTTTATTTCAAAGTTCACGGAAGCGACATAGATATTCAATGCCAAGCAAAAGCGCGTGCGTCACAAGTCGTTAACATGAGCCGCCATGCAAAAGGCATACTATCTGTATCTCAAGCGTTAGCTAATAAAATGATGGCAATGGGGGTAGATAAAGAAAAAATTAGTGTTATTTATAACGGCGTTAACCATAAAAAATTTACCGAGTTAAACTCTCGCCCTTTAGAAAGTAATTATATTTTATTCATTGGTAACTTAAAATTCGATAAAGGAGTAATGGAGTTACTTGAAGGGTTTGCCAAAATAGCCATTTTACAAAAAAGTTTGCAATTAGTTTACGTAGGCAATGGTGTGATGATGCCCACTTTGAAAGAAAAAGCACAACAACTGGGTATAATCACAAGAATTAGTTTTCTAGGAAACATTAATCATGACCAAATTCCTAGATGGTTGCAGCACTGTCAAATGCTTGCATTACCAAGCTATCATGAAGGGGTTCCAAATGTTCTACTTGAAGCTATGGCCTGCGGCGTACCTATAGTTGCAACAAATATTGGTGGTATCCCCGAAATTATTGATGAAAAAATATGTGGAAAATTAATAGCAGTCAAAAATGTTGAGCAAGTTACAAACGCAATTCAGCATATTCTTCAACACGAATGGTCGTCAACTGCAATTAAACAGCATAGCCAGAGATTTTCATGGTCTAAAAATAAAGAACAATTAATTGACCTAATTGAGTCAAATTAAATTTTTTCCACAGATAACATTTGTTAACATAGGTATTACATTTTTCATCATGATCACGATTAATTTTTGTTGTTATGAAATAAGGCAAAGGACTGAATCCATTATATGAATATTCTTTTTCACCATAGAACCAGAGGAAAAGGCGCAGAAGGCGTTCATATCAGAGGAGTTACAAAAGGGCTTCGTGATTTAGGGCATACAGTTTCTATCTTGTCACTTCCTGGCGCCGAACCTGAGCCTAAAGAAAAGATATCTTCCCCGCAAGGAGCGAAAGCTTCACAAAAAAAATCAAAGCCGAGTTTCATTGCTTCATTAGCAGGATTAACCAAATATACTCCTGAATTTTTATTTGAGTTTATCGAAATACTTTTTAACTTATTATCAGTTTTTCGTTTAAAAAAAGCAGTCAAAGAAAATCGCACTGAACTCATTTATGAGCGTTATTCATTATTTCTCTTTGCATCAGTTTGGTGGGCAAAAAGAAATAACATACCGATTGTTTTAGAGATTAACGATTCTAGCCTAGTTCATCGTGTGCGAAAGTTACACTTCGTCAGCTTAGCAAGAAAATTTGAGCGATGGATTTTTAAGAACGCAACTGGCTTGGTATTTATTTCAAGTGAGTTTCAACAAATAGCATCTAAAGAGTTTGGAGAAATAGCTCCATCTGTCGTTTCACCTAATGCTGCAGATTTAGATGCATTCATTATAAATGACGAAAAAGCGCTCGCTTTACGCCAAAAATTAAACATTGATGATAAAGTGGTTATTGGATATGTAGGGGCTTTTGTTCATTGGCACGGGATTGATTGGTTTGTTGACATGATTGCCGATAGCTTAAAAGATCACCCCGACATCGTTTTATTACTTATTGGTGATGGTGTTAGCTATCAACCAATTAAAGATCGTATTAAGCAATCACAGGTTGAAGAACAAGTTATATTAACGGGGCGAATTCCGCATGATGAAGTAAGTACATACCTTTCCGCTATGGATTTTGGCATATTACCTGATTCAAACAATTATGGCTCTCCAATGAAACTGTTTGAATTTATGGCAATGGCAAAAGGTATGATAGCACCTGACTTTACGCCAATTGCTGAAGTAGTAAAAGACAATGAAACTAGTTGGTTGTTCCCTGCCAATGATCGCCAAGCTTGTATTGAAAAAACCCTAACACTTGCTGCAAATAAAGCAGAACAAAAACAAGTAGGCCAAAAGGCTCGCCGTTATATTGAAGCTGAACGTCAATGGAAACACAACGCGCAGCAACTGCTATCATTAATCTAATTATTTAGTAAATTTATTAAAGGAATAAAAATAAAATGTTATCCACTTTGCTGATTGTCTCCTTCTTGGTCATATGTGTCATTACATTGATCATTAGAAAAAAGCATATGCATTTATGGCTAGGGCACTATCTAAGAAGAAAACTCAATAGCACAGGTTCAAGCAACAAAACAAAACACATCATGTTTTGTTTTGTTGATCATTACGAGCCAATGTGGGGGAAAGACATACCTTACGAACAAGAATGTCAGCGAGTAGAAAGGTGGTATCAAGAATATCCTGCTGTGGCGAAAAAATTTAAAGATGCTGACGGTTGCTACCCTAAACACTCTTTTTTCTACCCTGAAGAAGAGTATCGTAAAGAGCATTTAGATAAAATTACCGACTTATGTGCCCAAGGCTTTGGTGAAATAGAAATTCATTTACACCATCATGATGATACAAGTGACAACTTACGTAACACATTAGAGGGCTTTACCGAATTACTACATGAAAATCACGGTGCGTTCACTAGAAATGAAGAAACAGGAAAATTACAATATACCTTTATTCATGGCAATTGGTGCTTAGACAATAGTTTGCCAAGTGGAAATATGTGTGGTGTTAATGACGAGCTTATTGTACTTAAAGAAACCGGATGTTTTGCAGACTTTACATTTCCATCAGCCCCCAGCTCCACACAACCAGCAATGGTAAATGAAATATACTACGCAAAAGATGACCCTGAGAAACCTAAATCTCACAATACCGGAAGAGTCGTTGAAGTTGGAGGCTCTCCATGGGGTGACATAATGCTGATCACTGGTCCTGTAGGCTTAAATTGGAAACAGTGTAAAAAAGGCTTTATTCCGCAAATTGAAAATAGTGATATTAGAACGTCAATGCCACCGACAAATGATCGTGTAGATTTATGGGTTGATACAGCCATCTCAGTGAAAGGAAAACCTGACTGGTTATTTGTGAAAATTCATACTCACGGTACCCAAGAACAAGATATGGATACATTACTAGGCAAGCCATTTGAAAACATGTGTCAGTATCTTGAAGATAAATACAACGACGGTAAAAACTTTGCTCTTCACTACGTATCAGCCCGCGAGATGTATAATATTGTAAAAGCTGCTGAAGCCGGAGAACAAGGAAGTCCAAATGCATACAGAAATTTCCATGTTGCGGCTCCTGAGTATAAGGTAAGTGACTCGTGATAAAGAAAACTATACATAATATCTATAGTAAAGTTACTTGGCCGTTTCTAGCTAACGGCGTTTATTGCTTTAATTACCACCGAATTGGCGATAAGGACACAAGCCTTTTTGATCCAAACGTGTTTAGTTGTACCGCTGAGCAATTTGAAAAACACATCATCTTTTACAATCAAACATTCACTGTTATTAGTATCGAACAGTTAATTGAAAAAATAGAATCCAATCAAGTTATAGATAAAAAGTATGCAGTAATAACCTTCGACGATGGTTATGTTGATAATTATACCGCGGCATTTCCGATTTTAAAAAAATATCATACGCCAGCTGCTTTTTATATTGCGACTGATTACCTAGATGAGCCTCATATTCCTTGGTGGGATGAAATTGCATGGTTAATTCGAAATAGCCAAGTAAATTCAATTCAGCTAACAAGTTGGCAAGAGCCTGTAGATATTTCATCAGGAACAATCATCGACAAAGTAAGAACAGTACTGAGAGTAATAAAACAAGAAAATGATCGTACCATGGAAGATAAAATTGCTGAACTTGCCAAAATATGCCAGTGCAATATGCCTTTAGAAGTTAGATCAATACCTCTGTTTATGAATTGGCAGCAAGCAAAAGAAATGTCTGATAATGGAATGCATATTGGCTCACATACATTAAGCCATTCAATTCTCTCTCACTTATCGCCTGATGCTCAAAGAGAAGAAATTTCGCTATCAAAGACAAAAATAGAGTCATTCTTAGATAAAGAAGTGAGTTCAATTGCGTACCCCGTTGGTGGAAAGTCTGCCTTTACGCAGGTAACACAGCAATTAGCATGTGAGGCTGGTTATAAATTAGCGTTTTCTTTTATTCCTGGAGTCATTTACTCTTTTAACGAAAGTAACCGTTATCAATTAATGCGCCTTCCCGTAGATGGTGATTGTACCGTTAATCAATTAAAGAACATCATCGTTAGAAACAAATAGGAAATACCTGTACATGACAAATACCATCGTACTTGCAGCCGGCCCCAACGGATTAGGTGTAGTTAGAAGCTTATACTTAAATGGAATTCGCAGTCATATTATTACGAGGGATAGAGACGATATAACTCATAAGTCGAAAGTTCCCACAACTAAGACTTATATAGAAGGTACAACTGACAAAGAGCAGCATCAATCGCTATTAAGTGCAATTTTGTTATCTCCTAAGGGAACATTAATAATCCCAACTTCGGATTGGTTTGTCACTTTTCTTACCGAACACTCTCAGCAGCTTGAAGAAAACTATAAATTCATAATACCTAACGCCGAATTGTCAGAAATTTTAATTGATAAAGCTAAAGAAACTGTAGTTGTTGGCAATGTAATACCTATACCCAAAACTGTACAAGAAATTAATAATTCACAACAACTGCTTGATGAGCTTTCTTTACCTATCATTATTAAGCCACGCTCCCATAAACATATGGTGCTAGGCGCAAAAAACATCATTATTGAAACAGAAAAGCAGCTTCAACAGTTTTTTGAAAAGTTTGATAGTGTCCTTTCCAGCGTAATTGCCCAAGAAATTATTCAAGGAAAAGACAGTCAGCAGTGGGTATGCAATTGCTTTTTTGATGAAAAAAGTAATATAACACAAGCTTTTACATTTAATCGACTTCGCCTATCTCCTTCTCATTATGGTGTTACAAGTTATGCAGTAAGTGAGCACAATCAAGCAGTTATTGACTTGTCAGCACAACTTGGTAAAGCATTAAAGTACACAGGACCTGCGATGGTAGAATTCAAGCAAGATCCTGTAGATGACATATATAAATATATCGAAATCAACCCTAGACTAGGTATGTGCAATTTTTTTGATACGTCATGTGGTGTTAACAATGCATTTGCTACTTATCAATTAGCGACACAACAAGCTCTTCCCGAAAAGCAATCAATGAAAAGTGGCGTTATGTTTGTTAGCTTCTATGAAGACTTGTTCTCGCGTATGCGCGATGGAGAAGCAGTTGGTACTATTCTAAAAGAATATTTGAGCAATTTGGCAACGAAAAAACATATTTTCATCTATTATGTCTGGTGGGATCCTTACCCTGCAGTATCGCTATTTTATAGGCAGATAAAGAGCTTTATAACATCAAAATTTAAAGCCGTTTTTAATAAATAATTTGACCCTAATGGATTAACGTAATGAGAAACTGTTTTTCGATAAAAATAAAAAAAGCATCAGAAAAGCAATACACAGATAAAGATCACTATTTGCTTCCAGGGGATATGTCCTTAACGCTCAATAGTAGTGGTCCAAATAAGGTCATCAATACAAATGATTTTATTTATTTTCGTTTTGGCTATTTGCTTGCTCAAGAGTGCGAGGCAATAGATACAGCTATTGCCAATGGTTTATTTAACAACCAAAACGAAGCCCTAACTGCAAATAATGGCTACTTTACAATATTATTCTTTAATAAAAAAACGGCAGAGGGTCGTTTTTACACCGATCGTATCGGAGCTCATAAAACTTACTTTCAGTGTAAAAATAAAGAATTACATATTTCTAACATTCCTGAAAACTATGCTTTTAACAACACAGATACAATAGATCCATCTTGGTTAGTCGAAGCTGTAAACTTCAAAATCTGTACAGGCTCAACTACATTTAACCCTGATATAAAGCAGATCCCTGCAGGACATTATTATAAATTCGACTCATCTTTAGCACCAGTTAATGCAGGATTTTATTGGCAAGTAGGAGACAGGAAATCGAGCTCTTCACTTTCACTTGATGAAGCCACCAACGAAAGCTTACGTCTTATTAACAAGCACCTCGAAAGTGCAAATGTAAAAAATAAAAAGGTTGCTGTTTTACTCAGTGGCGGTGTTGACTCCTCTTTACTTGCGGCATTAACCAAAGAACATAATAACAATGTTGTGGCAGTTACACCTATTTTTAGTTCTGGTGAAAATCCAGAATTAAAGGCTGCCATTAGTATGGCAAAACAGATTAATATCGAACATCAAATAGTCGAAATTAGTGATAGTGATATCAGCGAAGAATTTGGCACCATAGTCGATTTCATTAAGCAGCCTATTCGTAGTCCACAGACAATAATTTTTTCAATATTAATGCGCCAATTTAAAGATAAGTTTGATGCCGTTGTATTTGGTGAAGGTGCAGATATGGTATTCGGCTATCATGCCGTTAAACAAGCAGCCAACCGCTACGAGAAGTACTGTAAAGTCGCTTTTTTAAAACCTGTGGCCCCATTTTTAACACTATTTAAATCAATTAGTACGGTAAAGAAATTACTCGATTTACTTAAAGAGCCATTGACTGTACAAGTTTTAAATTCTTGGGCGATAGAGTATCCTCTTGAAGTAAAATGTAAGTTACCTGGCATCACATCAACCTCTAATGAATTAGAAATAATACAATGGCTAAATTTATCAAATTTAAATTATAAAGATGTCACTAAACATGAATTTGAAAACCTCATCAGAAGGTTTATTATGCAAGAAAGTTGTATGTATCACTTCTACACTATGGGTAGTATAGCTGATAGGGATGGTATTGAACTTATCTCACCATTTTTCGATACTGATGTTATCAACTTCGCAACTAACTTTGATAACCGCCTTTATTTTGGGGATGAACATACCAAACCCATACTTAGAAAGCTCGGTGAACGCTTTTATGATAAAGAAATTATTTACGCGAAAAAGAAAGGCTTTCCTGTGCCACATAAACGCTGGTTAGAGGGGCCTTTGAAAGAAGAAGCGCAACTTGCGAAAGATTTTATAGCAACAATATACGGCGAAGATGCGACAAACAATAATGAATTTGTATGGCTTGTAATGGCATTACAAAAATTACAAATAGAAAAATCCATCGTGCCGTCTTAGTACGAACGAGGCTATTTTAAATTAAAATCCCTACTATTTCCTCTTTTAGGCTAGGTCAAATTCAGAAGATAAAAAAGCAGCTAGCGCTGCTTTTTTTTAATCCAAGAAAAGAAGTTACCTTCCCTTACCAAACAATACTATCTCAACGGTTCTAATTAAAATAAGCAAATCAAGCATAAAACTACGATGTTTAATGTAGTAAAGGTCATACTTTAATTTTTCTAATGAATCTTCTTCCGTCGCACCATATGGATACTTTAATTGTGCCCAGCCGGTTAAACCAGGTTTAACATTATGACGCTCATTGTAATAAGGAATATTTTTAATTAACTGTTGTACAAATTCAGGACGTTCTGGTCGTGGTCCAACAAATCCCATTTCGCCACACATGACATTATAAATCTGTGGTAATTCATCAATTCGATACTTTCGAATAAACTTTCCAATTTTTGTTGTTCTATCATCATTTTCTGAAGCCATTTGAGCACCATTCTTTTCTGCATCAATCCGCATACTACGAAACTTAATGATATTGAAAGCTTGTCCATCTAACCCTACTCGCTCCTGAAAATAAAAAATAGGTGCTTTAAACCCTTCATCCAATTTAATTAAAAGCGTTGTAATGAGCATAACAGGCCATGTAAGCAACAATAGGAAAAAGCCCATACTCGCATTAAAAACCCAATCTAAGGTATTTCGAAGATGATTAGCAGATGCAAAACCATTAGAATAAATAACCCAACTTGGATAAATTAAATTGACTGCTATTTGGCCTGTTTCACGCTCAATAAAGTCTAAAATCTCAGTAACTTCAACACCACGAATTTTACAAGCGAATAGCTCATCTACGGGCAAGTTTTCACGACGTTCATCATTAGCCACAACTATCTCATCAATTTCATGTTCTAATGCATAATTAACTAATGATCCATCTAAGGTAATTCTATTTTCATTCACAATACCTCCATGCTTAGTGTCGCCATTCATAACAACGAAACCATGCATAAAGAAGCCTTGACGATCGACGTCTCGACGCATACGTTTTTCAATGATTGAAGCACGTTCGCCTGTACCAAGAACAAGAACGTTACGCTTGTTAAAGCCAAAAAAATCAATTTGTAGAGTCAAATATCTTACTGCAGAAGCAAGCACTAAGCTGAGCAAAGAGGCTGTAGCTAGTAATTCAATAGCTAATGCTCCTTCACCATAAAATGGGTTGATTAGAGAAGCAATAAAAAAGCCTATCGCGACCGAAACTAATAAGCGCCTAACAACTCCCCTGAAGTTCTCTCTTAATTTAGAGTTATAAAGACCCATCGCCAATGAAGATAGCTGTACAACTAACGAAAAGATAATCGCATGAATTAATAAAACATTTATAGAAATGTCTTGAACTTCATAAGCAATAAAATGAAATAAATTATTGAGATATAAACTAAGTAATAACGCGCCAGAAAAGCAAGTAAACTCAATTAAGACTAAAGACTTACTACCCGCAGATAAATCGCGAAATTTTGGGCTAGACATAAGAGTAAGAAATTCCTTTAAAATGAGAAAATGAGACCATTCGTATACACTTTTACTTATTAAGTTCTATATTAGAATTGATTCATCGATGAATGTAAACAGCAGGTTATTTAATTTAGCGCTATTACAATTAATTAACAGAAATTAAATAATGTGCATCATTTGTCAAAATCAAATACAATCCGATAGTTGATTCAAAAAAACAGTTGTAAATAATAAGGTTGATACCATGGAGATACGCATGACTAACACGATTAAAGCCATATTTTTTATTGTGCTGGGTTACATAATTACAGGATGTAGTTCATCTACTTTACCTCCTGCTACATTGCACCAATCTAATACCGTGGATGTTGCATCATACAAGTACCTTATTGGCGCTGGTGATGTTGTTAATATATTCGTTTGGCGTAACCCTGAAGTTTCAGGCACGTTCATTGTTAGGCCTGATGGCATGATCACAACCTCTTTAGTAGAGGATATTCCAGTATCTGGTAAAACTCCAACAGAGTTGGCACGCTCAATAGAAGAAATATTGGCAACTTATTTACGAGATCCTGTGGTAACAGTGACAGTCAATAATTTTGTTGGCCCATTTAGCGAACAAATTCGTGTTATAGGCGAAGCTGCTGAGCCACAATCAATAAATTACACACAGCATATGACGTTGCTTGACGTTATGATACGTGTTGGTGGCTTAACGGAATTTGCTAACGGGAATGGCGCGGTTCTTGTTCGCGTAGAGAATGGCCAGCAACAACAATATGACATTTTTATTGAAGATTTAATAAAGAATGGTGAAATCAATGCCAATGTTGACGTACTCCCTGGAGACATCATCGTAATACCTGAAACATGGTTTTAAGTTCGTTTTAAGTTTATTAACCTGTTTTAGAGGCCGGGAATGCAAGAAATTATTGAAGAAGTTTTAGATTATCTGAAAGGTATATGGTTAAAGCGTCGATTTATCATGATATCAACATGGTTAATTTGCCCATTAGCCTGGGTATATATTTCTCAGTTAGATAACGTTTATGAATCTGAAGCTCGTATCTATGCCGACACACAGTCGATCCTAGGCCCATTATTGAAAGGGTTAACTGTTGAAACAAACCCAGAAGTACAAATTCGTTTAATGATCAAAACATTGCTTAGTCGTCCAAACTTGGAACGTATTACTCGTATGACTGACTTAGATGTTCAGGCTAATACCTCTGAAGACTACGAATCATTAATCGACGATTTAAGAGCAAATATTATTATTAAAAAAACCGGTGGCCGTAAAGAAAATATATTTACAATTACCTATCGAGATAAAGACCCTCAAATGGCAAAAAATGTTGTTAATTCTGCCCTGACCGTTTTTATCGAAAATACACTTGGTGAAAATAGAAGTGATTCTGACTCTGCTCAGAAATTTCTAGATACGCAAATCAAAGATTACGAGAATAGATTACTTGCGGCAGAATCAAGATTGACCGATTTTAAACAGAAATATAGCGGTGTATTACCTGACCAATATGGTGGATATTACCAAAAACTAAATGTGGTCAAAGAACAACTAAAAATAGTTGAGTTAAGTCTTTTAGAACAAGAAACACAATTAAAATCAGCTAAAGCACAATTAAATACTTCTCCGACTAGTTCAGGGAACACTCAAAATAAAATAAAAAACTCTAACAGCATACAAACCACTTATGATGAACGTATTTCAGAGCTTGAAACTACATTAGATTCATTACAACTGCGCTACACTGAGAATCACCCTGATGTTAAAGAGGTCAAACGTCGTCTTAGCCAATTAAATAAATTACGCACCGATGAAATAGACGAGTACTTTAATGCAGCCCAAAGCGGTGACAGTGCAAACCTTTCAACCAGTCAGAACCCAGTCATCCAACAGTTACAGATTCAAATTAATCAACTTGAAAATCAGGTAGCATCAACAACCGTTAGAGCTCAAGATTATCGACAACAAGTTAAAGAGTTAGAAAGTAAAATTCATATATTGCCGGAAATTGAAGCAGAGTTAACGTCATTAAATCGAGGCTACGAAATAACAAAAAATAAATATGAAGAATTATTAAATCGAAAAGAAACAGCTCAGCTTGCGCAGCAAGCAGGTGAAACAACGAACCCAATACAGTTTAGAGTCATTGATCCACCAAGAGCTCCAACGGAACCTGCTGGGCCTAAACGGATTTTATTTTTGATAGCTGCAACTATAGCAGGGGTAGGTTTAGGTGTTGGTTTGTCATTCTTATTTAGTCAAATTAATCCTGTTGTTACTTCAAGTAGCCAAGTATCAAAAGCAACCGGTATACCTGTATTCGGCATTGTTTCTGCCGCTGACAACTTAGGATTGCAACAATGGCACAAGCGTAAAACAATAATATTTATTGTTTCAAACGGTGTATTACTTTTATCACTCTCTTTATTTATTATTTATGCTTTAGCACCAAATGCTATTTTAGCGCCAATCAGAGGACTCCTGTAAACTATGAGCATCATTGAGAAAGCACTAGCAAAGCAGCAAAGTAAAGCAGCGCAAAAAAGTGAAAAAACTGAAAGTGGGGAACTTTACTCCCCATCAAAAGCGACAATAAATGAATTAGACAAAAAGGTTGCTTTAAACCTAGATAAAAAAGGGTTACAAGAGCGAGGGTACCTTATTGATAATGGTACGCGTAAGAGTATTAAAGATGAATTTCGACAAATTAAACGTAAGCTATTAAATAATGCGTTTGGAAGTGCATCAAAAATGCTACACCATAGCAATTTAATTATGGTTAGTAGTGCAAAGCCTAATGAAGGCAAAACATTTGTAGCCATTAACTTAGCACTGAGTATTGCTCTAGAGCAGGATAAGACAGTACTTTTGGTTGATGCAGATGTTCTTCGCCCAAGCATAATTCGAGAGCTAGGAGTCGAAGAAACCCCAGGAATTATTGAATATTTATTAAATGATGTTACGCAAGTTAGCGAAATTATTTACAACACGGACATAGACAAACTTAAGCTTATTCCCGCAGGCGTACCACACCATCTTTCTAATGAGCTATTAGCAAGTGAAAAAATGGCTGCTTTAGCAAGTGAATTAGCAAACCGTTACCCTGATCGAATAGTCATTTTTGATTGCCCGCCGCTCATCGGCGTGACAGAAACATTAGTATTAGCAAACTTAATGGGGCAAGCATTAATAGTTGTTGAAGAGTCGAAAACCGCAATAGCTGACATCAAATCTGCGACTGAACACCTTAACGAAAATTTAGCAATTGGATTAGTACTTAACAAAGCAATTAGATCTCATAAGGATTTGTATGGCTATTATGGCTATGGATACGGCGCGACAGAGTAACGTTTGCGTTTTTTGTCTATCATTACTTTGCTCTAAACTAGCGTTTGCTGGTGACTGGCAATTTGATCCAAGTTTGAAAGTTGATGAGACTTATACCGATAATGTTGCTTTAACTCGTGGCAATGAACAGTCAAGTATCGTTAGTCAAACAGGTATATTGTTTGATTCTTCATATAACTCACAACATGTCGACTTCAATTTAGCATCAGAAAGCACCTACGCATTCTATAGCCATGATCACGAACTTGATAATGATTACCATACACTAGCTAGCGATATTCGATTTCAACTCTGGCCAAATGGGCTTTCAATTATTGCAGGTGTCAACGTTGCAAACCAATCTCAAAACAGCAGTAGAAATGCTTTAGCTGATATAGTTTCCGCAGACACTGTACAAGTCGAAACTTATAATGGCGGTGTTGAATATATTGTCAACAATAGTGACTTCATTGTAAATTCGACCGCTTCATATCAAGAAGTAACTGCGGAAGACGACATTGGTAATCGTAATGAATTGAGCGCGTCAATTGGTATGCAGAATGGCCGTGCTGCACGAACCACCTTTTGGAATATTCAGCATAATTATCAGAAACTTAAAAACAATGAAAATGATGGGGAAATTGTTGAAACAGAAGCTGTAATTGGCTACATTTCTGATTTTAAAATTAACCCATTTATTCGATATTATAATGAAGATAATACCGGTAACGTAAATAACGGAAATCGCTCATTAGAGTCGAATTCATACGGTGCAGGTCTTCGCTGGCTTGTATCATCACGTCTATATATAGATGCCTCATACAATAAACCAACGGGCAATAAGCTAGATTTAGATGGTAATGCCCAAAAAGAGTATATAAATGCTCAGATAAACTGGGAACCATCTGCTCGAACTAAACTTGAAGCCAGCTATTCTGAACGATTCTACGGTGATAGCTATGGCTTTAACTTACAGCATAGAAATAGGCGACTATCCAACACTATAGATTATACCGAAAGTGTACAAACACTGACTCGAAATAATTATATTCCAGTTGTATTAGGCTTTTTTTGGTGTCCCGCAGATAACGTTGTTAATGCAATTTCGGACTGTATTGTTCAAGATGGTACAACAATAGCGCCAGAAGGCTATCAGTTAAATACATTTTCGAACTTTGAGCTTGCTGAAGATGCGTTCTTTTCTTTAAATAAAAACCTTAGCTGGAACTCAACTCTTACTTTGCCAAGAACAACTTTTACCTTAATTGCACGAAAAGAAAATAGAGAAAATTTAGATACCAGAATTGAAGATGACAACAGCTATATTAGTTTCAGTATCAAACGAAGGGTTAGTGGGCGTTCAAATGTAAATCTACAGATGTCATATACAGACACTAATTTGCAAATAGATACTGAGCAAGAGAGGCAAGACAAATATCGACGTTATCAAGTAGGTTATGAAAAATCATTAAACTCTACCTTGTCTTTTAATATCGACTTTAGCTACGTAAATAGAAGTTCAAACGACTTTACTCTTAATTATAAAGAAGGCCGTGTAAGCGCCAAAATTACCAAAGGTTTCTAGTAGTATGTATGAAAGTTATTATGGCTTTAATGAAAGACCATTCCAATTAAGCCCGGACCCAAGATTCTTTTTTGCGTCAAGCCACCATCAGCGTGCATTGTCTTACTTACAGTATGGTCTGGATCAAGGTGAAGGTTTTATTGTCGTTACCGGCCCTATTGGAACAGGTAAAACAACAATTGCTCGCAACCTACTCAATAACTTAGGCGATGCCAGCATAGTTGCTGCGCAATTAGTTACGACCAAACTAAACCCTCAAGAGCTACTGGAATTAGTCGTATCAGAATTTAACATTACCGTACAGGGTGAAAGTAAAGCTGATTTATTACAAGGAATCGAGCAGTTTTTAATTCAACTGCATCGTCAAGGTAAACGCGCCTTGTTGCTAGTTGACGAAGCACAAAACTTGCCTAGCGAATCTGTTGAAGAGCTGCGAATGCTGTCCAACTTTCAATTAGACAACAAGCCTTTAATTCAAAGTTTTTTATTAGGTCAAGAAGAGCTTAAAGGCATTATTCAAGCTCCAAATATGGAACAGTTCCGCCAAAGGATTATTGCTTCCGCACACCTTAAACCATTGTCAAATGAAGAAGTTAAGGAATATATCAACCATCGATTGCAGCAAGCTGGCTGCAACAAAGAACAAGTATTTTCAGATGCCGCATTCGATCTTATCTACGAAAAAACCTTAGGTGTGCCTCGAAAAATAAATATTTTTGTCGATAGGCTATTACTTTTTGGTTTCCTAGAAGAGCTTAACAGTATAAATGTCGATGCGATTAATGAAGTAGCAAAAGAAATGGAATTTGAATTAACCGGCTCTTTAAATGGTGAGCAGTTGCAAAGTAACGAGCCGAGTCAGGTTATCGTTCATTCAACAGAAAAAGTAGAAAGCATTAAAGATGTGTTACGGGAAGTTGAGGAAATTTTAGAAAGCAGTATAAAAGAAAAAATTAAAATGGCCCGTTATGTTGATAAGCTATTGAAACATAAAGGTCGTGTTTATACTGACTCAGCAGAAACAACGAAAAAATAGTACTTTGCGTCAAACATTATAAATAAAAAAACCGCTAGTTAGCGGTTTTTTTATTTATCGACAAAAGTGCCACTAGTCATTAATTGTGAGTTCATACTTTTCGATCAAAGAATATAATGTCGGTCTAGTAACGCCTAACAATTCTGAAGTCTTAGACATATTTCCGTCTGATAATGCATAGGCTTTTTGAATAGCTATAGACTCTGCACGCTCTCTTACCGTACGCAAATTCAAAGATAGCTCAAAGCTTTTATCTATATGGTCAAAAAAGCCGAGATCTAATGCCGTAACTTGCCTTCCTGTTGTCATAATCACTGAACTTTTAACTTTGTTTTGAAGTTCGCGAATATTGCCAGGCCATCTATGTGCTTTAATAGCGCTTAACGCATCCTCAGAGAAGCTTTTCACGTTACGCTTATATTCAGTCGCATAATGCTGTAAAAAATACTGAGCAAGTATAATAACGTCTTCCTCGCGTTCTCTTAATGGTGGAATATTAAGTGTAAATTCACTAACTCGATAAAATAAGTCTTCTCTAAATGTTTTCGCGGCAACCATTGCTTCTAGATTTTGATTGGTTGCACAAACCACTCTAACATCTACAGGAATTTCTTGACGACCACCTAAGCGTTCGATACGCTTCTCCTGCAGAAAGCGTAATAACTTAGCTTGCAAGCTAAATGGCATGTCACCTATTTCATCAAGAAATAAGGTACCGCCTTCTGCACATTCAATTTTTCCTTTCGTTGTTCTATGCGCGCCAGTAAATGCACCTTTCTCAAAACCAAATAACTCGCTTTCTAGCAGAGTTTCTGGAATTGAAGCACAATTAATTGCAATAAAAGGCTTATTTTTACGCTCACTAGCAAGGTGTACAGCATTTGCCGTTACCTCTTTGCCTGTGCCACTTTCACCTAATAATAGCGCGGTAATACCGGTTGGAGCTATACGTTTAACCATCATTCGCAATCTATCAATACTTTCGCTATTACCTATAATGCCAATGTCACTACCTGCCACAGCGCGCATTTTACGGTTTTCTTCTTCAATAGCTGCAACACTATACGCTCTTGAAACAATGACATTGATTACTTCAGTATCAACTGGTTTTTGATAGAAGTCATAGGCGCCAGCTGCAATGGCAGTTAATGCATTAGTGCGGTCGTCATTACCGGTAATGACAATAACTTTTGTATGTGGAGCTATGGCTAGTATTTCTTGCAACGCAGCTAAACCTTCTGAAGCATTTGCTTCATCCGGCGGCAGGCCTAAATCTAAAGTCACTACTTTAGGTTCGTGCCTACGTATTGCTGCTACCGCACTTTCACGATCGCCAGCCAGAACCACATCGTAATCTGATAAGCTCCACTTTAGCTGTTTTTGGATACCTTTATCATCATCTACGATTAACAACTTTTCCATATTTGGAAATCCTTCTAATTATTTTTAATAATTTATGTGGTTCTATGTAAGTAACGGCAACTCAATGATAAACACTGTACCTTGATTCGGAGTGCTCTCTACTTTGATAATACCAGCCATGTTTTCAAAAAATTGCTTTGCTTCAAAAACACCGATTCCCATACCTGCATTACCTTTAGTTGTATCAAATGGACGAAATAGGCGCGTGTTTATAAATTCCTCACTCATACCACAGCCATTATCTTCAATGGTAATTCTAATAGTACGTTTTTTCTCAGCTAAGGTCACCTTAACCCAACCATGATTTTTGGTTGCTTCCTGTGAGTTTTGGATCAAATGATGCATAACAGAGTGAAATGATTCATCGTCAATTAAACTATGGCAATTGCCATCATGTAAAAAAGTAACTTTGGGTTGTTGAACATTGCATTGAGAAACAACCTTTTGAATAATCTCAGAAAGGCTAACTTTCCGGTGAGTGGACTGTTCAACTTGTTTTTTACGTAATTGCGACAGAACTTTTGCTAACCTTTCAGTGGCCGATTCAACGGTTTCAAAAACGTCATTAACAAACTCAGGGTTATTCCTGTGCTTTTCAGCATTCGTCGTAATCAAAGCAAGTTGTGCCTGTACGTTTTTTAAATCATGTACCAAAAAAGCCGACATGCGATTAAATGCATCAAATTGTTTTGACTCACTCAGCTTATCTGTCGCTTCATATAACGAAATAAAATTTCCTAATTGTTTAGACACGGCAAATAGTAAATCTCTATCTTCCCAATTAAGACGCTTTATTTTATTTTCATCTGCCAAAACAAACAAACCATAAAAAGCTTTACCAATAAAAATAGGTACAATAATTTGTATATTGTGTTGCTTAAATAACTCAACATCTAATGCTAAATCAGGATAAATAGCCGGCGATTGCTCGTATTCATTAACATCAACAATCCAGCCTTGCTTTTGACAAAATTGGCCAACCTCTACCAGTTGTTCTTCGATACTATCAACTATGTTTATACCATGGCTAAAACGCTGTTGGTAATGCTGCTCTGTCACCTTCTGAATTATCGCACCTCGTAATGCATTAACTTTAGACATCATAATTTGCGTTGCCATTTGGTAATGATTCTCACCGCTAGACGTTTCAATTTTTTCGATTAAATTTAGCCATTCATCTCTATATTCATATTTATTCGCAAAAAAATTCTTAGCAATAAACACTTTTACACGCCGGCGCAATGACTCAGTGATCAGCAGGGCAATAAGCACAATACCACTTAGCATCAAAAAGCCAATACTAACTAAACTCCCCCATTCGCCACCAATATAGTTAATTACGTAACCTGCTAGTGCCATGAGTAGTAAGTAGGCGCCTGCAATCATCAGCATTGAACTATAAAAAACAACATTACGGGAAACAAAAATACGTACCTCGCCGTTTTTAACTCGACGAGTACTAATCAATAGAAGAGGTGCAACAAATAGCGCCAAAAACCCTCGGCTATACCAAAAATCAAAATCAATACCATCAACCATTGTCGCTTGTGCATAAAGAACAAAGTCAAAAATAGCAACACTTGCTAGCGCTATAACTAGCGGCCAAATTGCCCACCGCACTTGCAAATTGGCATTGCGATATAATTGCTCAAGCAATACGAGTATCCATAAATTAAGCACAATAAAAAGCAGAAAAATATATTCATACGCGTGGTTCAACCAATAACTAGCAAGCCAACAAGCCGCAGTTAATAATAACCAAACACTTGTATATTGCCGTACATAGTAATTTTTTATTAACACTCGAATACTTCTATCTTCGGTATTAAACAAGATTAAAAGTAATGACCAACAAGCTATTTTAAACGCGTCAGCCAACATAGCCCATTGCAAACTATAGCCAAGCTTTATTTGTAGAGCAGCAACTAAATTACTGCCAAATGTTATCAAAGTACAAAACAGTACCCAGCGAGCTAATAAACTACTATTGCGGGCGGCGACAACAAGTAGTGTAAATAATGCATATGCAGCACTTGCCAAGGAAAAGCCAATTGATCCTATAAAATCCATGATTTATTCTTTTGATTTATTGTTTGCAGTTTTGGTAAATAGTTCGGTCAATAGAGGAACGATGACAAAACTTGCAATAGCCGAAATACATAGCCCAGAAATAATAACAACTCCTAATGGTTGCCAGAGGCTACCACCAAACAATGTTAATGGTATTAACCCACCAATGGTTGTAATTGTGGTCAAGAGTATCGGGGTGAATCGAGTTGCGCTTGCAGACAAAATGGCTTGTTCTTTATTATTGCTGATCGCTAAATTCTTGTTCGTAGTATCAATAAGAATAATAGCGTTATTAACCACGATGCCAAACAAACTGATTAAGCCTATAAAAGCCATCATAGAAAATGATAGCCCAGTAATGTACAAGCCCAATACTGCGCCGGCAATACCAAAAGGAATAGAAGTAAAAATAACTAAAGGTTGCAGGAATGATTTAAACTGCAGCACTAAAATAGCAAAAATACCAATAGCCGTTATCAGCATTATTTGTGATAGCCCAGCAAAAGACTCTTGTCGTGACTCTTCTTCACCACCCAAAATATAATACATACCAGATGGTAATTGATAATTCTCAAGATAGTTAACAACTTCACTGGTTAATGCTTGAACTGAATATCCTTGAGCAGCATCAGCAGAAACCCGAGCCATTCGTAACTTTTGATAATGAAAAAAGTCTGTTCTGCCTTTCTGCAACGTAATGTCAACAAATTGCCCTAATGGAATATTGCTGCCTTGCTGATTTACAATAGTAATATCAGCAAGGCCAGCTAAACCACTTTTCGGACGGCGAACAAGTATGGGATAATTCTCACCATTGCTATCATTGAGTTGGCCAATAAAAGTGCCTGAAAGCGCTGTTTGAATAACATTATCTAAGTTGTTTATATCAATGCCGAATAACGCAGCTTTATCGTAATCAATAGCTAACGCTAATTCTGTGTTTGCAACACCAATAGGATTGTCTAAGTTAATGGTCCCTGACATTGAAGCCATTTTTCTTTGCAAATCTCCTGCAACTTGTTCAAGATCGCTCAAAGACTCACTAATCAGCCTTACCGTTATGGGCTGGTCAGTTACCGGGCCCTGGGTAAATTCTTTTACGGTTATTTTTGCTTGGTGCCATTGTGAAAATTCAGAACGCAAACTAGCCACTAGGGCACTAATTTCATCTTCATCATATTCTTTTAGTACAAGTAACACCTGACCGTACGTAACAACACCACGTTTAGGAATTTCATTATAATAAATGCGCGGATTAGAATTACCGACGTTCAGCGCAATTTTGTCTACTTCAGGCTGTGCTTTAAGAAAATCGGTCATCGAGTGCATAACACTATTAGTGTAATCCAAAGATGAATTAGGCGGCGTCTCAACATCGATGAGTAACATAGATTTTTCGGCTTTAGGAAATAGGCTCAAACCAACCTGGCCAAACAACGATGCCATAGCAATGAGTGCAACAAAAGAAACGATTAACACAATGAATTTAGCCTTCATCAACCGGGCTAACCACTTCACATAATAACGCTCTGCAAAAGCATTAGCATGATGTTGTAAGGTTTTAATTTTTGCAGGTTTTTTACTAAAAAACTTACTCGCCAATAAAGGTGTCAATGTTAAAGCGATGAGTAAAGATGCTAACAAAACCAACACAACAGTAACTGGCATTGAACGAATAAAATCCCCAGTATCACTAGCAAGCATCAGCATAGGTAAAAAAGCTAGCATAGTCGTTACCGTACCACTACTAATTGCCCAACCGACATGGCTTGTACCTGCCGCTGCCGCTTCAGCTAGTGTCGGATAATTAGCTTTTTCTCGGTGAATACTTTCAGTGACAACAATAGCATTATCGACTAGCAAACCAAGCGCAATAATTAAGCCAACGATAGACATTTGCTGTAAACCGAAACCAGCAAAATCAAGCCAACCGATTGCAATTAAAAATGATAAAGGTATGGCAACAATGACAACAATCGCTTCACGTACACCAAGAAATATTAGCGACATAATGCCAACTAAGATTAGCCCTTGCCATAAGTTATCAAAAAAACCATTTACACGATTTTCAACACCATCTGACTGCTTAAAAAGCGTAGCTATTTTAATACTTTCAGGTAAGGTTTTCTGAAAAGACAAAATCTCGTCATCAATAGCTTTAGTCAAGGCAAAAATATTAGTATGTGCTCGTTGTTCGGCAGTCAAAAATATCACCGGCTTGCCATCGTAATACGCTAAATAACTAGGTTCACGATCAGAAAAAGCAACATGTGCTACGTCAGCCAAACGAATAACTGATGTGTCATTTGAAAATATTACAGTATTACTTAGCTCGTCAATATGTTGAAAATTATCGCTAGTTTTTACATTAAAGCGTCGAGTGTTAGCATCGACAAAGCCTGGAGTTATATTAATCGCACGACCCTTTAGTATGCTATTAATGGTCGTTACGCTTATACCATAATGCTTTAACATTGCTAAATTTAAATCAACGGCAACAACTTGTGTTGGATAGCCCCATATATCAGCTTTTTTTACTGCTTCTATTGCCTCTAGCCGTTTCTCAAGTTGTTTCGCATGAAACTCCATACTTTTATAATCAGTTGAGTCACTCCACAGTGCTAGTTGAATAATCGCAACACTGGTTGGCGTAGCTTTTAAAACTAATACATCTTGTACACCTTCTGGCAGCGTTGGTTTTACTGACGACACTGCTTGCTTAACTTCGTTATATGCAGCATTTGGATCACTGCCATATAAAAATGTCACTTCGATGCGCGCGCCGCCATTCTTAATTTGCGATTCAACTTTTTTTATTCCTTCAATATCCGCAAACTCTTCCTCAAGAGGATCAACAACTAAAGTTTCAATATCAGTAGGAGACGCTCCTGGATAAATAATTTCCAACAGAGTAATAGGAATATCAAATTGAGGATCTTCAGAGCGAGGCATCTGAAAGTAAGAAACAATGCCCACAAGTACTAACAGTACGACAATGGTCAACGTAAATTGAGCATTTTTAATTGCTGCGCGAGGAAGCTGCATAGTAATTATTGCCCACCCAATAAGAAATTTTGCCAACCTTTAGTCATCACTTTTATAGGTACGTCATTAGAGCTTGCGCTTAAGTAAACATAATCATTATCTAAGTGAAATACCGCAAAACTTTGCTCGCTAAACTCTACTTGTTTAGATGATTGTGAAATAATAATTGCTTTCCCCTCATCATCAACAGCAACAAGCGCAGTTATAGGTAATCTATAAACAAATATTTCGCTTTTAAAGTCAATTTTAACGCCTGCTAATTGCCCAGCAATTAATCCTGATGCATTGGGTATTTTTGGTATTAAAATTTCAACAATAAACAAGTTACTTTCACTATTAGCTATTGCTGGAATTTTACTGACAATACCCTCAATAGTTCCCATATGCCTTATGGTAACGTTTGCACTTTGTTTAAGCTTCACCTGGCTAACTTCTTTACCTGTTAATGCAACTCTGACTACCCAATCAAGCTTTGCAATTTTTAGAGCTTCTTGCCCAGGGGACTGTAATTCGCCTATCTCAGTATTCCGTGTTAACACAATGCCAGAAAATGGCGCGTAAATTTTTGCTTTTTCTAAGTTGTAATAAGATACTTGGTACGCCGCTCGCAATGACTCGGCTTGTGTAATGGCATCATCCATATCACGCTCAGATGCCATTTTTTCATCCATCAAACGACCTATTCGCTCTACTTCACGTTTTGCTTGAAGTAATTGCGCATAATTTGAATTTTTATCTTCTGTTAATTCAGTCACATCTAAAGAAGCCAGTAATTGACCTTTAGTAAATTGATCACCTTCATCGATATTTAATAGCGTCAAGTAACCACTACTTTTAAAAGAAAGGCTTAGGGTTCGCTTATAGTCAAGTTTCCCTGTGCGCTGTATGGTGTCACTATAAAGTTCAACGGCTACCATTTCAGTGTCATATGATTGAGCGAAAGTAGAATTCGCAATCAGAATAAGTAACAAGGTAAATACAATAAAGAGTCGTTTCATAGCTATATGCTTACTTATAGGGTATTGAGATTAATGATTTATTATAGCCTTTACTTTAGGCATCTTCATGATGAAAGTACATCTTTTTCCCTTTGCCTATTAACAATACATTAATATAATCACTTCCAAATTAACTAATGAAATTGTTACAGTCAAAAATTAGATGAATATATGATTTAACTAGGACATAAAAAGTGTTGATTTAGGGCTTTAAACAAGAAAACAAACATTCTGTATAGACATAATAAGCGATAATCTATACTATTTGCCGCGCTTAAAGCTTTTAAATATGCCACTATTTATAGTACATAAGAATAACCACCCGTAGCTCAGCTGGATAGAGTACACGCCTCCGAAGCGTGTGGTCACAGGTTCAATTCCTGTCGGGTGGGCCACCTCTTTAGCAATACTTATCAAAACAGTAAAAAATTCAGTTTAACTTTCATGCAGATCAGCATTTTCTGTCTTTGAAATTATCTATAGAACGTTATTCAAACTCGCCTATATATCAGCACTAGCTAATATAAGCCTAATTCTCTACAATATTAGCTCTTGTCAGATTTAGGAAGTTATTCATGAAAGCAGAAGTAAAGTGGGTTGGTGATGAGCTATTTATGGGCACATCAGAAAGTGGTCACACGATTGTATTAGATGCAAATGGCGGAGCTTTAGCACCAAGTCCATTAGAAAATGTATTAATTTCTTTAGGTGCATGCTCTTCCGTTGATGTCGTCAGCATTCTAAACAAAGCACGCCAAAACATTAAAGGCTGTAAAGTCGAAATTGCTGCTAAACGCGTTGATACAGTGCCGAAGTTGTTTTCTGATATACATCTACATTTTGTGATAGAAGGCAACGAAGTTAGTGAAAAGCATGTAGAACGCGCAGTGAAATTATCTGCCGACAAATATTGCTCAGTGGCGCTTATGCTGAACAAATCTGTCAATATAACCCATGACTTTGAAGTGAACCTTGTATAGGCGATATTTCCTCTTTTAAGATTAATAGGGCTAACTACCTAGTTTATCCCTATTAACCTTCTAAAATCGTCTGTATTCTTCTTTGATAAGCTATATTTCTCTTGTGCTATTAGTAACATTTCATTGCTATCTAGTTGACCGCCATTTCTAGCTTGTGCCATTAAGGCTACCCATAAACTTTCAGTACCATTTTTTTTGGGATACGCAGTTTCAATAGAACTATAGATATATAAGCCACAATCATAAAGCGCTTGATAATTTCCTGCTTCAACTTGTTCAGGTAATGATGAGCTTTTCATAATAACAAGACAGTTAGCCTTTGCTTGCGCTACTTTTGCTTCAACAAAATGTTGATACTGAGGCACCAAGCTTAGCATGATTTTCTTTGCCATCATTTCCGCATGGCCCTCGTGCAACCAGTTGTCTACCGGAGTTAATGCTTGGCCGGCCATTTTCTGGTACATATGTGCCGCCTCATGGGCAAAGAACCATAAAGTCGCTGCTGGATTCTGCTCGTGATATGTCGCAGCACCGTACCAATGCATAAAAACCTGATTAGGCAAGACTCCACCCTGACGCCCAAAGCTACCATCACTGGTTTCGCCAAATGAAGCAAATAACATCGGTTTATTTTCTATAACTCCGTAGGTGGCTTCCAGAAATGACATCATACGAGGTAAGATAGTATCCAGTTGTTTGCCAACAGTCTGCGTTAATTTGGCGTCAACAATACTAATGTAGTCTTCATTATAATTTAGCTGCTGCTTACCTATATAAAACTTTTGACCGTCATTTTTATCCCACCAAGATGTTTTCTTTAAATACGTTTGACTGCCTACGATAATAGTATCTTCAACAGGTGCCCTAATAGCCATCGCCCAAATATTTTCGTTACCTGAGCATATATTAGGGCAAGCGAAAAAACGTCCACTGTGCACTAGCATTCCACCATCAGAGAAAGGAGAAAATGGGGCATAACTTTTTGGTAAATGAATATAGCTAGGAGTGAGTTGAAACTTTACCAAAGAAAACGGCTTACCATCTTTACGCGTAGCGATTTCCCTACCATTGATATAATTAACGCTAAATTCTGAAGAAATCGGTAGCCAACGTTTCAATCGGCTATTATCGGGCGAATTTGCAAACATGACAGCTTTCATTGGTTCGTTACTTTGATAACTAACCGTCCAGCCTAATTTCGTATGCTTTTCAATCTCGGTAAAAAGAATGTCTTTTGCTATGGCGTTTATTGAAAATACACATAAAGCAACTACGCAAAATGATACTCGGATAAGACACCTGTGCATGCCTATAAATCGCTCATCCAATCTAATTGTTTATTTGCTTCGCTTTTCTTATACATTATGTCTTTTATTAACGGTGTTAATATCAGCTCCATAGCTAAGCCCATTTTTCCGCCAGGCACTACCAGTGTATTCATACGCGACATAAAAGCACCATCAATCATACTAAGGTAATAAGGAAAATCTAAATGACTAGATTCCCGACACCTTATAACGACAAAGCTCTCATCTAAAGTTGGGATCGCTTTCGCACTAAAAGGGTTTGAAGTATCTACCGTAGGTACACGCTGAAAGTTAATATGTGTGCGAGAAAACTGCGGTGTGATAAAAGAAATGTAGTCTTCCATACTTCTAACAATACTAGCGGTAACCGCTTCTCGACTATGACCGCGTTGGTTGGTGTCTCGAATTATTTTTTGAATCCATTCAAGGTTAACAATTGGTACCATACCAATAAGTAAATCTACATGCTTAGCAACGTCGTTTTTTTCGGTCACTACGCCACCATGTAAACCTTCATAAAATAATAAATCAGTACCCTCACCTAATTCTTCCCATGGTGTAAAGGTTCCTGGCATTTGATTGTAAGGGACAGCTTCATCAAAGGTATGCAAATAACGGCGCATTTTACCCTTACCGGTTTCAGAATAATCTTTAAAAAGTTTTTCTAAAGCGTCAAAATCATTCGCAGCATCACCAAAATAACTGACATTACGTTGTTCTTCACGAGCCTTACGTTTCTCTAGATCCATTTCTTGTCGAGAGTAGCGATGAAAGCTATCACCTTCTACAGTTGCCGAAGAAATACCAAGTGAGCGAAAAATATGCTCAAACGATTCGGTAGTCGTTGAGGTACCTGCGCCAGATGAACCGGTAACAGCAATGATTGGATTACGAGACGACATAAATAGTTTGACCTAAAAGAGCGTGGATAATTGTTATACGAGGTATTACTTGACGGGTCAAGTTTTTAGAAAATCTTATTAAATTGCAGACACAAAAAAGCGGAGCCTAAGCTCCGCTTTCAATTTTGTCAGAACAAACTTAGTACAAGTACTAAATTATGCTTCTGCGCTAGCTTCTTCAACTACTTCAGGAGCATCTTCTACTACTGGGCGGTCTACAAGCTCAACGTAAGCCATAGGAGCTTTATCACCAGTACGGAAACCACATTTTAAGATGCGAGTGTAACCACCTGGACGTTCTTGGTAACGAGCACCAAGTTCGTTGAATAAAATACCTACTACTTCTTTATCTTGTGTACGAGCAAACGCTAAACGGCGATTTGCAACACTGTCGGTTTTGGCCAATGTAATTAGTGGCTCAACAACGCGACGTAGTTCTTTAGCTTTAGCAACGGTAGTTTTGATCAAACCGTGCTTTACTAATGAACTTGCCATATTGCGGAACATCGCCTGGCGATGACTGCTATTACGGTTTAACTGGCGACCGCTTTTACGATGGCGCATAAGTTAATCCTTATCTCAACTATTAAAAAAAACGATGATCGACTTAGTCGTTATCAGCTATGCTTTCAGGTGGCCAGTTTTCTAGGCGCATACCTAGTGACAAACCACGAGACGCCAAAACGTCTTTGATTTCTGTTAAAGACTTCTTACCTAAATTAGGTGTTTTAAGAAGTTCAACTTCAGCACGCTGTACTAAATCGCCAATATATTGAATTGCTTCTGCTTTTAAACAGTTTGCTGAACGAACAGTAAGTTCAAGGTCATCAACAGGACGAAGCAAAATAGGATCAAACAGTGGTTTTTCCTCTTTTGGTTCAACTTCAGTCACATCACGAAGCTCTACAAACGCATCTAGCTGTTCAGCTAAAATTGTTGAAGCACGACGAATTGCTTCTTCAGGATCTAACGTACCGTTAGTTTCCATGTCTAATACCAGTTTGTCCAAATCTGTACGTTGTTCAACACGTGCAGAATCAACATCATAGGCAATTCTTACAACTGGACTGAATGAAGCATCTACTAACAAACGTCCGATTGCACGATCTTCTTCCTCGGCATCACGTCTAGCTGAAGCAGGAACATAACCACGTCCCATTTCAACCTTAATACGCATACTGATAGAGCCATCACCTGTCAAATGACAGATTACATGTGCTGGATTTGCAATTTCTACATCACCATCATGTTGGATATCGGCTGCCGTTACAGGGCCTTCACCGGACTTAGTTAAGGTAAGAACAGCTTGATCTTTGCCTTCTAAACTTATAGCTAGTCCCTTAAGGTTTAACAGTATTTCGATGATGTCTTCTTGCACACCTTCTTTACTGCTGTACTCATGAAGTACACCGTCAATTTCAACTTCAGTTACAGCACAACCTGGCATTGAAGATAAAAGAATGCGGCGTAACGCATTACCTAAAGTGTGACCAAAACCACGTTCTAATGGCTCTAAAGTTACTTTAGCACGAGTAGTGCTAACAGTTTCGATATCAACCAATCGTGGTCTAAGGAATTCGGTTACAGAACCCTGCATGTTTGTCCTCTCTTAAAGTGCAACTTTACTTAGAGTAAAGTTCAACAATCAACTGTTCATTAATTTCGGCAGATAGGTCAGAACGATCAGGAACACGTTTGAAAACGCCTTCAAGTTTCTTGTTATCTACTTCAACCCAAACTGGCTTCTCACGTTGCTCAGCTAATTCTAAAGCAGCGATAATACGCGCTTGAGTTTTAGACTTTTCACGTACAGAAACTACATCTTCGGCTTTAACAGTGAAAGATGGAATATTAACAACAACACCGTTAACTACGATAGCTTTATGGCTAACTAGTTGACGAGCTTCAGCACGAGTGCTTGCATAGCCCATACGGTATACTACGTTGTCAAGACGTTTCTCTAAAAGTTGCAACAAGTTTTCACCCGTATTGCCTTTTAGACGAGCCGCTTCTTTATAGTAGTTGCGGAATTGTTTTTCTAGTACGCCATAGATACGACGAACTTTCTGTTTTTCACGAAGCTGAATACCGTAATCAGACAAACGACCGCGACGGGCGCCATGTTGACCTGGAATAGTTTCGATTTTACATTTAGTGTCAATTGCTCTAACACCGCTTTTAAGGAACAAATCTGTACCTTCGCGACGACTAAGCTTTAACTTAGGACCTAAATATCTTGCCATTTTACTTTCTCCAACATTCCTAACAAAGAGCGATTAAACGCGACGTTTCTTAGGAGGACGACAACCATTATGAGGAATAGGTGTAACGTCAGTAATGTTGGTGATTTTAAAACCAGCAGCATTTAAGGCACGGATAGCAGATTCACGACCTGGACCTGGACCTTTAACGAACACTTCAATATTCTTCAAACCAAACTCTTGTGCAGTTTTACCAGCACGATCAGCAGCAACCTGTGCAGCGAATGGAGTAGATTTACGTGAACCACGGAAACCTGAACCACCTGCAGTTGCCCAAGATAAAGCGTTACCTTGGCGATCTGTAAGAGTCACGATTGTGTTGTTGAAAGACGCATGGATATGAGCCATGCCATCAGCAACTTGTTTTTTAACGCGTTTACGCGTTTTAACTGGTGTTTTAGCCATTGTCTAGTTCCTCTTACTTCTTAATTGGCTTACGAGGACCTTTACGGGTGCGCGCATTAGTTTTAGTGCGTTGACCACGTAGAGGAAGACTGCGACGGTGACGAATGCCACGGTAACAACCTAAATCCATAAGACGTTTAATGTTCATTGAAACTTCACGGCGTAAATCACCTTCAACGGTGTATTTATCCACTTCTGCACGAAGCAAATCAATTTGAGCTTCGTCCAATTCACTGATCTTAGTTGACTCTGCAATACCAGTAGCTGCACAAATTGCTTTCGCACGTGTAGCTCCGATACCGAAGATCGCAGTAATGGCTATTACTGCATGCTTACGATCAGGGATGTTAATGCCAGCGATACGGGCCACTAAACACATCTCCTATTTTTAAATTAAAATTTACCAGTTGAAAAGCCCGTTAGGATACTCAACCAGCCGCATTTCTTTGCAAATCGAAGCGGCATTATACAGAATTATCTGCATAATACCACTTCTAAAAGATCTAGCTTTCGCTAAGGTCAATACTAACCTTGACGTTGTTTATGCTTTGGCTCTTCGCAGATTACGCGAACAACACCAGCACGTTTAACAACTTTACAGTTACGACAAATCTTTTTTACGGATGCACGTACTTTCATTTTATACTCCGTTACCTAATGACTTGGTCTAACGACCGTAGCCCTTAAGGTTTGCTTTTTTAAGTACATTGTCATATTGATGAGACATCAAATGCGTTTGTACTTGTGCCATAAAATCCATTATCACAACTACTATAATTAGTAGTGATGTGCCGCCAAAGTAAAAATTAACGTCCCATGCCATGATAATAAACTGAGGTACTAAACAGATAAAGGTAATATACATCGCACCAACTAGGGTTAAGCGAGTCATTACTTTATCGATATATTTTGACGTTTGCTCACCAGGACGAATCCCAGGAATAAACGCACCAGATTTTTTAAGGTTATCTGCAGTTTCACGCGGATTGAAAACAAGAGCCGTGTAAAAGAAACAGAAAAATATTATCGCTGCTGCAAGTAACATTACGTACAGTGGCTGTCCTGGAGAAATAGCAATTGATACTTCTTGTAGGAAATCAGCAACCATACCGTCACCTTGTCCAAACCAGCTCGCAAGCGTGCCAGGGAACAAGATAATACTTGAGGCGAAAATTGGTGGAATAACACCTGCCATATTCACTTTTAATGGTAAATGTGTACTTTGCGCAGCGAATACCTTACGGCCTTGCTGACGCTTAGCATAGTTAACAACAATACGTCGTTGACCACGTTCCACAAATACTACAAAGAAAGTTGTAGCAAATATAATTACGCCAATTAGCAATAATACTAATAAGTGCAATTCACCTTGACGCGCCGCTTCTGCTGTTTGACCAACAGCTGACGGCATACCAGCAACAATACCTGCAAATATCAAAATAGAAATACCGTTACCAATACCGCGTTCAGTAATTTGCTCACCTAACCACATTAAAAACATGGTACCAGTAACCAAACTTACTACCGCAGCAAAGTAGAATCCGAAACCTGCGTCCATTACTAGACCTGGCATCATTCCCGGTAAACTTTTTGCTATTGCAATTGATTGTACAGTCGCTAGAACTAAAGTGCCGTAGCGGGTGTATTGGCTGATTTTACGACGTCCAGCTTCACCTTCTTTCTTAAGCTCTGCCATTGCGGGATGAACCACAGTAAGCAATTGCATAATAATGGAAGCTGAGATGTACGGCATAATACCAAGTGCCAATACTGAGGCTCGCTCAAGTGCACCACCAGAGAACATGTTAAACATTTCTACAATGGTGCCCTTTTGTTGATCGAACAACTGAGCTAATACAGCGGCGTCAATACCAGGGATTGGCACAAATGATCCCAAACGAAACACAATAAGTGCACCGAATACAAACCACAATCTTTGTTTAAGCTCAGACAAACCGCCTTGCGCTTTATTATCCATTCCTGGTGTAGCCATAACCGTACTATTCCTCGATTTTTCCGCCTGCTGCTTCAATAGCTGCACGTGCGCCTTTAGTAACACTTAAACCACGAACTGTAAGTGGACGTGTGATTTCACCAGAAAGCATGATTTTCACAGACACAATGTTACGTGTGATTAAGTTAGCATCTTTAAGGGCAAAGATATCGACAACATCACCAGTGATGTTGTTTAGCTCATGTAAACGTACTTCAGCGCGAACTAAAGATTTACGTGACGTGAAACCAAACTTAGGTAAACGTTGTTTCAATGGCATTTGACCACCTTCGAAACCAGGACGTACACTACCGCCAGAACGAGACTTCTGACCTTTGTGACCACGACCACCTGTTTTACCTATGCCAGAACCAATACCACGACCACAGCGTTTCTTGGCTTTCTTAGCACCTGGTGCAGGAGATAAAGTATTTAAATGCATTATTAATCCTCCACCTTAATCATATAAGATACTTGATTGATCATACCACGTACAGCAGGAGTATCTTCTAACTCTACTGTATGACGAATACGACGTAAACCAAGACCTTTTAATGTAGCTCTATGCTTCGGTAAACGACCGATAGAACTTTTTAACTGAGTTATTCTAACTGTTTTAGCCATGCTCAATTACCCCAAAATGTCTGAAACGCTTTTGCCACGTTTAGCTGCAACAGCTTCAGGCGAATGCATATTCGCAAGAGCAGAAACAGTAGCGCGAACTACGTTGATTGGGTTGGTAGAACCGTATGCTTTTGACAATACGTTCTGTACGCCTGCAACTTCTAGTACTGCACGCATCGCGCCACCGGCGATGATACCTGTACCTTCAGAAGCTGGTTGCATGTAAACTTTAGAACCAGAGTGCTTGCCTTTGATAGCATGCTGAAGAGTAGTACCCTTCAAATCAACGGTTACTAAGTTACGACGTGCTTTTTCCATTGCTTTTTGGATTGCAGCAGGCACTTCACGTGCTTTACCGTAACCAAAACCAACGCGACCAGCGCCATCACCAACTACTGTTAGTGCTGTGAAACTGAAAATACGACCACCTTTAACCACTTTTGATACACGGTTAACTGCGATTAGCTTTTCAGCCATATCACTTTGTTGTGAGTTTTCTTGATTATGATTAGCCATTATCAACCCCTAAAACTGAAGACCAGCTTCACGAGCTGCATCTGCTAACGCTTTCACGCGACCATGGTAACGGAAACCTGAACGGTCAAAAGCAACTTTAGAGATGCCTTTAGCTACTGCACGTTCTGCAATTGCTTTACCTACAGCCGTAGCTGCTTCAACGTTACCTGTTTTCTCTAACTGAGCACTAACTTCTTTGTCTAAAGTAGACGCTGATGCGATTACTTCAGAACCAGTTGGAGCGATCAATTGCGCGTAAATATGGCGAGGAGTACGGTGTACGACTAAACGATTCGCACCCAGCTCGCTAATTTTTGCACGAGCGCGTTTAGCGCGGCGCAAACGAGATGTTTTCTTATCCATCGTATTACCCTACTTTTTCTTAGCTTCTTTACGACGAACATGCTCATCGCTATAACGAATACCTTTACCTTTATAAGGCTCTGGCTTACGGTAAGCGCGAATGTTCGCTGCTGTTTGACCAACTAACTGTTTGTCAGCGCCTTTCAGCGTGATTTCAGTTTGGCTAGGAGTTTCAACGGTAATTCCTTCAGGAATAGCGTGGTCAACCGGGTGTGAAAAGCCTAAAGATAAGTTTAAGTTCTTACCTGCGGCTTTAGCACGGTAACCAACACCGTTTAAAACTAATTTCTTTTCAAAACCTTTACTTACACCTTCAACCATATTATTGATCAAAGCACGTGCAGTACCGGCTTGAGCCCAAGCGCCTTTAACATCAGCAACGATATTAGTAACAATGTTATTTTCTTCTTGAGAAATAACAACGTCGCTATGGATCGTGCGAGAAAGTTCGCCTACTGGACCTTTAACTTTAATGTCTTGACCTGATAACGTAATAGTAACGCCAGCAGGAATTGCGACAGGTGCTTTTGCAACACGAGACATAATTCTGCTCCTTTACTCTACGAAACCAAGAACTTCACCGCCAAGACCCGCATTGCGAGCGGCGCGATCAGTCATTAGACCTTTAGAAGTTGAAATAATAGCGATACCCATGCCTGCTAATACTTTAGGAAGCTCTTGAGCACCTTTGTATACGCGAAGACCTGGACGTGAAACACGTTTGATCACTTCAATTACTTCTTTACCTTCAAAATATTTCAGCTCAACAGTTAGTTCAGGTTTAGCACCTTCAACAACTGAAAATTCTGAAATGTAACCTTCTTCTTTAAGCAAGTTGGCAAGTGCAACTTTAACCTTTGAAGATGGCATTGTAACTGCAGTCTTTGCTGCAGATTGACCGTTGCGGATGCGTGTAAACATGTCCGCGATAGGATCAGTCATCATAACCATTTACTCCCGTGAATTACCAACTAGCTTTCTTAAGACCTGGAACTTCACCGCGCATCATAGTTTCACGTAATTTAATACGGCTTAAACCGAATTTACGTAAGTAACCATGTGGACGGCCAGTAATGTTACAACGGTTACGTTGACGACTACTGCTCGAATCACGAGGTAATGCTTGAAGTTTCAATACTGCATCCCAGCGCTCTTCTTCAGAAGAGTTTACACCAGAGATGATAGCTTTTAGTGCACTACGCTTTTCAGCGTATTGAGCAACTAACTTGGTTCTTTTAGCTTCACGAGCTTTCATTGACGTTTTAGCCATAACTCTACACCTTCTTCTTAAATGGGAAGTTGAAGGCAGTCAATAATGCATGACCTTCTTCGTTGTCCTTCGCACTTGTAGTGATAGTGATATCCATTCCGCGAATTTTATCGATTTTATCGTAATCGATTTCAGGGAAAATGATCTGCTCACGTACGCCCATGCTGTAGTTACCACGACCATCGAATGACTTAGGATTCAAGCCACGGAAATCGCGGATACGAGGAATAGAAATAGAGATAAGACGCTCTAAAAATTCCCACATACGTTCGCCACGTAGAGTTACTTTTGTACCAATAGGGTACCCTTCACGAATCTTAAAGCCCGCTACTGATTTGCGTGCTACAGTCGTAACAGGTTTTTGACCTGAGATTGCAGTAAGATCATTTGTGGCGTGTTCTAGTACTTTTTTATCAGCAATAGCTTCACCAACACCCATGTTAAGGGTGATCTTTTCAATCCGAGGGACTTGCATGACACTTTTGTATTCAAACTTCTTTTGAAGCTCTGCAACAATTGTATCTTTGTAAAAATCATGCAGTTTCGCCATCGTTTACTCCAATTATATTAATTCGTTATTAGATTTGAAAAAACGAACTTTTTTGCCGTCTTCATCTCTAAAACCAACACGATCTGCTTTCCCGTTAGCTGGGTTAACAATTGCAATGTTGGAAACATGTAAAGGTGCTTCTTTTTCAACAATCCCACCAGGCTGCTGTAACTGAGGTACAGGCTTAGTGTGCTTTTTGATTAAGTTAATACCTTCAACAAATACTTTGCCTTCTTCAACAAGAACTTTGGTCACTTTACCAGTTTTGCCCTTGTCTTTGCCTGCAAGTACGATTACTTCATCATCACGACGAATCTTAGATGCCATTATCGTTACTCCTTAAAGTACTTCTGGTGCAAGTGAAACAATTTTCATGAATTTTTCATTACGAAGTTCACGAGTCACAGGACCGAAAATACGAGTACCAATTGGTTGTAAGTTAGCATTTAACATTACAGCCGCGTTTTCATCGAAACGGATAGTAGAACCATCTGAACGACGAACACCTTTCTTAGTGCGCACCACTACTGCAGTAAGAACATCACCTTTTTTAACTTTGCCGCGAGGATTTGATTCCTTCACTGCAATTTTAATGATGTCACCAATGCGTGCGTAGCGACGGTGCGAACCACCAAGAACCTTTATACATTGTACACGTCGAGCGCCGCTGTTATCAGCTACGTTCAATTGTGATTGCATTTGGATCATTTAATATGTCTCCGCTAAATTATCTTATAAAAGATTAAATTCAAGGCCAGAAATTTGACCCGTCACTGCCTTCTAAATCCCACTCACAACGAGCGGGCGCGAGATTATAACACCGGTTCTTTAAAAGTGATACTTTATTTAGCTAAAAAATAACCACTATTAGGCATTTGGGCTCCCACATGACAACTTAACTTGCCACCCTGCACTACTTAGATAAGTAGAATCATAGAGATAAGGTTAAAAATCAGTAAATCAATAGCGGAACTTAGATTAAATTTTTTAAATGAGAAATGCGGTTTTTACTATGAGGAAAAATCAATGTTGGTATATATAGAAGAGAATACAAAAAGATTATATTGTAGAAAATAAAAAGGCCCTGCCGAAGCAGAGCCTAATTAAAGTACTTATTGTGAATTAGCGTCAGCGATTAAGCTTTTTCTAATACGTTTACCAAAGTCCAAGATTTACTCTTAGAAATTGGTGCACATTCACGAATAGATACTAAATCACCAGCTGCACATTGGTTAGTTTCATCATGAGCTTTCAACTTAGTTGAACGCGTCATGAACTTACCGTAGATTGGGTGCTTTACACGTCGTTCAATTAATACAGTGATAGACTTATCCATTTTATCACTGATAACACGACCTTGTAGTGTACGAATTTTAGCTTCGCTCATTACTTACCTGCCTTTTCAGTTATGATAGTCTTAACACGTGCAATATTGCGACGTACTGTTCTTAGCAAATGAGTTTGTGCTAATTGGCCAGTGCTTGCTTGCATGCGATAGTTAAACTGTTCGCGTAGCAATTCAAGCAATTCAGCGTTTAGCTCTTCAATGCTTTTTTCTTTCAATTCGCTAGCTTTCATTACATCACCGTCCGAGTTACGAAAGTTGTTTTAAACGGAAGTTTTGCAGCCGCTAAAGCAAATGCTTCACGAGCAATCTCTTCCGGAACACCTTCCATTTCATAAAGAACACGACCAGGAAGAATTTGACATACCCAATATTCCACTGAACCTTTACCTTTACCCATACGAACCTCAAGAGGTTTTTTAGTAATTGGCTTATCAGGGAATACACGTATCCAGATTTTACCTTGACGCTTCACGTGACGAGTCATTGCTCGACGAGCCGCTTCAATTTGACGCGCAGTCATACGACCACGTTCCATTGATTTTAACCCGAAAGTACCGAAGCTAACTGAGCTACCTACATGTGCAAGACCGCGGTTACGCAGTTTAAATTGCTTACGGAATTTAGTACGTTTTGGTTGTAACATTACTTAGCTCCTACTTAGGTTTGCGGTTAGTTTTTCTTTTAGGCTTAGCAGCTGGTTGCTCTACTTGTAATGGCATTTTGCCAATTACTTCACCTTTAAAGATCCATACTTTGATACCGATAACACCGTAAGTGGTATCAGCACGCGCAATCGAGTAATCGATGTCAGCACGTAAAGTGTGTAATGGAACACGACCTTCACGGTACCATTCAGCACGTGCAATATCTGCACCGCCTAAACGACCACTAACTTGTACTTTAATACCTTTAGCGCCTAAACGCATGGCATTTTGTACTGCACGTTTCATCGCACGACGGAACATTACACGACGTTCTAATTGACTAGCGATGCTGTCTGCAACAAGCTGCGAATCCATTTCTGGCTTACGTACTTCAGCAATGTTGATTTGAGCAGGAACACCAGCAATTTTAGAAACTGCTAAACGTAACTTTTCTACGTCTTCGCCTTTCTTGCCGATTACAACACCTGGACGAGCCGTGTGAATTGTAACGCGGATAGATTTAGCCGGACGTTCGATTACGATTTTCGATAATGAAGCACGCTTAAGTTTTTCAGTTAAATATTCACGAACCAAATGGTCACCGTGTAAATTATCTGCAAAATCTTTAGTGCTTGCAAACCATGTAGACGCGAAAGGTTTCGTGATACCTAGACGTATACCGTTTGGATGTACTTTTTGACCCATACTAATATCTCCTAGCTATCAGATACAATCACTGTAATGTGGCTTGTACGCTTAATAATGCGATCGGCACGACCTTTCGCTCGTGGCATGATACGTTTCATTGTTGGACCATCGTCAACTGTAATAGTTTTAACGATTAGTTCATCAATGTCTGCACCTTCGTTGTGCTCAGCGTTAGCAATTGCTGAATCAAGTACTTTTTTAACTAAAACAGCAGCAGATTTGTTGCTGAAAGTTAAAATTTCAAGTGCTTTCTCAACATGTAAGCCGCGGATTTGATCCACAACTAAACGTGCTTTTTGAGCAGAACCGCGGGCAAATTTATGTATAGCTTTAGCTTCCATTATAATTTTCCCTATCTCTTCGCTTTCTTATCCGCGACATGGCCACGGTAAGTACGAGTTGGTGCAAATTCACCTAATTTGTGACCGATCATTTCATCAGTTACAAATACAGGTACGTGTTGACGGCCATTATGGACGGCGATGGTCAATCCGATCATCGTAGGGATGATCATTGAACGACGGGACCAAGTTTTAATTGGCTTTTTATTCCCGCTTTCCACCGCTGTCTCTACCTTCGTCAACAAGTGTAGGTCTATAAATGGACCTTTCTTGAGAGAACGTGGCATGGTGATTCCTCTTTAATTATGAGTACTATTTAGTACGACGACGTACGATAAATTTATCGGTACGCTTGTTAGAACGAGTCTTGTAACCCTTAGTTGGTACACCCCAAGGTGATACCGGATGACGACCGCCTGATGTTTTACCTTCACCACCACCGTGTGGGTGATCAACTGGGTTCATGGCAACACCACGAACAGTTGGGCGAACACCGCGCCAGCGTGAAGCACCAGCTTTACCCAAAGAGCGAAGCATGTGTTCAGCGTTGCCGATTTCACCTAAAGTAGCACGACAATCTGACTCAATTTTGCGCATTTCGCCGCTGCGAAGACGTAAAGTGACATAAGCACCGTCTTTCGCAACTAACTGAGCGTAAGTACCAGCAGCACGTGCGATTTGAGCACCTTTACCTGGCTTAAGTTCGATTGCGTGTACAACACTACCTAATGGCGTGTTGCGAAGTGGTAAAGTGTTACCCGCTTTGATAGGAGCATCTACACCAGACTGGATTGAATCTCCAGCTTTTAAGCCTTTAGGGGCTAAGATGTAACGACGTTCACCATCTGCGTAAAGTACTAGTGCAATATTTGCACTACGGTTTGGATCATATTCCAAACGCTCAACTTTTGCAGGGATACCATCTTTATTTCGCTTAAAGTCGACCATGCGGTAGTGTTGCTTGTGACCACCACCAACGTGACGAACTGTAATGCGACCAGTATTGTTACGACCACCAGACTTAGACTTAGTGTCTAATAATGGTGCGTAAGGCTTACCTTTATGCAACTCCGCGTTTACCACTTTAACAACGTGGCGACGACCCGGAGAAGTAGGTTTACATTTAACTATAGCCATTTTCGTAAACTCCTATGATTCCGCGCCGACGAAGTCGATGTCGCTGCCTTCAGCAAGAGTAACGTATGCTTTTTTCCAATCGCTTCTGCGACCAAAACGAGCACCAGTACGTTTCACTTTACCTTTAACATTTAATGTGCGAACACCATCAACTGAAACTTCGAAAAGTTTCTCAACAGCAGCTTTGATTTCAGCTTTAGTAGCAGTAGTAGCAACTTTGAAAACAACAGTGTTGTTTGCTTCAGCAGCCATCGTGCTTTTCTCAGAAATGTTTGGTGCTAAAAGCACTTTCAGTAAACGTTCGTCGTTTATCATCCTAACATCTCCTCAAGTTGTTTAACTGCAGATGCAGTCATCAAAACTTTTTCGAAACCAACCAAGCTAACTGGGTCAATACCGTCTACGTCACGAACGTCAACTTTATACAAGTTGCGTGCTGATAAGAACAAGTTCTCATCAACTTCTGGAGTAACGATTAATACGTCTTTTAACTCCAAACCGTTTAGCTTAGCTACTAACTCTTTAGTTTTTGGTGTTTCAACTGCAAAATTTTCTACCACAACTAAGCGTTCTTGACGAACTAACTCAGAAAGGATGCTTTTGATCGCACCACGGTACATTTTACGGTTTACTTTTTGGCTGTGATCCTGTGGCTTAGCAGCGAATGTTACGCCACCTGTACGCCAGATTGGACCACGACTTGTACCAGCACGTGCACGGCCAGTACCTTTTTGACGCCATGGTTTTGCGCCACCGCCGCTAACTTCTGAACGAGTTTTTTGAGCACGAGTACCTGCACGAGCACCAGCTGCGTATGCAACTACTACTTGGTGTACTAAAGCTTCATTAAACTCAAGTCCAAAGGTTGCTTCAGAAACTTCAAGAGCGCCTGAAGCGTCTTTTAATGCTAATTCCATCACAAATCTCCTTGGACTAGGCTTTAACAGCTGGCTTGATGATTACATTGCCGTTGATAGCACCCGGAACTGCACCTTTAATAAGGAGCAAGTTACGTTCTGCATCGACACGAACCAATTCAAGGTTTTGCGTAGTAACTTTCGCAGCACCCATGTGACCAGACATTTTTTTACCTTTAAAAACACGACCTGGTGTTTGACACATACCTATCGAACCGTTTGAACGGTGAGATAGTGAGTTACCATGAGTTGCATCTTGCATTGAAAAATTCCAACGCTTAATACCACCTTGGAAACCTTTACCTTTTGAGGTGCCAGTAACATCCACTAATTTCGTGTCATTGAATAGCTCAACAGTGATTTCACTGCCAGCTTCAAGACCTTCGCCTTCATTTGCATTTAAGCGGAATTCCCACAGGCCACGACCTGCTTCGATACCAGCTTTAGCAAAATGTCCGGCTGTTGGCTTGTTAGTACGATTAGCTTTTTTGCTACCCGTAGTAACTTGAAGCGCTGAATAACCATCATTGTCAACAGTTTTAACCTGAGCAATACGGTTCGCTTCAACTTCTAGGACTGTAACAGGAGTAGAAACACCATCTTCAGAGAAGATGCGAGTCATACCCACTTTACGTCCAACTAGACCTATAGTCATGTTAAAACTCCTATTAACCCAAGCTAATTTGAACGTCAACACCAGCTGCCAAGTCTAAACGCATTAATGCGTCTACAGTCTTTTCAGTTGGCTCTACGATATCAATCATGCGTTTGTGAGTACGAATTTCGTACTGGTCACGTGCATCTTTGTTAACGTGTGGTGAAGTCAAGATAGTGAAACGTTCCTTGCGAGTAGGAAGTGGAATTGGACCACGAACCTGTGCGCCAGTACGTTTAGCAGTATCAACGATTTCAGCTGTTGATTGATCAATCAAACGATGATCGAACGCTTTCAAACGAATGCGAATTCTTTGATTTGACATAAAGACAAATCCCCATTTTAAAGAACAACAAAATACAGCCCATCACCTTTTTTATGTAAAAGGGGGGAGTATCGCTATAACATTCAACTCCAAATCGAAGTTGCTGTGTGCGTTAACTATTAATTTAAAAACTAATACGTTAACTAATAAAACACGAAGAGACGAGCTCGACGTGGAGGCGTATTATACAGAGACAGACGATAATTTCAACTATTATATTAACGTAGATAAAATAGACTATAGTCGGCTTATATTTCGCTGTACTTCGCCTAATAGCAATAGGAAGTTTTTCAGCCATTCAGTTGCAGGGAATCAATAATTAAACCTAAAGTGTCTCATTCCATCTTTATGAAATTTATAATTACCTATATATAAGCAATAGAATACTCAAATATATAAATTCATATAATTTAGAGCGATCAACCTTTATTAAGTCGATATTATACATTTTCGCTTGTTTTTTTATCAATTTTGTAAACTTCAATAATTTTTTATGTCGATCCTTGTTGAGTAATGGTATACTCGCGCGCAAATTTTCAACAATTCCGCTTTTTTAGTAGCGACTTAAATAGAGTAAAGTAATGGCAGATTTATCCAAATACAGAAACATTGGTATCTTCGCTCACGTTGATGCTGGTAAAACCACAACAACTGAACGTATCCTTAAATTAACCGGTCAGATCCATAAAACAGGTGAAGTACATGATGGTGAGTCTACGACTGACTTCATGGAACAAGAAGCTGAGCGCGGTATTACTATCCAGTCTGCTGCGGTAAGCTGTTTTTGGAACGATCACCGTTTTAACGTAATCGACACTCCTGGTCACGTTGATTTCACTGTTGAAGTTTACCGTTCACTTAAAGTACTTGATGGTGGTGTTGGTGTATTCTGTGGTTCTGGTGGTGTTGAACCACAATCAGAAACTAACTGGCGTTATGCGAATGACTCAGAAGTTGCCCGTATTATCTTTGTAAACAAATTAGACCGTTTAGGTGCTGATTTTTACCGTGTGGTAAAACAGACTAAAGACGTATTAGGTGCTAACCCACTTGTTATGGTGTTGCCAATTGGTACTGAAGATGAGTTTGTTGGTGTTGTTGACCTTCTTACCCGTAAAGCTTGGGTATGGGATGACACTGGTCTTCCAGAAAACTACGAAATCACTGATGTTCCTGCGGACATGGTTGATAAAGTAGAAGAATACCGCGAAATGCTTCTTGAGACTGCTCTTGAGCAAGATGATGAGCTTTTCGAAGCGTACCTAGAAGAAGGTACTGAGCCTTCAATGGAAGACATCAAGCGTTGTATCCGTAAAGGTACACGTACTATGGACTTTTTCCCTACTTACTGTGGTTCTGCTTTTAAAAACAAAGGCGTTCAAAACATTCTTGACGCTGTTGTTGATTACTTACCTTCACCAACAGAAGTTGATGCTCAACCACTTACTGATGAAGAAGGTGAACCTACTGGTGCACACGCAATCGTTTCTGCTGATGAAACATTCAAAGCGTTAGCATTCAAAATCACTGATGACCGTTTTGGTACATTAACTTTCGTACGTATCTATTCAGGTACATTGAAGAAAGGCGATACAATTCTTAATGCTGCAACAGGTAAAACTGAGCGTGTTGGTCGTATGTGTGAAATGCAAGCCGATGATCGTAACGAACTAACTTCAGCACAAGCCGGTGATATCATCGCGATTGTAGGTATGAAAAGTGGCGTTCAAACAGGTCATACTTTATGTGATCCTAAAGACCCAATTGTTTTAGAAGCGATGGTATTCCCTAAGCCTGTAATTTCAATTTCAGTAACACCAAAAGATAAAGGTTCAACTGAGAAAATGGGTATTGCAATTGGTAAAATGGTTGCTGAAGATCCTACGTTTAAAGTTGAAACTGATGAAGATTCAGGCGAAACAATCCTATCTGGTATGGGTGAGCTTCACTTAGATATTAAAGTAGATATCCTTAAACGTACTTACGGTGTTGAATTAGCAGTTGGTAAACCACAGGTTGCTTACCGTGAAACTATTACGCAAGAAATTGATGATAGCTACACACATAAGAAACAATCTGGTGGTTCTGGTCAATTTGGTAAAATTGATTACATCATCCGCCCAGGTGAGCCAAACTCAGGTTTCACATTCTCATCAAAAGTTGTTGGTGGTAATGTTCCTAAAGAATTCTTCCCGGCTATCGAGAAAGGTTTCAAGGGCATGATGGATACTGGTACTCTTGCTGGTTTCCCTGTATTAGACGTTGAAGTTGAATTGTACGACGGTGGTTTCCACGCGGTTGATTCATCTGCTGTTGCCTTTGAACTTGCTGCTCGTGGTGCATTCCGTCAGTCAATTCCAAAAGCTGGTGCTCAGTTAATCGAACCTATCATGAAAGTTGATGTGTTTACGCCTGATGATCACGTTGGTGATGTTATTGGTGATTTAAACCGTCGTCGTGGCATGATCGGCGGTCAAGACGCTGGTGTTTCTGGTGTTCGTATTAAAGCTGACGTACCTCTTTCTGAAATGTTCGGTTACATCGGATCGTTACGTACAATGACATCAGGTCGTGGTCAATTCTCAATGGAATTTAGCCACTACTCTCCATGTCCAAATAACGTAGCAGAAGCCGTTATCGCTGAAGTAAAAGAATTAGCAGCAGCAAAAGCTAAAGCTAAAAAGTAATCTAACTACTTTTTAATGTTTTTAAAAAGGATGCTTCGGCATCCTTTTTTATTGCCTAAAACATAATAGCAACCAATGGACAAAATATAGCCATTACTTAATGCCCGTGATATGGTTTTAATTGGGTGCTTATGTTTTTAATTAATGACTAACCTTTGCACTTTATACCTTTAATAATAAAAATAATTTAGCAGGTAGCCGTTAAGATGTTTAATTTTATAAGCCGTTCTATTATGCGCCAATTGGTTATTACCATATCAAGCGCAGTAGCAATTCTACTTATTATCACGTCATTTTTTGTCTTATCTAATGTCAGTGAAAATACTCGCACTCAACTTATTTCTGATATAGAGAATATTGTCACTTTACAGTCAACAAAGGTAAAAGACTTCTTTATTGCCAAAGGCCAAATCAATCATAGTGTGTTTTCTAACCCACTCGTTATTGACTGGTTTGAATCATACGATCAACGATTAACTGATATTAGCGGAAATAAATCATATCAAGACGTGACCCGTTACTTTAAATACTTCTCTGAAAAAGACTCGGCAATAAAAAGTGTTTTTTTTGGTAGTGAAAACACTCATGAGTATTTCGACTTGAATGGTCGCTACGATGACGCACAGTATTTCACCAATCAGCGCCCATGGTGGAGTAATGGTTTAAATCAAGGGAAAATGTACGTCACCGACCCTGCTGTCGATAATAATGACGGCTCAGTATCTGCCACCATAACATCGCCTTATTATCTGCCCAATGGAAAACTACTTGGTATTGGTGGTATGGATATTTTGATCACAACTATTGGTCAAGACCTACTTTCTACCATTAAGTATAAAGGTGAAGGTGAAGCTTTTCTCGTTACAGATACGGGAAAACTAGTATTCTTCCCAGGCTTTAATGAGGACTTTAAACCTGGGAGCCAAATGGATAATATTAGCCAACATTTCTCTAACAGCAGTGGCTTTGGCAAATTACAAGCGACGCTCGCTCAAAACTCCAATGGACTCGCAGAAGTCATTTGGCAAGGCACAAAGTATCAAGTAATTTTTAACGAGGTTAAAAGTGACTACCCAGTAATGAATTGGAAGCTGGGTTTCCTTGTGCCTGCGCAACTAATAGCAGAACCGGTCGAAGCTGCATTTTGGTCATCTAGCATCACAGTTATTGCTATTATTATCATGATCGCTATCGTGGTTTGGTTGACTATTCTTCCCTTTGTTAAACGTATCACACGCTTACAAGATGCTATGAAAGATATAGCGGATGGTGACGGTGATTTAACACAAAGAATAGCGCCATTAAAAGACGATGAAATAGGTCAATTGGTCAATGAATTTAATACCTTTATTGACTCAATCCAGCAATTGGTTAAGCAAACTGTTGTTATCACCCAAGATGTAACTGCTTCAAGCGAAGCTGCGGAAAACATTAGTAAAGAAACTACAGATATTGTTGAAGCGCAAAAACGTGAGATTGACCTCGTGGCCACCGCAGCAACGCAACTGGCGCACACAAGCAGCGAAATATCGAATAATACTAACCAATCGAAAGAGTTAGTTTCGCACGCGGAAGATAAAGTAACCTTTGGATCAGAAGTAGTAAATCAAGCAACAGCTGGCATGCAGCAACTTTCTAATAACGTCGATAATGCTTCACAAGTCGTTGATAAGCTAAAAACGGGCACACAGAGTATTGGCGATGTTGTGACGGTAATACGCAGTATCGCTGAACAAACAAATTTACTCGCGTTAAACGCTGCAATAGAGGCAGCTAGAGCAGGAGAACAAGGGCGAGGCTTTGCTGTAGTAGCAGATGAAGTTCGCACATTAGCATCACGTACACAAGAATCAACCGCAAATATAGAACGGATAATTGAAGAGCTTCAAACGACAGCGGTTAGTGCGGTAAGCGTGATGGAATCAAGCTGTCATGAGGCTGAAAATAGCGTGCAGCTAACACAGCAAGTGCAACAAGTATTGACTGACATTGCCGATGTTATTGGCCAGTTTCAAAGCCAAACATTTGAAATCGCTCATGCCGTTGATCAACAAGCAAGTGTTGCGGATGAAGTATCCAAGAATATCGAAAATGTAAGAGCACTAACCGATAATACGGTAGAAGCATCAGCAGCAATGAGAACAAGTTTAGCTAGCCTTTCAGAACAATCGAATTCGTTATCTAACGTTGTAAACCAATTTAACGTTTAATACATCAAAAAAATTTATCACCTCAAGTAGCATACTCGCAACATAATCAATGCTGCTTGAGATGATAAACTCTCTCCCATAACGACTACATCCCGACACTACTGCTAGCCCTTTAATTACATCTATATCGAGTTATCGCAATTACTTTGGCTCTTAGTAAGGCTTAGAGATAAAACAAATACCAATGTGCCTTCTTACCCTATGTTCTCGTGAGAACTAAAATTGGAAGCTTGCACATTTAATATTTTAGTATGCAGCTGATAGTGCATGCCCAACATAAATATTACTGCTAAATTTCAAACACAAAAAAGGATGCCGAAGCATCCTTTTTATCTACGTTCTCGTGA
>CAJXQI010000027.1 GCA_913058395.1 uncultured Colwellia sp. | reverse complement strand
TGCGTAATTTTTCAATTTATGCTGCGACATTATTATTTTTCCACCAAGCCATCAAGTAAGGCTCTATTGCGAACTGCGCCTTTATCGGCACTGGTTGCTAGCATGGCGTAGTTCTTCAGGGCATAACTAATTGGACGAACTCGATCAACTGGCTGCCAAGCTTTTTTATCTTTAGCTTCCATCGCAGCACGACGAGTCGCAAGCTCTTCAGCTGACACTTGTAATGTAATTGCACGAGTAGGAATATCAATATGAATAATGTCACCTTGCTCAACTAAGGCAATCGTACCGCCATCAGCAGCTTCAGGTGATACATGACCAATCGATAAACCTGATGTACCACCAGAAAATCGACCATCAGTTAATAGCGCACACGCCTTACCTAAGCCCATAGATTTTAAGTAAGTGGTTGGGTAAAGCATTTCTTGCATGCCAGGCCCGCCTTTAGGGCCTTCGTAACGAATTACTACCACTTCGCCAGCAACAACCTTGCCGTCTAAAATACCAGCTACGGCAGCGTCTTGGCTTTCAAATATATGAGCAGAACCGGTAAATACTAAGTTATCGTCACTCACGCCTGCAGTTTTAACAACACAGCCATCAACGGCAATATTACCTGAAAGTACCGCTAAGCCACCTTCAGTTGAAAAAGCATGTTCCAGACTGCGAATACAGCCATTAGCTCGGTCATCATCCAAGGTGTCCCAACGACAATCTTGGCTAAAGGCTTTTGTGGTACGAATGCCAGCAGGACCTGCACGATAGAATTTTTTAACCGCTTCATCTTCTGTAACTTTGATATCATATTTTGCGATAACATCAGCTAACGTGGTACCCAAAACATTTGGCACATCTGTAGTTAATAAATTAGCACGAGCTAGTTCGCCCAAAATAGCAATAACACCGCCAGCACGATGGACATCTTCCATATGATACTCAGGTGTCGATGGTGCAACCTTACAAAGCTGAGGCACAATACGTGATAGTTTATCCATATCTGCCATGGTGTAATCTATTTCAGCTTCTTGTGCAGTGGCGAGTAAATGCAAAATGGTATTAGTTGAACCGCCCATAGCAATATCTAAACACATGGCATTTGAGAAGGAGTCTTTATTAGCAATATTGCGTGGCAATGCTGACTCGTCGTTTTGTTGATAGTAACGTTTAGTCAATGCAACAATTTGTTTACCAGCATCTAAAAATAGCTGTTCTCTGTCAGCATGAGTTGCCAACATTGAACCGTTACCCGGTAATGCTAAACCTAACGCTTCAGCTAAACAGTTCATTGAATTCGCGGTGAACATACCAGAACAAGAACCACAGGTTGGACAAGCCGAACGTTCAACTTGATCTGATTGCTCATCAGATACTTTTGGATCCGCACCTTGGATCATGGCATCAACTAAATCTAGTTTGATAATTTGGTCTGAAAGCTTAGTTTTACCTGCTTCCATTGGTCCGCCTGAAACAAAAATCACTGGAATATTTAAACGCATCGCTGCCATCAACATGCCTGGAGTGATTTTGTCACAGTTTGAAATACACACCATTGCATCAGCACAATGGGCATTTACCATATACTCTACTGAGTCAGCAATTAAGTCGCGAGACGGTAAACTATAAAGCATACCGCTATGCCCCATAGCGATACCATCATCAACAGCAATGGTATTAAACTCTTTCGCAACTCCGCCAGCTTCTTCAATTGCGCCAGCAACTAATTGCCCCATATCTTTTAAATGTACATGGCCAGGAACAAACTGCGTAAAAGAGTTAACTACAGCAATAATAGGTTTGCCAAAATCGCCATCAGTCATGCCTGTTGCACGCCAGAGCGCACGCGCGCCTGCCATATTTCGGCCTTGAGTCGAGGTTGCTGAGCGTAATTTTGGCATGACAAATTCCCTAAATGCGTTAAGTTTTAATATTATAAGTTTTGTAGTTGTTATTTTAAAAAAGCACTAGCTTAATGATCTTTTAAAATAATCTAGTTTGAACAACAAGATGCGGTTGGTGCCGCAGTTGCAGACTCATTTATGCAAATAAGCTAAATGAGCAAGTTCGAGAGGTTAAATTAGCCCGCTACGCAGAACACGTAGCTAGGCTATAAATCAGCGAGCACTGAATTTAATCGAACGTTATTCTACGTTGTCTAACCAACCTTCTGGTACTTCAGTAGTGCCGTCAAAAATACCAAAAAAGGCTTCTTGAAGCGCTTTAGTAATTGGCCCACGAGAACCATTACCTACTGCCATACCATCTACTGATTTCACAGGCACTACTTCAGTCGCGGTACCACACATGAAGAATTCATCAGCTAGGTATAAAGACTCACGAGAAATTGACTCTTCACGTACTTCATAACCTAGCTGCTTCGCAAGGAAGAATACCGTGTCACGTGTTAGGCCTTGTAAAATTGACGCCGTTCCAGGTGGCGTATAAATAACCCCTTTACGGATCAAGAATAAATTCTGACCTGCGCCTTCGCTGACCATGTTATTCACGTCTAGGGCAACACCTTCAGCATAACCGTGACGAGCCGCTTCAGTAGAAATCAACTGTGAAGACAAGTAGTTACCGCCAGCTTTAGCTGCTGTAGGCATAGTGTTTGGCGCTAAACGATTCCAGCTTGATACACCAACTTCAACACCATTTTCAATAGCATCAGCACCTAAATAGGCTTCCCAGCTAAATGCGGCAATCATCACGTCAGCTACAGCGTCGATTGGTGGGCGAAGGCCCATACCAATATCGCCTAAAAATGCTAACGGACGTAAATAAGCTGACTTTAAATTGTTTTTAACTACGGCATCTTTACACGCTTGAATCACTTCTTCTTCTGTAAAAGGAATGTTCATACGGTAGATTTTCGCCGAATCAAATAAGCGCTTAATGTGCTCTTCTAAACGGAAAATACATGTACCTTTATGCGTATTGTAAGCACGAATACCTTCAAAAACTGACGAACCATAATGTAGTGCATGGCTCATTACATGTACTGTAGCGTTCTGCCACGGCATGAGTTCACCATTAAACCAAATTAGTTCTGCATTAACTTTAGCCATTTCTATTCCTAAATTTTGTTTTATCTCAATCAAACTATGCTGGTTAACCAGCATTTTCTGATTTAGTTTTTATTGCTTGTTGCGGTAAATTTTAACCCAGCATTATGCTATACATTGCTGCGGTGCACTATTGTCTACCTTGACTTCTTTGATGTCGATTAGTTTATTTATTTGATCCACTAAAAGTTCGATTGGCCGTTCACTTCTGACCAATAATTCAATGGTACCAATATTGGTACCAGTATTAACTTGTGCATGAATACCGGAAATTAAAAAACCACGATAGCGAGCCACTTGTAGAATACGCTCAAGTACCACTTGCTTGTCATCAGCTTTGATCATCAATTGGTAATTGTTCATTTACGTACTCTCCATCATTTTATCATTAGCAGTATTTGGCGGTACTAGCGGCCAAACATTATCTTGGGCATTTATTTTTACTTGCAACAAATACGGGCCATCATGGTTCATCATATCTTCAATGGCATCGCTCACTTCCGATTTTTTTGAGATCAACTTTGCTTTAATATCAAATGCATTCGCTAGCATAACAAAATCAGGGTTATCGGCTAAATCAGTTTCACTTAATCGGCCATTAAAGAATAAATCTTGCCACTGTCGCACCATGCCTAATTTAGCATTATCAATAAGAACAATTTTAACCGGCAACTGAAAACGTTTAATGGTAGAAAGCTCTTGAACATTCATCATAAATGAACCATCACCCGACACGGCAACTATACAATCGGTTGGTCGACTAACTTGAGCACCAACCGCCGCAGGTACGCCAAAGCCCATAGTTCCCATACCGCCACTGGTTAAAAAGTTACTTGGGTCATCAAATAACATATGCTGTGCAGCCCACATTTGGTGTTGACCAACATCCGTGGTTACACAGGTGTTTTTCGGCATTTTATCGCTAACTTCTTTCAACACGGCAGGAGCAAAAATTGACTCTCCAGGGTGGTTGTAATCCCAGGCAAAATCAACTTTCATTTGCTGACATTTACCTTGCCAAGTAGCAATTGATAACGGGATAGCTAAGGCAGGTAAATTCACTTTTAAATCACCTAGTATCGCTGCATCAGCTACTCTACGTTTATTAATTTCAGCAGTATCGATATCAAAATGAATCACTTTCGCATTCGGTGCAAATTCATTTAACTTGCCAGTAACTCGGTCATCAAAACGTGCGCCGACTGCAATCAATAAATCACACTGTTGAACCGCCAAATTTGCCGCTTTAGTACCATGCATGCCTAACATGCCTAAATAGTTTTCATCTTCCGGGTCAATAGCACCTAAACCTTTCAACGTTGAAACGCTCGGCACACCCGTTATGCTGGCGAACTCTCTTAATTCATCAACAGCATTGGCCATACCAACACCACCACCAACGTATAACACTGGTTGTTTCGCTTGATTCAATAATGCAATCGCACTTCCAACATTAGCAGGTGGCAATTTAACTTTATTTTTCAAACTCACTAATTCATCTAAGCAACCGTTAACTTCTGCTAGTTGAACATCCTTTGGAATATCAACTAATACCGGTCCTTGTCGGCCTTCTAGTGCAATAGCAAAAGCTTGGTGCAATACTTTCGCTAAATCGTTAATGTCAGTCACTTGGAAAGAATGTTTAGTACATGCCAACGACAAACCGAAAATATCTATTTCTTGGAAAGCATCAGAGCCCATCGCTGAGGTCGCTACTTGCCCGGTTATCGCAACAACAGGAATTGAGTCCGCAAGTGCATCAGCCAAGCCAGTAATTAAATTGGTTGCTCCGGGGCCTGAGGTGGCAAAACAAACGCCCACCTTGCCAGAGGCTCTAGCATAACCAACAGCAGAAAAAGCTGCCCCTTGTTCATGTCGACACAAAAAATGCTCAACGTTACTATCATACAAAGCGTCATAAATTGGCATAATGGCGCCGCCTGGGTAACCAAAAACATGCTCAACGCCATGCTGTTCCAAGACATTAAATAGTAAGCTTCCGCCGGTTAATTTTTTTTCTGTCGCCATGTTTGTTTCAACTTTCCAATTACTTTTTTATTCAAAAACCATTCATTTTTAGAAAACAGCTGCAAAAGATTATAATTTGTCAGCTTTCTTGCCAAAGTAAATGATGCCAAAGCGCTTTACGCAATTTATTTATCTCTGAAACGACAAACCCCCCGGTCTTTTCAGAGCGAGGGGTTTGTTATTTTAAAAGTTTTTCTTTAGCTCAACAAACAACCCCGCGACGATTTAATAATCACCACGACGAGAATGTTAATAATCACTGAGCTATAGTTTTGCATTTTTATATACTTTTTATGTAAATTTATTAAAAATAGATTTGCTGTTTTCAGCCTATTTAAATTAGTACCATAGCTCTAATCCTTAACGCAAGCATTTTTATTATAGTTTTTTTTAGTCGCTTTATTTTATTAGTTATAACCACTTCCGTTTTACCAAATATTAAATAACTTGTTTTTCGCACAAACACCATTCTTTGACTACAATTCCCTGATAACTTGGCACACTTAAAATGGATTTTTATGGCCTTAGCTTGTGTTTATAGTCGAGCCCGAATAGGACTCGAATCACCGTTAGTCACTGTCGAAGTGCACTTAGCAAACGGCTTACCGGCATTCAACATCGTTGGTTTACCAGAAACATCGGTACGAGAAGCAAAAGATCGAGTACGTAGCGCCATCATCAACTGTGGCTATGAATTTCCCGCCAAGCGCATCACGGTTAATTTAGCGCCAGCTGACTTACCCAAGGAAGGCGGACGCTTTGATCTTCCCATTGCTATTGGTATTTTAGCCGCAGCATCACAACTGCCCGATACCGACTTGAAACAATACGAATTTGCTGGCGAACTCGCATTATCAGGTGAATTAAGACCAATCATAGGTGAAATTCCAATGGCAATGGCGTGTAAACAAAGTGACCGAACGCTTGTGATCCCCAGTGAAAATGCCGAGCAAGCAAGCTGGGTGAAACAAACAAAAATACTGAGCTTGTCGCATTTGACTCAACTATTTCCACACTTTCTCAAGCAGCAGACCCTACCTTTTGTTGAAACAACATTGAGCCACAACCCAACGATAAATTGCCAGGATGATATCGCCGATGTTGTCGGTCAGCCCTTGGCGAAACGCGCATTGGAAATTGCCGCAAGCGGTGGTCACAATTTGCTGTTCATTGGTCCTCCAGGTACAGGAAAAACAATGCTAGCCAGTCGCTTACCGGGAATTTTACCGCCAATGACTGAACAAGAAGCCCTTGATAGCGCGGCCATTCAATCTATCTGCCACAAAAGTGTTAATCCTGATTCTTGGCTAACACGGCCATTTCGAGCGCCGCACCACACAGCGTCATCTGCCGCTTTGGTTGGTGGTGGTAGTCATCCGCAACCCGGTGAAATTTCGCTCGCACATAACGGGGTATTGTTTCTTGATGAGCTACCTGAATTTGAGCGCAAAGTGCTTGATGTCTTACGAGAACCGATGGAATCTGGAGAAGTCACCATTTCACGAGCCTTAGTGAAGCAAACTTTTCCGGCTCAATTTCAATTGGTTGCTGCGATGAATCCTAGTCCAACAGGTTTTTACAATGATAAACGTAGCACGCCTGAACAGGTACTTCGCTATTTGAATCGGCTTTCAGGCCCTTTTCTCGACCGTATCGATATACAAATTGAAGTCACTCGATTACCGAAAGGCATGTGGGCTAATAGCACTGAAAAAGGTGAGTCTAGCTATGTCATCCAACAACGAGTTTATCAATGCCATCAGCGACAAATGCAGCGACAAAACAAAGCTAACGCCCAGCTTAGCAGTGCTGAGTTACGGATAGTTTGTCAACTTGATGCTGAAGATAATGAGTTTTTAGAGCTTGCTATTGAAAAGTTGAATTTATCAACTCGAGCACACCATAAAATTTTAAAAATTGCCCGCACTCTAGCCGACATGGAAGCGTTAGAAAACATTGAACGTAAACACCTAACCGAAGCGTTGTCTTACCGTGCAATGGACAGAATATTGCGCCACTTAACTGATGCAATAACGCTTTAGTTAGTTATTTTATTGCATCGAAGAATGCTTTGATGAGAGGTTGGTCTTTACTTTGATTCAAGCAACAAACACCAAGATCAAAGGGTTCAATTGCCCCCACGTTTTCTAGATACTGCACGCGGTCTTTCACTGGGCTGTTTTCTACCACAACGCGCGGAACAATACCGACACCACAGCCTAAAGCCACCATACTGACAAGGGCTTCATGGCCAGAAACTGTTGCATAAATATTGGCTTTACCTTGCTGTTTTTTACGAAACCAATATTCAAAACGTTTACGTGCCGCGCCATGCTCAGGCAAAATAATCGGTACATCAGACCAAATAAAATCACTTTGAATTTGCTGTTGAACTTGGCAAACCATGGTCGGTGCAATCACCGACAATGGAATTTCAGCCAAATGGTGAAAGGTGAAAATTCGCGATAATTGCTCAGGTTTGGCAGCAATGGCAAAATCAACCGCTTGTTTTTCGACTTGCTCTAAGGCATCTGCAGCATCACCGGTGGTAAGCATTATTTCTACTAGTGGGTGCTGCTGTCGAAAGCGTTCAAGCAGCGGTGGCAAATGGCTGTAAGCCGCAGTAACAGAACAGTAAATATGTAATTTACCTTGTAATTCAGCCTGCTTTTGATTTAACGACAATTGCAACATTTGCCACTGCTCAAGCTGCTGCTCAGCAAATTGACGGAATTGTTTGCCCGCTTCGCTAAGCACCACAGTACGGTTATCTCGATGCAGCAAAGAGCTGCCAAGTTCCAACTCCAAGCGTTGAATAGCACGACTTAGCGTTGATGGGCTAACATGATGCAATTCGGCAGTTTTACCAAAATGAAGTGATTTTGCCAAATCAACAAACATGCGTAATGACTTAAATTCCATACTCGACCTTAAATTGACTAACAACGCTTATTTTGCAGTAGTTGCCAATACAGTATTGCGTTTTTCGCAACACTGCAATGCAAATATATCATTTTAAGCAACAATAAATCTGCGTTAGGATATTACTCACATCATAAAATTGATGAATTTATTTACATTCCTTGGTCGATAGCCAAGTACAGGAGAGCAAGATGGCTAACTATTTCAATACTTTAAGTTTACGTGAAAAATTATCGCAATTAGGCAAATGTCGCTTTATGCAACGTGAAGAATTCAGCGACGGTTGTAATTTCATTAAAGATTGGAATATTGTCATTGTTGGTTGTGGTGCTCAAGGCCTGAACCAAGGTTTGAATATGCGTGATTCTGGCTTGAATATTTCTTATGCCTTACGTGACGCTGCCATTGCAGAAAAGCGCCAGTCTTATCAATGGGCGAGCGAGAATGGTTTTACCGTTGGTAGTTACCAAGAATTAATTCCACAAGCTGATTTAGTACTTAACTTAACGCCTGACAAACAACATACATCTGCCGTTAGCGCAGTTATGCCGTTAATGAAACAAGGCGCAACACTTTCATATTCACACGGTTTTAATATTGTTGAAGAAGGCATGCAAGTGCGTCCAGACATTACCGTGGTAATGGTTGCACCTAAATGTCCGGGAACTGAAGTACGTGAAGAATACAAACGTGGTTTTGGTGTGCCAACATTAATTGCTGTACATCCTGAAAATGATCCTCAAGGTAACGGTTTAGCCATTGCTAAAGCATACGCTTCTGCTACTGGTGGCGATCGTGCAGGGGTTCTTGAGTCATCGTTTATTGCCGAAGTTAAGTCAGACTTAATGGGCGAGCAAACCATTTTATGCGGTATGTTACAAACTGCTGCCGTATTAGGGCATAAGCAATTAATTGCTCAAGGTATGGATGCTGCGTACGCACGTAAATTACTGCAGTACGGCATTGAAACAACCACTGAAGGTTTAAAGCATGGTGGGATTACCAACATGATGGATCGCCTTTCAAACCCAGCTAAAGTTAAAGCTTTTGACATGTCTGAAGAATTAAAAATAATTCTACGTCCATTATTCGAAAAGCATATGGATGATATTATCGAAGGTCACTTCTCATCAACGATGATGGAAGATTGGGCAAACGACGACGCCAATTTATTAAAATGGCGCGCAGAAACAGCAGAAACCACATTTGAATTAGCCCCTGATTGCGATACAGAAATTACTGAACAAGAATATTATGACAAAGGCATTTTTGTGGTTGCCATGATCAAAGCCGGTGTAGAGTTAGCGTTTGAGTCTATGGTTGCAGCAGGTATTATTGAAGAGTCTGCATATTATGAGTCTCTGCATGAAACACCATTAATTGCCAACTGTATTGCTCGTAACAAGCTTTATGAAATGAACGTAGTAATTTCTGATACTGCTGAGTACGGTAACTACTTATTTACTCATGCAGCAGTACCATTATTAGCTGACTACGCTAGCAACTTAACCTTAGAGCAATTAGGTGAAGGGCTTTCTGCCGCTAACACTGGTGTTGATAACGTGCGTTTAATTGAAGTTAATGAAGCTATTCGTAGCCACCAAGTAGAAGTTGTTGGTAAAGAATTACGTGGTTACATGACAGATATGAAACGTATTGTTGAAGCCAATAGCTAATATTTAAGTTACTTATTACAAAGATTAAAAGTAGTACTGATAAACATAGTCAATACTACTTTTAGCTTACAAACTTAAAGATGATAAATAGTTTATATCTGAATTGGCTACTATAAGGCACCTAAACTAGGCATAATTTATAAAGCTACTACTAGTGCCTAATAAATCACAAGATTTCTGCCCCCTTCCTTGGCTTGATACAACAAGTCATCGGCTTCAGCAATTACATCGTCCAAGCTGCTCTTTTTTGAGCAACTTACGATTCCAATACTTATCGTAAGCGGTATTGGATGAATCAACTCCAAGGTGTTTTCTACAACCGATCGACGGATATATTCTGCTGTTTTAATTGTAAACTCTATTGTTTGTTCGGGAATTATTATCAGGAATTCATCGCCACCAAGTCTACCAATAAATGCATGCTTGGGGAGATATTTTTTACACTGTTCAACAACATGTTTTATTGCCATATCTCCTGCATAATGGCCTTTACTATCATTAATATTTTTAAAATTATCAATATCAAGTAACAAAATTGCAACATGCTTATTATTCAATTGGGCATCGTTAATTACTCTAGCTCCTTTTTCAAATAAGTAACGTCGATTGTAGGCTCTTGTTAAATAATCAGTATTAGCATGAATTTTCAGGGTTTTTCGTGTTCGAATTAAATAATAGCAAAAAACAGATAAGCCAAAACAAAGCAAAAAACCAAGAAAGAAAATGAGTAGCATATTTTGTTTATCATTTTTTTCTTGCTCTAATTTCAACTCTTGTATCCTAACGGTCTTTCTTAGTACTTTCTTATCTAATTCAGCAATACTTTTGGAGTTATTGATAATTGCTGACTCGGTTGCATATTTAACAAATAAACGACGATCTTTTTTTTCTTGCTCAACGTTTTGTAAAAGTAGCCTTACCGCATCAAAAAAACTTTCACCCTTAAACTCAATAAAAGCGTTTATAGCAAGCGAATTACTCTCATATTCTGGATGGTAAAGTTGGAGTTTAAGTAAATATTTATTTGCACTATCTATATCATCAGTATGAAGGAAATTAATAATAAGTTGCTCAAATGCTTGCTTAATGAAATACCCCTTTGAAGTATTGCTTTTTTCATTTAATGCAGTAATAAAGTAGTGATTACTTTTAGCTATATTACTTTCTGCTTGTTCGATAATACCAAGATTATAATTTGCGAAAAATAGAAAATCGATAAATGCTTTTTGCTCATCAGCTAATCGAAACATTTCTTTTGCATGCTCTCTTGCTTGCTCAAAATTAAGCATTTCTATAGAGATGACAATCAAATTATGCAGCATAATATGCATATCTTTATAGTCCTTTACTTTTTCCCATTGCATATATGCATTTAGGATGAAATCATACGATTTACTAAACATTTGATTCTTTAAATAAATAATACCAACAGCGTTATAAATCATTGCTAATGTTCTTGGTGGTAAATTATGCTCTAGAGCAATTTTCAGCGCCCTATCCAATAATTCTATTGAATAGTAGAAGTCACTTTTCCCATTTCGAAAACAATATGAATAATAGCTATAAGTCAGTACTTTTAGATCAGCTGCGATCTCAGGGGTTAATGCGTCAAAAGCAGCTTTTCTGTCAGGACAATAACTAGCAGGATCATTTGCTTGTAAATATTTCGCGTAGGATCTTTGATTAAGTGTTTTTATGTATAATGCCCGGTGCGTTTCTTTTAATGGTGTAAGACTTGCTAATGATTGGTTGAAAACATCAAGAGCTTTATTTGTTTGATGGTTTTCTTGTAGCGCTATGCCATACAATAAAAGAAAGTGATTTTGATTTGGAACACCACTTTCTACAAAAAACGATAGATTATTTTCTAATATTTTTTGCTTCTTTTGGGGATTGGTTAAAGATTTAAGCTGCATTTCTAGCACATCAATATTCTGTGCATGAGCAAACTTAGCGCTTATAATTATCAATAGCGTCATTACTGTTATTTTCATTCCATTCCAAACATTGCTGATAACACTAATAAAATTAGCACTATTAATGTAAATAAGCTAACAAGTAGCAATGCATCTACGAAGTAATTAAAATTGAAACATTCAACGTAACTGATGAAATTTATCACTCATAAATAACATCATTTTTAGAAAGGAAAGAAAAAATGAAACTTAACAAAACCACACAAAAGCTCGATAACAACGTATGTAAAGCATTAACCATCGCTTGCGAAAACTCTTTGCATGAAGTTAAGGGCTTTTCTTGGTTAACGCATCGCGCTAATTATACCAACTTCCCCGCGAGTTTAGTGGTGACCTGTGTATTTGAAACTGATGATGAAATTATCGCGATGAAAGAAGCATCGTTAGATGAACAGTTACGTCAAACCATTCAAAAGCAACTATTGAAAGTCGGTGTTGTACTAAAGAATGTGCGTCAAAATATACATTTTGATAGTGAAGAGTCATGCATGCGAGAGCATGAAGGACGTTGGCCAGACCGATTACAACTGAATAGCCCTAAACAAAAACCCACTAAAAGCCGTCATAAAATGCATTAGTTGACACTATACCTCTTCTTATAAAAGCCACTTATTATAAGTCAGCGACGATACTACCTATTATCGTCACTGACTTTACCAATATGCAAAATTAAGCTTAACCTCTAATTTGCCCATCACCTAACACAACAAATTTTTCAGTGGTCAATGCCGTTAAGCCCATAGGTCCATAGGCATGTAGTTTGCTGGTAGAAATACCAATTTCAGAACCAAGACCAAGCTGACCACCATCAGAAAAACGTGAAGACGCATTAACCATCACCACCGACGAATTAATACTGCGAACAAAACGCTGACTGCGCGAAGTGTCTTGCGTCACAATAACCTCGGTATGATCTGAACTGTAGGCTTGAATATGCTCAATAGCCTGCGCAAAATTTGCGACAACTTTCACTGCAATTTCTTGTGCTAAGTATTCCGCTTGAAAGTCGGCTTCAGTAGCAATTTCTGCATTAGCAAAAGAGCTAATACTCTCACTACAGGCATGAACTTTAACCTGAGCAGGTAACAGTGCCGCAGCCATTTTTGGTAACAGTTCATCAGCGATTTCACCATGTACTAATACTGTTTCTAACGCGTTACAGGCACTTGGTCGTTGAGTTTTTCCATTCACTAATATATTTAGCGCTTTTTCAACATCAGCATATTTATCAATATATAAGTGACAAACACCTTTAAAGTGTTGAATCACCGGGATTTGGCTATGCTCAGTAACATAGCGTATCAAACCTTCACCACCACGCGGGATCACTAAATCAATAGTTGCCCGTTGCTTTAATAATAATTCAATAACGTCACGACTGGTATCAGGGATGACGGTAATGCAATTTTTATCAATATTGGCTTGCTCTAATACCTGGTGTAAACATTTTGCTAAAGCAATATTACTATGAATAGCTTCAGAGCCACCGCGCAAGATCACGGCATTACCTGATTTTAAACATAACGCAGCCGATTCAGCAGTAACATTAGGACGTGCTTCATAAATCATCGCGATAACGCCCAATGGAATACGCATTTTCCCTACTTGTATGCCATTTGGTCTTAAAGTCATATTACTGATATGACCAATAGGATCATCTAATCGTACAATCTCTCGAATAGCGTCAGCAATATCGTTAATAGCTTGTTCAGTGAGCAGCAACCTATCAAGCATCGCTGACGATAAGCCTTTGGCTCTACCAGCCTCAATATCTTTTGCGTTTTCAACAATAATTGTCGCGCTACTGGCAACAATGGCATCAGCCATTTTCAATAATAAGTCATTTTTTTCAAGGCTAGTTAGCTGGGCAACGGTTAACGCGGCTTGTTTTGCCAACACCGCACTTTTTGCAATATCAAACATTATTTTTACTCTACCTATTAATTTACTGTGGCTAGACAACGACCATATCGTCACGGTGAATAACGACTTTACTTGGACAGCAGCCGAGTAAAGCAACAATGTCATCACTGTTTTTACCTTGAATACGTTTTAAATCACGGTAACTGTATTGGCTGATACCTTTCGCAATATGTTGACCATTATTACTGTCAAAAATGTCAATACAATCTCCAGCGTTAAACGTACCCGTGACTTCGATGATGCCGGATGGCAATAAAGAAGCACCTTTATTCATCAACGCATTTACCGCGCCAGTATCTAACTGTACTTTACCATTGCTTTTAAGCGTATGCTTGAGCCAGTGCTTACGCGCACGTGTTGCCCCTTGCTTGGCAATAAAGTGTGTGCCTGGGTTATTACCTTGCAGAATTTTTTCAAAAACATCACCACGGCTACCATTTAAAATATAGGTTTCAATGCCGTTTTCTACCGCCTTTTCCGCCGCTTGAATTTTAGTTTTCATCCCGCCAGTAGCAATATGGTTATTGGTAGCCCCTGCCATAGCGTAAACGGACTCGTCTATTTCACTAATTTCAGGCAGTAATTTTGCTTGCGGGTTTATGCGCGGGTCTTGGTCATAAACACCATCTACATCGCTTAATATAAATAAACTATCAGCTTCACTAACTAAAGCAACCAAAGCGGCTAAGTTGTCATTGTCACCAACTTTTAGTTCATCAGTTGCGACGGTATCATTTTCATTAACAATGGGGATAACGCCATTAGCCAGCAATATTCTTAAGGTATTTTTGATACTGATATAACGCTCTCGGTCTTTCAAGTCACCATGAGTAATCAATAATTGGCTGCATGGCACATCAAAAAATCGCTGCCAATTTGCCATCATTTGCATTTGACCAACGGCTGCCATAGCCTGTTTTGTGGGTATTGAGGGATTAGGAGAACCGTGCGTAATTAAACTTCTGCCAGCAGCAACGCTACCAGATGAGACCAGAATTATTTCTTTACCTGCTTGTTGGCATTGTGTAATAAAGCGAGCGATTGCAAGTAAATACTTGCCACTACATCCTTTGGCGTCTGGAGAAACCAAAGCACTGCCCACCTTAATAACTGCACGATTAAACTTCATTACAACTCCTTTATTTGGTATTCATTAAGCTTGCCTTGAATGATGGTTAATTTGCAATCAACTTTTGCATTTAATCTAGACTTGTTTGCTATTTTCTACTGCTTAATGGAATTAGTACGCTTAAGTAATGATTTTACTATCCTAATATGGTCAATTATTTGATAATTGTCATTAGCAATAAAATAATGATGCGTTTTTATCCAACTTGTTTTCACCTTGCAAAGGCAAACAACGATTGATGATTAGCAATAAAAACGCTGAAAGAGCATAGTTCAAAGGTTACTTTTGTGACTTTCATCACAATTAACCGCTTCAATGCAAATAATTACGCTACGTTTATTTTATTAATCGATTACTAATTTTTAACGATTTTTACTGAAAACAAGCGTAAAACCCATTAAGATTATAACCAGTAATTATGCTCTCAATTATTTGGTTTTTGTTTTATGCTACATTTCTTACCTGCGCCCATTATCGGCTGTATCTCTTTTGTTATATACATTGCTAATACCATACTGTGGTTAATCCCCATACTTATATGTTCATTATTAAAAGCATTAGTACCGCTAAAATTGTGGCAAAAGTTTTTTAGCTATTTACTCGACCAAATGGCAAGTAATTGGGTGCTATTTAATACCTTTAATCAAAAATTGTTCACTAAAACAACATTTCAAGTCACGGGGTTAGAAAAGCTAAAAATGAAAGACTGGTACCTAGTGATCAGTAATCATCAAAGCTGGGTAGATATAGTAGTTTTACAGCGAATTTTTCATGGCAGAATTCCTTTTTTAAAATTCTTTCTAAAAAGAGAACTCATTTACGTACCTTTGTTAGGTTTAGCATGGTGGGCGCTCGATTTTCCGTTTATGAAACGCTATAGCCAGCACTTTTTAAAAAAGAATCCACATTTAAAAGGTAAAGATATTGAAACGACGAAAAAAGCCTGTGAGAAATTTAAGCACAAGCCAGTCAGTGTAATGAATTTCATCGAAGGGACACGCTTTACCAATGAAAAGCATAAAAAACAAAATTCACCTTTCCAACGATTATTAAAACCAAAGGCAGGTGGTATTGGCTTTGTTTTACAGGCGATGAAAGGAAACCTTAGTAAAGTAGTAAACGTGACAATTTATTATCCGGGTGGTACGCCAAGCTTTTTTGATTTTTTAACGGGGCGTGTCAAACAAGTTGATATTTGTATCGAAACTCAAGACATTGATGAATCGCTTAAAGGTGATTACGTCAATGATCGTGCCTATAAAATACAATTTCAAAAGTGGGTAAACCAACTTTGGCTTGATAAAGATCAGAAAATGCTGCAACTTGAGGAAAAAGCCAAAAGGGAATTTTAATGCAAGCAATTATTACATCATGGTTAACTGAGCAAGGCATGGCGACACCTTACATTGCCTTAAGCACAGCTGTTATAGGCTGTGCGGTAATTTTACTGTTATGTAGCATTAGCTTTTACCTAACAAAACATCAAGTTTTGGTCATTATTCATAAACTAATTACGGCATCAAAAAATACTTGGGATGATTTATTATTCGATCATCAGGTATTTTCTCGTATCGCTTTGCTTGTGCCTTTTGTTTTGTTGTTATTGCTCACGCCAATATTTATTGACGCTGAATCACTACTTGCTAACGTTATCATCATTTTTGCCAAGGTCGCGATTTGTTTCCAAATTGCTCGTAGTATCAGCTCGGTACTCAATGTTATTAATAGCGCCTATCGACAAAAAGCAAGTGAACGCTATTTACCATTAAATTCAACCTTACAAGTCATCAAGCTTGTAGTGTATTTAGTGGCAAGTATTTTAGCTATATCGTTAGTTTTAGACCGTTCACCATTATATTTACTCAGTGGTTTAGGTGCATTAACTGCAGTGCTGATTTTAGTTTTCCAAGACACTATTAAAGGCTTAGTCGCTAGTATTCAAATTTCAGCCAATAAAATGGTCGCCCCTGGCGATTGGATCGAGTTACCTAAATATGGCGCTGATGGCGATGTATTAGAAATCGGTTTAAATACCGTAAAAGTGAAAAACTTTGACAATACCATTACCACCGTACCGACCTACGCATTAACTAGTGGTTCATTTAAAAACTGGCGAGGCATGCTTAATTCTGGCGGACGACGCATTAAACGTTCAATTGTTATTGATGTACGCAGCATTCACTTTTATAACCAAGAACAAATTAAAGCACTACAATCGGTGCAATTAATTAGTGATTATTTAACAGGAAAGCAACAAGAGATATCTCAAGAAAGTGCAGATAAAGCCATTGGGAACTTAACAGGTAGAACAACGATAAATAGTCGACAATTAACCAATATAGGCACATTTAGAGCCTATATCACAGCCTATTTAAGACAACATACAAAAGTTCATCAAGAAATGACCTGTATGGTAAGACAACTACCGTCTACTGAGGTTGGCTTACCACTAGAACTATACTTCTTTAGTAATGATAAAAACTGGGTAAATTATGAAGCCATACAGGCAGATATATTTGATCACTTATATGCCGCGGCTCCAATGTTTGACTTACGGATATTCCAACACCCAAGCGGTTACGACTGGCAGAGTCAGCACACTAGCGCTGACGCATAACACCCTCTTGCATAGTGGATGCAACTAATAACCCTTCACGATTGAATATTTGTCCTTTGACTAGCCCACGGCCACCGCTCGCTGACGGGCTATCCATACTATAAAGTAACCACTCATCTAAACGAAATGGGCGGTGAAACCACATTGAATGGTCAATCGTTGCTAATTGAAAATTTGGATGCCAATAACTAACGCCGTGCGGGTAAAGCGCTGTCGGTAAAAAAGAAAAGTCCGAGGTATAAGCTAATAGGTAAGTATGAATACGCAAGTCTTCCGGTAATTCACCGTTTGCCTTTATCCACGTATAACATTTGGCTTCAGTTTTTTCTGGCTTCAACCAGTTATATTGCTTCACTGGCCTCATCTCTATCGGTTTTTCTGATAAAAATTTACCGCGAATTTCTTCAGGAATCGCAGCTTGGTTATCAAAAATAAAATCAGTATAAGATTTTAACCCTTCAGGACCAGGTACTTCTGGCATCACATCTTGATGATCAAATCCAGTTTCTTGCTGTTGAAATGAAGCCGTCATGTAGAAAATAGCTTTACCATTTTGAATAGCATTAACCCGTCTAGTATTAAAACTGCGACCATCGCGAATTTTTTCAACTTGATAAACGACCGGCTTACTTGCGTCTCCAGGTCTTAAAAAGTATGAATGTAATGAGTGGACATTATGAGTTACCGCAACGGTTTCCTGTGCCGCAGACAGGGCCTGCCCCATTACTTGACCACCAAACAATGCACGAAAGCCTAAATCCTGACTTTCACCCCGGTAAATCCCTTGCTCTATTGCTTCTAACTTCAATAGCGCCGTTAAATCATTCAACACCTGACTCATACAAACTCTTATTTTATTTAATACTTATGACTTGCAAGCATTATAGCGTGCAATATGACAATTCATAACGCTTTAGATTAATAACAGCTATGCGTTCACGCTATTTTAATTATCAAACTGGTCTACCTGAGGAATTTTTAGACAATATATTGTTATTTTGTATTGCACTTGATAAAAATCTGATATAGATTTCGTTATATCGTAGCTATGAAAACTAATAAAAAAATAAAACGAGGCTATTTTGCAAGCAGTTCTTGAGCGTGAAGTATTACTAGAAAGACGTCAATATATACCAGAGCAATCAAACTTGTGGGACAAACTGTCGCTTGCCCAAAAATTTGCTACAAGTAACTTACTTCAATTTGGTTACGACTTAGCTTTTATTCGCAGTAGCAAATCAGGCAACCTCGCCGTGTTAATGTGTAATGACAATGCTGCAACCATAAGCTCAGATGGTGAAATTGATACCACACCAAACATCTCTATTCGACCATAAGCAAAGATTAGATAATAAAATTCTCTTTCGAGTGTTAACTTTTTTTTAGCTTCTAAATAGTTATTTTTTATTTTCACTTTGTAATAATGCGTCAACCATAATGATACAGCCATTTATATTATTACTTGACCAGGCTCTTTTAATTTCGGTGTTTGATTGTGCAATATGATTAGAAAACGTTTTGTATGAACCCTTTTGATAACCTTCATAAACTTTTTTAACTGCCGACTGTAACTTTCCTTTTGCACGAATGCTATCATTAAAAATTATCGCGTAGTTGTTAACCATAGGGGTTATTATTTCAATTACTTTGGTATCTAAAGCTTCATTTTTTCTTAAATCTAACAGCTTTTTCTTCGCTACTTCTTCATAACGTTGGGCAATAGTAGCTACCGCTTCCACATAAACCTTATTTTCTTTTTTTGTACTTGTCATTTCCCTTTTCATAAGAATTATTTCACGTTGTAAACTCTCAACTTTGAAAAAGAAATACACACTTACTGCGACAAATATCGCGATAATAACTAAAACAAAAATCATTCTCTAACCTATAATTACTCACTAAGTTCCGCACCAGCATTATCACTTAAACGCGAAAGAAAAACATAAGGATCAATATCTTGAATATTGGGTGAAGCGACTGAAAAACTAATTTTAACTGAATAATCACCTAAATTGGCAAAAAATCTCGTCTTAATTGCCTGCTGAATCCGTGTCAGCTTAATTAGCACTTCTTCTGTACTTTGATACGGACATAAAAATAAATATTCACCAGCACTTATCTCACCTGAAAAATCTTCTTCTTCGAGGTGTTCGTTGACAATAATAGCAATAGCTTGATAAACGTCGTCTAATATTTTTGTACTAAAATGAAAGCTAAGCTCTTGCCAGTTTTCAACCACCAAATAAGCAACTGAAATATTATATTGATACTTTCGAGCAATTTTATATTGCTGTTGATACCACTGTTTTGTTTTTACGGGGCGCGCTAACTGATTATTCGATAATTCGACATCGTCATAACCCTGGTGTAATTTTTTTCTATAACGACGAAAACGTTTAAAAGCATAAACCAAGGCCAATAAGCTAAGAACTATCGTTAGTATTGTAATGAGTAATTTTTGTCGCTGAAATTTTTTGCTAAAACGTAAACTCAATTCACTATTTTCCGCCAAGTTCAACGCTAACTTTTGGGTCTTATCACTAGTATTAGCTGCAGTGGCAGCAACGACACTTTTTTTATTACCTCCCGGGTTGAAGGTTTTATATAGCTCGATATACTTCTGTTGTGCGGCAACGACTTGCTGCAATTGATTGCCTGATTGGTAATACTTTGACAGTAACAAATACAGTTCTATTTGCTGTGGTGTTAATACTATTTTTTCAGCTAAATTCTCAGCTAGCAGTAAAAACCGAATAGCTTGCTCTGGCTCATTTAAACCATAATAGACTTTCGCCAGAATAATTTGCGTGGAAAGCTTGGTACGCGTTAAATTATAACGCTCAAAAATCGCCAATGCCCTAACTAGGTGTTCTTTAGCCTGAGTAAAATTTTGTTGCTGATATAATACTTTTCCGAGACCAAGTTCAGCATAAGATGAACGGATATTAAGACCATACTTCGAAGAAAACTGCTTTGATTCAAAATAGGCGTAATAAGCATTATCATATTGATGTAATTGAAAATATGCTTCAGCAAGTAAATGATAGGTTTTTGCCACACCTTTCATTTTTGACATTTCAACGCGTAATTTTAATACCCGATTTAGCAATTCAGTTACATTGTCGTATTCAGCCAAATAAAAGTGTGCTTCGGCCAGTATTTCTAATAAAGTAACTTGCTCAACGATATGTTGATTTTGTGCCAATAATTGCTCAACTTTACTCAGCTCGGCTGCGGCTAACGTATAATCGGCACTTAAAGCATATGCTACCACCGAGTAAGCACTTGCTTGTAAGTGGTAATTCATATTACCAGCTTGTTCAGCTAACCATGCTGCTTCTTGAGAAATGTCTCTTAACTCGATATATTTTCCCTGAGAATAATATCCCCGTGCTACTTTCAACAATAAATCAAGCTTGATCATTACCGCTATCTTTTCAATGCTAACACCGTATTGAGCAAACTGTAGCGCTACGACTAAATCTCCGCGGTTAAAAGCGGTATCTGATAGCAATGAAAAGGCTTTTGCAACTATATCCCTACTATACTTTTTTCTATTATTAACAACAGTTTGAGATACCTTAACAACATCTTGATAAATAAGTGATTCCTTATCTTGCGTGTAATAGTTATTGAGCAATTTACGATAATTTGTCTTGGCATCGAACACCGTAGCTTGGCTCAACAAAGCAAGAAAGTAACTCAAACAAATGCACAACAGTATTCGTATCACTTATATAAAACTTCCATGTTGTACATCCAGATCATTCACCTTGCTAAGCTTAATTCGTAAATAAAGACTAGTGAGTTAGTATTTTGCACACTTAAAGGCGCATGATACATATTAGTACTTTCGCTGATTATTTAGTATGTTAACGCATGAATTGATTTGATTACATTAAAAATAGTTTACAAATATATTTCTTTGCCTATAATCATCGGTGAGCTGTTAAAGCTCGACAAAGGCAAACCCAGTGAAAGCTGGAGACGCAAAGTTACCGATCTAAGGGGAAGCCTATGATAGCGGGACTGCCAAATTTAGATATAGTGGGGGCTTGTCTTTGTTGACCAGTCCACTGTCATATCCTCCGGTAGCTTTGCGTGCCTCCTTTGTTTATCAGTCCGTTTTAACATTCTCTTGCTGAGTTTTACGCTCATTAATATATTCAGTCACAATAACTTCAAGCATAGATAAAGGCATAGAGCCATTTTTCAAAATTTGATCATGAAACTCTCTTAAATCAAATGTTTCACCTAATTCAGTTTCAGCCATTTTACGTAATCTTTTAATGGTTAACTCACCCATTTTGTATGACAAAGCTTGCCCAGGCCAAGAGATATAACGATCAATTTCTGTTTTAACATTATGTAATGACAGTGCGGTATTACTAGCTAGAAAATTCATTGCTTGTTCACGACTCCAACCTTTAGCGTGCATACCGGTATCAACTACCAATCGGCTAGCTCGCCACATTTCATAAGTCAGACGACCGAAATCACTATACGGACTTTGATAAAACCCAGCTTCAATGCCTAAATATTCAGAGTATAAACCCCAGCCTTCACCAAAAGCTGAAATGTAAGTGCTGTTTCGAAATTTTGGTACATTCTTCATTTCACGTGCAATTGAACCTTGCAAGTGATGACCGGGCACTGCTTCATGCAAAGTTAATGCTTCTAAAACATATAATGGACGACGGTCTAAACGATAAGTATTAACCCAGTAATTACCAGGTTGATCATCTCTAGATGGACCTGAATATCTGCCTGTGGTGTATTTAGGCGCAATATTGGCGGGAACTTCTACCACACCATAAGGTGTGCGAGGTAAGGTTTTAAATAACTTAGGTAGCTGTGCGTCCATTTTCTTAGCAATGAATGACGCCTCTTTTAATAAGCCTTCAGGACTAGTGGCGTAAAATTGTTTATCAGTACGTAGAAATTGAACAAAATCAGCAAAGCTTCCTTCAAAACCTACTTGGTCAATAATTTTCTGCATTTCAAGCCGAATGCGTTTTACTTCTGCTACACCCGTTTGATGAACTTGTTCAACCGTCATTGGCAAAGTAGTGTAATGCTGTAAGCGATTTAAATAGTAACCTTCACCGTTAGGTAATGATGTTGCTGCAATATTGGTTCTGGCGTTTGGTTGGTAGCGCTTTACCATATAGTCATAATATTTCTGATAACTTGGCATAACAGATTGTTGAATTGCTTTAGATGCTTCAGCCCTTAATTGTGACTTCAGCCCTTGAGAAAGGTGGTTTGGCATAGCAATGAAAGGCTGATAATAAGTGCTCTTTGTAACATCTGTTTTAATAAATGCCTTAATTGACTCTTCAAAACCTTCTAATACAATTTTAGGTTGAGTAATACCCTCTGAAATTCCTTTGTCCATCCATGCCATCTGCTGAGAAAAGTAATGAGGTAGTGCCGTTAATCTAGCCAAATAATCACGGTAATCCTGTTCTGTTTTAAAGCTTACTTGTTGATTAATACGGCTGATCCACACATGGAAACCTGACTCCGCAGTCAATGGCATGTAATGTTCTTTATTAATAAAACTATCAAGCTGATTTTTAATGGTATATGACAATACAGAATGGTTAATCAAACCTTGGCGGTCTAATTTTTTGCTGTCTATGGCACTTAAACGCTGATATATGGCGAGTAATTTAATATGTTGCTGTTTAAGGTTGCTAGGAGATAAATCAGGTAATTCGCTATTTGATTCACCAGCAATATCTTGATTGAATGGGCTTTCCTGATCTTTAAAAGCTTGGTAACCTTTTATAACCTGTTCAAGTTCAGTATTTAAAATAGATACTTGAGTACGATTTGACTGACAAGCCGTCAAGAGAAACAACATCATTGTTGCCGTTAAAAATACTTTCATTAAAAGTCCCAGAGGTAATTGAATAAAGTCAGCTATATAGTTATTTACCATAGCAAAACAGCGTTAATTTTAAAGTATTTATTTATATTCGACTGTAGAAGATAAAATTTACACATTAGTAGCAAAAAAAATGACAATTAATCGCTATTTAACTTATTTTACTATGGTACTTTTGTAGAATTTACTGGAGAATACCTACTCTAGTAAGTAAATGTCTATAGGTTTAAAAGGTTGGAATAGTGAAATACCATGATTCCATAGCGCAAGCCGATCAGAAAATGCACGCCGCCATAAAACAATTGCAATTATGGCATATCCCAGCGACGCCAACTAATTACGCGGTAAGTTACAACTACCTCAACAAAACCTCAAAAGCCCTTAATGGCAATATTGAAAAACAGCTTGGCTCTGGTAAAAAGCTCGACAACTTCTTTTTAGAAGAGCTTTACCGTCAGTATATTTTGGGGCAAAGCGCTTTTAATGGCGAACTTATTGACGACCTTGACGAAGTACTCGTTGATTTACAAGATAATAGTAAAAAATCGACACATTGTACTGAGCAACTGATAAATCAATTAGATGAGAATATCAGTAGTTTAAAATCAACTGACAAGCACGAAATACTTTCCGCTATTAAACAAATACGTCAAGCGACACGCCAATTTAAAGCAGAACAAGAAAAACTTGCTGAACAATTACTCGCTTCACAGCAATCTACAGATGCGCTAAGAACTGAATTAGACGATGTTAAAAAAGAGATTTATTTAGACCCATTAACTGGCTTATATAATCGTAAGGCCATGACCAAGCATCTCGATATTTGGCTGTCGAACGATCCTAATAAGCAAGTTGCTGCAATTATTGTCAACATTGATCAATTTTCAAATATGAATGAACAATTTGGGCCATTAATTAGTGATGTTCTCTTAACAAAAATTGCCAATAAAATTAGTAGCTACGTTGGAGAGAGTGGCTTACCAGTGAGATCAGCTGAAGATGAGTTTTTAATTTTGCTACCTGATGTTGAGCGCAGCCTAGCTGGTGAAATTGCAGAAAAAATTAGACAGGGTGTTGAAAAACTTAGGTTTGTTAGCAGTAAATCAGGTGCTCGCTTGCCACAAATGACCTTAAGTATTGGTGTAAGTGATTATAATGTTGCAACTAGTGCCAATGCTATTGTGACGCAAACACGCCAATTAATTGATAATATTACCAATAATCTAACAAACCACGTAAATATTGCCAAAATATAACATTACTTATACGTTTTTAGAGCGATAACGGTTTGTTGTGCAACAAGTAGTAATTAAACTAAATCGCTGTAATTAAAGTAAGTTCTGTAATCAAATCAGCGATATTTTTTTCTGAATAAACTTTTATACCATTAGCTTGTAACAAGCTTGTCGTTACGCCCTGCCCAGCAACTTTTTCTCGACTAAATGAACCATCATATATTGTTGAGCTGCCACACGAAGGGCTCGACTCTTTCAATAGCGCATAACGAACCTCATGTAGTTTGCACATACGTAATGCTTCATTTGCGCCAGCTTCAAATGCAGTTGTGACATCATGACCTGTATTTGTTACTACTTTTATTTGACCATGCTTGTGATGTTGAATTTCAGCGGGGGCTCTTGGAATGGGTAAACCGCCCGCCAATTCAGGACAAATAACGACTAAACGTTGCTCTCGTTGCCAAGTCTGAATGGCACTTTCTGTTAATAAATTATCTTTACCGTCATAACGCACTTTATTGCCTAGAAAGCAGCTGCTGATCAATATTTTTTCCAAATTCACTACCCCTTAACCATGATCAATGAATTGACTGTAATATAAGTTCTTTAATTGCCAACAAACCTGAAGAGTCTTGTGCGGTGGAACACTCAAGCCAGCATGAATGACTATATTCTTCAAAATTTAACAATAGTTCGGCATCTTGATACTGCAAACGTATACAGTGTAAATCAGCACCTTGAACGCGCTCTATTACCTTAGCCGATGCTAACAGTAATAACTTTTCACTTAAATCCGCACTATCTTCCATCGACCAATCTAATGTAAATTGAATTTGTAATACCGTAGTGCCGATCAATTCTACAGAGGCTACTTCAGCTAAATTTGGGTTTTGCATGGTTAAGATAAATTCCTATGAGTAACATTTCATTGGCTAAAACTTGAGCTAGCGCAACAAAGTATAAAATAATTTTTCCAACTGGCACGATACTAAAAAAAGCGAGGACAATTGGTTACTTTTTACATATAATCAAAAAAGGATCCTTTAAAATTATTTATCAAAGAGAGATAATATTTATGAAAAAACTTACTTTAGCAGTTGCTGCTACTGTTATGATGGCTTCACCAGTTTTCGCTGGCGACGCTGCGGCAGGTAAAGCTAAAACAGGCATGTGTGCAGCATGTCACGGCGCTGCAGGTATTTCTGCTGTTCCTATGTATCCTAACCTAGCTGGTCAAAAAGAAGCTTATATTGCTAAGCAATTAAAAGATTTTAAATCGGGCAACCGTAAAGATCCAGTAATGGCACCAATGGCTATGGCATTGTCAGACGAAGATATGGCAAATATTGCAGCATATTACGCAAGCCTTAAGTAACATTGAGTCGTACACCGTACTTCTTGTACATAAAAAAGCGCTAATTAGCGCTTTTTTTGTTTCTGCCATTCTAATTTAAATGTTGTTTAATTAACGACAAAAATGGCTCGCCATAACGAGCAAGTTTAGTATCGCCGATGCCACTAACATTGAGCATTTGTGATGACGTCACAGGTTGCACACGCGCTAACTCAGCCAAAGTCGCATCATTAAAAACAATGAATGGCGCGATATCTTCAAGTTGAGCAATTTCTTTACGTAATGATCTAAGCTTAGAAAATAACGCTCTATCGTAAACTTTACCTTGTTTATTACGCTGCCAATAACTGGCTTTTTGCAAGCGTGGGGCCGCTAGCATTAATGGCTCTTGACCTTTCAAAACCATGCCTGATTCTTGTGTTAAACATAAGCTAGATTGCGCGGCGATATCCTGCTGCAAATACCCCAAGTGAATCAATTGCCTAATAATAGAAAACCAATAGCCAGGTGTTTTATCTTTGCCAATACCAAAGGTAGAAACTTTGTCGTGTGCTAATCGGCCAATTTTTTCATTATTATCAGCTCGTAAAACTGCAACCACGTGTTCAATATCACCGCTTTGTTCTATTCGATAAACACATGATAGAACCTTCTGAGCAGCCTCTGTAGCATCAAATTGACTAGGAGGATCTAAGCAAATATCACAATTACCACACCCTTGCTCAGTAAACTCAGCAAAGTAGCTTAGTACTACACGACGTCGACATGTTTGCGCATCAACAAAGCCACGCAATGCCTGAAAACGTTGCATTTCAACATTAACTCTTTCTTCATTTTCCCCTTCGGAAATGCGCTTACTGATGCGTTCAACATCTTTGCTATCGTGTAAAAATAGTGCTTCCGCAGGCATGCCATCTCGACCTGCTCGGCCAATTTCCTGATAATAGGACTCTAACGTTCTTGGTGGCTCGTAATGAATAACATAACGAACGTTCGATTTATTGATGCCAAGCCCAAATGCAACCGTTGCTACCACGACTTGTACATCATCTTTAGCAAATTTGTCTTGAATAATATTGCGAATTTCAGATTCTAAACCTGCATGGTAAGCGGCACAATTAACCCCTGAACTCGCTAACGACTTAGATAATTTTTCTACTTGCCAACGGCTATTACAATAAATAATGCCGCATTCATCTTTACGCTTTTTGATGTAACCCAAAACTTGTTGCTCGCCTTGGTATTTTTCCGCCAAGGTAAAACGAATATTTGGTCGGTCAAAGCTATCAAGATGAATATAAGGGTCGTGCAAAGCCAGTTGCTGCAAAATATCTCTACGAGTTGTTACGTCGGCTGTTGCCGTTAACGCCATCACCGGCACATTCGTAAAGTTTTGCTTAAGCATATGTAATTGAGTATATGCAGGTCTAAAATCATGGCCCCATTGTGAAATACAATGCGCTTCATCAATAGCAAAAAGGCTAATAGTTAACTGTGATAAGCCTTGCAGAAAATAGTAATTTTTTAACCGCTCTGGGGCAACATAAAGTAGCTTAATTTCACCTTGGCCTAAGCGCTTAAAAATATCATTAATGGTGTCACTATCAAGCGATGAATTGACATAAGCTGCTGATATTCCTTGTCGTATCAAACCATCAACTTGATCTTTCATCAAGGCAATTAATGGCGAAACAACAATAGTAACTCCCGACATCAATGTTGCAGGGAGTTGGTAACACATAGATTTACCGCCACCTGTTGGCATTAAAACTAAACTATCACGACCTTGCATGGCCTGCTGAATAATTTCTTCTTGACCAGGACGAAAGGCTTGATAACCAAAATGATGCTTTAAGGCTTCAGTTAATGTCGTATGGGGAGTGACTTGCAACAGACAATCTTCGATAAGGGAAATCAGACAATATTTTACCTCAGACAGCGCACAGTGCAGAGAATTATTTTCATAATCTCCCTATTTATTGTTATTCTTTTTTCAACTTACCAAATCCAAAGGGAAATTTATGACACAGGACGATACATTCAAGCAAATCGCCGAGTATTGGAATCAAGCAATGCCTTTTAACAAACTGTTGGGTTTGGAAATCACTCAATTTAATGCTTTGGAATCTGCGGTAAGTGTCGCATGGGATGACAAGCTCATCGGTAACCCAGAACAAAAAATTTTACATGGCGGAGTTACCGCATCAGCACTTGATCTAGCAGGTGGCGTTGTTGCTGCTGCGAATATCCTAAGTCAGCTGCCAGAGTTGTCACCTGAAATTATTTCACAGAGCTTAAGCCGTTTAAGCACCATAGATTTGCGCACTGACTTTTTAAGACCTGGTCGTGGTAAGTTATTTATTGCCACCGCAAAAATTATTCGTAGTGGCAACAAAGTCGCAGTCGCGCGTATGGAAATGCACAACGAACAAGGTGATCACATTGCCTTTGGCACGGGAACTTATATGGTAGGTTAAATATGTACTGATGTTAGTTGCTTGTTGAATATGTTGTTTAAGCGAATAGTGATATCATTACGTTTCCTTGAACGTCATTACCAACAAGCAAGAACTTCATGTCCACAGCTCAACAAACTGCCTTACGTGGCGGTATTATCAGTGCCATTAGTGCCTATACAATGTGGGGCATTGCACCACTATATTTTAAATTAATTCAACACATTGGTGCCGATGAAATTCTAGTACATCGTGTGGTTTGGTCTACGTTGTTGTTGCTAGTTGTCGTTTTGCTTTCAAATAAGTGGCGGGGTTTTATCAAGGTTGTTACGCAACCGAATATGGTATTACGCCTGACTATTTCAGCTAGCTTTTTAGCAGTGAACTGGTTTATGTTTATTTGGGCGGTCAATAATGACCACTTACTTGACGCTAGTTTGGGCTACTATATTAACCCATTATTAAGTGTTGCTTTAGGCGTAATATTTCTCGGCGAGCGCTTGCGACCTTGGCAAATATTCGCTGTTGGTTTAGCGTTTGTTGGTGTAGTTATTCAGTTAGTGATGATCGGCTCTTTACCTATGGTTTCTTTGGCATTGGCAGGTACTTTCGGTATTTATGGCTTGCTGCGTAAACAAATGCATATTGACTCATTTGTTGGCTTACTCATTGAATCGCTAATGATGCTACCTATTGCGTTGGTATATTGGCTGCTATTTTTGGAAACTAGCACCAGTAACATACTTCTGAATGAATGGTCGTTAAACACCACATTAATTTGTGCAGGCATTGTCACAACAGCACCATTATTATGTTTTACTGCTGCTGCTAAGCGTATGACATTAACTGCACTGGGCTTTTTTCAATATATTGGCCCAAGTATCATGTTCGTACTAGCGACTTTTTACTACCAAGAACCACTTTATTTTGCCAAATTGGTTACTTTTGCTTGTATTTGGACCGCGTTAGCAATATTCAGTGTTGATTCAATTAAGGCCCGAAGAACGGCAAAGAAAGTAGCTATAAACTAATATAACGGACATAAAAAAGAGTGTCGTGATAGACACTCTTATATTCAGGATGAATGGTATTCTACTATCACATGATCGAACATGGGCAGCTATAGTTTCACTGTACTATGACTCTTCTAGTGCACCAACAATACTGACCTGATTACGGCCATTTTCTTTGGCGTAATATAAGGCGTTATCCGCTAAGCTCATTTGTTTCGCCAGCAATTCATCGCTATTAAAAATAACACCTAGGCTAACAGAAAAGTTAATCTGTTCTTGCCCAAAAGCAATCTGCGCTACTGAAATAGCTCGGCGAAAGTCATCTAAACGATTATACAATTGGTCTTCATCTAAGCCAGAAAGTACGATTGCAAATTCTTCACCACCTAAACGAGCTACTAATCCGTTACCAAAATGTTTACGCATATAAAGCGATAATACTTTTAAAATATGATCGCCAGCATCATGACCATAATTATCATTAACGCGTTTGAAGAAATCAATATCTAGCATCGCTAAGGCATAAGGTGTTTTATTTTTGATATATTCTGCGATGCTTGCTTGTGCATCACGAATAAACGCTCGTCGATTCGGCAAGTCAGTTAAATAATCAGTATTAGCTGCTTTTTGAATTTGCTCAATATTATTCAAACTTTCAATGTTTTGCGTAATTCGACAATAAAACTCTTCCGGACAAAACGGCTTTCTTAAGAAATCATCAGCGCCATTTTTAATGAACCGTGCAGAATGAATACCATTACTTGCACCGGAAATACCGATAATGGCGAGTTGATCTCGACCATAATTTTTACGAATCTCATTAGTGAGTTCAATACCGTCCATCACTGGCATTTCCAAGTCAGTAATGACCATTTTAATATCGCTATGTTGCGCCAGCACGTTAAGTGCAAGTTGGCCATTTTCAGCAACATAAACATTAAAATTTCGACGTTTTAACAACTCAACAACGTGATTACGTGCCGATGAAGAGTCATCAACCACTAATATACCATTGCCTTGGTTAGTTAATTGCCAATGTAAAACACGCTTTAAATACAAAAACGCTTGGCTATTTTCTTTCGGAATATAATCAATAACTGGCTGCGATAATATTTTCTGACGCGTTGACTCATCCATTTTACCCGTCATCACAACACTAGGAATACCATGTGACAAAACACATGCGATAGCTTCGCCATCATTGGCATCAGGTAAAGCATAATCAATGGTTGCAGCAAAAAAATCACTTTCCCCGCCTTGCAAGATAGCCTCAACTTCAGCCAGGCTTGCAGCAACTGTAACCTGATAATTTAAAGCTTCACCAATTTGTTTTATAACACGAGCTATTGGGCGACTGTCTTCAACCACTAATAATTTTTTTGACATAATAATTCCCATTTCCTCGTAATATACTTACATCGCTTCTAGGTTAGCATAAGAAACAACAAGCCACTTACTGCCAACTTCTGCAAAGTTAACTTGAATACGACTTTGCGCACCACTTCCTTCGTAATTTAAAACTACCCCTTCACCAAACTTCTGGTGTCGAACATTTTGCCCTAACTTAAAGCCAGTGCTTTCAAATGTTTCTAAGGTAATAGTCGAAGCAAATCGACCGGTCGTTTTTGGTCGGCTCACCTGGTTCTGCATACGAATTTCTTCGGTGCATTCATCAGGAAGTTCTCTTAAAAATCGACTAGGTTTATGATATTTTTCTTGTCCGTATAAACGGCGGCTTTCCGCATGGCATAAATAAAGTTTTTGCATAGCGCGTGTCATACCAACGTAACACAAACGGCGCTCTTCCTCTAAACGGCTAATATCTTCAACTGATTGTTGAGAAGGAAACATGCCTTCTTCTAAGCCAGCAATAAACACTAAAGGAAACTCTAAGCCTTTGGCTGAATGCATTGTCATTAACTGCACAGCAGCTTCGTAATCATCAGCCTGTGACTCGCCAGACTCAAGCGCAGCGTGGGTTAAAAATGCGGTAAGTTCGCTTTGCTCTTCTTCAAGCTCTGGGTCAATTTCAAACGTTTGGCAGGCAGTCACTAGCTCATTTAAGTTTTCAATACGGGCTTCAGCGCGCTCGCCTTTTTCTGCTTGATACATGGCCTTCAAACCAGAATGCTGAATAATATAATTCGCTTGCTGGTCTAAGTTTAAGTTACACGAATCATCTTCAAGTTGATCAATTAAATGGACAAACTGTTGAATAACCTTAGCACTGCGACCTTTTAATGCTTCGTTTTGAATCATATGCTGACATGCTTGCCATAAAGTACATTCCATACTACGGGCGGCGTCACGCACCAAACTCAGGGTTTGATTACCAATGCCACGTGCCGGAGTATTAATAATTCGTTCAAATGCCGCATCATCAGCACGATTGTTTAGTATACGTAAATACGCCAGCGCATCTTTAATTTCTTGACGTTCGAAGAATCGTAAACCGCCATAAATACGGTAAGGCAATTGCGCTTGAATTAACGCTTCTTCCATCAAACGTGATTGCGCATTGCTACGATATAAAATAGCAACATCATCAAGTGAACCGTCATTTTTACGCCAATCGGCAATACGGCCAGCAATAAAGCGTGCTTCATCTATTTCATTGAACGCGGTATAGATAGAGATTTTTTCGCCGGCATCATCTTCAGTCCACAAGTCTTTACCTAAGCGATTATTATTATTGTTAATCAGTTGATTAGCAGCATTGAGAATATTGGCTGTTGAGCGATAGTTTTGCTCAAGCTTAATGGTTTTTGCCCCATCAAAGTCATTTAAAAATCGTTGAATATTTTCTATTTTCGCACCACGCCAGCCGTAAATAGATTGGTCATCATCACCAACAATCATCACGTTGCCACTTTTTTGGCCGAGCATATTTAACCAAGCATATTGAATCGCGTTAGTATCTTGAAACTCATCCACTAAAACATGAGAAAATCGTTGTTGATAATGCTGCAATAACGCTGGATTATTTAACCAAAGTTCATGGGCACGTAGCAGTAATTCAGCAAAGTCGACTAAGCCTGCACGATCACAAGTGTCTTGATAAACCCGATACACTTTAACAAAGGTTTCTTCGGTAACGTCGTGTTGCGTATCAATGTGTTGCGGACGTAAACCTTCATCTTTTTTGCCGTTGATATACCAAAGGAATTGTTTTGCTGGCCAACGTTTTTCATCCAGCTCGAGTGAACGCACAATACGTTTCACCATACGCAGTTGATCATCAGAATCTAATACTTGGAAGCTTTGTGGTAATTTTGCTTCTTGGAAATGCATGCGCAATAAGCGATGCGCTAAACCATGGAAAGTACCCACCCACATACCATGCACATTACCATCAACGGTTTGTTCAACACGGGCACGCATTTCAGCCGCCGCTTTATTAGTAAAAGTTACCGCAAGAATGCTATGTGGTGATGCTTGCTCAACTTTCATTAACCAAGCAATTCGCTGTACTAAAACACGTGTTTTGCCACTGCCTGCACCTGCAAGAACCAACATATTTTGTAAAGGCGCAGCAACAACATCGCGTTGCTTATCGTTTAACGAATCAAGTAATTCAGAAACATCCATAGAAAGGTAAAAATTATTAACAAAAATATGCCGATATCATAGCAAGTTCAGTAGTTTTTTAATAACGCTAATGAAAATTTATTGATGTTTACAATGGCGAATCAGCACCAACGCTATGTTAAAAATGACGCAGTGTTAAGTGACAATATTGGCAAGTTGCTCAACATCGTCAAGTGCTAGCGTAGGTAACACGGCTAATGGTTTACCAACATGGTATTGATTAAGCCAAGCAGTTTGACAACCAGCATTAACACCGCCTAAAACATCATTTTTTCCACAATCACCAACATGTAAAAGCTGCGCGGGTTTAATACTCAATGCTAAGCACGTTTTATTAAACATATCAGGATCGGGCTTTAAGCGATTGTCGATAGAGGCGTGAAAGTGATGACTAAAATACTTTGAAATACCAATTTTATCAGTATCGACATTGCCATTAGTAATAGCCACTAATGGTCTTTTACTTTGCAGATAAACAAGAAAGTCATGGGTATGTTGTGGCAAGGTAAAATTACTGCGCTGCTCAGTAAAGTACGCTAAGGCTGAATTAGCAAACTCTTCTGCTGCGACGTGTTCAATGCCTAACGCCAACGCGCCAAGGAGGTAACTTTTTTGCCGCAATAAACCAACATCATGCTTTAACAGAGGCCATTGAGCAATCGCCTGTTGGCGATAAGGAAACCAATAACGAAAGCTATACGTCGCTTTAGAGGTATCAATACCATAATCAGTCAATATCCGCGTAAAGTAGCTAGCCATTTTTTTATCGGTGGCTAGCATTATCGGATGATTACTATAGAGCGTATCGTCTAAATCAAAACTGATCGCATGAAATGGCTGTAAACGACGATAAAATCTCATAAAACTAGCGCCTAATACAACTGCTGATGTAAAAGTTTAGCGACTAGTTTTTTAAATTGATTCAGTAATAAGGTATCCATGCGTGGGTCAAAGTGTTCAGCATCACGGCTACTAATGGCTAAGAAACCAATTTCTTCTTCGTGGTGAGTTAAACGCACTAAAACCACTGAGCCTTCTGTCGGCTCAGCAAAAATCAATTCTTGTTCACTTTGCTGTAAACGGCCAAAGTAATAACCGTCTTTACTTAATCTACTTTCGATGATTTCAGTACAATCTGCCGAAACAATAGAACTATGATTAACCGTTGTTGGTTTAACTAACCAAAGCTTCAAGGCATCCAAAGACAACAATTGTGTTGTTGCGACATGTAAGCAATCAAGTAATTCTTCTGCGGTTGTACAATCAAGCAAACGTAAATACATGTCACTATATAAGGCAAATAATTGCTCATTTTGATTTGCAATCACCATAAGTTGAGTGATTTCTTCTTCAAGATTATGAATTTTTTGTCGTTGCTGTGACAATTGACGCTCAACTAGTGATACCGCACCACGGTGCTGATCAGGTAAACGCAAGCCAGTAACCACTTCAGCTTGGCGATTAAAAAACTCTGGGTGGTCTTGTAAATAAGCTGCCACTAATTCATCGGTTAAACTAATATCGTTCAATAACATTTCAGATTCGTTTGATTGCATAGGTTTGTTTTTATCTTGTGTCATAGCGTAATTTGCCCGTCGAATACATGCACAGCGGGACCTGTCATTTTTACCGAATTACCTGGGCCTTTCCAATAAATTTTCAATTGCCCGCCAGGTAAATCGACGAGTACTTGTCGATTAAGTTTCTTTTGCATTTGCCCAATCACTACCGCGGCACATGCGCCACTGCCGCAGGCAAGCGTTTCTGCTGCACCACGTTCATAAACACGCAGTTTAATATATTCTGCTGACACCACTTCCATAAAGCTGATATTAGCTTGCTGAGGAAAACGTTCATGGTGTGATAATGCTTTACCCAATCGTGCAACTGGGGCTTCTTTAACATTATCAATGGTTAATACACAGTGAGGGTTACCTAGTGAAACAACACCACAAAGCACCGTTTCTTCTTCACTACGTAAAATATAAGTTCCTTCAGCTTTTTGGGCAGTAAAGGGGATTTTCGCAGGCTCAAACTGTGGTACCGGCATGTTGACCGAGACATTACCATCTCGCTCAATAAATAAAGTCATTTTGCCAGATTGCGTCGAGACTTTAATCTTGTTCTTATTGGTTAAGCTTTTTAAGCGTACGAACTTAGCAAAACAACGGGCGCCATTGCCACACTGTCCAACTTCGCTACCATCGGCATTAAAAATTCGATAGTGAAAGTCTAAGTCAGGATCATAAGGCGGCTCAACAACCAAAACCTGATCAAAGCCAACACCAAAATGCCGATCAGCTAGCTGCTTAATTTGCTCATTCGACAAATAAACATTCTGCGTAACATTATCTAAGACCAGAAAATCATTACCTAAGCCGTGCATTTTAGAAAAATTTACTAACATTACTCTTTATTCTCACACCATTAAGGTAACAAGTGCTCACCTTGCCACAATTGGCTGAAGGTTTCACGTTGTCGGATTAAGTGGCTCTTGTCGCCATCAACCATCACTTCTGCTGCGCGCGGTCGACTATTATAATTTGAACTCATGGTAAAACCGTATGCGCCAGCACTGCGTACTGCCAACAAATCACCAGCTTTTATCGCTAAACTACGCTCTTTACCAAGAAAATCTCCAGTTTCGCAAATAGGTCCCACGACGTCATATTCTGCACTCGCAACATCATCTCGTTGTTCAACTGGAATAATCGCTTGCCAAGCTTGATATAACGACGGGCGAATTAAATCATTCATCGCAGCATCAACAATGGCGAAATTTTTGTCACCACCAGGCTTTAAGTATTCAACTTCAGTTATCAGAATACCGGCATTTGCCATTACGGCACGTCCTGGCTCGTAAATTAAACTTAGCGTTCGCCCAGCTAATTTATCGGCAATCGCTTTCGCGTATTCATTAGGATGCGGAGGTTGTTCATCATCATAACAAACGCCTAGGCCACCACCGACATCGATATGAGAAATGATAATATCTTGCGCGGCCAATTGATCAACTAAGTGTAAAACTCGGTCTAACGCATCTAAAAAAGGTAATATTTCAGTCAACTGTGAGCCGATATGACAATCAACCCCTTGAATATTTACATGAGATAAAGTCGCAGCATAGGCATAAAGCTCAGGCGCATGTTCAATACTAATACCAAACTTATTCTCTTTTAAGCCCGTAGAAATATAAGGGTGCGTGCCAGCATCAACATCAGGATTAACCCTTAAAGAAATCGGCGCTACTTTATCTAACTTTTTTGCTACCTGTTGAATTCTATCAAGTTCAGCAGCTGATTCGACATTAAAACAATGAATACCTAAGCCCAAAGCAAAGGCTATTTCATCTGAGGTTTTACCGACGCCAGAAAATACCACTTTTTTTGGGTCTCCACCGGCTTCAATCACGCGCAGCAACTCACCTTTAGAAACGATATCAAAACCAGAGCCCAAAAGGGCCATAACATTTAATACCGCAATATTGCTGTTTGCTTTTACCGCATAACAAACAAGATGAGGACGATCGCCTGCTGCTTGGTCAAAGGCATGCCAATGACGTTCAATAGTGGCTTTTGAATAGACATAAAGTGGTGTGCCGTATTCTTTAGCTAATTCAGACACCGCACATTGCTCAGCAAACAATGAGTTTTGCTTACGATTGAAAAAGTCCAAGGGGCTATTCCTACTGTTTTAGTGTACTTTTATTGGATTCATCGCTTGTTTTAGACGAGTTTTCTTGCTGTTGCTCAGGAGTTTGGTATAAAGGACCTTTAATACCGCATCCTGCTATTGTGGCTAAACCAAGCAAAGTGATGAAAATAATTGCAATTTGTTTACGCATAATTGATTTATTCGATTTTTTTCCCATGATAGACGTTTTATAATCCCATGACCAATAATTACCAAGTAAAGATTAAACAATCATAATACTTAGGTAAAAAGGAAGAGTTAATGAATGATAGCCAATATAATTTAGCCGCTGACGATATTCTACTAGCGATAGAAGAAGCCATCGAAGAAACCGGCTGTGATATCGATTTTGAAGGCATAGGTGGTTTACTTACCCTAACTTTTAAGAATGCGACTAAAATCATTATTAACAAACAAGCACCCTTACATGAGATATGGGTAGCAACAAAATTTAACGGTCACCACTTTCATTTTGAAAATAACCAGTGGCTTGATAAGCGCGGCGGTGATGAGTTATGGCAGTTTTTATCTGACGCGGTAAGCAAACAAGCAGAAGAAACTATTGTCCTGTCTGCACAATAAATAAGTATATAAGGTAACTGAAATGACTCAACAAACTGTTCGTATTGCAACGCGAAAAAGTGCCCTAGCACTTTGGCAAGCAGAGTATGTGAAAGCGCAACTTGAGCACTTTCATCCTGGTATTAATGTTGAATTAGTACCAATGACCACCAAAGGCGACATCATTCTTGATACGCCATTAGCGAAAGTTGGTGGCAAAGGTTTATTTGTTAAAGAGCTTGAAGTCGCGATGTTAGAAAATCGTGCCGATATCGCTGTTCATTCAATGAAAGATGTACCGGTAGAGTTTCCTGAAGGTTTAGGTTTGGAGATTATTTGTCCACGCGAAGACCCACGTGACGCTTTCGTTTCTAACACTATTGCCAGTTTTTCCGATTTACCTCAAGGTGCTGTTGTTGGTACTTCAAGCTTACGTCGTCAATGTCAAATCAAAGCCTTGCGCCCTGATTTAGACATTCGTGATTTACGTGGCAACGTTAACACTCGCCTGAAAAAGCTTGATAATAATGAATATGACGCCATTATTTTGGCCGCTGCCGGGCTAATTCGTTTAGAGATGCCTGAACGCATTCGTGAATTTATTGCCCCAGAAGTTATGCTACCAGCAAATGGCCAAGGTGCTGTTGGCATTGAATGTCGCACTGAAGATGAAACCATTAAAAACCTACTTGCGCCGTTAGGCTGTGAAGAAACACGTATTCGCGTTATTGCAGAACGCTCGATGAATAGAGCACTTGAAGGTGGTTGTCAGGTGCCAATTGGCAGCTACGCAATTATTGAAAATCAAGAAATCTATTTACGAGGCTTAGTTGGCGCTGTAGATGGCAGCGAAATTCTTACCAGCGAAGTACGCGGAAAAGTTCAAGATGCTGAAAAATTAGGCACTGACCTAGCAGCAACTTTGTTAGCCGATGGTGCTGATAAAATTCTTCGCCAGGTTTATGACCAACAATAGTTTTAATATTTTAATTACACGCCCAGAATCTGCTGGGCGTGATCTTCAGCAACACCTCAATAGCCAAGGTTTTGTCAGTTATTGCCAGCCTTTTTTCGATTACCAAACCAACGACACTCTTTCGACGTTAACAACACTACAGCGTCAACTAGTAAAACCTATTCTTATTTTTGTTAGCGTTGCTGCCGTTGAGTTTGCACATAAATTAAAACCTATTTCCTCATGGCCCAAACAAGAAGTTATCGCCGTGGGAAGCGCAACTTTTCAAGCGCTAAAAGCGCTTGGTGTAAGTGCTATTATGCCTGAACAGCATGACAGCGAAGGTTTACTTGCTTTAGCGTCATTACAAAATGTTAGTACTAACAATGTACTAATTATTCGTGGTGATGGGGGTAGAGAATTAATTGCAGAAGAATTGTCTAATCGCGGTGCATCAGTACATTACTTTGAAAGTTATCGACGCGTTTGGCGAAATTCGTCAATTGAGCTCATCAAAACATGGCAACAACAACAGATAAATTGTATCTTAGTTACCAGTAACGCTTTACTCGAATTCATAGTAAACTTAATTAAAGATTCAGATACTTATTGGCAAGAAGATTGTATTTGGCTTGTTGCGAGCAACAGAATCGCTGCTAAAGCCAAAAGCTTAGGTCTAAAGCGAGTGATTAATGCTCATGGTGCGAACAAGCAAGCAGTTACCGCTGCATTATCTTCACTTACTTGCTAAGCATTTGAATAAAAAGTAATTACCGTAACTTCTTTCGCTTAGTTATCAGTTGATATGGTATAAAAAGCATCAGCGCCAACATGTAAGATAGGATCAGTTCATGAGCGATAAAAAAAAGTCAGAGCCAAACAAACCTTCAGACGATAAAGCGGCAACACCAAGTGGCCCTTCCGCTATTGATACAGAAAATCAACAAGGTTTATCTGCTTCCATTAATCTCTCTTCTTCATCTGTTGATGAGAAACCTAAGTCGCAAAATGAGAAACTTGCTGACACTAGCACCGAACAAAAGCCAACAACTAAAACAACCAGTGATATGAGTAAAGCACCAGTGAAAAAAACTTCTGCAGCTACGCCATCAAAAATGCGTGCTACCAACACAACTGAACAAAAAAATAAATTATCCAAAACAGCCGTTGTTGCGTTACTCATTGCCTTATTAGCCATTGCCGCAAGTGCCGGACATTACTATTGGAATGAACAACAAAAAGCACAATTTTCTCAACAGCTAAATGACGAGTTTCAGCAACAATTACAGCTAAGCCAAGCAAAAGTTTCACAGCAGTTATTACAACAAAAACAGCAGAACAATTCACAGTTAAAAACCATTGAAGCTAGTGTACAACGTAATACTGAAAGTAATATTAAACAACTTCAACAACAGTTGGCTCAACTTGAACAACAAATGGCAAGTTTAAGTCAAAGTCAGCCGAGCGACTGGTTATTGCATGAAGCAGAATACTTAATCCGTGTCGCATCACGCAGCTTATGGTTAGAAAAAGATACCACTGCCGCCATTGGTCTTTTACATGACGCTGAGCGCCGCATTCAAGAGCTCAATGATCCACAATTCTTATCGCTACGCCAAACTATTCAACAAGATATTGCTAGCTTACAATTGTTGCCAAAGTTAAAGACTGACGAAGTCATGCTTAAACTAATGGCACTTGCTCATCAGTCTAAGCAACTCCCTTTAGCTATGGTAAATATTCCAACCAGTAGTGAACAAAAAAGTGATTTAGAATTAACTGAAAATGCTAGTGATTGGCGAGAAAACTTAGCTAAGTCTTGGCGCAAATTTACTGCTGATTTCATTACCGTAAGTCGAAGAACGGGTAATGTAGAACCTTTAATGTCACCGACTTTTCAACAAAATTTACGTGAAAACTTAAACTTGAAATTACAAACCGCGATATGGGCAGCAAGTAAGGGTAATACAGAAATTTATCGCCAATCACTTACCGATATCAATGCTTGGTTAAATGACTATTTTGCTATGGCTGAAACCAGTAATCAGCACTTTGCTGAAGCTTTACTAGCACTGAAAAATGAAACCGTTAACGTTTCATACCCAAACAAACTAGCCTCATTAGCCGTGATTCGAGAGATACTATCACACAACACAACACCAATTGCACCTGAGCCTAAGAACGAAACAGAGCCAGCTATATTAGCGCCCGTAGCAGAAAATCCAGATGAAGAACCTAAGAACAAACAGCGAGAGGACGCATAATGAAACGACTACTTTTATTATTGCTATTGATCTTTGCCGCTGTTGCATTAAGCCCGATGCTTATTGACGAGAAAGGCTATATTCTCATCGCCATGGGCGATTTAACTTTAGAATCAACGGTAGTCACTGCATCTATCATGTTGATGCTAACTTTTATGGCTTTATTAATCACACTAAAAGTTTTTCGCGGCAGTTTAAATTTTAGCTTTGCCACTTGGAATAAAATTGCCTTTGCTGGCCGTCGTCGTGCATTAAGAAACCTAAACAAAGGTATTGCCGCCTATGTGTTAGGTGACTATCAACAATCAGAACATTTACTGGCAAAATCTGCAGAAGCATCTTCACTAGAGCATATTGCTTATTTAGTCGCTGCTGATGCGGCACAAAAGCAAGCCTTAAAACCTAATACCGAACATTACTTAGCACTATTGGAGAAGAGCACGGATACTCTGAAAGAAGCGGGTTTAGAAGCCATTTTAATTAAAATAAAATTACTGATCGGTCAGCAAAACTATCAATTAGCGCGTGAAGTCATTGATCAGCACCATAAGCATATTGGTCATGATGCTCGCTTGTTATCACTTGAAATTGATCTCAGCCTTATTGAGCAACGTTTCGATTACGTTGTTAAGCAACTTAATAGCGCTAAAAAACAAAAAACAATTACTAGCGAAACTATAGCGAAATGGCAACAAGCGGCGTTTTACGGAGCGTTTAACAACCAAATTAAGCAGCACGATAACAATGCTTTGATGCAATATTGGCAGCAACTAGCTAAAAAAGTTAAACAAGAAGAAGTGGTTGTACTTGCCTATTGTCGAGTATTGGCAGAAAACAATATTAACGAGCCATTAGCAAAAGTATTGTTACCGGTAGTTAAGAAGGCTGCTGATAGTAAGCTACTAAAATCAATAAGAAGCTTACCAATAACACAAGCTAATGAATTAGTTGCAGCGGCACAAAAGCATCTACATAACGATCCTCAAAATGCCCTTTGGTTATCGTTGGTGGCTCATTTCGCAGTTTTTTCTCAGCAATGGCCATTGGCAGAAAAAGCGTTCAATACTTTGGTGAACCTTGAAGGTTCGCAATACGACAAAATAGATTTATTGGCTTTTGCTTTAGTGTTAGAACAACAAAGCGAATATGAGAAAGCTAACCAAGTATTAAGAAAAATTCATTCTTAAGCACTAATCGCTATTGAAGGTTAAATTCAGTTTCAGCTAATGGCTATTGGTTTGCTAAAAGCCCTATTTAATAACGACGTATATTAAGCCGCTATTAAATAGGACTCTTGTCCTTTATGTTTTTGTTTACGTTGGTATGAACCTTTGCCTTTTTTAGCACTAACCACTTGCTGCTTATAGAGCTTAGAAGTTACCAGTGCCGCCAGAAAGTTATCTTTAATAACACCCCGTCCGAATTCACTTTCAGCATTAATATGCTGATCTTTCTTTTGTTTATGTTTAGCCATAAAGCTAATTCCCTTTTATTCGATTATTGATTAAGTTTGGGACTATCATTGAATAGATTATCTCCATGTTCGTCGCGTATTATTACAGTCCCATTAAGTTTTTGATCTTGTTGTGCGCAGGAAAAATAACATCAGGGTAAGGCGCTCGATTGACTGATAGCTAGCTATCTGGATTGAGAGCAACGCCACCATGGAGTATTTTAACCAGTACAAGTGAGCAACAATTCAATGGGATTGGTATTATATCCTAAGCGACAAAAAATGCGTAATATATAACCATTAACCCATCTTTATAAAGTAATAATCAAGCTATGGTATCACCTGTTAAAAACACCAGAGAAACCATAAAGATTAAAGCGATTGCACGACATCATGGTTTGTTCATCACGTTAATGGGTTTTATTGCATTATTAGTCGTTGCATTGTTTTGCAACCATTTTTGGCTGCAAGCACGCTTTCCACTTATGTTTATGCTGCTTGCGTGTTTCGTCACTATCTTCATCGGACTGCTTAAATTAGCTGAACCAAAATACAGCCTAATCATTACATCTAAAGCATTAACGTTTTACCATCGTCATGGTGATTGGAAGTTTAATTGGCAACAAATTAGAAACATACACAGTGTGACTAATACCGTAGGTATCACGAAAGAAGAACTAAACTATGTTGGTATTAAATTAAACTCAGTAGAGCTGCTTGTTGAGAATATATCATTACGTTTAGCCAATAGAATGATCCACGAGCAAAAACCATTGCTGCAATATTGTATTAAGCAGCAATTGATCACCTTTGAGCAAGGTATTTTAAACTTTGAGCCATATCTATTAAGTAATGGAGACCTGATTAAAGGACCTTTAGCGGCATTTATGCATCACAGTGAAGTATTGCATCAAGCACTTGGTGCGCACTTATTTATTTCAGCGAGTAATTTAAACGGTTCAATTAACGATTTTGTAGTGTTAGCAAACAATTACTTAGGAAGTGCTGAAGATTGATATTTTAACGATAGCATCAAAAAGAGTCGGCCATAAAAAAGCTGAACATTCACATGTTCAGCTTTTGAATTAACACTTATTATATTAATTTAGATAAAAGCGAAGGCATCAGCATACATATGTTCAACTAAAGCACCTTGTTCAACGAAGTCTTGTCGAACCGCGCCAACCATTTCAAATCGCCCAGCTAAGTAAATATCGTAGTCGGCCAAATTGTCGATATCATTCATCACGACTTTATGAACCATACCCAATTTCCCTTGCCAATCGTTATGTGGTGTTTCGATGACCGGAATAAACTTTCCGTTCGCTAACTTATTGATCATCTCAGCAGTTTCATCAAGCTCATAGCAGGCACTTGGATCACGTAAGCCCCAATAAACAATAACTTCACGTTGAGAGTTTTCATTCACTAAATGTTCATACATAGATTTAATATAAGAAAACCCTGTACCACCGGCAATTAATAATAACGGACGTTCGCTTTCTTCACGTAATTGCGCACCACCAAATGGCATTTCAATGGTCACTTCAGCATTGGCTTTAATGCGCTCAATGACTTGCATAGGGTAACTGTCTGAACCGAAGGCACCAATTTGCAATTCGATAAATTCAGCACCGGGCGCACTGGCTATAGAAAACGGTCTTTTGTCTTCATCACTCATAACAAAATTCAAATATTGTCCGGCAGCAAAATCGACCGCTTTGCTTGGCTTTAACAGCACCTTATAAACATACTCAGTTAATGGAGTAAGTGCTACTACCTGACATGTGATCTCATTCATTTAATTCTTTACCTTTTTCCTGCTCTTAAGTTTGAGACGCAGATATTTATTATATTAATTGGTTAATGTAGTTAACGTTTTAGGAAATATTAAGTTCATTCCAAATATCATCAACTTGGTCTTTAACTTCTTTTGTCATTTCAATGGGCTCGCCCCATTCACGGTTCGTTTCACCCGGCCATTTATTTGTTGCGTCCATACCCATTTTAGAGCCTAAGCCCGAAACAGGAGAAGCAAAATCTAAATAATCTATTGGGGTGTTTTCAATTAATACCGTATCGCGGCTCGGATCCATGCGGGTGGTCATCGCCCAAATAACATCTTTCCAATCTCGCGCATTCACATCATCATCACATACAATAACAAACTTAGTGTACATAAATTGACGTAAGAACGACCAAACCCCCATCATTACACGCTTGGCATGACCGGCATATTGCTTCTTAATGGTCACAACAGCTAGACGATAGGAACAACCTTCCGGCGGTAAGTAAAAGTCTTGAATTTCAGGGAATTGCTTCTGTAAAATAGGCACAAATACTTCATTTAATGCCACACCTAATATGGCCGGTTCATCAGGTGGACGCCCAGTATAAGTACTATGATAGATTGGATCTTTTCGATGCGTCACATGGGTTACGGTAAATACCGGAAAATCATCAACTTCATTATAGTAGCCGGTGTGGTCGCCATAAGGGCCTTCTGGCGCCATTTCTTCAGGGTCAATATAACCTTCTAAAACAATTTCAGCACTAGCCGGTACTTCAAGTTCATTACTAATACATTTCGCAACTTCTGTTTTACTACCACGTAGCAAGCCAGCAAAGGCATATTCTGACAGTGTGTCAGGTACAGGTGTAACTGCACCTAGAATGGTTGCAGGGTCGGCACCTAATGCCACAGCAACAGGGTATTTCTCACCTGGAAATGCCTTTTTAAATTCTTGAAAGTCTAATGCACCACCACGGTGTGATAACCAACGCATGATGACTTTATTAGGACCCAATAATTGATTACGATAAATGCCTAAGTTTTGTCGTTCTTTATGTGGACCTTTGGTAACCGTTAAGCCCCAAGTGATTAATGGTGCAACATCACCTGGCCAACACTTTTGAATCGGCAATTTAGTCAAATCTACATCATCACCGGTAATAACAACTTGCTGACAAAGTGGCTTCTTAATTACCTTAACAGGCATATTCAATACTTGTTTATACAGAGGCAACTTATCTAAAGCATCACGAAAACCTTTTGGTGGCTCAGGCTCTTTTAAAGTGGCTAATAATTTGCCAACATCACGTAACGCGGCAACATTATCTTGTCCCATCGCCAATGCAACTCGTTCAGGTGTGCCAAACAAGTTGGTTAAAACAGGCATACCATGAGGGTTACCATCTTTATCAACGGGATTTTCAAAAAGTAATGCTGGACCTTCTTGGCGCAAGGTGCGGTCACTGATTTCCGTCATGGTTAAATCAGTAGAAATAGGCTGACTGATACGCTTTAACTGGCCTAATTTCTCAAGTTGATCAATAAAATCTCTTAAATCACTGTATTTCATATTAGATTTTGACTAAAAATTTGTAAGGTATTATAACGGTAAGAAAGCCAAAAACCCTAATGCCAATTAGAATCATTCATTATCCAACTTGTTCTGATGCGTATTAAAACTAGCTATGCTTTTTCGTTTTAGCATAACTTCTTCATAAGCCATACGAACTTTTTCAACTAAAATGTCATCAGTAAATTCGCTGAACGCCATATACAAATCAATAGACGATATATCAAGTTTACGTAGAGGCTTAAGATCTTGGCAATTAAAAGCATATTTCAAACACACAGCCTGAAAACTCGACTGATTGGCAGGGAATAAATCAATACGCTTTTGCTCAAATAAATTAAAATTCTGTGTGCCATGAACGACAGTCGTTAAGTTTTTAAAGCCATTTACTTTTAAATATTGATCAACAGCACTATCTCGAACCGTACCTACTCGAAACTTCTTAAGGGCGGCTAATGGCGTTTTTAGATTGATATCTGAATCAACTGAACCGTATAAGTAATACTCTAACGCCATAATTCGACCAATCCATTTAAACTTATTAGTCCTTGCTTTGGTACGCGCTAATGAATAAATCAATACATTAGGTTCAGTTATTGCTAAATGATACGCTCTAGCCCACGGTAGAACTTCAATCGTATAGCTAATGTTTGCCGCAGATAATACTTGTTCTACCAATTTGGTTGCTGGACCCGATATTTTACCATTTTCAAAATATTGTAGTGGGAAGGTATCTTCTGTTACCACTCTAATTTGAATGCCGACTTCTTCTTCGATTGCTGCAGCAATCACGCAATTGCAATAAAGTGATACCAACAGGCAAAAAATAGAGATGTAACGCATAAATCGCCTTTTGTTGATTAAAATAACAGCAAATGAATTTTAAAAACGCGCATAATACAGTATTCAGCACTACTTGTCGTATAAATTTCATACAGATATAATCTAATGCAGACCAAAAACTTATACACGGAAATACCTTAATGAAAAAAGCACTCTTCGCGATAGTTATTTTCTTAATTAACTCAAACTCTACTCTCGTAAACTGCACAAGTGAAAGCTACAACGAGTTTGACTTTTAGCTCGGAGATTGGCAAGTCACCAGCGAAGTTGATGATATTGTCCGCTTTAATACTATTAGTAAAGTAAACAACGGCTGTACCATTTTGGAAGAATACACTTCTCCAAGTGGTTATGTTGGCAAAAGCCTGAATATATATGATCAGCAAACAAAGCAATGGCACCAGTCATGGACTGATAGCTCTGGATTATTATTGCAACTACAAGCCAGCATTAAAAATGGCTCTATGGTAATGGTGGGTGAAACCTACGGGAAAGACCATCAAATAATTACCAATAAAATCAGTTGGACACCAAACAAAGATGGTTCTGTTCGACAACATTGGCAGATTAGCCAAGATAAAGGCGAAACCTGGCAAACAGCATTTGATGGCATTTATAGAAAAATAGTTAAGAAATGAAGCCAGTGTCATGAACATTTAAATATCTAAAGAGAGGATCAGTGGCTAATTTCATTTGCTATATAGAAAAAAGCCTAGCAATGGCGTGCATAGATTCCCTAATGCAACGATGCCAAGATGGCAATGAGTTGTGCCCTACTCTCACATAATAGAGAGAAACTCCCACACGCTATTTTCCCGCGCCGCTAACACATTTCACAGTTGTTTCTTTACATATAGCGAGTGAGAATAAATAGGCCTATGACGCTATCGTCATTAAGCAAATATTTTCATTAACTTATTTATCACCAGACAGCAAAAAGCCCGTCACATCAGTAACGGGCTTTTCTTAATAGAAGCCTAGCAATGTCCTACTCTCACATGGGAACTCCCACACTACCATCGGCGC
>CAJXQI010000026.1 GCA_913058395.1 uncultured Colwellia sp. | reverse complement strand
AGGAGGAGCTGTATATCCTAAAAAAGTGGCAACGGTTTCTTGCCGAGGAACATCAGGCAGATATCGATTCATCGAAACACTCAGAGCCGACATCAAAGTCACAAGATTACTGAAGTTCTTTGATGTTTCTAAAAGTGGCTATTACGATTGGCGTGAGCGTCAACCTAGTGCTCGTACGATAGAGGATGTTGAACTTAAACAAAAAATCCAGCGAATATTCACAGAGAATAAAGGTCGCTATGGTAGCCCTCGTATATTTAAGTCCTTACAAAAACAAGGATATAACATCGGTAAAAAGCGTGTAGAGCGGCTGTATAGAACGCTTGGTTTGGTTGCCAGAGTGATGCGCGTGACGACACGTTCAGCCTTTTATAAACGCTTCCTAACAACAGGTAAAAACTTACGACCTAATGGCGAAGTCCCATTGGCTAAAGATAAGGTCTGGGTAGCTGATGTCACGTACTTGAAAGTTAAAGGCGTATGGCGTTATTTGTCGGTCATCATGGATTTATATTCACGGCGCATTATTAGCTGGAGTTTGGATAAAAGTAGGACGATGGAAGTGACCAAGCGTACATTGCAAAATGCAGTTAAGAAACGTAAACCATCCGGTGACTTAATGCTCCACACTGATAGAGGCGTAGAATATCGTGGGCACATTTACCAGAAAGCATTGAAACGACATGGGATCATTCATAGCTTGAGCCGAGCCGGGAAATGTACTGATAATGCGCATATGGAGTCATTTTTCCATTCAATGAAGACAGAGGTTATTCGCGGTAATGTATTTAAAAGTGACAAAGAGCTACGCGGAACACTTGGAAGTTACATTAACAAATACTACAATGTTTCGCGGATGCATTCAGGGATAAACTATTGTTCACCAATAGAATATGAAGCCCTGGCTGCGTAAAATAAAATGTGTTCGTTTTATCGGGGGAAGATCACAAATAACAGTTGGCTGGTTCCGCTTCGCTTCACATTTTAGCCAACCATCATTTGCCCCTTAACAGGGCGTTATATTTTAAGGAGTTTGAATTATGAAAGGTGATACATTGATGAGTGCAGTTTGGGCTTTATGGGATACTCAAGAGTCCTTACTCCAAAACTACCGTTCGATTTTCATTTCATCAGAGTCAATTTTACTTTCTTTGTCTGTAACTGTTTTATCTTTGGGAAATCCGATATTTGCCATAATGTTAGCTATTCCAGGTTTATTTCTTCACTCTTTATGGCGGGCTATATGTACATCTCGGGGTCGTGATGTTTCATTTTCTCAGCGTCTAATAGAAAAAGTGGAATCTGGCGAGGTTCAAGATATAAGCGTTTTAACTGAATTTAAGCGTTACCAAAAAGATTTTAATTCACCTAAAGGTTACATTCTAGGTGATTGGAAACTCAATGATGATGATACATTTAAAGATATGCAATTATCTAAAACACGCGTAAAGATGGATAAGTACCTACCAAATACCTATGCAGTCTTATGGTTTTTAGTTATTGGAATTTTCTTTTATCAACAATTTAAAATATAACAAGTCGTTTAAACGGAAAAATAACAGTTGGCCATCGCTTCGCGATTATAGCTAACCATTATTTTCCGCTTAACGAGGCGTTATGTACCTAGGTAGAGTATGAGAATATTTTTAACATTATTTGGATTGTTTCTTTCAAGTTATGCTTATTCAAACACAGTATTTGATGCGGAAAATGAAGGTGAAGCAATCGGAATTGTTTATCGGCACATTAAAGAAATAGATGTTTTAAAGTTCATGTGTCAAGGGAAAGTGCCTGAAACAGAAATTATAGTTTCCGACGCTGTTGACTCGTGGATGGCTAGAAATAGCGTAGTAGTCACAAACCTAATGAGTGGCTTGGATAGAATTCCAACAAAAGAACGAGAGCAATTATTTGAGCTTGCAAAGAGAGTATCACATAACACAATCATTTTGTTTAACAAACAGAGTCAGTCTGAAAAAGAAAAGTTGTGCTTGGTGCTTGCAAATAAGTTGGATTCTGATTTGTTTAAAGAAGAATATCCAATAGCCTATAAATTCATGAGTAAATAGGTACATAACAAGTGACTATGGCGTTAAGCCTTATTTGTAGCAGCTCAAACCTAAGCTGGCAAAACACCGTTAAAAAATGGTAACTGTCAGATCAGGTCTGAGCTAATGCACTTTATGGCAAGCTACTAATAAGCTCCTTTGGTGACAATCTATCTTTATGCGGTACTGTTTCTAAACTATTTAACGCTTTATTATGCATTATATGGTAAATCCCTTGTGTTCTTGTCGTTAAAGGCTTCCATAGCCATGTATCTTTGAAAAATAAGGATAAATCGGTCAATTCTTGCTGTACTTTTTGATTTACAACGACCACGCCATATGCTTTATGGATTTTTTCTTGGATAGGCGTACTAAGCATGAAATCAGCCAGTATATACGCAGCTTTTAATTTGTCTGGTGAGTGCTTTAACGTTGATACAAATGAAATGGTGTCTAACCAAACGGTTGATCTAACATTGTGCGCTATTTTCCAGTTTATACCATTCCTTTTTGCTGTTGCGACACCGAACCAATAAGTTGTTCCGTAAAGCAATTCAGGTTTACTAAAATCAGCCTCGCCACTCCAAAAGCGATCTTGAGTGCAGACATTACGGTATAATAATTCAAGATTACTTTGTATTTCTGGATCATTAAGACCTCTGGATTTAATTCTCTTGTCCATATCATAGATATTTTCTTTGTCATATCCTGACTTTAATAATGCGAGATAAAGGTTTGCAGCTATTTGTTCTTTCGTTATGGTTATTTTGCATTTATTGACGGGATCGAATAATACATCGAATGATGTGGGTTGTTGAACCTTGTCAGCATTGTAAGCTAAGCCGTTTGAGCCAGCTAGCAAAGGAATCGCATAGTTGTTTCCTTTATATTTTTTATAATTTAATTTTTTTAATGCAGGAGATACGTTGACGTAATTAGGGATTTTGGTGTAATCAATTGGTAACAATGAGCGAAATAATTGATTGTTTCGTTGGGCAAAATAATTATGAGTTGGCGTTATTACGTCGCAAAATTTTCCTCTGACTAAGTTAAAAACTTGTTCAGGAGAGGATAAGTATTCAGGGTGCAGCTGTAAATCAACATTTATGCCTCTTTCTTTCGCATATGCCTGAAATTCATTTTTCCAAGGCATTATATAGCCTTCCCATTCACAAATGGTTAGCGTTGTTGTTTTTGCAAATACGCTAACGCTATGAAGTGAAAAAAGAATGAGTAATGTCAGTCTCCGAAAAGTTACCATCTCACGCCTTTAATCATAATTAATATCCATATATAGCAAGAGTGTAGGCATATGGATTGAAATCATCCAATTGTTATTTCACGTAGTTTCAAACACGCGATAACTTTAAACGGTGATTTCACACTCTTCATGTTCATTACTAAATGTTTTCATTTTAGGTATTTTCTATTAACCAAGTACTAAATAATTGCGCCACTGGCCGTTAAAACTTCATTGGTTACTTCTTTGGAAAGCGCTAATGCTTCTTGATAAAGTAAGGGTTCATTAATTCTAAAGTATTCAACACGTTTAATCGCTTGCGGCAAAGCCAACTCTGCAGCATTTATCAACCATGATAATCCAATAGAATGGTTCTCCTTCACTCCTTCAGCTAAAAAATAAGCTCGCCCGACAGCACCCATTGCCAGCACGTGCCCTAAGTTTGCTGCATTCATAAAGTTAGAAAAGGCGTTCTTAGTATTATTTTTGTCTCGCATTTCTAAAGCCAATAAGTACATTCTTTCTGCTTCTTGCTCATTATCAAGTACTAAATCGTCATATTTGCTTTGAGAATAGATATTACTTACTGGTGAACTGACAGTATTTTGTTTTATCGCAGAGTTGTTAATAGAAGGGGAGTCGATAGCGCTGTTATCAGCGTCAATAAAATCTTTATCATTAAATATGTCTTTAAATGGAGCTGCTGGTTCTTTATTGCTAATCAATTCAATCATAACCGCATCATAGCGATTATTTAGTTGTGAAATAGTATGCTGTTGTTGTTCGATTTGCTGTTTGAAGTAGCTGATTTCTTGACGTTGTTGTTCAATTTGACTAGTAAGTAGAGAGGTTTGGCTTAGGTAGCTTTCACGCATTGTATTGATATGGCTACGATGAGTATTATCGATTCGATTTTGCTGTTGATTATTGTTTTTTTCGAGTCGCTGCAGAATAATTAAGATATTTTTATCATAATTTTCTTTCATCTTTTCGAACCATTTAAATACTTGGCTCGGCGCCTTTACGTTATCACCCGACATAAAACACTCCTTGTTTATGAGTACAACAAAAATCTTTAAATCGTATAGTACCTAACTATTTTATCGGTTTTAGCATATATCAGCTCAAGTAATTTTACAAAGCAATATTAAAACCTCAATGGGGTTGGCAATTTAAATGATAATAATTTATGAGTAGTAAAAAAAATAATATTAATTTTATTAAATACTTGCAAAAAATAATTCCTGTCATATCTTTAAATAGTACAGACGTTCAGTGAAGAACAATTTATTAGATAAGGATATTAATGTTTCAGTTTCCTGCCCAGTTAACCATAGTACAAGTCGAAGCTTGTCGAGTGGCTCTTCTAGATGAAATAAATAATAGCGATGTGGTCGAGTTTGACGACAGCGCTGTTGAGCGTATTGATACCCTTGGTTTACAGCTGATACTTGCTGTTGTTACTTATATTGCAGCACAAAATAAGCAACTTATTTGGCAATCAACATCGAAAGTTATCAAACACAGTTTTGAGCAATTAGGTTTTGAAGAATTAATTTTACAGCAATATATGACTGTTTAGGTTTTGTAGTTTTTAGCATTTGTAAAGGAATTGAAATGTCGAAAATTTTAGTTGTAGATGACTCTAACTCCATTCGCGATATGGTTAGTTTCACGTTAAAAAGCTCAGGCTATCAAACGGTCGAGGCACAAGATGGCCAAGACGGATTATCAAAAGCTCAAACAGGTACATTCGACTTAGTTATTACTGACGTTAATATGCCCAATATGGACGGTATAACTTTATGTCAAGAGCTGCGAAAGCTGGCTAGCTTTCAATATACACCTATTCTAATGCTTACTACTGAAAGTTCCACGGATATGAAGCAACGAGGAAAAGCTGCAGGAGCAACTGGATGGCTAGTGAAGCCTTTTAATCCAGATAAATTACTAGCAACAATTAAACGTGTTGTGAGGTAACTAAAATGAGCATTGACCTATCGCAGTTCATCCCAACATTTTTAGAGGAGTGCTTTGAGGGCATTGAACTCATGGAAGCGAGTTTACTAAATTTGGAGCAAGGAGATGAGGAAACCATTAATAGTATTTTTCGTGCTGCCCATTCAATAAAAGGCGGCGCCGGTACTTTTGGTTTTAATCATGTTACTGAATTTACGCATTTAGTTGAAACTTTACTCGATGAAATGCGCGACGGCCGAAGAAATATTGCCCATAAAGATATCGAAATACTGCTTGATTCTGTTGATTGTATGCGACTACTTATTGAAGCGATAAGAGATGATTGTAGTTATGACGACAGTAAAGTTATCGTGACATCACAATTACTAACAGCAACGCTAAATAATAATTCAATAGATGAAAATATTGTTGAAGATACGACTAAAGACAATGAAAACACCTCGAATGCAATCGCAGACGATAACTTAACGCATTGGTCTATCAGCTTTATTCCTGAGCATCATTTAGTACAAACAGGTAATGATCCACTTCTACTCTTAAATGCTTTAGCTGAGCTTGGTAAGGTTTCCGTGACCGCTAACTGCAATTCGATACCTAGCCTAGTCGATTTGGATGCAACTGAACTTTATATTTCATGGCAGATCACTCTTATTACGGCAGCGAAAAAAGAAGATATAGCTGAAATATTTGAGTGGGTTGAAGATGATTGCCAGTTGGTTATTAGTAATGAAGAGTCAATCGATAAAAAACCAGCAGAAATTAATCTTGATATAGCAAATGAAGCAGATGAATTAATAACAGAAAAACCAACTATAGAAGCTAAAACTAAAGTAAAACCAAATGTTACTAATGACAGTAGTTTGCAAAAGCCTAAGGCTGAATCTGGCTCTATTCGTGTTGGTGTTGATAAAGTAGACAGTTTGATTAACTTAGTTGGAGAGCTAGTCATCACTCAGTCTATGCTGTCTGAATTGGGCAACGATTTTGAATTGTCTAAAGTGGCAAGGTTAAATTCAGGTTTAGAGCAGCTTTTACAAAACACCAAAGAACTTCAAGAAAGTGTAATGCGCATTCGCATGTTACCTATTAGTTTTGCTTTTAATCGTTTTCCGCGCTTGATACACGATTTATCAAAGAAAATGGGCAAAGAAATTGAGTTATTGATCAGTGGTGAGCAAACAGAGCTTGATAAATCGGTAATGGAGCAAATTAGTGATCCGCTAGTGCATTTAGTGCGCAATGCTGTTGATCATGGCATTGAAGCAACTGATGTAAGAATTACTAATGGCAAGCCTGAAAAAGGGACTGTTTCCTTAGATGCCTACCATCAAGGGGGCAGTATCGTCATCGAAATTAAGGATGATGGTGGCGGTATTGATAGTAATGTTATTTTAGCTAAAGCAATAGAGAATGGCTTGGTTGATGAATCAACTTCATTGTCTGAGAGTCAGGTATATGATCTCCTTTTTGAACCAGGGTTTTCTACCGCTAAAACACTCAGTGATATCTCAGGTCGTGGTGTCGGTATGGATGTTGTTAAACGTAACATTCAGTCATTAGGTGGTCGAATACAAATAGAGTCAACGTTAGGCGTAGGCAGTACATTTAAAGTGTTTTTACCGCTCACCTTAGCAATTCTTGATGGTCAATTAGTTAAAGTAGGCAGAGAAGTTTATATCATACCGCTAATTACCATTGTTGAATCATTGCAAACTCAGGAAGCACTGATTAATCGTACGTCTGGTGACATGGTGTTATATCGGCTGCGAGAAGACAATGTACCTGTTATTCCGATCTACAAATTGTTTAATATCCCCGCACAAAATAAAGCAATTAAAAACTCCTTACTTGTTGTCGTTGAAGCCGATGGACAAAAAGTGGGCTTAATGGTGGACGACTTATTAGCCCAGCAACAAGTTGTTGTGAAAAGTTTAAATGAAAACTACCAGCAAGTTGAAGGTGTTTCTGGTGCGACAATTCTAGGTGATGGCTCTGTGGCGATGATATTAGACGTTCCTAGCATGATAAATATGGCGTTGAAATTAGCTAAAAAACAGCAGCAGAATAATATCGTCGCAGAAGAGGTCATTCACTAATGGATATCCAAACGTTAGCCAATGAAATACCGGTTGAAGGGGAGTACGCACTTGAAGGGGTAGACTTTATTTCAAGCGGCGAGCAGTACTTAACTTTCTCATTAGGTTTAGAGCAATATGCGGTCAATATTTTAGCTGTTGAAGAAATTAGAAGCTGGGAACAACCTACGCATATTCCTAATGCCCCCATGTTTGTCAAAGGTGTGATTAATATGCGTGGCGTTATCGTACCAATAATTGATTTACGGCTTAAGTTTGGCATTGGTGAAGCGAAATATGACAAAACAACCGTGGTGGTGGTATTGACAGCCCAACACTTAACTAAATCTCGTACTATGGGTTTTGTGGTTGACGCGGTTTCGGATGTGTTAAATGCACAAGAAAACGATATTAAACCAGCACCAGCATTTGGTGGCAGTTTGGCACAGCATTATATCGAAGGTATCGTTAATGTTGCGGAAAACGTGGTAACACTGCTTGATGTTACTGCACTACAAACCATTGAAAAACAGTCAGATAACTATTAAAGGATATTAAAATGGCGCAAGAAAAAGAATATCTTACATTTATCCTCAATGGTGAAGAATTTGGTGTAGATATTTTATCTGTGCAAGAGCTACGAGTGTGGAGTGCTGTCACAGAACTACCTAATAAGCCTGCATATATCAAAGGCGTGATTAATTTACGTGGTGTCATTATTCCAATCATAGATCTTCGCCAGCGCTTTGGCTTAGCTCCGTTGGATTATAACGCACAAACAGTGACCATTATTCTGCGTAGCGTAGACAGCAAAAATCCAATGGTCGTTGGTATCGTTGTTGATGCTGTCTCAGAAGTGTACAAGTTTGAACTTAACTCAATTCGAAAACCACCAGCGTTTGGCCAGCAAATTGATAGCTGCTTTCTTGAAGGCTTAGCGTCGGTGGAAGATAAGTTAATTATTTTACTTAATAGCTTGTCATTACTTGACCAAAATGAGCTTTATCAAGTTAGCAGGCCTCCTGAAGAACGGCTCGCCAATGAAAACACGTTAACTGTTTAGTGGCTAATTACTTGAGTTAAATATCATGACACCAAAACAAATTGGCTTAGTACAGGCGCATTGGCAAAGTTTACAAAGTAACTTGTCGCAATTGAATGCAATGTTTTATCAACAGTTGTTTAAAGCTCAGCCTAGCTTCAAAACGGCCTTGATTGAAAGAGCCAAAGTGGACAAGCACAGCGTTATTGAAATGCTTGCTGTTGAAATCCCACATTTAATTGCGATTAAAAAGCGCGATAAGTTGGAAGTTGATGACGCTAGCCATGAATGGTTAAATCTGAAAGAAAGTGCGATGCAGGCGCTAATCGATGCATTAATTGAACTTAACAAAGAAAATTTTCCGTTTGCGCTAAAGCGAGCGTGGACAAATGTGATTCACCACATAGCTAAGCAACTTATAAAATCAGTACTACCAGAACAATTATTTGAACACATTCAATCGACAGGGAATTTAATGACAATGAGCCAAAGTAATGAAGTTTTAGAGACGCAAAACAGCGATTTGCAATTCGCAGATATGCTAGCGCAAATTAATGCTATCAATAAAGTTCAGGCTATTATTGAGTTCAATATGGACGGAACAATTATCACTGCGAACGATAATTTCCTAAAAACACTAGGCTACACATTAGAAGAAGTGCAAGGTTGCCATCATAGTATGTTCGTTGAACCAGGTTATGAAACTAGTGATGAATACAAGGTGTTTTGGCAAAATTTAAATAATGGTGACTTTGAGTCAAAAGAATATAAGCGCATAGGTAAGGGAGGGAAAGAAGTCTGGATTCAAGCATCATATAACCCTATCGTAGATGAAAATGGACAAGTTGTTAAAGTGATTAAATTCGCGACAGACGTTACAAAGCAAAAACTTATCAATGCTGACTATGAAGGCCAAATTGATGCAATAGGAAAATCTCAAGCAGTAATCGAATTTAACATGGATGGCACCATTATTACTGCTAATGATAATTTTTTAACGACTGTTGGTTACACGTTAGGCGAAATTCAAGGGCAGCACCATAGTATGTTTGTTGAGCCAGAGTTTAAAGTTAGCGCGGAATATAAATTATTTTGGGATAGTTTAAATCGTGGTGAATACGAATCAAAAGAATATAAGCGCTTAGGTAAGGGCGGTAAAGAAATATGGATTCAGGCTTCTTATAATCCAATTTTTGATCTAAATGGTAAGCCTATGAAAGTGGTGAAATTTGCTACCGATGTTACAGAACAAAAACTGCGCAATGCCAATTTTTCTGGGCAAATTGATGCTATTGATAAATCGCAAGCGGTAATTGAATTTAGCATGGATGGCACAATTATTACCGCCAATGCTAACTTTTTAGCGACTGTTGGTTATACGCTAGATGAAATTCAAGGTCAGCATCACAGTATGTTTGTTGAACCAGAATTTAAAGCGAGCACAGAATATAAGTCATTTTGGGAAAGTTTAAATCGTGGTGAGCATGAGGCAAAGGAATATAAGCGACTAGGTAAAGGCGGTAAGGAAATTTGGATACAAGCTTCTTATAATCCAATTCTAGATTTAAATGGTAAACCGATGAAAGTTGTTAAGTTTGCATCAAATGTAACCGAACGAAAACTTCAGAATGCTGACTTTTCAGGTCAAATAAATGCTATTGGCAAGTCACAAGCAGTGATCGAATTTAATATGGACGGCACTATTATTACTGCCAATGATAATTTTCTATCTGCTGTTGGTTATAGCTTGGCAGAAATTAAAGGCCAGCATCATAGTATTTTTGTTGAACCAGAATATAAATCAAGCCTTGATTACCAACAGTTTTGGGAAAAGCTCAATCGTGGTGAATATGACAGCAACGAATATAAGCGCATAGGTAAAGGCGGTAAAGAAGTATGGATTCAAGCATCTTACAACCCCATTTTAGATTTAAATGGTAACACTTTTAAAGTAGTAAAGTATGCAACTGATATTACTGCTCGTAAGCATGCTATTTCAGAAATTAAAGAAACCTTAATAACCATGTCTCAAGGAGATTTATCCAAAGGTATAGAAACTGACTTAATTGGTGAATTTAGCATTATTGGTGATTCTATCAATGATTTTATGGGCGTTTTAAATGAGATGGTGAGTGATATTCGAAATGCGTCAACGAATGTTTTTGATTCTTCTCGTGAAATTGCTCAGGGCAATAATGAATTAAGTCATCGCACTGAATCTCAAGCATCAAGCCTAGAAGAAACGGCATCAGCCATGGAAGAGCTCACCAGTACTGTTCAACAAAATGCCGAAAATGCAACTGAGGCTAGTAAGTTATCATCTACGGTAATAGATAAAGCCAGTAATGGTGGTGAAGTTGTACAAAATGCTATATCTGCAATGAGTGATATCAATAAATCGAGCAAAAAAATAGCAGATATTATTAGCGTTATAGATGAAATAGCTTTCCAGACTAATTTATTGGCTTTAAATGCAGCAGTTGAAGCGGCAAGAGCGGGAGAGCAAGGCCGTGGTTTTGCAGTTGTAGCTGCAGAAGTGCGTAACTTAGCTCAACGCTCAGCCGGTGCTGCAAAAGAAATAAAAGGCCTAATTAATGATAGTGTCGAAGCTGTTGGGCAAGGAACCAAATTGGTTGATGAAACCGGAAAAACCTTTACTGAGCTGGCTGCGGCTATCGAAGAAGTTGGCAAAATGATTGGTGATATAGATAACGCAGGTAAAGAGCAATCAGCTGGTATTGGTGAAGTTAGTGCGGCGGTAAGCCAGATGGATGAGATGACTCAGCAAAATGCAGCATTAGTTGAAGAAGCTGCTGCTTCGAGTAAATCAATGGAAGAGCAGGCGCAGTTGTTATTAGAACAAATCGCATTTTTCACCCAAGAAACGGTTGAAGAAAGAACTCCTATAAGGCATCAATCTCGAGTGGTAAACGGCGGCAGCATCAATAAAAGGCCAAAGCCTAAACTGTCTGCAGTAGAAGAAACCCCTCGTCCTATATTTAAAGAACGAGCAAAAGCTAACTTGGTCAATAGCGATCAAGAGTGGGAAGAGTTCTAGGCCTGTCATGACAGCTTTACAAAGAGAAAACTTGGCGAGTTTAACTGAAGCTGAATTTAATTATATTTGTCAGTTTGTCTATAAAAGTGCGGGCATAGTGCTTAACGACGCTAAAAGAGAAATGGTCTATCGACGATTGACCCGTATCGTTCGTGATCGGAAGTTAAGATCTTTTTCATCGTACTGTCAGTTGTTAAAGGAAAACCCTAAACAAGAAGAGCGCTATTTTATAAATGCCATAACCACTAACTTAACTAGTTTTTTTAGGGAGCAGCATCATTTTGACTTTCTTAGTCAGCATGAATTGCCTCGGTTATTAAAGGCTAAAAAAGGTAATAACCGAATTAGAATATGGTCATCTGCCTGTTCTACAGGAGAAGAGCCGTACAGTATTGCAATTACTCTTTTAGAGGCTTTGGGTAGTGAATTAAATTATTGGGATGCAAAAATATTAGCAACAGATATTGATAGTAATGTCGTTGCAAAAGGTAAAGCCGGTGTTTACGCCACGCAAAGCATTGAGGATATCTCTAGTGATTTTAAAAAAAGTTACTTTGAAAAGGGGCAAGGTCAGTTATCAGAATATGTTAGAGCGGGAAATGTTTTAAAAGAGTTAATAACTTTTAAACAACTTAACCTATTAGAAGCGTGGCCAATGCAAGGTATATTTGACGTTATTTTTTGCCGTAATGTCATCATTTACTTTGATAAATGTACCCAATCCACATTATTTGAACGTTATTACAATGTGTTGGCACCAGGCGGCATATTGGTGCTTGGACACAGTGAAAACCTAGGTGAATACCAACAATATTTTGAGAGAGTTGGCAGGACGATTTTTAGGAAGCCTTTTTAGCTTCAAACAAGGAATAGTGGTGCACTTTTATGGCGCTAAATCAAAATAATTATGCGGATGTTGAGTACTCAAAAGAACATTGCTTAGCCGAGTTTGCAGGTATAAATCATTATTGGGATACAAAACACGACACTGTGGTTGCAAAAATCTTGCCTGGAGAATTTTACGTTTCTAAGCAAGAAATTCCAATTGCAACGACGCTTGGCTCTTGCGTCTCTGCTTGCATTTGGGATAGCGAATATAATATAGGAGGGATGAATCATTTCATGTTGCCATTAACTGATAGAGAAGCACATGAAGTTAATTGGGGGCAACGTGGTATGCATTCAGACGCCACACGCTATGGTAATTTTGCCATGGAATACCTGATTAATTTGATTTTAAGAAATGGTGGTCAAAAGAAAAACCTGAGAGCGAAAGCGTTTGGTGGTGCGAAAGTATTGGAAAATATGTCTAATGTTGGTGACCGTAACATTAATTTTGTTTTGGGATATTTAGATAATGAATATATTCCTCTTATTAGCTCAGACTTAGGATCTATTTATCCAAGGAAAGTTTTTTTTGAACCGCACACTGGCCGAGCATTGGTAAAATCTATTGATCATTTACACAATGACACGATAACGAGAAGAGAAAGAGATTATCGCAATAAATTACAAGATTCATCAAATGATGGCGAAATAGAGTTATTTTAAAGGACGAGCAATGACATGGAAAAAATCACGGTACTTATTATTGATGATTCATCAGTTATTCGAAATATTATCAAGGAGCTTTTAAGCGATGTAGATGATATAGAAGTTGTTGGTGAAGCTAAAGATCCATTGATTGCGCGTACTTTAATCAAACAACTTAATCCGGATGTATTAACGTTGGATGTTGAAATGCCCAAAATGGACGGCATTACTTTTTTAAGCAACCTAATGCGACTAAGACCAATGCCGGTAGTTATGTTATCAACCTTAACAACTAAAGGAGCAGATACAACACTGAAAGCTTTGGATCTTGGAGCTATTGACTTTATTGCTAAACCTAGTTTTGAAGCGCTTACTGGTCACAAAGAGGATTTTAAACAGTCTATCGTCGAAAAAATTAGATACGCGGGTAGCATTGACTCCCAAGACTTTACTTTTTCTCGGCAATTGTTAACTCAAGAAAAATCCAAGCAACTTATTTTTAATGGCAGTAAATCTGAAAATCATTTGATTGCAATCGGTGCTTCAACTGGTGGTACAGATGCGATTAAAAATCTGCTTATGGCCATGCCCGAAAATGCTCCAGCAATAGTTATCACGTTACATATCCCTCGTATTTTTAGCGCGCGATTTGCTGCGCGCATGAATAAGAATTTATCGCTAGTCGTGCAGGAAGCCCAACACAGAGAAAAAATTAAAAATGGCCATGTTTATATAGCACCAGGTGACAAACATTTAAAAGTAGAGTCAAAAGGCGGAGCGTTATTTTGCGTATTAGACGACTCTGCGCCAGTTAATCGGCATAAACCTGCAGTTGATGTTCTTTTTAACTCATTGACACACATAGCATCTAATGTTCAAGCCGTTATTTTAACAGGTATGGGACAAGATGGCGCCCAAGGGCTTTTAGCGTTAAAAAAACGTGGTGCCATGACCATAATTCAAGATAAAAATAGTAGCCTAGTTTGGGGGATGCCTGGCAGTGCTTTTCATTGCAATGCCCATACCAAGCAATTGCCATTATTAGATATTGGTGAAGAGCTTTTGAAAAATGCAACGTTAGGTTGGCGTGAAGTGGAGGAAGGAATGTATGAAAATTCGTAACACATTAGCTTTGTCAGTATTGCTATTTTTAGTTTATTTTTAATCATTCTATTGCTGCTAATCCTAATCGTTAATTGTTTATCAGCATCGAAAAAAAAGATAAATCCACCGAACAAACTGAAGAAGAATCTTTTATATCAATGTTCAATTATGTGGTCGAGGAATTGGGTGAACAATTAGCAGAAGGTTTAGAGTGTTTTGATCATGGGTCTAGTGTTGATTGTCATACCTATGAACTAAATAAGTCTTATATTGTTAAGGAGTAATTTTGAATATATTAGTCATTGAAGACAGTAGTTATCAGCGGCAATTAATCAGTGCGATGATAGCCGATAGTGGCTTTAAAGCTATATGTACTAGTGGTTGTAAAGAAGCATTAGATGTATTAGCAATAACGAGTGTTGACCTAATTCTAATGGATATTGAGATGCCAGATATGAATGGCTTCGAACTTACTAAAATTATTCGTTCAACGTACCTTGAGTGGATGCCGATTATTTTTCTTAGTGCTAATGATAGCGAAGCTTATTTAACTAAAGGGATAGATGCTGGTGGTGATGACTATTTAACTAAGCCAGTGAAACAAGTTGTTTTAGCTGCAAAAATTAGAGCGATGGAGCGAATCTCATTAATGAAGTCTGCTTTAGACCAAGCCAACAAACAGCTCGAATTATTAAGCAGTATCGACCCACTAACGCAAGTTTTAAACCGTCGGGGCTTGAGTCCAATTCTCAATAATTCGTGGGTAAATAACCTCAAAGAAAGCGCAGAACTTTCATTACTGATGTTAGATATCGACTGTTTTAAACTTTATAACGACAACTATGGGCATCAACAAGGCGATGATTGCCTAGTAGAAGTAGCGAATATTTTTAGTCAGGTATTGGACCAGTCTAGAGATGTTATTGGGCGGTACGGTGGTGAGGAATTTATTATCGCCTTACCTTATACGCCTATAGAAAGTGCTCGCTTTAAAGCACAAGAGATTATCAATACATTGTTGTCAGCAAAAATTGCTCATGAATATTCTACTGTTTTGCCTTATGTTTCTGTCAGTATAGGAGTTTCGTCAACTAGCTATGGAGCATCCAGTCTTGAACAACTTATTAAACAAGCAGACTTAGCGATGTATCAAGCAAAAGAAAATAGAAGAAATCAGTACGCCGTTTTTAATGCTGGTTAAAGGAAATAAAGCAGTAATTGGAAATATATTTCAGGATATAGACTGTTGAAGAGGGATATTTATGTTGAAGCCGAGAGTACTTATTATTGATGATGACTATGCGTATTTGGAGCTTTTACAAGAAGCTCTTGAAATCGATTTCTCAGTTGTTTGTGCTAAAAACCTGAGTGAAGTGGATAAAGTTTCTGCTAGTTATGACGCGGGATCATTTGAAATAGCGCTCGTCGACGAAAATATCGGCGAAGAAAAAGGCTCTAACTGGATAAAGCAGCAAGTTGCAGGAAATCAACTTGCAAAGTCATTTGTATTGTATTCTGGCTTAGCAACCGAAGAAGCCATTTTAAAAGGGCTAGATTGTGGTGCAGATGATTTTCTAGCAAAGCCTATTTCACTGCTTGCCTTAATTAGTAAATTAAAACGACTTATAGAATATCAAGACAAAATTCATGATTATGAAGATGAGTTATGTTCAAAAGATCGTGTGATTAATATTTCAATGGCGCAAGCTTCAAAATACGGTAGTTGTATGCAGCTTACCTCTAAGCTCAATCAATGTTTTAGTTTAGAAAAGATTCGAGATGAAGTTTTCTCATACCTTTATAATATGAATTTGCAAGGCTGTATAGGTTTTTATCCTATCAATGAACCATCAAGCTTTTACAGTTCAAAAAATGGTGTTTGCTCTCCCGTTGAAGTAGATGTAATGAAGTTATTGCAGATTAAACCACGATTATATCGCTTTGGTTCACGCACTATTTTTAATCATGATCTTGTTTCTATTTTAATTTTAAACTTAGAAGATGGCACCATTGATACCGACATTTATATTGACGCGCTTGCGTCTGTCATTGAATGTGTTGGCGCTAGAATTGCTTTTATTACTTATCAAAATGCACTAGTGAATGTGCAAGATAAAATTCAACAAGCAGTTACCCAAACCAAGCAAATGTTAGTTATGTCAAAATATCATCAACAGGAAGTGATGAATGAAATTGTGACTAATATTGGCCAAAGTTTTCACATATTAGATTTAAGTTTTGAGCAAGAGGAATATTTGACAAACCTTGTACATAGTGCACTGAAAAAACATTCTCAAGATGATATTAATTTTCTGGAAGTTGGTCAGTTACTTGACGGTGCCTTGCAAAGTGTTGATGAATTAAAGTCGTTAAACCCCCAGCAAGTTGATGAAGTTGAAACTATGGAAGAGGAGGATGAATTATTTTGAAGATGTCGGAAAATATCAGCCTTTCAAGCATTCCATTTTCAGTGTTGTGTACTGACTTAAACGGTATTATCACTGATTGTAATGTTCAATTTTCAGGCTTGTCAGGCTATTGTCGAGAACAACTTATAGGCAAACCAGTTGAACTGTTACTACCTGAAAATGTGACAGAACACCATATAGCGTGTCGAAAAAACCATGCTAAAGGAGGTGTTAGTATTGAACACCCAAGGCATATTTTACTATTTAACCAGTCTGAGCAAAGTATACCTTGTACGATACGGGTAACTAAAGAAGAACAAGGCTACTTAGTTTTTTTAACTGAACACCTTGAAGTGGTTAACTTTAATCATGACCCGTCAACTAAAGATGTTAAGCAGGTACTAAGTAGTATTGACGAAGCGTTTTGGGAATGGAACATTGAAAATAGTGTAATGTTTTACTCTTCCCATATGATGGCTATTTTAGGTTACGGAGAAAATGCTTATACGGGCTCTGCAACATTGGGAAAAGAGTTAGTTACAAAAGATACTTTGAAAAATATTTACTCAGTATTTGATGAACACTTATCAGGCCATATTCCTTGTGTAAACTTGACTTTTCCAATCAAAACCAAAGCAGGAACTACCAAATGGCTCTGTATCGTTGGGAAGGTACTCGCCTATCAAAACGACAAACCACATAAAATGTTCGGCTCAGTTAAAGATATCACCGAAAATCACCAACTTGTAGATCGATTAAAAGAAAAGAATAATTATTTAGTGCTAGCTGAAAATTTAATTAATTCAGGTCATTGGCGGTTTGACATTGTCAATGATGAGCTATTTTGGTCAACTGGAGTTTATCGAATTCATGGCTTAGATCCCAGCCAATATAAACCAGAACTTGACAGTGCCAGCAGTTTTTATATTGAAGAACAGCAGGCGTACATTAAAAGTAAAATGGAGCAGGCAGTTGAGTTAAAACAAGGTTTTCATCTTAAAAGTACCATTAAGCATACGTCTGGTCACTTAGTCAAAGTCGAAATTTTAGCTGAAGTAGAAATTGACACCGACGGTGAAGTTTTTGGTGTTTTTGGTGTTTGCCGAGATATTACAAAATCAGAAGAGACATTAGAGAAGCTTAAGTTACTCGCTTTAGTTAACAAGACCATTAAAGTGCCGATATTCTTTATTGATGACAACGACAATATTGTTTATCAAGAAATATCACCACAAAATAATGGTGAAAACAGTTTGCTGTTCAATTATATAAATTTCAGTATTAGCGATTACATGGAGTATAAAAGAAAAGCCAAACATCACGGACAAGTAATACACAATAGTGCAAGTTTTGATAAATATAACTCAGTTTTCGACCTGTCAATAACTTATGAAGGTGATGAGGGGATTTATATTTGGATTGTTGAAAATATTACTGAAAAATTTCGCAAAGACCAACAACAGATTATTAGTAATAGACTAGCACTGCTAGGTAATACCTTTGGTAATGTTTCTCATGATATTAATAATGTCTTGGGCGTAGCGTTAGGCGCAACTGAAATGCTTGAATTGAAGTTTTCTCAAGGCGAAAGGGATATATTTGGCTATATTGAGCGGGTTAAGAACGCTATAGATAAAGGTAAAAGTGTCACAGAACGTTTATTAGCTTTTACACGCAAACCCACGATCAAAGTCATAGAGTTTAATCCGATCAAAGAAATTGAAGATAACCAGTACCTGTTTAAACAGTTGTTATTACCTACTATTGATTTTAGTCTTGATATTAACCGTGTTAAGTGCCAAATAAAATTTCCGCAAGGTGAGTTTATTAATATTATATTGAATTTAGTGTTGAACTCTCAAGACGCTATTCAGGAGCAGGGGCTTAACGGAAAGATTAAGATTTCTGCTAATATTAATGCGGAAAATCGTCTTGAAATTCATGTACAAGATAGTGGCATTGGCATAAATGATGAGAATATTTCAAAGATTTTTGACCCTTTTTATAGCAGTAAATCAGTCAATAAGGGAAATGGTATTGGTTTGGCGAATGTTTATAGCACTATTTATAAACATAATGGCGACATTCAAGTTGAAGGGCATGGTGATTTAGGCGGAGCACATTTTACTTTAATTTTTAAATGTAATGTTAAACCTTGTCTTAATATTGTGAAAACGAAACAAAGCCCAAGCTTAAATATGACGGGAAAGCGAGTGTTAATTCTTGATGACGAGGAGAGTATCGCTGAATTTGTTGCTTTATATCTTGAAAATGAAGGGGCAATAACGAAGCATATAAGCAACAAAAAGAGTTTATTAGATTGTTTGGCTAGTGCAGTAGTTTTTGATGTATTTATTACCGATATGATATTGCCTGATATCTCAGGTCGTGAAGCTGCCGATTTAGTAAAAAGAAAATTCCCCAATATCAGCATTTATTCTATAAGCGGCTATATTGCTGAGGAAGATAATCAATGGTCGTATCCTGTATTACGCAAACCTTTCAATTCAAGAGAGTTATGTGATTTTTTAACAGAAGAATATTACTAAGCTCTTTGTTTAGCGTTAAACCGACTTTCGATTGACCCTTACCAAGAAAGCTCCAGCTTTCTGTCAAACAGTGCCGTTGCTGATTAATTTTGCACTAGAGTCATAAAAAATGTTGCTCAAATAATTTTTCCTTAAAGCTAGTAATTAAATTAATACAAAAATTTATTTATCTACAAAGCTATTTTGTTAAGCTATTGACTCATTTGTATAATTTATTTGAATTGTTGAGCAATTTAATCGGAGAATAATGTGGTAGAACCAAGTGTAATAGCCCCCAGCTTTATTGAAGCGTGGATAGGTACTATTAATGGCTATTTATGGGGCAGTATTCTTATTTATTTACTCTCCGCTTGTGGTATTTGGTTTACGTTTCGTTTGAAAGGTATTCAATTTACCCGCTTTTTCCACATGTTCAGTATTTTAAAGTCTAGTCGTAAAAGTTCTAGCCAAGGTATTTCTTCCTTTCAAGCATTGTGTACGTCTTTGGCCGCTCGTGTTGGCACCGGCAACTTAATGGGCGTAGCGGTAGCTATTTCATTAGGCGGTGCCGGCGCCGTTTTTTGGATGTGGCTTATTGCTTTAGTTGGCATGGCAACCGCATTTGCTGAAAGTGCGTTAGGGCAGCTATATAAAGAAAAAGATAGTAAAGGCAACTTTCGTGGTGGCCCAGCATATTATATGAGTAAAGGCTTAAAAAATAGAAAGCTAGCAGTGACATTTTCTTTATGTTTATTCTTTGGTTACGGTTTCGTTTTTAGTGCGGTACAAGCAAATTCTATTACTGATGCCTTTAGTGGTTCATATGGCTTTAACCCTTTATATACAGGCATCGCAATTGCGTTTTTTGCAGGATATATCATTTTAGGTGGCCTAAGGAATATTGCCCGATTTGCTGAATTAACCGTGCCTCTTATGGGGTTAGCATACTTGTTAGTGTGCCTAACTGTTCTTGGTTTAAATATTGATAAAATTCCAGGCATTATCAGTGACATATTTGCATCGGCATTCGGTTTGAAAGAAGCTGGTAGTGGTTTAGTTGGCGCAGCTATAGTACAAGGTATTAAACGTGGTTTGTATTCAAACGAAGCCGGAATGGGCAGTTCGCCTAATGCAGCGGCAGCGGCAGAGCCATTTCCACCACACCCGGTTTCGCAAGGCTATATTCAAATGTTAGCCGTGTTCTTCGATACCATCGTTATCTGTTCATGTACCGCGTTTTTAATTTTGTTATTTCAACCAGAAGCTGGTCAGGCACAAGGAATACAGTTGACGCAACAAGCACTTGCCTTTCAAGTTGGCGACTGGGGCAGTGATTTTATTACTGTGGCTATTTTGTTATTTGCGTTTACCTCAATTGTTGCAAACTTTGCCTATGCAGATAATAACCTTAAATATTTGAATATGGACAATTTTTACGGACGCTGGTTTCTACGTGTCGGCTTTTTATTGATGTTAGTATTTGGTTCAATTGCCACATTACCAGAGGTTATCGCTTTGGCGGACTTATCTACAGGCTTAATGACCATTGTCAACGTTACCGCATTGTTTATGTTGTCAAAAGTCGTGATATCAATTGCTAAAAATTATCACCAGCAGCATGACAATGGCGTACTGCCAACTTATGAGCCAGACGAGGAAGAGCAAAAGCGTTTTAATTTGACCAAAGGTATTTGGCATAAGAAGTAGTTATCTCGCCATTTAAATATAATAGTTCTGAATAAAGCTGCTATAATCCGCGCCTTAATATTTTTGACGTGCTTATCATCGGGTAAGTACGTTGTTTACGATAATGACGAAATGGTGATGTGATGAGTGTGGATGCAATAGGTTTATCGGCTAATTTATTAAAAGCGGTAAAAGCATGTGGTTATAAAACGTTAACCCCAATTCAACAGCAAGCTATTCCTGTGATCCGCACTGGTGTTGATGTATTAGCTAGCGCCCAAACAGGTACTGGAAAAACAGCAGCGTTTACCTTGCCAGTATTAGATTTATTAGCGCGAAAAGTTAAGCCTTCCGTTGATGGTTTTGATACCACGACGACTGTTAAGGCGTTAATTTTAACGCCAACACGTGAGTTAGCAGCACAAGTTGCGGACAATGTGAAAACATACAGTGAATTTTTGCCATTACGTAGTGGTGCTATATTTGGTGGTACTAATATGCCACCACAAACTAAAATGCTGAAAAATGGTGTTGATATATTAGTGGCAACACCAGGGCGTTTAATTGAACACCTTGAACAACGTAATCTTGATTTATCGCAAGTGCAATTTTTAATACTTGATGAAGCCGACCGTATGCTAGATATGGGCTTTTACAATGATATTGAACGTATTTCAGCGATGATTAAAGCAAAACATCAAACATTAATGTTTTCGGCTACCTTTTCAAACAAAGTTAAAACACTTGCTAAGAAAGTACTTAAAACACCTAAAACGATTGAAGTAGCACGTCAAAACTCTACATCAGGTAAGGTAAAACAGTCAGTTTACTGGGTATCTGAAACGCGTAAAGCTGAGTTGTTATCAGAGTTAATTGGCGTTAATAATTGGCGTCAAGTGTTAGTTTTTGCCGGCACTAAAGAAAGTGCAAATATTCTTGCGAAAGAATTAAAACTTGATGGTATTAAAGCGGCACTTTGTCACGGCGACAAAACTCAAGGCGCACGAAATAAAGCACTTGAACAGTTTACAGATGGCACTGTACGTGTTCTTGTTGCAACAGATGTTGCCGCTCGTGGTTTAGATATTGCTGACTTACCTTATGTAGTGAACTTTCACTTACCATTTTTAGCTGAAGATTATGTTCATCGTATTGGACGTACAGGCCGAGCGGGTAAATCAGGTACGGCTATTTCTTTAGTAAGCCCAAAAGATGAGCAATTTTTAGATAACATTGAAGAATTAATTGGCCGTAAATTCGAACGTATTATTGTACCGGGTTATGAGTTAGACCGAGCATTACCGGGTCAATATGACGCGAAAGAAGATGCGCCACTTAAAAAGAGTCGTTATAAAGCGACACAAGAAAAAAATCAAATGCTAGCGCGTAAAAAAGAAAGTGAAACTCCCGCTGCAAAACGCCGAGCAAAATCTCAAAAGCAAAAAAATAAGCTTGTTGGTAAGAGACGCTAAAAGCGGTTCTTCTAATAATCTTAACTATTAAAAATAGTATTTCATGCACGAAAACGATAACTTTATAGAAGTACCATTTGAAAGTAGACATCAGTGCTGGTTCTGTGCAGAGCCAGCCGCTAGCCATTTCACCTTTCCCCACCAATATCACCTTGTTTTCAATTGCCAACATCCAACGTTAACCGTACCAAGTTGCTTAGAATGTTTGAACGCAGCACTTAAAGCTAAAGTAAGAAATATTTGGCAAGTTGATCAATATGTCAAAAAATTCCTGATCAAGAAATATAGGAAAGATTTAGCCATCGGCTTGAACTGGACTCAAGAAGAGTTGGCTAACTCAGGCTTTGAGGGCGGAAGTTTCTCCGGCTTTCAAAAAAGTGCATGGTTTATGTATGAGGTGGCAAAAGAGCGGGTGAGTTTTCGCGGCTGGCCGCTGGTACTTGATGGTATTGAAATAGAAAAAGATGATTGCAGTGATAGTTTTAAATTTGATGGCGTTTGCTACCCGAGCATTGAAGAAGCCATTGACCATTACAGTGAGAACTTTCGTTTAGACGCTATGTTTCTCCGTCAAGTATTGGCAAAAATTGGTACAGAAAAATTTGCCCAAGCGGTAAGAATTTGCCGCTTGTACATTGGTGCCACCCCAGATGAAAAATCACGCGCCTTGCGTGATCTCTAAAACGCTAGCTTTGACTGTTAATTTTTGACACAACACTGAGTGTTCTAGGTATGTTCATTTTTTGAGAATACAACGCAGTATCAGCTCTTTGAAAAAAGCTAGTTGCTGTGTCAGCTCTGTTCATAAAAGCAAAGCCTAAACTACTGGTAACATTATACTTTTCTAGTAACGCATCGTTGCTAAGGGCTTGGTATATTCTATGTTCGATGGCTGTTAACGATTGCTCAGAAGCATCTTCAACAATAATTGCAAACTCGTCACCACCGAAGCGAAATATACTATCGGTATCGCGAACACTTTGGCGTAGCGCATTGGCAAAATGTTCAAGTGCGGAATCGCCCACTATATGGCCAAACGAATCGTTAATGGCTTTAAATTTGTTCAAATCACAAAGAATAAGGCCAACACGAGTGTGACGGCGAGTCGCTTGTGCCATTGTACGTTTGAGTTGTTCGTCAAAGCTTCGACGATTGCCTAGTTGTGTTAAAGCATCTTGCATGGCTAATTGCATGGCTTGATGATAACGAATAGCATTATTTAACGGGTTGATAAGCAGCTGATGTAATTCAGTCAATATGTTGAAGTTAGTAATACTAATTGGAGAATTTACAGAATAGCTTAAAATACCAAGAAATCTGTCATTGATTTTTAATTCAAACTGTCGCTCAGCTTTTGCTTGGTGACTACCGCGAGCCGTGGCATTTATTTCGTCATGCTTAAAATAAAGTCCTGTAAAGTCAACGTACTTTGCAGCTTGAATAGCAAAAATATTAATTAGCTCTTTAACATCTAATGTCGTTTGAAGCTGTTCTAACAAAGCGAGATTACGTTGGCTTTGTTGTTCACTGTGTTGAAACAATGTAAAAGCATTAAACTTTGAATTTGGATGATTAACAATATTTACTGTGCGCATAGAATGTTCCGTTTTTTGGGGGCTGTAACATCTCAATTAGACAAGCAAAAATCACACCCCTTTTTTTTACGATGGACAAATATTTAGTTTTATACTATTGACTTTGTTTTTAAGGCGTTGTTTTTAAAGGGTAAGTTTTTGATTTTATTTTCTGTTATTCTGTAAGTATGATGAATGTTGATAATGTCAATAGATTGGCTTTAACGCTTTGCTTAAATGGCTACGTGCTTTGGTATAGTGAGTTTATTGGTTATTTGACGCATGACTTAAGTGATAGCGGATAGCGATTGAATTATTATTGTATTTGAATAGTGGAAAATACCTTAGACAAACAGCCATTTAGGGGGCTAAACTGACTAAAGATGTTGTTTATCATTTTTCAGCTATTGCTCGCTTCTCATTTCATAAGGATTACATGTGACAGGTCATTTAGAATTACTCGCCATGCTAACCAGTGCTGTACTCATTGTTTGGCTATTTCGTCGGCTGCATTTACCGGCCATTTTAGCGTATTTAGTTGCCGGCGTTTTAGTCGGTGAACATGGTTTAGGTTTAGCGCAAGAGCATGTGAACTACGAGCACTTTGCTGAATTGGGTATTGTTTTCCTACTATTCACTTTGGGCTTAGAATTTTCTTTACCAAAATTAGTTGCTATGCGGCATTTAGTTGTCACCGTTGGTAGCTTACAAGTCACTATATCGTTAGTGCTTTTTTTAGTTGTGGCAATGTTTTTAGGGCAAAGTTTTGCTAGCTCTTTGACTATTGGCGGTATTCTCGCGCTTTCATCTACTGCTATCGTGATTCGTCAGTTAAGTGAAAGCGGTGGCATGAAGAAGAAGTCAGGGCAACTTTCGGTTGCGGTATTACTTTTTCAAGATGTTGCTGTTGTTCCGCTATTAATTGTTATTCCGTTACTTGCGCAAGGCGGTGATTCATCTTTCCTTCTCGCGTTATTATTTGCACTGGTAAAAGGTGTATTTGTTGTTTCATTATTAATGTTCTCCGGCAAGTGGCTTTTGCCTCGTTTGTTCAATTTAGTTGCGCAAGTAAGAACGGATGAGCTCTTTGTTTTAACTACTTTACTAGTAACCTTAGTTGCTTCAGCGTTAACGCAGTGGTTCGGGCTTTCAATGGCTTTAGGGGCATTTTTAGCTGGGATGATGCTTGGAGAAAGCCAATATAAGCATCAATTAGAAGCTGACATCAGGCCTTATCGAGACATATTACTTGGCTTGTTTTTTGTTACCGTTGGTATGAAGCTCGATATTAATGTTGTATTTTCATCACCACTTACCATCATTTTGCTGCTGATTAGTTTTATGGCAATTAAAGTTGTTGTTATTGCCATATTGGCAATACGGGCAGGAGAGTCGCCAAAAGATGCGTGGGCTGCAGGTATTATGCTTGCGCAAATGGGAGAGTTTGGTTTTGTACTAATTGCTCTTGCAAGTCAGGTTGAAGTGTTACCTGATGACACTGCTTCTATTTTATTAGGTACAGGTGTATTGAGTATGGCAATAACGCCTTACATGGTGGCGCATGCTCGTAGTTGGGCGTTGTGGTTTAGTCGAGAAAAGCAAATGGATACCAAGCCACTAGAGCAATTGCCAAAAAGTGCTAGCTTGAATGACCATGTTATTATTTGTGGTTTTGGCCGCATTGGACAAACGGTTAGCCGTTTTTTAAAGCAAGAGTCGATAGATTTTGTTGCTATAGACATTGATCCACTACGAGCGACAAAAGCACGTGATGCGGGTGAAAATGTATTGTTTGGCTCTTCAAGACAAGCTGAATTACTGCACGCCGCACAACTATCAAAAGCTAAGTTAGTGGTTATCGCTTTTGGTGAAGACAAGCAGTCGATTGATGTTATTCAAAAAGTACGCTCGTTAGCACCAAATGTGCCTATTTTAGTTCGTACGCGTAATGACGACCAATTAGACGAGTTACATGCTGCTGGCGCGAATGAAGTGGTTCCTGAGAGCTTAGAGGGGAGTTTGATGCTGGTATCGCAAGTTCTTTCTTTGACAGGTGTGCCTTTTTCAAGAATTGTTCGTCGTGTTCAAAAAGAACGTAAAAATCATTATAACCATCTACATGGTTTCTTCCAGGGTGAGCATACGGATATGAGTCCAGATGCGATTGATCGTATTGAGTTTGCCCATGCTATTTTACTCACAGATGATTCGTTTGCTAATGGTCATAGCATTGCATCATTAAAGTTGGATGAACGCCGTGTGATTGTTATCGCACTGCGACGTAATGATATTGAGTCGGAAGAGCCTTCACCCGAAACAGTATTACAACCGCAAGATACCTTGATTGTACGTGGCAAGCCTCGACGTGTAGAACGTGCTGAAAGATTTGTGCAAGAAGGGCAATAGTTGCTCTGCTTTACTGTTCTTTTAGTTAAAATAGAAAAAGGAGCTTAATTGCTCCTTATTATTTTAATGACGTTGTGTTTTTGATAAATAACCTCAACTCGGCTTAAGCAACGTCATCCAATAAAGCTAGTTTAGCGCCTATCTACGTTGTTGATGTGCCAAATAGCTCGCTATTCGGATACATAAACGCCTTGATATCCACTTAACTAACTTCATTGGAGATATCGGATTTATTAAAATTATTGATTATCAATGCATTATGACATTCATTAAACCAAGTTGAGGCTAAATAGCTTTTTCCTGAGCAAATTAGCTTGTAAAGCTTAAGTTCTATACCATTATTTCTATAGCTTAAGAAATTCTCGAATTTTACTTTCTTGCTCCAGAGCATCATTAAAACCAAGATTAATTAGCTCCTTACAATAATTTTTTTCAAACAGTAAATAGCTGACCAAACTCGATTCCGCATCATTGGTAATACCAACACTACGTAATAACAGGCGGATGGATAATGGCAGTTTATGGTAATATTTCACCGCGATAGCGTTAAAATCATGGCTTGGATTAATGACGAGTGAATCAATATTTTTTAAGCCCGCGGTTTGATTTTTTAAATGTTCAGGTATTAACGATAACGTATGATTAACGCGCTCCATACGCTCTATATCACTTTTCAACGTATCAGAAAAAATGGTATCAAGTAAGTGACCAGCAATGGTTGCCGTCGTTGGTGGATGTGGGTTGTTTTCTCTAGCATGAATCGGTTCTTTGGGCTGTTCAACGCCAACAACAAATACTTTTTCTGCACCTAAATGTATTGCAGGGCTTAGCGGAGAAAGCTGATGGATTGAGCCATCGCCTAAATGATCGTGCTTAATTTTAGCGGAAGGAAATACCAATGGTATTGCTGCTGATGCCATTAAATGTTGACTGTTGAGTTGCGTTGGCTCACCACGTCTTTTGGCACGAAACCAAGGTGATATTGACTCTTTAGATTGAAAGAAACTAATAGAGTCGCCACTGCTATAACTTGAGGCGGTAACTGAAACGGCCGATAAATAACCGCGTCTGATATTGGTGTCGATACGGTTAAAATCTACAACCATATTGAGCAAATCACGTAATGGAGCATTGTTTAATAAGCTTCGGGCACTTTTGTTGGCATAGTCCGCTTGAAAACTACCGAGTAAGCCTGCCGATAAATGACTAAATACACGTAATGCATCACTGTGATATATGCGGCTGGGATCCAGATTTTTCCACACCCACTCTAGTTTTTTAACCCCTAGTTGAAAACACGAAGCGTAGCAAGCTAATGCCGTAGAGTTGATTGCGCCAGCAGAAGTGCCACAGATGATTGGGAAGGGCACACCATGGTTTCGTGGCATAAACTTAGCGATAGCAGATAAAACGCCAACCTGGTAGGCCGCACGAGCTCCACCGCCGGTTAATACCAATGCATTATTACTGTTGATGTAACTACGTTTATGTGACATTTAATACCAATTAGCAAAATAACTATTGTTCTTAAGTGATTTTAATCAGTTTTTAGGATTGTAGCTAGTTGAATTTAATGATTTTTAGAAGGCGGTAATGAATTTCAAGCAGAAAAAAAGGCCAGCTAATGCTGGCCTTTTTAATGACATAAGAATTATTAACTAGTAAAACATTGAACTTACATTAAGTATTAACGCCTACTGGAAAATAAATTTCTAGCTGCTAACGCGTTTGTTTGCAGCGTCGATTAATGGTTGCGATCCATTTTGAATAAGTGCTAAGTTAGCCGAAACTGTTTTCTTTGGTAATTTACTAATCATCAAAGAACCTGTTTTAACTGAACCGTTAGTAGCAGCAAATTCCAACAAGTTTTTACCGTTACACTGAATACCCGCGAAGATATTACGAATTTTTAATTTGTTCGTCTTTAAGAATGAACGCATACGTTTTTTGTCGTCAGCGGCAACATACTCACATACACTTTGTGCAATGTCAGCGGCTTGCGCTTTCGGCGCAGATACAATAGACGTCATCGTTAAAGCAGTAATGGTAGTAACTAGTAATAATTTTTTCATTTTAATAACCTTTTATAATGCAAATAGAGTTAGTAAAAGAAAAAACCACAGGATGTACCTAATAACACGGTAACTCCGCTGTCATAGAAAAATGCAATATTATTGCATTAACCCTTAGACCGGTGGTTTTGCGTAACACGTTTTCGCGTGTCTTGCCTTTTCTTTGTCAATTTCAGTATTACCAAAACGATCATTAAATGCAACTGCTTTGTTACAAAGCGTTAATGCTGAATAGCTTTTAATTTTGCTAAGTGTATGTAATTAATGCGATTAGTGGGGGTTATTGTTGTTTGATGTATTTTTGTACAAAATGAATGTTTTGTAAATGTGAGACAAATTCGGGACAATTGTGCGATATAAACCACAAAAAAAGGGGCGAACGCCCCTTAAATTAATCGATATTTATCAAAAACTATTAATAATTTTAGAAAGTCATCTCTGGAATTTCACCTTCAATAACCAATTCACCTTCGGTTAAGGCAATAATTTCTTCTACAGAGACACCTGGTGCTCGTTCTAATAAATAAAACTTACCATTTTTGATTTCAATAAAAGCTAAATCAGTTAAGACCTTTTTAATACAACCCTTGCCAGTTAATGGCAAAGTACAGTTACTTAATAATTTAGATACGCCGTGTTTAGATGCATGGGTCATGGTCACGATGATGTTATCAGCACCCGCTACTAAGTCCATTGCACCGCCCATACCTTTAATAAGCTTGCCTGGGATCATGTATGAGGCAATATTACCGTTAACATCTACTTCAAAGGCGCCTAATACGGTTAAATCAACATGACCACCACGGATCATGGCAAAAGATTCTGCTGAGTCAAAAATTGACGCACCTGTTGCCATCGTTACTGTTTGCTTACCAGCGTTAATTAAGTCTGCATCAATTTCAGCTTCGCTAGGGAATTGTCCCATCCCTAATAAGCCATTCTCTGACTGCAACATCACTTCCATACCTTCTGGTACATAGTTTGCCACTAAGGTTGGAATACCGATGCCTAAATTAACGTAGTAACCGTCTTGAAGTTCTTGTGCAACGCGCTGTGCTAGTTGTTCTCTTGATAAAGCCATAAATTACTCCTTACTAACACTTATAATTATGCATCGTTGCGAACTGTACGTTGTTCAATGCGTTTTTCGAATGAGCCTAAAATTAGACGGTTAACGTAAATGCCCGGTGTATGAATGTGATCTGGGTCTAATTCACCCGGCTCAACAATCTCTTCAACTTCTACTACGGTAATTTTACCGGCAGTTGCTGCTAATGGATTAAAGTTACGAGCGGTTTTTCTAAACACTAAATTACCGTAACGATCGGCTTTCCACGCTTTCACGATGGCGAAGTCACCTTTGATCGCAGGTTCTAATATGTAATGTCTGCCATCAAATTCACGCTCTTCTTTACCTTCAGCAACAGGCGTACCGTAGCCCGTTGCAGTATAAAAGGCAGGAATACCAGCACCGCCAGCACGCATTTTTTCGGCTAAGGTACCTTGCGGAGTTAATTCAACTTCAAGTTCACCATTCATCATTTGACGCTCAAATTCAGCGTTTTCGCCAACATATGAGGCAATAATTTTTTTGATTTGACGGTCAGGAAGCAAAATACCTAGGCCAAAATCGTCAACACCACAGTTATTTGAAACTAGAGTTAAGCCTTTAGTGCCTTTACGCTTAATTTCACTAATTAAGTTTTCTGGAATGCCACACAAGCCAAAACCGCCAGCAATTACAGTCATGTTATCTTCAAGACCTGCCATTGCTTCTTCATAGCTTGACACTACCTTGTCAAATCCTGCCATTGTTTAATCCTCATTAATAAATTTTTGTCGTTATTTTTATCTTTATATCTAGAAATTACGTGTATTATTGTGCTCGATATGCAGTTGATACTTTCGATACAGGCGTTTTGCCTAATTTGTCACTAATAAACCAACCAGCCGCTAGTAATTTTTCAAAATCAATGCCGGTTTCTATTTCTAGACCATTAAGCATGTATAAGACATCTTCAGTTGCGACATTTCCTGAAGCACCCTTAGCATATGGGCATCCACCAAGGCCTGCAATAGCACTATCGACCACGGCTACGCCAGCTTGTAATGCAGTGTAAATGTTAGTTAACGCCTGACCGTAGGTATCGTGAAAGTGAACAGCAAGTTTAGCCATAGGTACACGTGCATTCACCGCCTGTATCATTTTGGTTACGCTAGCGGGGGTGCCAACACCAATGGTATCGCCCAGTGATATTTCGTAGCAGCCCATGTTGTATAATTTCTCAGCAACCATGGCAACTTGTTCAGGTTCGATAAAGCCGTCATAAGGGCAACCGACAACACATGAAACATAGCCACGTACGGGAATGTTGGCCGCTTTTGCAGCCTCCATGATAGGTTCAAATCGTTGTAAGCTTTCTTCGATTGAACAATTGATGTTCTTTTGGCTAAACGCTTCTGATGCAGCGCCAAATATAGCAACTTCACTGGCGTTTACCGCCATGGCGGCTTCAAACCCTTTCATGTTAGGTGTTAGTGCGGCATAAGTGATGTTTTCTTTACGGTTAATGCCGTTAAATACATCAGTAGATGTTGCCATTTGCGGCACCCATTTAGGTGAAACAAAGCTACCACTTTCGATATAACTAACACCGGCATCAGCTAGTTGTTCGATCAGCGCTATTTTATCTTCAGCACTAATTTGTAGCTTTTCATTTTGTAGGCCATCGCGTGGTCCTACTTCAACAATTTTTACGCTTTTAGGTAGTGCAGAACTATTAATGTTAGCCATTATGCTTCCTCTGCGCTAAAAGCAATGAGCTCAGCGCCACCATCAACCATGTCGCCTTCTTGGTAGTAAATAGCGTCAACAATGCCATCGCTTGGCGCACGAATGGTGTGCTCCATTTTCATCGCTTCCATGATCATTATTGGTTGCTCTGCCTTCACTGAATCACCAGCGTTAACGAGTACGGCGACCATAGTACCGTTCATTGGCGCAACTAACCCGCCATGGCTGTCGTCGCCGCTGTTGTCACCACAATCAGGTAAAATGTGCGTGAAGTTAAACACACCGTTTTGATGATAAAGGCTGATTTGCGTGCCATTTTTTGCAATGGTTGCGTGACTGCGGTAACCATCAATACTGACGTATAAAGTATCGTTTTCAATTCGACCTTGGCAATCAACGGTTTGACCGTCAACGGTAATTAAATAATAGCTACCGCTACCTTGACGTTTTTGCTCAACAATAATTGGATATTCGCTGTCGTTATGCGCTAAGACCATATGGTGAATATTCGCTTCATTTAAACGCCATGCATTGGTCATATTCCAAGGAGAAAATGGGTCGTTAGTTTTTGCTGCATTTGTTTGTGCTTGTAGCTCTTGCGATAATACTAAATAAAGTGCTGCCATTGGCAACTCACCAGCCAACGCTTGTTCATTTTCATGAAAAATGATTTCTTGATTTTTCTCAATAAAACCGGTGTCGATATCTGCGTTAACAAAAGGTGCTGATGTCGCTAAATTATAAAGAAAATCAATGTTGGTAGTAACGCCACTGATACGATATTCAGACAAAGCTTTTGCCATACGTTGTAGGGCTTTCTCACGACTTTCGTCCCAAACAATAAGTTTGGCAATCATTGGGTCGTAAAATACGCTTACTTCATCACCTTGGCGCACACCGGTATCAACACGCACGAACTCACTTTCAACGGGTGGTTGTAAAAAGTCTAAGGTACCAGTTGCCGGTAAAAAGTCGTTGTTTGGATCTTCAGCGTAAATACGTGCTTCAAACGCATGACCATTAATTTTTAGTTCATGTTGATCCTTAGGCAGCACTTCACCAGCTGCAACACGTAATTGCCATTCAACTAAATCTTGACCAGTAATTAATTCAGTAACAGGGTGTTCAACTTGTAGACGAGTATTCATTTCCATAAAGTAAAATGAGCCGTCAATATCAAGTAAAAATTCAACCGTACCAGCACCTTGATAACCAATGGCTTGTGCTGATTTTATTGCTGACTCACCCATTTGAGCACGAAGTTCTTCACTCATGCTAAAGGCTGGCGCCTCTTCAATCACTTTTTGATGACGACGTTGTACGGAACAGTCACGTTCGAAAAGATAAACCGCATTTTGGTGATTATCGCAAAATACTTGAATTTCGACGTGGCGTGGTTGTGTTAAGTATTTTTCAACCAACATGGTATCGTCGCCAAATGAAGATTTCGCTTCACGTTTTGCGGCAGCAAAACCTTCAGAGAACTCTGCTTCGCTCCATACTTGGCGCATACCTTTACCGCCACCACCTGCAGTAGCTTTAAGTAGTACAGGGTAACCCATATCATCGGCAGCTTTTTTGATCACAGCTTCAGATTGATCATCACCATGGTAACCTGGCACTAACGGTACTTGTGCCGCTTCCATAATATTTTTAGCGGCAGATTTTGAGCCCATAGCTTCAATTGCGCCAACTGGTGGGCCAATAAATGTAATGCCTTCTGCGGCACACATGCGGCAAAAGTCAGCGTTTTCAGATAAGAAACCATAACCTGGGTGAATTGCTTGAGCACCAGTACGTTTAGCTGCTTCAATGACTTTTTCAGATAGTAAATAACTTTCACGCGACGGTGAGCCACCAATATGAATAGCTTCATCAGCCATATTGACATGTAAGGAATCAGCGTCAGCATCAGAATAAACCGCAACGGTTAGGATACCCATTTTTCGTGCAGTTTTGATAACACGACAGGCAATTTCGCCACGGTTGGCAATTAATATTTTAGTAAACATGAGTTTATCCTTCGCCTTTATCTAATGATTTTTGTTGTGATGCTTCTTGTTGTTGCAGCTGGGCTTGCCAAGCAGGTTGGCGTTTTTCAAAAAAGGCACTTAAGCCTTCTTGGCCTTCTGTCGATACCCGAATTGCGGCAATGCGCTCGCTGGTAATTTCAATCAGCGTTTTGTCAATATCTTGATAAGCGACATCAAGGGCTAATTGCTTAGCTTGGCGTACGGCTAGTGGGCCGTTTGCCAGTAATGTTTGTGCCATCTTTTCAACGGCAGCGTCTAATGCTGTTAATGGCAGTATTTCGTCAACTAAACCTAATTGATGTGCTTTATCTGCAAAGAATCGTTCAGCGGTTTGAAAGTAGCGGCGACTGGCTTTTTGACCAATCGCATTTACAACATAAGGACTTATTGTTGCTGGTATTAAACCGAGCTTTACTTCGCTTAAACAAAAGCTGGCTTTTTCACTGGCCAGTACAATGTCACAACAACTTGCTAACCCAACCGCGCCACCAAAGGCTGCACCTTGCACTTTAGCGATAGTTGGTTGTGGTAAAAAATTAAGGTTTTTCAGCATATGCGCTAATGCATTTGCATCGGCTAAATTCTCTTCATAAGAATATGACGCCATGCGTTTCATCCAGCCTAAATCAGCACCGGCAGAAAAACTTTTCCCTGTAGAAGCCAGTATCATTACATTGATGTCATGACATTTAGCAATTTCATGAAACAAGTGGCTTAAGGCAAAAATAATACTATCATCAAAGGCATTGTGTTTATCAGGATTATTCATGGTTACGGTTGCTACGCCGCGACTGTCAACGTCGAATAAAACTTGCTCGCTCGGACTTTTAATATTGTTATGTGTAAACATGTTTAACTCACCCCTACATTCTAAACAGACCAAATTTGGTCTCTTCAATAGGTTTGTTTAATGACGCGGAAATGGCTAAGCCAAGTACTTGGCGAGTGTCTGCTGGGTCAATTACGCCATCATCCCATAAACGGGCTGACGCATAGTATGGGTGACCTTGATGCTCGTAATCATCAATAATAGGTTGCTTGAAATCAGCTTCTTCTTGCTCGCTCCATGTTTCACCACGTTTCTCTTTTTGATCACGCTTAACTTGTGCAAGTACGCCAGCCGCTTGTTCGCCGCCCATCACTGAAATACGCGAGTTTGGCCACATAAATAAGAAGCGAGGGTCATAAGCTCGACCACACATGCCGTAGTTACCAGCACCAAAACTACCGCCAATTAAAATGGTGAATTTTGGCACTTGTGCAGTCGCCACAGCGGTTACCATTTTGGCGCCGTGTTTTGCAATACCGCCAGCTTCATATTGTTGACCGACCATAAAGCCAGTAATGTTTTGTAAAAATACCAATGGAATTTTTCGTTGCGCACAAAGTTCGATAAAGTGAGCACCTTTTTGCGCAGATTCACCAAATAAGATGCCGTTGTTCGCCACAATTCCTACAGGGTAGCCGTAGATGCGAGCAAAGCCACAGACTAAGGTTGTACCATATAGTGCTTTAAATTCGTCGAATTCGCTGCCATCAACGACACGGGCGATAATTTCTCGTACATCAAATGGTTGGCGAGAATCTTTTGGCACAATGCCGTAAACTTCGTCACATGCATACGCTGGTTCGGTCACTTCTTTAATTGCCATTTGTACTGGTTTAACACGGTTTAAGTTACCGATAGCACTACGGGCTATTTCTAAAGCATGATGATCGTTTTGTGCGTAATGATCCGCAACACCTGAAGTACGACAATGCACATCTGCGCCGCCTAAATCTTCTGCACTAACAACTTCGCCTGTGGCCGCTTTCACTAATGGCGGACCCGCTAAGAATATGGTGCCTTGTTCTTTAACAATAATTGATTCATCAGCCATAGCTGGTACGTATGCGCCACCTGCGGTACAAGAACCCATAACAACGGCAATTTGTGGAATACTTTGCGCTGACATATTAGCTTGATTGAAGAATATACGACCAAAGTGTTCTTTGTCTGGGAAAACATCGTCTTGGTTTGGTAAGTTTGCCCCACCAGAGTCAACTAAATAGATACAAGGTAAGTTGTTCTCTTGTGCGATAGTTTGCGCACGTAAATGCTTTTTCACGGTAAGTGGGAAGTAAGTGCCACCTTTTACTGTCGCATCATTGGCAACAATAATACATTCTTGTCCGCCAACACGGCCAATACCAGTAATGATACCTGCAGCAGGTACGTTATCGTCATAAACTTCATAAGCGGCTAGTTGTGATAATTCTAGAAATGCAGAGCCAGGGTCGAGTAGGGCGTAAACACGATCTCTTGGTAATAATTTCCCTCGCGATAAATGACGTTCACGGCTGCGTTCTCCGCCACCGAGTTTAATTTCTTCTAACTTTACTTTTAAGTCATCAACTTGCAGTTGCATATGCTCGGCATTTTCGATGAATTCAGGGCTGCGGGGATTGATTTTCGATATTATCTTAGCCACGGTATAACCTTTTATTTGTTGATCGTTTCGTTAACTTTTGACGTTGTTAATGTCAGTAATTTAACAATGCACATTGATATTGTTTGAACGCTTTAACATTAGATTTGTTAAGAGACAAAAGTGTTAAACGTATTCAATAGCAATAGTCACTGGGTATGTAATGAGTTTATTTATCTCATCAAATTGTAATAACTAAATTGCTTATTTTGAAACAGAGCCATTTATTTGATACTGAAGAAAAATACCCGGAGCTTACATATGTAAGTGAGTATTTTTGACAACAGTATCGATTAAATGGCTAAGCTCAATTTATGTTATTAAACTGATTCGTTAAATAACTCACGGCCTATTAACATACGGCGAATTTCTGAAGTGCCGGCGCCAATTTCATATAACTTAGCATCACGTAATAAACGACCCGCTGGGAATTCATTGATGTAACCGTTGCCACCAAGTAACTGAATAGCATCAAGTGCCATTTTAGTGGCAAGCTCGGCAGAATATAAAATAACACCAGCAGCGTCTTTACGCGTGGTTTCACCGCGATCTGCAGCCATTGCACACATGTAAGCGTATGATTTAGCCGCATTCATTTGGGTGTACATGTCAGCAATTTTGCCTTGAATTAATTGAAACTCACCAATTGATTGACCAAATTGCTTTCTGTCATGAATGTAAGGTACAACTAAATCCATGCATGCATCCATAATACCTAATGGGCCACCGGTTAATACTAAACGTTCGTAATCTAAGCCAGACATAAGTACGCGAACACCTTTGCCTTCTTCACCTAAAATGTTTTCTGCAGGTACTTCACAATCTTGGAATACTAGTTCACAGGTGTTAGAGCCACGCATACCTAACTTGTCTAGTTTTTGATGACGAGAAAAACCAGGGTAGTCACGTTCAACGATAAAAGCGGTAATGCCTTTAGAGCCGGCACTAGTATCTGTTTTTGCATAAATAATAAAAACATTAGCGTCAGGACCGTTAGTGATCCACATTTTGTTACCGTTAAGAATGTACTTGTCACCATTTTCACCAGTGACTTTTCTAGCAGAGAGTTTCATACTTACTACGTCAGAACCGGCATTCGGCTCAGACATCGCCAATGCACCAATATGTTCACCGCTACAAAGCTTGGGTAAATATTTTGCTTTTTGCTCATGTGAACCATTTTTGTTTAATTGATTTAAACATAAGTTCGACATAGCGCCGTAGCTTAGGCCAACAGACGCTGAAGCACGTGAAATTTCTTGCATAGCAACCATATGTTCTAAGTAACCTAAGTTAGAACCACCGTACTCTTCATCTACTGTCATGCCTAATAAACCTAGGTCACCAAATTTGCGCCACAAGTCGTTAGGAAACTCATTATCAATATCTATTTGTGCTGCACGAGGTGCAATTTCATCGCGAGCAAAAGCGTTAACCGTGTCACGGATCATGTCAACAGTTTCGCCTAAGTTAAAATTCATTGATGAGAAAGTAGAAATCATAGTAGTACCTTTAATAATTGTTTGTCGTATTAACGCTAATTAGTTCTTTGCGTTAACGCTTTTTTAGTTGTCTTGCTGCTATTTACTTGTTGCGCTCTATTTATCAATTGTTATTTATTGATATTGGCTAATGCATCTTGACAGTTATTTTCTAGGCCGGTTAATTCAATTAACACGGCTTTTATATCTTCTAATTGCTGAGTTAAATCATTTTTCTTATTAGCAATTAAATCCATAATGGTTTTTAATTGTGTTGCGCTTGATTTGTCAGCGTCGTAAAGTTCAAACAAACGACCCGTTTCTGCTAACGAAAAGCCTAGGCGTTTGCCGCGTAGAATTAACTTTAGTCGAACTCTGTCTCTTTGGTTGTATATTCTTGTTTGTCCTTTGCGAGTAGGGAGTATCAACCCTTGATCTTCATAAAAACGAATACTTCGAGTGGTGATATCAAACTCTCGGGCTAATTCGCCAATAGAGAAGGTGACTTGATTTTTATCGCTCATTCTTGTGCTCACAGTTAACTCGCTTACTTTATCTGTTGGATACCTTACAACAAGTTTACGTTAACGTAAAGTGCAAGTGTATTTGAATGTAAATAGGATGTTATTGGTGATTGCTGTTGTATGCAGATATTTAAAACTGCTTTCAACATTAGCGCGGAATTTCTACAGCCAAAATTGAAAAGTAACTGTAAAGAATGATGGTCAATTTAGCCATTAATCAAACTTATTAGACTAAAGGTCGACAAAGTTTACGTTGGCGTAAAGGTTAATATGGGGTAATCTGTTGCGCAATTCTTATCGATTAATGCCTGTATTCAGTCAACATTTATCGAATAATGTCTAACAACACTTTGTCGGAGAGCCTTATGTCTACTCAAGATCCTATCGTTATTGTTGCTGCCAAACGTACCCCTATGGGCGGTTTTATGGGCGGTTTATCAGCAGTTAGTGCTACCACTTTAGGTGCAACTGCTATTCGTGGTGCAATGCAAGCGGCTAATTTATCAAATGACCAAGTTGATGAAGTAATCATGGGCTGTGTACTTCCTGCTGGTTTGAAGCAAGCACCTGCACGTCAAGCAGCATTAGAAGCTGACTTAGACCTTTCAACGGCATGTACCACCATTAACAAAGTATGTGGCTCAGGTATGAAAGCGGCAATGCAAGCACATGATGCTTTATTAGCCGGTTCAATTGATGTTGCTATTGCTGGCGGCATGGAAAGTATGACTAATGCACCGCACTTATTACCTAAAGGGCGTTCAGGTATTAAAATGGGTCACGGTCAAGTGCTTGATCACATGATGACTGATGGTTTAGAAAATGCTTACGACGGTATTGCAATGGGTTGTTTCGCACAAGAAACAGCTGATGAGTCGGCGTTTACACGTGAAGACATGGACGCTTATGCAATCCGTTCTTTAGCACGTGCTAATGCGGCAATTGCTGATGGCTCGTTTGCCAATGAAATTGCGCCGGTAACCATTAAATCTCGTCGCGGTGATTCTGTTTTTGAAATTGATGAACAACCAGGTAATGCGCGCCCAGATAAAATTCCAAGCCTGCGTCCTGCATTTAAGAAAGACGGTACTATCACAGCAGCTAACTCTAGTTCAATTTCTGATGGTGCAGCGGCACTTGTGATGATGAAATTGTCAGAAGCACAAAAACGTGGTTTGACGCCATTATGTAAAATTGTTGCACATGCTATGCATGCACAAAAACCAGCAGAGTTTACCGTTGCACCGGTTGGCGCTATGCAAAAAGTATTAGCAAAAGCTAATTGGACAACTGCAGATGTTGATTTGTTTGAAATTAACGAAGCCTTTGCCATGGTAACTATGTTAGGTATTAAAGAGCTTGATTTAGACGTAGCGAAAGTTAACGTTCATGGTGGCGCTTGTGCGCTAGGTCACCCATTAGGTGCGAGTGGTGCACGTATCATGGTTACATTAATCCATGCATTGAAAAACAAAGGTTTAAGTAAAGGTCTTGCTTCTTTGTGTATTGGTGGCGGCGAAGCAACTGCTATTGCGGTTGAAATGATGTAATCAGCTTCTAGCTTGGCTTAATTAGGCTAGGCTAAGCTAAGTTAAGCTAAATTTAATAAAGCCCACTTATGGTGGGCTTTTTTGATCTCTAAATGATTTTCTTGAAGAAGCAATTAACTTACCAAATAAAAAGAAATACTTAGTAACATTAATATTATCAATAGGTATTGAAACACTGTCCAACTATTAGGTATAAATACTACTAACACCGTAAACCTATAAATAAAATAACAAACAGGTAATTTATGACATCAAAGAATATTCATCCTATTGCGCTTGGGCTTCTAGCATTTGCATTTACGCAGAACGCTTGGGCTGATGGTTTGGTTGATTTGCAACAAGCATTAGCTAAGTTAAATGGCAGTGAACCTGTATCAGGGTTACTAAACGTTTCTTTTTCTGAAACTAGGGGTGAAGGGAAAGATAAAAAGCTTAAAACGGGTGCAATTCAATCAACGCTTTCTGAAAGTATGAATGGCTTGGATATTCGTTATTCCAAGGATGTATTGGTAAAAATAGCGCAAGAAAACCGTCTTAAATTGACTGATGAAGAAGCTGACACGCCAGCATTAAATGGCGCAGAAATATTGTCTGCATCATCATTAATTCCAATTCTTTCGTCCGCACGAACGATTTTAGACTACATCGAACAAGGTGAGTTTACTAGTGAAGAACGCATTGAGTATCTAAACAAAGAAGTTCGAGTTCTAGACTTTACACTACCTCTAGAAAGCTTTATTGATGATAAAAAAATTCGCGGTTATGTCAGTAAATTTAAAGGTAGTTATAAAGTGTTGATCAATGAAGAGGGCATTCCTATTGAAACGAGAATGAGCTATTCAGGTAAAGGTAGTGCTTATATATTCTTTTCTATGACGGCAGAAAGTGAAATTACTTCACAGTTTCAAACGGATGGCACTCGTTTAGTTAGAGTAAACAGAACAGTTGAGTCTAACTCTTCTTCTACGTTTAACGATCGTACCTATAGCGGCACTTGGCAATTAGCATTGCAGTAATGAAGCATAAGATTGTTTTATAGTTTGGAAGCCACATATGTGGCTTTTTTATTTTCATCAATTAGGTAATATTTTGGTATTGAAAGTTTAATTGTGAGTTGTGTTAATTTAATGTTAAATTTCAATGAGGAATGATATTTATAAATATGAACTAAGGCTTTATATGATAATCAACGTTAGAAAAAAATGCTGTGCTTTAATGACGGTATTACTTTTTATAAGTTTTTCAAGTTTTGCAAATAACTCTCCTTCATTTTCAAAAATAAATTACTCAGATCAAAAGTTAGCAAATCAAGCACTGATTTCTTTGCATCATGCGATAATGGAAGTGAATACAAAAGAAAAATACTTAATAGCCACGCTAACTGAACAAGAAAAGCAATTGTTAAAACTGCGCGGCTTCGATATTGAACCAGCAATGAGTTGGACTGAAAAGTTCTCAAATACATTTCTCAACGGCAATGCGTTAACGGTCAATGAAAAACAATTGAGTGTTGAGCCTATTTCAGGGTTTTCTTGCTATGCAACCGTTGAAGGTACTTACGACGATGCTGAGACATTAGCGAATACATTCCCGAAATTAGCCACATGGTCCGATATTGGTGATTCTTGGATGAAAGTGAATCAACAAGGTGGTTACGATTTAATGGTGCTAAAAATCACCAATAGTGAACTTAGCAATCAAAAGCCGATATTATTTGTTCACAGTAGTATGCATGCACGTGAATATGCTCCTGCTGCACTAAATTTAGATTTTGCAAAATGGCTACTCAATGAATACGCAACCAACGCGGAAGCCCAGTGGATAGTTGATAATCGTGAAGTACACTTGGTTTTTCACATGAATCCAGATGGACGAAAAATAGCTGAAAACCAGGTGTTTCAACGTAAAAACACTAATCAGAGCCATTGTGCTGGCTCAACAGTGGGGGTCGACCTCAATCGTAATTTTGCTCAAACTTGGGGGGTAACGGCAAATGGCTCAAGTGGTAATGAATGCTCTGAAGTCTATCGCGGCATATCTGCTGAATCAGAGCCTGAAACTCAAGCAATATCAAATTATATTCGATCAATTTTCACTGACGAACGTGGCCCTAATGATTCTGATGCAGCTCCTGTGACTAAAAGTGGTTTGCATATCGATCTACATAGTTATGGGCGTTTAATTTTATGGCCATACGGGCACAAAGAAGGTGTATCACCTAATAACAATGGCTTTGTAAACCTTGGTAATAAATTGGCATGGTTTAATGATTATGCTCCTCAACAATCTATTGGTTTATATGCTACTGATGGCACAAGCGATAATGTTAGCTATGGTGAATTAGGCGTGGCAGCAATAACATTTGAACTAGGTTCTTCATTTTTTCAAAACTGTGCAGAATATAGTAGTCAAATATTACCCGATAACTTAAAAGCGTTAGCGTATGCGGCAAAAGTTAGTGAAGCGCCTTATTTAATGTCCACAGGGACTGATATTTCTTCTGTTAAAGTTAATAACTCTTTATATCAAACGACGGTTTCACCTGCAGAAATTTTAGAGCTTGAAGTTATTTCAACAACTAAACAATCATCACTGGCTAATTTTAATAGCGACATAACACAATTTGAATATGTTATAGATGATACTTTCACCAACAGCGAGAATATTGAAGTTTTATCGCAAAACCTTGAGGTTGATAGTAACGGCATAGTTACAGCAATTGCACAAATTAATATAACTCATTTAGCAATTGGCCAACACCGGCTCACTATAAGAGGAAAAAATAGTGACGGGCAATATGGCGTGACGCAATCGGTATTTATTAATATCAGTGATAATAGTGCGCCAGTACCAAGTTTTACTGCTTCGTGCCAAGACCTTGTTTGTACATTTGATGCTTCGCAAAGTGTAGATAGTGATGGCGAAATTACTAAATATCAATGGGGGAAAATTCAAGGTAACGCTAATGCTGAAGTCATAGGGGGGGGTCAATCATTACAATATACTTTTGCTAATGCGGGTAATGTTACCATTGAACTACTAATTGAAGATAATAATGGTTTAGCAGCATCAACTCAGCAGACGATTTCATTAAATAAAATTGAAGTTATTACTGTAACGCCAGAAAGTTCGAACAGTGGCGGCGGTGTATTTAACTGGCTGTTAGTACTGCTTTTACCAATATCTTTAGTACGTTTGACTAAAAGGTTTCATTAGCAGCGAATACAATTAAGATTTTGACTGAGTTGATATTAGTTATGCAAAAGCCGCAAATGCGGCTTTTTTTAATTTTAAATTAAAATGATTGTAGAGTTTTATAGTATTGTTCGATTAAATTTAACATACTAATTTATCACTACTTTATGATAAAACTTTGTTCAGGGAAGAATCTATAATGGCTAATAATTTTTTTATTCAACTCAGCAGGCTATTAAAAGCCGTAGCATTTATGTTGTTTGTGCAACAGGCTCAAGCCATTGAGTTGGCAGAGTCAGATTTTATTAAAGTATTATCGGTACAAAATGCTGATAGTAAACAGCTGATTGATTTTAATATCACCCTTCCAGCAAGTTATTACAAAAAACCAAACAAACGTTATACCGTTATTTTTGATTTTCACCCAAGAAGCCAACCGTATTTAAGTGGTTTACATGATTGGATGAGCCATAATGGTGACTGGCCGTGGCTTGAAACTATTGTCGTTACGCCACGTGGTTATAGCAAAGCATTAGGAACGCTAAAAACACTAGGTGCGGGAGATGAAGTTAGCATTACAGGTGAAAAACTACTTAACTTTCTCGACAGTGGCTTATTGAAAGCTGTAGATGAACAATATCGTACTAATAGTTTTCGTATTTTTAATGGTTTTACGGGTAATGCTAGTTTAGGGCTTTACACCTTGCTAAATCGTCCGGAATTATTTAATGCTTATATTATTGCCAGTCCAATATTGTCAGAAAACTACGCTAATGTTTTGCTAGACGCTAAAACAAAGCTCAAACAATTATCAGGTAACACGCGTACTGTATTTTTATCAACAAGCGATAGTAACTACGAACAGGCACAGTTAGCAGGTTTTGAACAGCTTAGTGACATTATTAACGCAGAACAGTTACCGCAACTTGATATAACAACAAAACGTTTTGACGGTAGTTACTATATGTCACAACCTGCGTTAGCAGCGGTTTACGGTATAGAAGCCATTTTCAATGATTATCATCAAGCGTTAAAACCTGATTCTGCGATATCAAAACGTGGTGCAAATGCCATATTGAAACACTACCACTATTTAACCGAGAAAAAGTATGGCTTTGAAGTTTCCGCTGAAGGCTCTTTAAAAGCGTTGGCTTTTGACAAACTTGCAACAGCGCCAGAAGAAGCCATTGAAATCTTAAAAATAGCTGTTCAACAATATCCTGAATCGGCCTATGCACATCAAGGGCTTGCCAAAGCATACTTTGAATTGAAACAAATAGATAAAGCGGTTGAAAGGCAAAAAGTAGCGCTTGAAAAATCAAAAACTATGATCCCTTGGCATCAGCGTAATCATAAGAAAATTTTAGATCAGTATCAGGCGGCTTTAAACTAACGTTTATCGTTATAAACTATGACGAGAGTCTCGATATTGCTTTGGGGAAATACCGACTAATTTTTTGAACAGTCGCGAAAAATAATAGGGATCGCTATAGCCAAGGCCGCTGGCAATGTCTTTAATCGCGATATCGCTATTATCTAGTTGTGAACAGGCATGTTGAATTTTCATATTAATGAAATGTTGAATAGGGGAGCTATCTGTTAGCTCCTTAAATTTTTTCGCAAAGTGAAATTTCGATAACTGACTGTAGTGAGCTAAAGTGTCCAAACTCAGTTCTTGATGCAAACTATTGCGCATTAAGGCTTCTACCGCTTCAAGGTCAAAACTTGAACTGTTATTAAACATGGTTAAACGCAGTTGCAGCGCTAAAAAACTTAACGCTTGCTGTAAAATATGTACAGCATGTATTACGTTGGTTGCCGTGTAACCCCGTGCCCCCAATGCGAGTAAATGGTCAAAATCGCTGACAATGTTATTCAATACACCGGCATGAGCAACCCCTGCGTCCATTTTCATCAACAACCGCTGGGCAAAGTCTTGTGCTAAGTCGCCAGTAAAGTTAATCCAATAAACCGTATTTTCAGCTATTTTGCTAGTATTTATAATTTTAAACGTAAAAGGTGTATTAGGATTAATAATAACAAGATCGCCACGTTCTATGCTTCTTATTTTACCTTGGTAATCCAATTCACCCGAGCCAGATACACAGTAAATTAAGGTATGGCATTGGCTGTTGTCCTGCTGCAATTTATAGTTATTATTGGCTTGTGTCATCCCTAAAGAAATAGGATACAAGCCGTCAGTTAAACGATGCTTTGATAGCTTCTTCAATAAGAATACCGGAATAAATAACCGGATGTCGGGTGATTTCTTCATGATGAAATTGGACATATTTCTCTAAAGTAATTGTTTAAGATTGTTTGGTGGTCTAATCACAATATAGTCCATCAAATTAACAATAAAATCAATGTTCATCACGTTTCTAGTGTGGTCTAATTTTATCATTAGGTTTCTATTATCAATTTTTACGACTAAAACTAGTGCATTAGTAACTTGTTTATAGCGTCGATTTGCAATTGTTCTGGTAAGTATTGCTTTATAAAAAAGCAATTTTGACAAATTAAGAGAGTTTAAGATGAATACTGAAAGATATCAGTTAAAAAATAAGATCCGTATCGTAACGGCAGCATCGCTATTTGATGGTCATGATGCCGCTATAAATATCATGCGTAGAATTTTACAATCAAGTGGCGCAGAAGTTATTCATCTTGGCCATGACCGTAGTGTAGAAGAAGTAGTGAATACCGCTATTCAAGAAGACGCTAACGCTATTGCGATGACATCATACCAAGGTGGTCATAACGAATATTTCAAATATATGTACGATCTTTTAAAAGAACGTGGTTGTGAGCATATTCGTATTGTTGGCGGCGGTGGTGGTGTAATTCTACCTGAAGAAATTAAAATGTTGCAAGATTACGGCATTACCCGTATTTACTCACCTGATGACGGCCGTGAACTTGGCTTGTTAGGTATGATTGATGACATGCTAGAGCGTTGTGACTTTAAAACCGGCGTAAATGTTAAAAAAGATGATGTTGCTAACCTGAAGAAAGGCATTCCATTACAAGATAAAAAACAAGCTATTGCCCGTTTAATATCAGCAGCAGAAAACGCACCTGAAGAAAACAAAGCAGCACTTGAGAAAATTCGTAAAATATCGGCGGTAAGTAAAACCCCTGTACTAGGTATTACCGGTACCGGTGGTGCGGGTAAATCTTCACTTGTTGATGAATTAATTCGCCGCTTTTTAATGGCAACAGATGACAGTAAAATCGCCATTGTTTCGGTTGACCCGTCAAAACGTAAAACTGGTGGCGCACTGCTTGGTGACCGTATTCGAATGAACGCGGTAAACAATGATCGTGTTTATATGCGTTCATTAGCAACTCGCCAATCAAACTTAGCGTTATCTGTTTATGTAAATGACACCTTAGATATTCTAAAAGCGACAGATTTTGATCTGATCATTCTAGAAACTTCAGGTATTGGCCAATCAGACACAGAAATTGAAGAACATTCAGATGTTTCTTTATATGTAATGACGCCTGAGTACGGTGCAGCGACTCAGCTAGAAAAAATCGATATGCTTGATTTTGCTGATATTATAGCACTAAATAAATTTGATAAACGTGGCGCGTTAGACGCATTGCGTGATGTGAAAAAACAATATAAACGTAACCGTGGCATGTTTGAAGCTGGCGATGATGAAGTACCAGTATACGGCACTATTGCATCGCAATTTAATGACCGTGGCATGACCGAATTATACAATGCCGTGATCACTGAGTTGAATAACAAAGCAGGCTTAGTTGTTGGTGACGTGTTATCAGTTGACGGAACATTAGCTAATAAGAGCAGTGTTATTCCCGGCGCGCGCATTCGTTATTTATCTGAAATTTCAGAAAATAACCGTGGCTATGATGCTTGGGTAGAAAAACAAGCTAAAGTGGCACAGAAACTTTATGGTATTCATAAGGCCATTGAAACAGCGAAAGAAACTGACTCTGAAGCATCATCAGGTTTAGTAACGCAGTTAGAAGCCTTATATAATCAAGTTGAATTAGATTTAGACCCGAAAAACAAATTATTAATTGAAGATTGGGCAACTAAAGTTCAGCGCTATAAAGATCCTGAATTCAAATTTAAAGTACGTAATAAAGAATTATCAATAGAAACCCATTCAGTATCGTTGTCAGGTAGTGATATTCCAAAAATTAGTATGCCTAAATACCAAGGTTGGGGCGATATTTTAAAATGGAATTTACAAGAAAACGTACCAGGTGAATTCCCATACACTGCAGGTTTATTCCCGTTCAAACGAGAAGGTGAAGACCCAACACGTATGTTCGCAGGTGAAGGTGGCCCAGAACGTACTAACCGTCGTTTCCATTATGTGTCTAAAGGCATGCCGGCGAAACGTTTATCAACAGCATTCGATTCAGTAACCTTATACGGTAACGATCCGGCCATTCGTCCAGATATTTACGGTAAAATTGGTAATGCGGGTGTTTCTATTTGTTGTTTAGATGATGCCAAGAAACTTTATTCAGGTTTTGATTTAGCACATGCCATGACCTCAGTTTCAATGACGATTAATGGCCCAGCGCCTATGTTACTAGGCTTTTTCTTAAACGCGGCAATTGATCAACAATGTGAGCGTTTTATCACTGAAAATGGTTTAGAAAAAGAAGTTAACGCAACCATTAAAAAGATTTATAAAGACAAAGGCTGTGAACGCCCAAGTTACCAAGGTGAATTACCAGAAGGTAATGACGGCTTAGGTTTAATGCTTTTAGGTGTTACTGGCGACCAAGTATTGCCACCAGCGGTTTATGAAGAAATTAAAGCCCGCACATTAACCTTAGTACGTGGTACGGTTCAAGCTGATATTCTTAAAGAAGACCAAGCGCAAAACACCTGTATTTTCTCAACTGAATTTGCCCTTCGTTTAATGGGTGATGTTCAAGAATACTTTATTGAAAAAGGTGTTCGTAACTTCTATTCAGTGTCTATTTCTGGTTACCATATTGCAGAAGCAGGCGCTAACCCAATCACCCAATTGGCGTTAACTTTAGCGAACGGCTTTACCTTTGTTGAATACTACTTAAGCCGTGGTATGGACATTAATGAATTTGGTCCTAACTTATCGTTCTTCTTCTCAAATGGTATTGACCCAGAGTATGCGGTAATTGGCCGTGTTGCTCGTCGTATTTGGTCAAAAGCGATGAAGAACAAATACGGTGCTAACGCCCGTGCGCAAATGTTGAAATATCATATCCAAACCTCTGGCCGTTCTCTGCATGCGCAGGAAATTGATTTCAACGATATTCGTACTACCTTACAAGCACTTTACGCTATCAATGATAACTGTAATTCATTGCACACTAACGCTTATGATGAAGCGATCACCACACCAACCGAAGACAGTGTGCGACGTGCAATGGCGATTCAATTAATCATTAACCGTGAATTAGGTTTATCGAAAAATGAAAACCCAATTCAAGGTGCCTTTATTATTGAAGAACTCACTGATTTAGTTGAAGAAGCCGTATTAACAGAATTTGACCGAATCAATGAACGTGGCGGTGTACTTGGCGCAATGGAAACCATGTACCAACGTGGCAAAATTCAAGAAGAAAGTATGCACTACGAGCATTTGAAACATTCAGGTGAATTCCCAATTATTGGTGTTAATACCTTCTTAAGTTCAACAGGCTCACCAACGGTAGTACCAGATGAAGTTATTCGTGCAACCGAAGAAGAAAAAACTTATCAAATTGATATGCTTGCAAGCTTAAATAAAGCCAATGAAGTTGAAGTGAAGGAATTATTACAACGCTTACAAACAGCAGCAATCAATCATGAAAATATTTTCGAGTTGATGATGGACGCTTGTAAGGTGTGTTCTTTGGGTCAAATTGTTAATTCACTATTTGACGCTGGTGGTCAATACCGCCGCAACATGTAAAGGATTAATTGATGAGTAACTACCAAGCGCCAATGCGCGATATGCAATTTTTATTACATGAAGTTTTCAATGCTGAGCAATTATGGGCAACTATGCCTGCTGTTGCTGAGTTAATCGACAAAGACACCGCTGATGCCATTTTGTCTGAAGGGGCAAAGTTAACCTCTGAAGTTATCGCGCCGTTAAATCGCAATAGTGACGAGCAAGGCGCAATCTGGAGCAATGGTGAAGTAACAACGCCAGATGGTTTCTCTAAAGCTTATCAGCTTTATTGTGACGGTGGTTGGGGCGCATTAAGTGGCGACCCTGAGCATGGCGGCATGGGTATGCCGAAAATGTTGCAATCATTTGTTGAAGAAATGACGCAATCTGCCTCTATTTCATTTGCGCTTTATCCAATGTTGACTGCTGGCGCTTGTTTAGCGCTATCAGCTCATGCCTCAGCGGAAATGAAACAAACCTATTTAGAAAATATGTACTCCGGACAGTGGGCTGGCACTATGTGTTTAACTGAGCCGCACGCGGGTAGTGATTTAGGCATTATGACGGCTAAAGCCGAGGCGCAAGACGATGGTAGCTTTGCGGTTTCCGGTACTAAAATATTTATTACCGGTGGCGAGCAAGATTTAACCGAAAATATTATTCATTTAGTGTTAGCTAAAATACCGGGGGCGCCTGAAGGGCCACGTGGTATTTCAATGTTTGTGGTACCTAAGTTTTTATTGAACGAAGATGGCAGTTTAGGCGAAAGAAATACCGTTGGTTGTGGTTCAATTGAACACAAAATGGGCATTAAAGGCTCAGCAACTTGTGTGATGAATTTTGACGGCGCTAAAGGCTATTTAGTTGGCGAAGAAAATAAAGGCTTAAACTACATGTTCACTATGATGAACTATGAACGTTTGGGCATGGGGATTCAGGGCGTTGGCGCTGCTGAAACGTCATATCAACAAGCCGCAGATTATGCCATTGAACGTATTCAAGGCCGCAGTGCTACCGGTAAAAAATCACCTGACAAAAAAGCTGACTCAATTATCGTTCACCCTGATGTTCGTAAAATGCTATTAACTATGCGTGCCTACAATGAAGGTGGTCGCTGTTTTTCAACTTATGTTGCTAAACAATTAGATATTGTTAAGTTTTCTGAGAACCAAGAAGATATACAGCAAGCTGAGCAGTTGGTGGCATTATTAACTCCTGTTGCAAAAGCATTTATGACCGATATGGCTTATGAAAGCTGTAATCTAGGGCAGATGGTTTTTGGTGGTCACGGTTATGTGCGTGAATGGGGCCAGGAGCAATTGGTTCGTGATGTACGCATTGCACAAATTTATGAAGGTACCAACGGTATTCAAGCACTTGATCTACTTGGACGTAAAGTTGTTGCGAATAAAGGGCAGTTTCTTGAAAGTTACTTTGCTGAAATCAATAGTTTTGTTAATGCAAATAGTAGTAATCAAGCACTATTGCCTTACCTTAATCCGTTAAGTGAGTCGTTAGCAAAATTAAAGGCGGTTACTGACTTAGTTATTACTGAGCAAAGTAATGACAAAGATATGGTGGGCGCATCAGCAACTGATTATTTAGCCGCGTTTGGCTTAGTTAGTTATGCCTATATGTGGGCGATGATGGCTGAAAAGTCAGTGTCGCAACCAAGTGAAGAGTTCTACCAAGCAAAAATGTACGTTGGTGCATTTTTCATCGAGCGTTTATTACCTAAAATTGATAGCCATATAAAGTCAATTGAAGCGGGTAGCAAAACCTTGATGGAAATGCCTGAAGGATTATTTAATTATAATCATTAGTATCTTTACTGCAGTGATATAAAACAGTGGGACTAATGTCTAATTGCACTAGCATGTTACTTCCTAAATGCTAGTTGAAACATTGGTCTTTGTTGCAACTTTAATTTTAGGGTAACAAAGAAGTTATTAGAGCTATTGTTTTAACTGAATGTATCAGTTGATAACTTATTAATAGGTAGGGTCATAACATGTCAACAGTTCCTGAAAAGTTTACCGCATTTCGAATTCATAAAAATGATAAAACCATTAGCAGTGGCTTTGAACAAATAGGCCTAGATGATTTAACGGCAGGTGAAGTCGTTATTAAAGTGGCTTATTCAGATATTAACTATAAAGATGCACTTGCTGCGACAGGTAAAGGTCGAATACTGAGAACTTATCCGTTAGTTGGTGGTATTGATTTATCTGGCGTAGTGGTAAGTTCAGAGGATTCTCGCTTTCAATCAGGTGATAAAGTACTGGTTTGTGGTGCGCAATTGTCTGAGCTATATGACGGTGGTTACACAGAATATGCTCGTGTTAAAGCAGACTCTGTGGTGAATTTACCTGATGGTATGAGTTTGCGTGACGTTATGGCGTTAGGTACAGCCGGTTACACTGCTGCTATTGCCATTCAACGTATGGAAGATAATGGCCAAATTCCTGAGCGAGGACCTATAGTGGTGACTGGCGCGACAGGAGGGGTGGGCAGCTTTGCCATCAACATGTTATCTAACATTGGCTATGACGTTATTGCCTTTACTGGAAAAACAGAGCAAGAAGCCTATTTGAAAGAGCTTGGTGCTAGTCAATTAATAAATCGTCATGATATCGATATGGGCTCAAAACCGCTTGAAAATGCACAATGGGGCGGCGCCATCGACAATGTTGGAGGTGATACATTGGCTTGGTTAACTCGCACCACCAATGTGTGGGGTAATATCGCTTCGATTGGTTTAGCCGGTGGTTTTAAACTTGAATCTACCGTGATGCCGTTTATTTTACGCGGTGTTAGCCTGTTGGGTATAAATTCAGTTGAAATGCCATTATCTGTGCGTGAACAAGGTTGGGAACGCTTAGCCAGTGATCTTAAACCTAGCAAGTTGGCATTGATTTCACCAACAACAATTAAGTTCGCCGATTTACCTAATGCTTTCGATGCTTATGTTGATGGCACTGTTACTGGTAGAACCGTTGTCGAAATTGATGCAAGTCTAGATAAGTAACCATTGAATAAAGAGTAATTATGTCGCCTGTAAATTTTAGTGAACTCGTTGCTGGTAATAATAAAAAGATAGCCATTGTCGAGTTAAATTCAGCACAATCACTCAATGCGCTTAGTTTGGCAATGATTGAATTATTGCTCAAGCAATTGCTGACTTGGCAAAGCGATGATGAAATCGCAATGGTGATTTTACAAGGCGCGGGTGATAAAGCGTTTTGCGCAGGTGGCGATGTCGTTAGTTTGTATCACGCGCTAAAGTCTGAAAAAAGCAATAATGAATCGACGATTAGTGATTTAGCTATTGCTGAAAACTTGGCTCAAGAGTTCTTTTCAAAAGAATATCAACTCGACCAACTTATTCATGAATTCACTAAGCCAATTCTAGTTTGGGGCGATGGCTATATTATGGGTGGTGGTATTGGCCTATTTGCAGGAGCAAGCCACAGAGTTGTGACTGAAAAAAGCTTGTTGGCGATGCCAGAGATCACTATAGGTTTATATCCTGATGTTGGGGCAAGTTGGTTTCTTAATAAAGTACCGAACAATGCGGGACTATTTTTAGGGTTAACGGGAGCTATTTTTAATGCATTAGACGCGCTTGATATTGGTTTAGCTAATATTGCCATTGGCAGCCGCTTTAAAGAGCATTTATTACAAAGCTTAAGCGAAGTGGTTTGGCAGGGCGAGCAAGAGAACTTTACTTTACTCGATAAGGCACTTGAGCATTTAATAGAGCACAGTTCTGCAGATTTCAAAGTAATCACCTCTAATGTTGAACAACATCGAGATATCATTGATCAGTTAACTGAATTTGATAATGGCCTTGATATATATAACGCCATTTTAACCTTAGATAGTGATAACGATTGGTTGCAGCGAGCACAAGCTAAATTAAAAAAAGGCAGTCCACTTTCAGCTATGATAATCTATCGCCAATTAATGACCAGTAAGAACTTCACATTAGCAGAGTGCTTTTCTTCAGAGTTAAATTTAAGCCTTCGCTGTTGTCAGCATCAAGAGTTTTCGGAAGGTGTGCGTGCTTTATTAGTTGATAAAGATAAAATGCCACAATGGGCATATGACGATATTAAAGAAATTCCTACAGAGTTAATTGATTGGTTTTTTACACCGATAGCTCACTTATAAATAGTGAACAAAATAAATTAGTTTGAATGGGCTTTACTCAACTTAGTATTAAATAGCTTCTTATATAAGTTTTGCTAGAGCGGGTTCAACAAATATATAAAATAGAATATAGAGGATTAGAAATGAATTTGAACAGTAAAACTATTGTTGTCACAGGTGGTGGTCAAGGTTTAGGTCGCGCAATGGCATTAAGCCTAGCGAAAACAGGTGCAAAACTAGCACTAATAGATCTAAATGAAGAGCAGTTACAAGCAACAGTAGCAATGGTTGAAGAAGCGGGCTCAGAAGCTAAGTATTATTTAGCCAATGTCACAAATGAAAGTGAAGTAGAAGCAACGTTTGCAAAAATTAATGAAGACTTCTCAGGCATCGATGGCTTAATCAATAATGCTGGTATCTTACGTGACGGGATGTTTGTTAAAGCAAAAGATGGCGTTGTTAGTAAAAAGATGTCATTAGATCAATTTCAATCTGTTATCGATGTAAACCTTACCGGTGTGTTCTTATGTGGTCGTGAAGCTGCTGTTCATATGATTGAAGGTAATCGTAAAGGCGTTATCATCAATATGTCATCAATTGCTCGTGGCGGTAACATGGGACAAACTAACTATGCAGCTTCAAAAGCGGGTGTAGTGGCAATGACAGTAACATGGGCAAGAGAACTTGGGCGTCACGGTATTCGCGTTGGCGCAATTGCTCCTGGTGTTATTCGCACTGCAATGACCGAAGCCATGAAACCTGAAATGCGTGAACGATTAGAGAAAATGAAACCTGTAGGGCGTTTAGGCGAAGCAGATGAAATTGCTCATACGGTTAACTATATTTTTGAAAATGAATTTTTCACCGGCCGTGTTGTTGAAATTGATGGTGGCCTTTGTATGTAAGTTTGAAAGTTATTTTCGAGTTTAGTATACCAATCAAAAATAAAAGGCGAGGAAATCTCGTCTTTTGTTTATATAGCGTTTTAATTCTATGTTTTCAGTATGAGTTGAATAGAAATGAGCAAAGCACTTTTTCTAGATAGAGATGGCATTATCAATGTTGATCATGGTTATGTCCACAAAATAGCAGATTTTGAGTTCGTCGATGGAATTTTTGAATTATGCCAGTCAGCAATAGCGAAAGGTTACCAAATTTTTGTTATTACTAACCAAGCGGGTATTGCTCGAGGCTTTTACGATATTACGATGTTTGAAAAGTTAACGCAGTGGATGGTAGCGGCTTTTGCTGGACATGGCGTTGCAATTGCCAAAGTGTATTATTGTCCACACCACCCATCAAAAGGTATTAATGAATTTGTCACGTCATGTCAATGTAGAAAGCCAGCGCCAGGGATGATCATGCAGGCACAGCAAGAATTTACTATTAACTTAGCGGAAAGTATTTTTATTGGTGATAAAGTTTCAGATATGCAGGCAGCAAGTAACGCAGGTGTAGCATGTAAGGTATTACTTGATAGTCGCTATACGAATGAACAACCAGCCGAACAGCTTGTTGGAGTAAATCGAATTAACGAGCTTACTCAAGCCAATGCATTTATAAAATAAGTTTAATTTACCATCTCATTGTGTATTTTATATGCAAATGAACTAGTATCTAATAACTAATTTCATAAAAGCGTATTTAAGTGTTGACGTGCTGCGAAAAATCGCCATAATGCGCTCCACTTCTTCGGGGCAACCCAAGAAGCTTGTTTT
>CAJXQI010000025.1 GCA_913058395.1 uncultured Colwellia sp. | reverse complement strand
ATATAAAAGATATACCTTTGCCAAACAAAGTTCTAATTACAAGTAGGTTAGGCCTTGGTGAAATTGAACGGCGAATGCCTTTGAGTGAACTTGAGGAATCTGATGCAGTAAAACTTTTTAGAGCAGTATCTATAGAGAAGGGCATTGATAGCATAGCGAAGTTGCCTGAGGACATACTGAAAAAGTATGTATCTAAAATGTTTCGTTACCCATTAGCTATTAAGTGGACTATCGGGCAAGTAGCTATTGGTGCAGATTTGAACTTCGCAATAAATAAATTATCTACCGCCTCTGGTGATCTAGTTAAGTTTTGCTTCGAATATATATTTGAAGAATCGTTAAATGACAACGATAAAATCGTAATGTTTTCGTTATCTCTATATGAAAATGCTGTAGGGAGAGGGATTATTTCACATGTATCAAGTCTAGACGGAGACAGTTTAGATGAGGCTGTCAGAAAGCTTATTGTTGCATCCCTAATTATACCTACTCATGAAAAAAATGATGAAAGGCAACTTATAGAGACAAAATATGACTTACTTCCATTAACGAGAAATTTTGTACAATCAGAGTTAAGAAAAGATAATGTGCAATTGCGCAACCTATCTGAGCGCAAGAATGCTACCGAAAATTTGGTTAATGAAGGAGAGAGGGCGGGTAATGAATATGTATATTCGCTTTCATCCTATGGGGCATCAACAGAAGAAGAAAAAATTGCAGTAACACTAATTATAAATGCTCACAGGTACAACTCTCAGAATAAAGATTATGAGAAAGCATCGAAAGAATATTTTAAAGCATCTGAAATAGCTCCTGATTTTGCAATAGTGTATCGAAACTGGGCTAGTTTTGAGGCAGAATATGAACTCTATGATAGAGCTGATGAGTTAATGATGAAAGCCACTAGCATATCGCCAAAAGATTCTCGCTTATGGTTTACTTGGGGGAATATTGAGAAAAAAAGACAGCAGTATGATAGCGCGGTTAATTATTTTAAAAAGGCTTTAGAGTTTAGTCCTACTGATGGGGCTATATATGGAATGCTTGGTGAAATAGAAAAAAGACTGGGGCATTTTGAAAGTGCAGAAACTCATTTGCTTAAAGCTATTGAAATAGGCCAGTGTCAACGAGAAGAAGTCAGAAATGAAGTTGTAAATAAAACTGTATTAGCAGACCTATACAGACGATGGTCTGAGATAACCAAAGACAGTGATAGGGCATTAACTGGAGAAAAATTAAAACAAGCACTAAATGTTGCTAATGAAGCTTATAACCTTAATAAGAGCGATCAAACAGCAGAATATAGGTTAAGGGAAGTTTATCTTTATAATGCAATTTTCTATCATTCAGAAAAAAATATGTCGTTGGCTACCGATTATTTTAAACATTCACTATCTGAAAATACGGCGATAAGTAAATTTAAAAAGCTCAATGTTCGTGCATATTATTTTCTTGCTTGGATGGCTTATCAGGCAAGTGAAAAAAAAGTTTCATTACTATATGTCAACGAAGGTAAGAAGTATTTTTGTGGTCACCCAGTTGAAAAAAAATATGCATCTATTGAAGGATTATTGAATGGTAACAAAGAGGATGGTGTTATTGAGTCTATTGTAACTAGTAAAGCTTTTGGGTTTATTAAACCAAATGACTCCAAAGTTTCTAAGTTATTTTTTCATCTAAATGATGTGGAAGGTGAAATGGATCTTTCATCTTTTGAACGTTTAGCTGGTAATAGGGTTTCATACCTTAGAACAGAGGCATTGAAAAAAGGGAAGTTAGAGCTTGTAGCTTCTTTTGTAGAAGTACTTGGACTTCCTGAAAATCATGTTTCTGGTGTCTTAAAAAGTATAGTGACTGATAAAGGCTTCGGTTTTACTCATGCAGACGATAAAGATTTATTAGTACATTTTAATAGGTTCTCCCCTCAGATCTCAAAAGCATATTTCGAATCTCTAGAAGGCCAAGAAATATCTTTTACAATAGAAGAAAATCAATCTCAAAAAGGTAAGTTTTTTGCTGACAATATACGAATTATATAATTTGTACGTTAGTTTTGAGCTGTTGAAGTGAGAAAACTTTTTCGTTGAATAGAGTAGCGACATGATTAATGTCGCTTTCTCTATTCTAAAGTATGCTTTCTAATCTTGATCGAGCACTAGATATATTGGTTTGAGCGTAGTACTTACTTGCAGTTTCAATATTATCGCCTATTAAGTCAGCAACAAGCTTTATATCTCCAGTAGCCTTGTATGCATCTGTAGCAAAAGTATGTCTAAAATCATAAAACCTACCTGCTAGACCGTATTTTTCTTTAATCACTTTCCATACGGAGCGATAGCATGAGCTAGCAAAATGACTTTTGGTAGTTTTATTATAAAACATGTATTTCTTTTGGTTCTCTATATAACCATTCTTTAAGTAATCTTGCATGGCATTGCTTAAATATATTGAGAAAATAGGCACAACTCTAGGTTTGCTTGTTTTACATATTTCTGAGAATACCTGTGTTCTGGGCTCTTCATCTAAAATAAAGCAATCTTTAGTATTCCTATATATCTCAGATGGTCTGTATCCACCGTCAATTGCGAGCGCGGTAATTAATCGAGTTTCTTTACTAAAGCCTCTTGAATATTTAGATTTTTTACCAAAGTCATCATTTAATAGGTCTTTTATAATTTCAGCTCTATCAATTGAATATGTATTTATTGGCCTTTCAGAATCCGCATTTAATGAACGAGGTTCAAGGGGATTCAAGGATATACGCTTCTTTTTAACTAAAGTGTTTAATAGCCCTGATAAAGCATAATATGCCTTTCTAACACTATTCTCTTTTAAATGTGGATTGTTAAATACAAACTCTACAAAATCATCATCAGTTATTTTGTGGCAGAGCTTGCTATGGCAGTGTTTGAATTGTCTTTTAATGGTAGAAACCGTTGCATCAGATACCGTTTTACCTAAACCAATAGCATCCTTTTGATACTGATTTTCCAAATAATATAAAAAAGTGACATTTTTAAAGCCAGTTTGGGCTGTTGCATTTAAGTTACGGAAATTTATTGCTTCAGCTCTAGCTGTGTCGAGATCTATGCCATGTTTATTACGAGCACAAAAACTTCCTAACTTATGCATCCCCCTATTTAAATAAATGTAAAAAGTTTTACTGTTTTTCCCAACTCTAACGAGAAGACCTTTACAGCCTAAATCGTAATGGTCTTTTACTTTACCTGAATAATTTAAGTTATTAATTGCTGATTTTGACAGCCTTGTTTTCGTCATTTTATTAGCCCTTTTAAATAGTGTAGTTATAGTGAATAAGGGCATGATATGTGTAAAATAGTGCGAAATCTATACAAGAAATTTAATAAAATGAAAATAATTCATTTCATTAAACTCTTTATATATCAGTATTGTACGTATATGTATAACGATTTGTTGGGTGGGATCTTTGCTTAGGAGGCCGCAGTTTTATCCAGTTAAACTATGAGGACTTAACAAGTTTTTACTTTTGTGAATCTCGTCATTTTATAAAAAAGCACAAAATAATCAACAGTTAAACGATTTTAATTATTAACTTGTCGATAGGTTAATTAAATAATAACCGACAAGTTATTTTGAGTATTTATTTTTGAGGGTGGAGTTGAGGTTATTTAATAACGTACAGCCAAGTCATTAATTTGAACATTATCCATAATATGTTGCTCAGTAGTTGTTGCTTTGGCACTGTCGTTAGTTACTTCATTAACAACAACTTTATATGGGCTCACATTAAAACCTGAATAAGATTTATGGTCGTCACTGACAAAGTGATTGGCGTGTAATAGAGAAAATTCGTCACCAACTTTTACGCCATGTCTTTTGCCTAAATTAAAAGTAATATTGTTACCTGCAACTTGCACAATTCTACCTTGTGTTGGCTGACACATCATATTTTCGTCAATATCTGTCACCATGCTATCTAAAGTTTGGCTAATTTGCTGACCGTATTCACTTAGCCAAAAGTTTTGGCTTGAAACATCAATCTGTTGACGTTGATTAAACTGCCATGGTGCTGAGCTTTGATATTGTTTATCTAAAATTCTTTCACCCGTGCTGCCATCATGTATATAAAGGGCAATATTAAACTGACGTTGATAAACGTTGTCTTGCCAAAACTGCCATGAATTGTTTTCATCGTTTGCCATGGAAATATCTTGAATTTCGGAAAAAAGTACATATTGACTGTCGGTCATGCTTGCTAACGACATGGTTAAACTCTTAAGCTTTTCCATTGCCAGTGTTTGGTTTAATCGAGAGAACTCGGTTCTGGTTTGTAGTGCTAATTTAGTATCAAGGTAAATGCCATTCATTTGTATTTTATTGGCAAGTTGTTTAACTAAGGTTTTATCTATTTGATAAATGCTACCAATACTTGCTTGTTCGCGGTGCAGCAAGTTACTGCGGGTTAATAACATCGATTTTTTGTAATCGGCGGCAAAACATTTCTTTTCTTGTGGAAATATGTCGGCTCGAATTGTGACAGTCACTAAATTGTTAGTGTAATTTTCGCTAACAAGTTCGAATGAATTAACACTACCGCTAGCTCGAATACTAATTTCGTCTTGAGTAAGTAAGCCATTAACCACTTGTTGCACGCTTGAAACAGAAGCACCTGCCACTAACAGTGCTTTTTTAAGAGCATTTTGCATAGCACGATTTTTGGCTGTTTTAGTGTCATCATTCTTTATGGTTGCTATACCTTGTGATTCATACCACTGGGCAACACTAGCGTTACTATAAGTAGTTAAACTCAATACTATTAAGCTAAGTTTTAATATATTTGGTTTTAATGTGCTAAAACCTAGCTTATAAAAGCTACATAAACTTGGGCGTAATAATGTTAAGCGCATAAATATCTCATTTCTAAAGGGAGTCAATTTCTTGTTTGGAATATGCATGTTCTATGCCTATTTATTATGTAAGAAATATTGGCGCGAATCGTGCTTTGATATCAGCACTATTATCATTATAAATTTATGTATTAATTGAGGAGAGCTCAATGAAGAATTGGCTTATAGCAATACTTATACCGGCGCTTATGTCGTGTTCTATGGGATCCAATGACGACTTTTATCGCTCTTCATATGGCGATAAGCAAGAAATTGACAGTTTTAAGCTTCCTAAACATGCGATAAATGATGTGGTGAAAGGACTTGCTTATCAGATGCTAGAAAGCAGCTCCTTCGTCAACCCTAAAACACCTATCGCTATTGCTTCATTTGTAGACTTAGAGAACTTGGAGTCTACAAATTGGTTAGGTAATCAACTATCTGAAAGCTTTGTTCACGAAATGCAGCGCCATGGTTTAGTTGTTATTGATTTTAAAACCACAGGTCATATTCGAGTCACTGCTGATGGCGATTATGTTTTTAGCCGAGACTGGAAAGAGTTGCCTGAACGCCAGATAATTGACTATGTTGTGACCGGCACCATGATGCAGCAAGAAGAAGGCATTATAGTGAATGCACGAATGATTGGTATGCAGTCTCGAGTTGTAGTGGCTACTGCGCAATCTTTTATTCCGTCTTGGGTAGTTGGTGATGACTATAATCGGAATGAAAATGTAAAGATGAAAGACGGCATGATCATTCGTGATAGCGCTATGTTAAACGAAAATGATCGCGCTATTGCAATTAAGCAGTAGTTATCAGCGAGTAGAATGATAAAGGTTTGATATGAATATTTTACTAAAACGCACCGCTCTTGTTATTGGTCTAATGCTGCTATCTGCATGCTCATCCTTTTATGATAAGCATGTTGAATGGCAAACGGTTAAGCCTAAAAGTTTCCCTGTATTGAGTGCAATAGGGCAAGCTCCCATTAGTTTACAAAAATCAAAAAACAAAACCCAGCGTATGCTGATGGCTATCAGCGCCTCAAAAATTGCCGCTTATGCTGAGTTAGCAGAACAAGTTTATGGTCAAACTATTGATGGTAAAACAACGATGTCTAATTTGATTGTGGATAATCAAAAGTTAAAAACATCAGTACAAGGTATAATTCGTGGCGCAAAAGTAGTAAAAAGCTACCCAGTTGGTGATACATACACCACCGAGTTAAGTCTGGATTTTAAAGATGTATATGAGATATATACTGCGTCGTCGAATAGACAAGAAATAAAAAATATTTCCTATTACTAAGCTTATTGAGCTTTATTAATTAGGAACGAAAAAACCAGCAATAGCTGGCTTTTTTATGTTTATCCATTTAGATAATGTCGCGGGTGCTTATATGTATAGGAAAATGTATATTCAGAATGAAAGATAACTCACGAAATGAATACCTGTTTATAACTAACTTAGGCCTTAATACCTAAGCTACTCAACCCACCCGATGTTTTGCCTTTACTATCATATGTCATTGATGATTTATTATGACTCATTAATAATGACGTTTTCATACGTTCAACGGATAATTGTGATTGGTGGATGATCAGTCCATTGGTTTGATTTAGTTTTTTACAGCGTTCTAAAATGCTTTGAATGTCGGAAAGTTCATTGCTGAACTTACCTGCTAACTTTTCTTGCTTAAATTCAAAACTTTGACCAATGGCGTTGTCAACTTCTTGAATAGCGATTAACAAGTTATTTTTTTCTGCAGTAATTTGAATTAAAGCGTCTGGATTTTGCTGTTGAAGAATATCTTTTTCTGCAGCTAATAACGCCTCTAATTGCGTCAATTGCGATAATTGTTGAGAAACCAATTGTTGCGGCATTATTTTTTCAGACACTTTTTTACTCCATTGAAGCTAGAAGTTAGCCAAGATCGAATTCAAAGTTAGCAATACTTGCAGCAAGTTTTTCTGGATTGATTTTATAATCACCAGAGGCAATAGCACTTTTTAGTTCAGCTATTTTCTTTTGATTTACCACGGGAGAATCAGCCGCTTTTTTTTGTAACTCATTCAATTGCTTTGCCTGTGGAGTAATTGATACTGAATCACGAGTCGCTAGCTTAGCTTGTTGTGATGCATTTGTATTTGCACTGACATGTTGTTTCGCCTGTACTTGTTGTTCAAGGTTTTGCTTTACTTGATTGGTATTGTTCAAGTTGTTGATATTTATCGCCATAATTAAATCCTACTTACAACAGAAATTGGTTTCTAACCTTTTATCGGCAAAACAATAGAAAACTTAAGTAATTATTATAAATTAATTACTACTTGGTTAATAGCGCTAACTTGACCACGAATAATACGTCCAGACTTATCATTTTTTACCGAAATAACTTCACCTAAACTGCCATCTCTTAAGGCGGTACCGACAGATTTTATTTCAAACCCCACTGACTTCGCGATGATAGTTACCGGCTGACCTTTACAAACAAAACAGGTGTTTTTATTAGTAATGGCGCTGCCTTTTGATAAGTTTCTTTTTGAACGAGCTCCAATGACAGCTTTTGGTTCACTAAGTATTGTACCTCTAATTTGCGCGCTGTCTTTAAATACTACTTCCATATTTGAATTATCAAGTAGTGTGCCTTTAGTGATACGCATACTGGTGACTAATGTTGGCACTATGGTTTGAATTTTTACGGGTACATATAAATGCCATGGTTTGTCATCAGCACAAACAATTTTAACATTTACGTTCCTACCATTATGTTTTTCAGGTATATTTGCCGTTAAAGAAGATAGACAAGCTTGTAAAGAGATCCTCGGATCAATTTTCGACACATCAACTAGTAGTTTTCCTTGTGATGGCACTGCCACGTGCTCTTTCACATAGGCTTTAATAAATTTGTTTAAATAATCACGATCAAAAACCATGGCACTACAGGTGTTTGCTATTACCAAGTAGGCTAGGCTAATTTTTACTAATATCTTTAATTTACTCATAATTTTTTGATCTGGCTGCTAGGGAAATAACAATATTCGTCTATGCTTTATTAAATATAATTTAACACGAATGGCGTCAAAAAAATTACGCTTTAGTGTGAAAAGTATCTAAAGGGTAATACTATCAAGAATTATGCCTTTGTAATATTTTCATTGGCACTCCTACGAGGTTTTTATGGCAGGTATATTAGATTCAGTAAATCAACGCACACAATTGGTGGGTCAAAACCGACTAGAGTTATTGTTGTTTAAGCTAATTGGTCGACAACGCTTTGGCATCAATGTTTTCAAAGTGCGCGAAGTTATGCCATGTCCAAGGTTAACGACATTACCAAAACAAGATAAGTATGTTAAAGGCATTGCACACATTCGTGGCCAAACTATTTCTGTTATTGATTTAAGTAAAGCCACTGGTGGCCCTGAAATTGTACAAACGGCAGACAGCTTCGTTATCATTGCAGAATATAACCGTAGTGTGCAGGGCTTCCTTGTTGCTGGTGTTGAACGTATTGTTACCTTAAGCTGGAAAGATGTTATGCCGCCGCCAGAAGGTACGGGTAAATCAAGCTACTTGACTGCGGTAACTGAAATCGACAATGAAATGGTTTCTATTCTTGATGTTGAAAAAATTCTCAATGAAATTAGCCCTATCTCAACAGAGCTTAGTGAAGGGGTTGCTGATGAAACTGTTGGTGACGACATTGGTGATCGCGTTATTATGATCGCGGATGATTCAACCGTAGCACGTAATCAAGTAAAACGAGCACTTGAACCGCTTGGCTTGACTATGCTGTTGGCAAAAAATGGTCAAGATGCGCTTGATCAACTCAAAGCGATTACCGAAGGTTGTGAAAATTCAATTACTGAAAAGGTAGCCTTATTGATTTCGGATATTGAAATGCCAGAAATGGATGGTTACACCCTAACGGCAGAAATTAAACAAAATGAACGAATGAGAGATATACCTGTCATTCTTCATACATCACTCAGTGGTGTATTCAATAATGCGATGGTAGAGAAAGTGGGTGCCGAAGACTTTATTCCAAAATTTCATCCTGATGAGCTGGCAACTGCTGTGAAGAAGTGGTTAAAGCATGATGAAGTGTCTTAATACTTTTATAACTATTAACATTTAGGCGGATTATTACTAGTGACAACTAAACAGCTCGATGATAAAAGTTATCTCCAGTTTAGAACATTTCTAGAACAGCAATGCGGTATTGTCTTGGGCGAGAGTAAGCAATATTTGGTTAAAAGTCGCTTAGCACCTTTAATGGCAAAGTTTGATGTTGCGTCACTGTCTGACTTAGTGTCGCAAACATTAAATCCGCTCAAGCGGCAATTAAGAGCCGCTGTTATTGATGCCATGACCACTAACGAAACATTATGGTTTCGAGATGAATATCCGTTTGAGCTGTTAAAGAAAAAATTATTACCTGAATTTAAAGGGCAGCGTACTCCATTAAAAATATGGTCTGCAGCGAGCTCTTCAGGGCAAGAGCCTTATTCGATAGCAATGGCTATCCATGAGTTTCAGCAAAGCAATCCGGGGGCATTTCCAGGTGGTGTTCAAATTATTGGCACTGATATTTCTAATACCATGCTCGAGCATTGTAAATATGCACACTACGACAGTTTATCGTTATCACGGGGTTTATCTTTAGAACGCAAACGTCAGTTTTTTGAGGCCGGTGATAATGGTATGCTAAAAGTGAAAGATAACATTAAAAAGATGGTCAGTTTTCGACAATTAAACTTACTTAATAGCTATAGTTTAATGGGACGATTTGATTTGGTTTTTTGTCGTAATGTCTTGATTTACTTCTCTCCAGAGCTAAAAACACAAATCATTTCTCAAATTCATAATACCTTAAACAAAGACCGTTATTTGTTTCTTGGTGCATCTGAATCTTTGTCTGGTATTAGTCAAGATTTTAATATGATCCGCTGCAATCCTGGTATCGTTTACCAAAAAAAATAACCCGTCAAATTATCTCTGGCATAAATATTGTATGAGTACCTGCATTCATTTGGAGGTATTTTTATGGCTATTACTTTTGAAAAAGCATTTGGTATACATCCGCAAGGATTACAAGTGCGTGCTCAACGTGCTGAAATCATTGCTGGCAATATTGCTAATGCTGATACACCTGGCTACAAAGCCAAAGGCATGGATTTTAAATCCGCATTAGCTCAGGCCGCCTCCAAACAACAAACAGGTATGACTCGCACCAATGAAAAACATTTTGATGTTCGCATGGAACTCAATAATGGCGTTGGTTATCGCGTGCCTAACCAAGCTGATACCGGTGACGGAAATACTGTAGATGTGCAAGTGGAACGAAACTTGTATCTAGAAAACTCTATGGAGTATCAAGCAAGTCTACAATTTCTTGATGGCCGTATCAAAGGCTTGAAAAAAGCAATTAACGGAGGGTAGTGATTATGAGCTTATTTAACGTCTTTTCTATTTCAGGCTCTGGCATGAGCGCACAATCAGTACGTTTGAACACTACGGCAAGTAACATTGCTAATGCTGATAGTGTCAGTAGTAGTGTTGATGACACGTACCGTGCACGCCACCCAGTTTTTGCCGCAGAGATGCAAAAAGCTGCCGCAGGACAAAAAGAGTCCGTTGGTGTGCAAGTACTCGGTGTTGTAGAAAGTAATAAACCACTAAACGTTGAATATGCACCAGATCATCCAATGGCTGATGGTGAAGGTTACATTTACAAGCCTAATGTTAACGTTATTGAAGAAATGACCAATATGATATCAGCTTCGCGCTCATATCAAACCAACGTGCAATTAGCTGAGTCAGCAAAGAATATGCTGAATAAAACGCTAACACTCGGTAAAAGCTAAGTTTAATATAGGAATTTAAAATGGACACAGTATCGGGTTCTAATCCATTAGACAATATTCGTTGGCAGCAAGAAACGACAACGCCTGAGGCAGACGAAAACCGCGGCATGTTAACGCAGGCAGATTTCTTTGCCTTATTGACGCAAGAGCTTTCGCATCAAGACCCAACTAAGCCAGTTGAGAATAATGAGATGATCTCTCAGATGACTGCATTCTCAACAACAGATGGCGTCTCAAATCTTAATGATCAATTTACTAACTTTGCGGCTTCTATGTCGTCTAGCCAAGCATTACAAGCATCATCATTAGTCGGCCGTAGTGTACTGGTTGACGATAATGTTTTTGGTATGGAAGAAGGTGAAGAAGTTAAAGGTAAACTCATTACCGATAAACCAGCATCAAACGTTAATATTTACGTTGAGAATGTTGCTGGTGAAATTATTCAAACAGTGCCAGTTGGTAGTGTGCAAGCGGGTGATTTTACCTTTACCTGGGACGGAAAGGGTTCTGATGGTGAGCCTGCACCTGAAGGGGCGTATCGTTTTCGCGTTGCCGGACTGGTTGACGGTGAAGCAAATGAATTACAAGCCATGACTTATCGAAAAGTTGACAGTGTCACTTTAGCAGGGTCTGGCGGAAATATATTATTGAATCTTAATGGTGGCAGCTCGATGAAACTATCGGATGTTGTTGAAGTAACACAAGGTTAAATTAACAGAATTTTTTACGAGGTGAATTTATGTCATTTAATATCGCATTAAGCGGTCTAAACGCTGCTCAAAAAGACTTGGATGTTACATCCAACAACATTGCAAATGTAAACACTACAGGCTTTAAAGAGTCTCGTGCAGAATTCGTTGATGTTTACGCGGCTTCGCTATTATCATCAGGTAAAACGAAAGTAGGTGACGGTGCTTTGACGGCAGACGTTGCTCAACAGTTTTCACAGGGTAGTATTCAATTTACCAACAATGCGTTGGATTTAGCGATTACTGGTAATGGCTTTTTTGCGACGGTACCGGAAATAGGCAGTTCAGAAACGTCTTATACGCGTGCTGGTCAATTTAAATTAAACCAAGATAACTTTATTGTTAACTCTGGTGGCGGTCACTTATTAGGTTTCCCGGTTAACCCTGATGGAACTTCAGCTTCAGTAAGTTTAAGTACGGCAGAGCCGATTCGAATTCCAACGGCATCTGGTGCGCCTCAGCAATCTTCAGAGGTAGATATTCGTATGAACCTGCCTGCTGGCGATTCATATATTTCTACTGCGCCAGATAACTTTGATCCAGAAGATCCATTAACTTTTAACCATTCTACCTCGATCACTATTTTCGACTCTTTAGGTGATAGTCATATTATGACTTACTACTTTGTCAAAGATAATCCTGCGACTGCACCTAATCAGTGGATGATGTTTGCAGCAGTCGATGGCAAGGTAATTGATTTAGCAGAAGATCCTGTTGTACAAGCAGCAGCAGAAGCCTTAGTGGTAACAGAAACTGCAGCAGCTACAGCAGCACAAGCAACATATGATGCCATAGCATCGCCAACCGCTGCAGATTTAGTGACGCTTAATGCAGCGAAAACAGCACTTTCAAATGCTATTGCAGCAACCACGCCAGAAGGTGGTACTGTTAGTGGCGGCCTAGCGCCTGGTGGAGTTAAAGGTGCGAGATTAACTTATAATTCTTCAGGTGACTTTATTAGCCAATCACCTTCGCCTGGTAATGGTGGTATTAGAACCGTAGCATTTACTGACCATTTACCTAATGGTGCAGATCCGACGCAAACGGTTCAAATAGATTTTAATTTAGATCCTTTAGCGCCAAACCCAAATGAACCGACACAATTTGCGTCTAACTTTGAAGTTACATCATTACAACAAGATGGCTTAGCAGTAGGCCGATTAACCGGTATCGATATTGGTATCGATGGTTTAGTGCGAGCAACTTATAGTAATGGTACGTCAGAACCATTGTCTCGAATTGCGATGGTAAACTTTGCCAACGAACAAGGTTTAACCCAAGTGGGCGGAACTAGTTGGAAAGAAAGCATAACCTCAGGTGAAGCATTAGCTGGTGAAGGGGGATCAGGAACATTTGGTACTATAAATTCATCTGCCCTAGAGCAATCTAATGTTAATTTGACATCAGAATTGATTGACTTAATTTCAGCGCAACGAAACTTCCAAGCTAACTCAAGAGCATTAGAAGTTGATAACCAATTAAATCAAACCATACTGCAAATTCGTTAATTTTTAATTAAAATCAACGTAATAAAAGCCAAGTAATCATTATATGTTACTTGGCTTTTTTATATTTCTTCATTCTCGAATTTTCTAAACCTCTCCTGGAAAAAAATTACTATCTATTGGCATTTTAATTGCATTATCTCCATTAATTGAAATTATATTGAGTGGAATAGATTATGGATAAGATGCTGTATATCGCTATGAGTGGTGCAAAGCAAAACATGCATGCCTTATCAGTAACGGCCAATAATCTTGCAAATGCTAAAACTACTGGCTTTAAAGCCGATTTAGCTAACGCTAGATCAATGCAAGCTTTTGGTGAAGGTCTGCCAACTCGTGTATTTTCTATGACCGAAAGGGCAGGCCAAAACTTTGACAGTGGTGCTTTACTTGCTACTGAGCGTGATCTTGATATTGCCATTCAAGGGCAAGGCTGGTTAACCGTTCAAACTAAAGATGGTAGTGAAGCTTATACCCGCAACGGTCAATTAAAGTTAAATGAAAACGGTGCTTTAGAAACATCAAGTGGTGACTTAGTTATTGGTGACACTGGACCTATTTTCTTACCGTTGCCAGTTAATAGCATCGATATTTCTGCTGACGGAACTATTATGGTTCAACCTGAAGGCGCTCCTAGTTCAGCTCAAGAAGAAGTAGGGCGGATGAAACTTGTTAACCCTGACAGTCGCTTTCTAGAAAAAGGCAATGACGGCTTGTTTCGTCGTAAAGATGGCAATAATGAACCGGCTGATGTCACGGTCAAAGTGGGCAGTGGCGCAATAGAGTCAAGTAACGTCAACCCTATCAGTGAAATGACCGATATGATCGCACTGCAACGTCAGTTTGAAATGCAGTTAAAAATGATGAAAACCGCAGAAGAAATTGACTCAAGCGCTTCTTCATTATTACGCGCATTTTAAATAAATTATCTCGAGGTGATGTATGAACCCAGCATTATGGATCAGTAAAACAGGCTTAGACGCGCAAACAAAAGAGATTGCGGTTATTTCTAATAACCTGGCAAATGCCAGCACCATCGGCTTTAAGAAAAGCCGTGCAGTATTTGAAGATTTACTTTATCAAAATATCAATCAACCGGGTGGTCGTTCAGCACAAGACACTGAAATGCCGTCTGGCTTAATGTTGGGCGCTGGAACTAAGGTCGTTGCAACACAAAAAATTCATACCCAAGGTGATATGTTAAATACTGATAATGCATTGGATTTAATGATACAAGGTGAAGGATTATTTGAAATTTTAATGCCTGATGGTTCTTCTGCTTATTCTCGTAATGGCCAATTTACCATGGACGATGAAGGCAACATAGTAACACCAGGTGCTGGTTATTTATTACAACCACAAGTAACCGTACCAGAGGACGCTTTAAGTATTATTGTTTCACAAGACGGTGAAGTTTCTGTGACGTTACAAGGGCAAGCTGAGCCAGCAGTAGTCGGTCAAATTAACACGGTAAATTTTGTTAACCCAACAGGGTTAGAACCAATTGGACAAAACTTATATGTTGAAACCGCGGTTAGTGGTACACCACAAGAGGGTGTACCAGGTTTAGAAGGTTACGGCATGATAGTGCAGGGCGCGTTAGAAACTTCCAATGTAAATACTACTGAAGAGTTAGTTAACTTAATAGAAAGTCAGCGTGTATATGAAATGAACTCAAAAGTTATTTCTGCAGTTGATGAAATGCTTAGCTACATTAATCAGCAGTTATAGTTTTTAGGGGGCAATATGAACGCTAAACCAACATCATTGAAATCGACACTTTTGACTATAAGCATTGTTGCGCTATTAGCTAGCGGCTGTGCCAGCACCGATCAAGCGAAAACGTTACCTGATGATCCTGATTTTGCACCCATTTTACCTGAAATGGAAGATGAGCCATTAGTACCTACAGGTTCACTTTTTAAATTGAATTACGTTAATAATATTTATTCTGATTCTAAAGCCCATCGTGTTGGCGATATTATTTCGGTTATTTTGAGTGAAAGTACGCAAGCCCAGAAAAATGCTAAAACGGAAATGAAAAAAGAAAACAGCGCTACGCTTAGCCCAATTACTGGTTTTGGTGGCGTTCCTGTGAACTTTAAAGATAAAGCCATTCAATTTGGTTATGACCAGGAGTCTGACTTTAAAGGTGACTCAAAAGCAAACCAAGGTAATAGCTTGTCAGGTAATATTTCTGTGCATGTTTTAAGAGTTTTACCCAATGGTAATTTAATGATCCGCGGTGAAAAGTGGATGTCACTAAATAATGGTGATGAATATATTCGCTTAACTGGTGTCATTCGTCCGCAAGATATTAATTCAAATAACACTGTTACCTCGAGCAAAGTCGCTAATGCTCGTATTCAATATGCTGGTACAGGTACTTTTGCCGATGTACAAGAGCAAGGTTGGTTGTCGTCGTTTTTCAGCAGTTCATGGTGGCCTCTTTAGAGGGAAATATGATGAAAAAAATATTATCTAATATGCTATTCATTAGTTTGCTGGTACTTACTACCCAAGCTAATGCCCAAAGAATAAAAGATTTAGCCGATGTTGCCGGTGTTCGCAGTAACCAATTAATCGGTTACGGTTTAGTTGTCGGTTTACCAGGTACTGGTGAGCAAAGTCCATTTACTGAACAAAGTTTTAAAACTATGTTGAGTAACTTTGGTATTACCATGCCAAGCAATTTAAAACCTAAAATTAAGAATGTTGCGGCTGTTGCCGTACATGCTGAATTACCTGCATTTTCAAAGCCGGGACAAAAAATTGATGTCACTGTATCTTCAATGGGGAGCGCACAAAGTTTACGTGGTGGAACATTAATACAAACAATTTTAATGGGGCTTGATGGCAATGCCTACGCCGTCGCTCAGGGGAGTTTAGTTGTCGGTGGTTTAGGTGCTGAAGGGTTAGATGGTTCGAAAGTACTTGTTAATACACCTACCGTTGGCCGAATTGCTAATGGCGCTATGGTTGAGCGTGAAGTGCTTTCACCATTTACCTCTGGCGACTTTATTACATTTAATCTACACAATGCTGACTTTACCACCGCAAAGCGTTTATCTGACACCATTAACAATTTAATTTCAGGCTCTGCGCGTGCGGTTGATGCCGCTTCGGTAAGGGTAACTGCGCCAAGAGATGCCGCAGACCGAGTTAGCTTTTTAGCAACGTTAGAAAACTTAGAGTTTGAACCTGGAACTCCATCAGCAAAGATTATTGTTAACTCCCGCACGGGCACTATTGTTATTGGTGCCGATGTACGATTGCTGCCAGCGGCGATTACCCACGGTGGTATAACCGTGACGATAAATGAAATAGAAAATGTTTCTCAACCGAATGCTTTTGCTGAAGGTGAAACGGTAACGACTAATCAATCAATTATCGACGTTAATCAAGATGACTCAAGAATGTTTGTTTTTGATCCCGGCATTACCTTAGATACGTTAGTTCGTGCTATTAACCAAGTTGGTGCCGGCCCTGGTGATGTAATGGCTATTTTAGAAGCATTAGATCAAGCTGGCGCGTTACGAGGAAATTTGATCATTATTTAATGATTAAGGTAAGGCTAAATTATGACAACACGTATTGCTGATGCACAAAACTTTTTAGATGTTAATGGCTTAAACTCAATTCGCCAAGACGCTAAATCAGGTGATAAAGCCAGTAAGGAAGCGGCGTTAGATCAAGCTGCTAAGCAATTCGAGTCAATTTTTATGCAAATGTTGATGAAGAGCATGCGAAAAGCGCAAGATGTTTTGGCATCAGATAGCCCTTTCAATTCCGAATCGACTAAATTCTATCGTGATATGCATGATCAACAAATGTCGCTTGAAATGTCGAATAATGGCTCACTTGGCCTTTCTGAATTAATTGTTCGCCAATTGGGTGGTGATGATAACTTTAAACCTCATACTATTTTGCGCTCAGACGGGAACCTTGATAGCCGCGGTAGTGTACGAATTACTCAATCAGCTTTATTAACTAATCGAAATCTAGTCAATGATCCGACAGCAAAACAAGATCCTGAAAAAGATCGTCAAACAAATGGCTCTGCAGCAGCCCAGATGGCGAGCTTATTACAAAGCCCGACCTTTGAGCAGCCTAAAGATTTTGTTAGTGCGCTAACGGCAGATGCCAAACGCGTGCAAGACAAAATAAAAGTGCCATTTGAAGTGGTTATAGCGCAAGCAGCACTAGAAACAGGTTGGGGCCAGAAAATTATCAAAACTGATTCTGGTGAGAGTTCTAATAATTTATTTAACATTAAAGCTGACAGCCGTTGGGCTGGCGATAAAACACATAAAGAAACTTTAGAGTTTGAAAATGGCGCTATGGTGAAAAAGCGTGAGCCATTTAGGGTCTACGATACTATTGGCGAGAGTGTTAATGACTACCTTAATTTACTCACCGGAAGTGAGCGTTATCAAGGCGCATTAGAAAAAGCAGAAAATGTGGAACAATTTCTGCATGGTATACAAGGTGCTGGTTACGCAACCGACCCTGATTATGCCAAAAAGATAATGGCAACTCTTCGGACTGTAACGAGCTTATTAAATAAATAAGTTTACCGATAATTTCACTGTTGAAATTGGGGTTACTCTAGGAGTTTAGGTCATGTCGATTAATCTGTATCAAACTGGTGTTAGCGGCTTATTATCCGCGCAACAACAGTTAGGGACTACAGGGCATAACATTGCTAACGTCAATACCGAAGGTTATACCCGCCAACGGGCTGAACAAAATGCTGCTGTAGGAAATTTTAATGGTGGCAACTTCATTGGCTCAGGTACTTATGTTCAAGACATTACACGTATCTATGATCAATTCTCCTATAAAGAGCAGTTAACCAATCAGAGCAGTTTGGGAAATGCTAGTTCCATCAGTCTAGACCTCAATCAACTTAACCAAGTAATGTCAACGTCAAGTGAAGCGATTGGTGGCTCTATTGACCGATTCTATCAAGCAGTAAACGGCATAGCTGATAATCCAAGTGATATTGGTTTGCGTAATATTGCGCTGAGCCAAGCCAGCGTTTTAGCCAATGATTTTAATAATTTAAACGATAACTTAGACCAACTTGAAAAATCCACCAACGGTGAGATAGAACAAATAGCCAATAAAATTTCACAAATCTCGCTTGAATTGGCAAAGATGAATGAACAAATCTTACAAAATAGAGATTTAACACAAGCAGGGCAACCAAATGATCTGCTTGATAAGCGCGATCAACTTATTACCGAATTAGGCGAATATACCTCAGTAAATACCGTGCAAGATGCCAATGGCGTTATGACGGTAATGATTGGGAGCGGTACTACATTAGTTGCCGGTATTACACCATTAACGGTTGGTGTGGTAGCAGGTGATCCTGACCCAAAACAAACACAATTAAAATTAATTGGTCCTAATAGCACCGTGGCATTAAATGGCTCGAAAATGGGCGGTGCGCTCGCGGCCAAGCTTGAATATCGTGATGAGCATGTCACAAAAGCACGTAGTGAATTAAATCGTTTATCGATGGCTGTTTCAGATACCTTAAATCAAGCACAGTCACAAGGGCTTGATTTAAATGGCAAGCAAGGCTTAGACATTTTTACTGATATTAATACATCGGCACTAGAAAGTTCACGTGTATTACCATCATCAAAAAACGCAGGCACGGTTCAGGCTGGAGTAACAATAACAGATGTTTCATTAGTACCAACAAATGAGTTCTCAATAAAATATGATGGTACAGATTACATCATGACCAATGAGCTTGATGGCACAGAAACTACCTTAGTGGAGTCATCACCTGGCAGTGGCGTTTATTCAACAGGCTTTGGTTTTGACTTTACCGTAAATTCTGGTGCACCAGCTACGGACGATACATTTAAAATTCGTCCAACAGAAAATAGCGCATCACTAATGCAGGTTACGCTTACTGATCCAAAAGGTATTGCAGCAAGTTCAGCTATTGGGGTTTCGGCCGACGATAATAACATTAGTAATGGCTCTGTAAGTATTGTCAACGTTACTGACCCCGAAATTGCTAGATCTTTTACAGACGGAACTAACGCCAACTTAACCGTTGATGTTTACGAAAACCCATTAACACCGGGTACGTTTGATTACCGAGTTTATGACGCGGCGAATCCTCCGCCTGCAGCTACATTAGCTAGCGGTAGTTTTGCCGCAGGCGCATCAGCCGTTATTGATATGCCTCCATCTCCTGCTGCTTCGGCATTCCAAATTGAAATTGGTGGTTTACCAACAGGTCAAGGTGCTTTAGCTCGTGAGAAATTTACTATTTCAGATGCATTTGGCTCTGGTAATGGCACGAACGCTTCATTTATGGCATCAACGCAAGAACAGCAAATTCTTGGCGGCGGTAAGCAAACATTTAGTCAAGCATTAGCCAACGCGACAGCTGAAGTGGGCTCAAATGCTAGTTCCGCTGAGGTTGTTGCGGATACGGCGCAAGCTTTGTTTACTCAAGCGTTTAATCGCAATCAATCTAAATCTGGGGTTAATCTCGATGAAGAAGCGGCAAATATGTTGAAATATCAACAAGCGTACCAAGCGTCGTCACAAATAATTTCAGTGGCTAATACTATTTTCGATACTTTGTTATCAGTGGCTAGATAGGACTTAACATGCGTGTTTCAACTGCACAGTTTTATATTCAAAATGGCTTACAAATGTCTAACCAACAGGCTGGTGTCAATGAGCAGGTAAATTATATTTCGAGTGGTAAACGTGTTATTACCGCAAAAGATGATGCCGTTGCTTATAGTACATTGGCTGGTTACAAGAACGATCTTGCTAATATTGAGAAATATCAACGTAATATTACCCAAGCAGAAAATCACAATAGCTTAATTGATACTTCGCTGGCCAATGCTGAAGGCATTATGAATGAGTTGAAAGATCTAATGCTACAAGCCAATAGTGGTGTACGTTCTGATGATGACCTTGCCTCAATAGCACAACAAGCAAGCCAAAGCCTGCAGCAGATACTCGACATTGCCAATAGCCAAGATGAAACTGGTGGCTATGTTTATGCTGGTTTTCAAATTGATGATGCACCATTTGTTTTACAAGCTGATAACACGGTTAATTATCGTGGTGACAACGGAGTTAGAGAGCTACAAATAGCTAAAAACGTATCTATCGCAACCAATCAGAGTGGTGAGCAAGTCTTTCAAAAAGTACCTAATGCTCTTGGAGATTTTTCTCCTATTTATAATACTAATACTTCAGGCATTGGTGTCGAAAGTGCTGTTATAGCCGATCCGAGTGTTTATAACCGAACTGCTAATCCACCAGACTTTACCTTTAACTTTACTAGCGAAACCGATCTTACTATTACTGATGGTGCTGGTAACGTTACTAATGTGACAGGTTACGTACCTGGGCAACCCATTGCCTTTAATGGAATTGAAGTTAAATTGAGCGGCAACCCATTGCCGGGTGATAATTTCTCATTGACTCCAGAAGAAAATATCAGTGTTTTTGATACCTTAAAATCAGCAATTGATTGGATTGAGAACAAAACTAGTGGGGGTGATGACCCGCAGGTGCAGGTTGACTTTAACCAGACACTTGAGCAATTGAATGATGCTATGAATCATTTAACATCTCGTCGTGCTCAGTCTGGTATTAACTTACAAGTCATTGATCGACAAAAAAGTAACCATTTAGATACTGAGTTGTATTTATCTTCTGGCCGTTCATCAATTGAAGACTTAGATTTTGCTAAAGCGATATCGACATTTGAACAATCTAAAATCGCGCTACAAGCGGCGCAACAGTCTTTTACACAAGTGCAAAGCTTGTCTCTTTTTAATTATATTCGCTAAGTGTTTTCTTGTTTTATATTTTTGGCATCGATTATGCTTAAAGATATTAGGACATAAAAATGACGGTAAACATCAAACATGTATATCGTTGTAAATAGTGGCTGTTAAGGCCAGTGAAGCCCAACTGCATTGCGTAAGTAGTTTTAGCAATTATGAAATTAGGGCTGAAATAAACAGCGTTCAGAGTGAAAGGTTTAAGCCTACTTTAACGTAAACAATGTAACAGACAATTAAAATTACTAGGAGTCTATCATGGCCTTATCAGTAGTAACTAACACGGCATCATTGAATGCTCAACGTAACTTAACAAAATCAGGCGAAGGCTTGGCTACCTCAATGCAGCGCTTGTCTTCAGGTATGCGTATCAATAGCGCGAAAGATGATGCTGCAGGATTACAAATTTCAAACCGTTTAACATCACAAATTAATGGTTTAGCGGTTGCACAACGTAATGCCAATGACGGTATTTCGATGGCGCAAACAGCTGAAGGTGCGATGCAAGCATCCACCGACATTTTACAACGTATGCGTGAACTTGCATTACAGTCAGCCAATGGCTCAAATTCAGATGCTGATAGAGAAGCATTACAAAAAGAAGTAAGTGCACTTCAAACTGAGTTAACTCGTATTTCTGATACAACGTCATTTGGCTCTCAAAAACTATTAGACGGCACATTTGGTACCAAGTCGTTCCAAGTTGGAGCTAACTCAAATGAAACAATTTCAATGAGTTTAAGTAGTATTGCCTCAACGGATATTGGTACTAATCAGTTGACACTTGCAGGTACTGGGTTAGGTGCCGCTGTTACAGGTACAGGTGCCAATGGTGTTACAACGTTAGCTACTGCTGTAACTATTACCGGTAAAGATGGTCAACCTGCAGCATTTGCCACTACCGCAGACGATGGCGCTGATACGTTAGCCGCTAAAATTAATGCAAAAACCACTGATACTGGTGTTACAGCTGATGCGAGAACAGTGGTGTCAATTGACACTTTGAGTGCCGCAGGTGCGACTTCATTTACACTAAATGGCTCTGCAATTTCGGCTACTACAAGCAGTACTACGGATTATGCATCTTTAGCAGAAGCGATTAATGAAAAATCTGGTGCTACAGGAATAACAGCGACTGTTGATGACTCTTTGGGTTTAGTGTTAACAGATGAAAGTGGTAAAGATATCACTATCGGTGCGTTAACTGGCGCAACCGCTTCTATTCGTGCGGTTGAGCATGATGGAACAACGGCAAGTGCTACTGTATTAGCTACGGCAACGTCAGCAACGGTTTCAGGTTCAATCAAGTTGAACTCAACAGAATCATTTGCAGTTGTGAGTGCAGACGCCGTTATTGAACCAACAGCCGCGCAAGTTTCAGCGCAAGTTGATGTTGGCTCTATTAACTTAGGTACACCAAAAGGCGCACAAGACGCATTAGATATTATTGATGGTGCCTTGTCTCAAATTGATTCACAACGAGCTAGCTTAGGTGCTATTCAAAACCGTTTTGGCCATACCATTAGTAACCTGGCAAATATTCAAGAGAATGTTTCAGCATCTCGTAGTCGTATTCAAGATACTGATTTTGCTGTTGAAACAGCAAATATGACCAAAAACCAAATTCTGCAGCAAGCAGGTACGTCAATCTTGGCGCAAGCTAACCAAATACCACAAGCAGCTATTAGTTTGATTGGTGGTTAAGGCTTACGACTATAGTTATATGTTTGTTAAATAAAAAGAAGGCTAGGTAATTAGCCTTCTTTTTTTGTTTAAGGCCGGGGGGAAGTTATGGGAATTAGAGGAAAGCTCGATCGAGCAAGTATCTTTTACAAGCAACAAGATTTTGATGCGGCGACGACTATTTTGGAAAAAATTCTCGAGAAAAAACCAAATCTTTTTGATGCACAACAGTTACTAGCTTTGACCTTGCACGGACAACAGAAGCTTGAAGCGGCAATACTTATATTTAAAAAAATGATCGAACGTAACCCTAGTCATGCCGCAAGCTTTAATAACTTAGCTAATGTGTATAATGATTTAGGTCAGGTGCAACTTGCTGAACGTCATTATTTAACAGCGCTAGGAATAGATGGTAATCATGCTGATGCATATAATAATTTGGCCAATGTTCAGCTAAAGGTAGGTAAAAAAATTGAAGCTGAGAAAAATTATCGTAAGGCTATTTTTGCTGATATGGAAAAAGCTGAATATTATTTGAATTTAGGTGTGTTGCTTGGCGAGCAAGGTAAGTTTGAAGAAGCTCTTGAATGTCACTTAAAAGTATTGGAACTTGATTTAAGTCAGTCGAGTGTTTATTTTCATATTTTTAATAATTTTATGTTCCTTCATCGTTATCAGGATGCATTAGAGTTTGCTGATATTGGATTGGTTAGTAATCAATTAGATGATTTTCAACTATGTGAATTATTGATTGGTAAAGCTATTCTATTTTGGTTGTTTGACAATGATGAAGAAGGTCAGCAAGCCATTAACTTGAGTGAGCAAATACACACGATTACAGCTGAACGTTTAAATTTAAAAAACCATCGGGTTTTTCATACCTTTATTAAAGAGCTACTAACTTACCGCTTACAAAATAAATTGGAGTATAAAACTAGCAAACAACAGCCGATTTATTTCCTGTCAGAGAGTCATGGTTTTGCTGTAAATGGTATGACTGTTGAGCATGAAAATAACGAACATACAGTAAAATCACTTTTTATTACCGGCGCTAAAATATTTCATTTTATTCAAGATGCAGAGCATAAGTGCAAAGCGAGTTTAAATATTTTACTAAATGGTATACCTAAAGGTAGTTGTGCTGTTCTTGGATTTGGAGAAATTGATTGTCGACTTAATGAAGGCATATTTCACTACTGTAATAAATACAATAAAGACTACCAGCAGATTATTGACGCTATGGTAGTTAAATATATTCGTTTGCTAAAAGCAGCATCGAAAGAAAATGATCTGAATATTATTGTTTATGGTGTTCCTGCACCTCACCCTATAGTTCTGAATGGAATAGTAGAGGAGGAACAAGAAACGTTTAAGCAGCTAGTTGCTTACTTCAATCAGCAACTAACTGAGGTTTGCCACGATAACAATATTCCTTTTCTTGATGTTTATGGCCTGACAAATATAGATGGCGTTAGTAATTTAAAATATCACTGTGATGCCTTTCACGTTAAGCCTAGTACTGTGCCAGCACTTTTTAATGAGCTCATTGAAAGAGAAAATAAATAAAATTAAAAAAAGTCTAAAGTTAATTCTTTTGCTGCCGTTAAGGTTTGTAGAACGGGGACTAGATGATACATTCGATAGTTCTAAACCTAAAACCTAATTAACGCATTACACGATAGTAATCAGGAGTTTTAAAAATGGCTATTTCAGTAAATACTAATGTTTCATCATTAAATGCTCAACGTAATTTAACAAAGTCTAGCAATGACTTAGCAACTTCAATGCAACGTTTATCATCAGGTATGCGTATTAATAGTGCAAAAGATGATGCGGCAGGTCTACAAATTTCTAACCGTTTAACTTCTCAAGTAAATGGTCTTGGTGTTGCACAACGTAATGCCAATGATGGTATTTCAATGGCGCAAACAGCAGAAGGTGCGATGCAAGCTTCAACTGATATTTTGCAACGTATGCGAGAGCTTGCACTACAATCAGCAAACGGTTCAAACTCAGATTCAGACCGCGAAGCGCTACAAAAAGAAGTAAGTGCTTTACAAACTGAGTTAACTCGAATTTCAGATACTACTTCTTTCGGTTCGCAAAAATTACTAGACGGAACGTTTGGTACGAAACAATTCCAAGTGGGTGCAAATGCTAACGAAAGTATTTCAATGAGCTTAAGTAGTATTGCCGCTAATGATATTGGTACTAACCAACTAACTCTTGCAGGTACTGGTTTAGGTGCTGCTGTTACTGGTACTGGTGCTAACGGTGTTACAACTCTAGCTCCAGCGGTAACTATTACCGGTAAAGACGGTGTGGCAACTGCCTTCGCAACTACGGCAGATGATGGCGCCGATACTTTAGCTGCATCTATCAATGCTAAAACAGCAAGTACAGGTGTTTCGGCTGACGCAAGAACTGTTGTTTCAATCGATACTTTAAGTGCCGCAGGTGCAACGTCATTCTTATTAAATGGCTCAGCAATCTCAGCGACAACAGCTAGTACAACTGATTATGCTTCACTTGCTGAAGCGATCAACGAAAAATCAGGTGCTCATGGTGTAACTGCTACTGTTGATGATACATTAGGGTTAGTATTAACTGACGAAAGTGGTAAAGATATTACTATTGGTAGCTTAAGCGGTGCAACAGCTTCTATCCGCGCCGTTGAACATGATGGTACAACTGCAAGTGCAACAGTGTTAGCAACTGAAACTGATGCAACTATTTCTGGTTCAATTAAATTAAATTCAACAGAGTCATTTGCCGTAGTAAGTGCGGATGCTGCTATTGAGCCGACAGCGGGTCAAATTTCAGCAAGTGTAAATGTAGGCAGTGTTGACCTTGGTACTGTTAAAGGTGCTCAAGATGCATTAGATATTATTGATGGTGCGTTAGCTGAAATTGACTCTCAACGAGCTAGCTTAGGTGCGATTCAAAACCGTTTCGGCCATACTATTAGTAACTTAGCCAATATCCAAGAGAATGTTTCAGCATCTCGTAGTCGTATTCAAGATACTGACTTTGCAGTTGAAACAGCTAACATGACTAAAAACCAAATCTTGCAACAAGCGGGTACGTCAATTTTAGCTCAATCTAACCAATTACCTCAAGCAGCGCTAAGTTTGATTGGTTAAGCCTCGAACTAACACTAGCATCTATTGATGCTAAGAACATAAGTTAAGGAAGGAGGCTAATCACCCCTTCCTTTTTGTGTTTTAATATTTAACAAAGTGTGCCAGTAAATTGAATTGCTTTAGCACAAACTGTTAATGTATTGAGCTAGAAGGAACCAATGATGAGTGTAGTTAATGTTATTAATACCGGTAATCAAGCAGGGCAAGACTTGATATCGGAAAACTCTGAAAATGCATCTCGTGTAAATCAAGAAGTTGAAAGAGTGGAAAAAGTTTCATTATCTGAGCAAATGGCTAAAGCTGAGGAAACTAAAAAAGCACAAGAGAAAAATGCTGAAGAAACTGTTGTGATGACGCCAAATCAACTTGAAAAAGTGGCTCAGCAATTGCAGGACTTCATGGGTGAAATGAATAGAAGCTTGGAGTTTTTAGTTGATAAAGACTCTGGACGAGATGTTATTAAAGTACTAGATAAAGGTACTGGCGAGTTAGTAAAGCAATACCCCTCAGAAGAGGTCTTGACGTTAATTTCTAAGCTTTCAGATGCAACTGGAAATCTGATAGATACGGAAATCTAACTACTGCTACTCTTTCTTTTAAATATTTAGTTATACTAAATATTTAGGTATATTTTAACAAATTGGTGTGAATTATGGTTGATATTGCATTTCCTGGTTTAGGTTCGGGCTTCCAAGTTTCTGATGTCGTTGATGCGATTGTCGGTGCCGAACGAGCGCCATTTGAAAGTAGTCTAAATCGACGTGAAGCTAACCTAACCACTGATATTTCTGCAATAGGCGCATTAAAAGGTGGCTTACAGAGTGTTATTGATTCAATAGAAGATTTGGCTGATGCAGATAATTATCAGCAAAGAAAAGTATCCGGCACAGATGATTTTGTTACGTTAAGTAGCACAAAATCGGCAGAAGTTGGCAGCTACTCAATTAAAGTTGATCAACTTGCGAGTTCTCATAAGCTCGTATCTTCAGGAATTAATAGCAGTGAAGCTGTAGGAGAAGGCTCTTTAACCTTAAGCTCTGGCAGCAATAGCTTTGATATTAGTGTTTCTGATAGCGCCACATTAAGTGATATTCGTGATTCAATCAATAGTAGTACTGACAACGATTCAATCACTGCGACAATTATTACCGATGACAACGGGCAACATTTAGTCTTAACGAGTAAAGAAACAGGCTTAGCAAATGCTATAAAAGTTACTGTTGATGACACTTCAGATGGCAATAATACAGATAATGTGGGTTTATCTCGCTTAGCATATGATTCAGATACATTGTCACCTACTTTTGCTACCAACTTGAGTGAAACAAATGCCGCAAAAGACGCGATTATAACTATTGATGGTGCATTAACCGTTACTAATAGCACTAATGAATTTGTTGACGCCATTGACGGTATTACGATAACTGCTAAAAAAACACAAGATGTTAGCGATGATGTAAGTACAGCAACGGTTAGTGCAAATAACGGTAACATTACAAGTGGTATCGAAAAGTTTGTTGAGAGCTACAATAAACTTATTGATCTTAGTAAAGAACTAGGAAAAGCAGGTGATACAGGCGGTGGCCCTCTTGCAGGTGATTCAATGTTACGTGGCGTAATGAGTAAATTACGTCAAGAGTTAAGTAGCTCATTTGCAAGTAGTGATGGTTCAACGTTAACACTAAATGAATTAGGTATTCGCTCTGATCGCTATGGTAAGTTAGAGATAGATAATGAAGATCTAAATGCTCTAGTAGAGTCAGACGTTGATGGCGTGCAAAACTTTTTTGTTGGCACTGACGATGTACCTGGCTTTGCCGCATCATTAAAAACCTTAACTGAGTTTTATACGGAGTCCGATGGGCTTATCCAAGGCAGAATTGACAGCAAAACTAGCCAACTTAAAAAGTTAGACGATGAGCGTGTTGCTTTCTCTAGACGTATAGATGCATTAGAGGAGCGGCTTTTTGCACAATATAATGCAATGGATTTATTAGTAAGCAACCTAAATTCTACTAGTACTTACTTACAGCAGCAACTAGACAATATGCCAGGTGTAGTGAAAAAATCTAATTAATATTATTACTTTTTTACAATCTAACAAACCGTTTTAGCTTGGAAAGTTAAAGCGGTTTTTTAATGCTATTTGATGCTTCAATTAGAAGGGAGTAATAAGGGGGGCTTTAGCCAAGGAGCTGCAGGATAAGTTGTGATTGTTGGGTGCTTTGCGACATCATAGCGGTAATGGCTTGTTGCTGAATTTGGTTTTTCGTTAAATTAGCTGTTTCTATTGCAAAGTCAGTATCTTGTATGCGAGAACGACTAGCACTGACATTCTCATGAATATTGCTAAGGTTTGCCATAGTGTGCTCAATTCTATTCATAAAAGCACCTAGATTTGCGCGTTCACCATCAACATAACGTAAGGCATCGTCTATCGCGTTAGTTGCTCCCTGTGGGTTATCTATCAGGTTAAAATCATCTAACCCTAAAACCTTGGTTGAAAAGCCTCCTAACGCCATATCTATGGTTTCATTCGCATTGGCACCAACTTGGAATATTGTTTGCTGGCTGCCCGAACCTGTGATCTCGACACTGTAGTCTTCAAGCTTAACCTCAGTTAACCCAGTAGCGGCGTAGTTGGTTACTGGATCAAAATCTGCAGCGCTATCGTCGTCCCCTGAGACAAAGGTTGTTGCAAAGTTTTCGGTAGTTTTTTTGCTTACCCCACCAACAATAGTCTCAGCTCTGCTAACGCCATCACTAGCATCTAATCCACCAAATGCACCGTTATCAATATTATCAAGGTCCATGTCATTATTGACAAAATCTTCAAAAACAGTACCAGCCATTAGCTGTGTTTGCAGTGCGGCGGCATTTGCTAGTGAGCCGTTAGAAGCCGTATTAATGGCCGCATCAAAAGTTGAGCCACCGGCTAAAGAAGACATTAAGGTTTTTATACCTGCACCTCCTATTTGACTCTCTAAATACCGCATTGCAATGTAACCGCCTGAATATACGCTGGCGACTTCTGCATTAGTGCCTGTTGGCGCACTATTATTTGAAAATATGGCATTTAAACCAGTTTTTATAGTGTTTAGCCCCAGGCTTGAAATATCAGATTTTACTCTATCATCTGCGCCTCTTATTGCTTCTGCGCTGCCTTCGGCGAACCATGTCGGGGTTGTACCTAAATCCATATTATTGGCCATTACCGCATGGGTCATTTCATGCAGCACGGTACTTTTTAGCTGTTTTATTTTATCTCCCGTGATAGTAGAGAAATCGCCTAAATCTATATTCATCACTAAATTGCTGCCAGTACCTGCATAAGAAACAGATGCTAAAACACCACTGGCACCATCAATATTTTCTAAGTTAATTTTAAACGTGGCACCATCACCAGTTAAACCGAACTGTTCTTCAATAATTTGTTCAGACTCAGCTAATAAACCACCTTGTAGAGTGGTGATAATATCGCGTTCTACCTTATCAAAAGCAGTGGTGTTTGCGCTTGTATCAAATACTTTATTTTTACCAAAAGCGGTATAGTCATTGATTCTATTTAGCTCAGCTTTAAGTTGATCTGTTTCTTTGTTTAGCGCCTCTCTATCTTCAGTAGAAAGTGAACCATTACTTGCCTGTAGTGATAAGTCACGCATTCTAAATAATAAGTTGGTGCTTTCAACTAATGCCCCTTCTGCCGTTTGGGCTAGTGATATTCCATTGTTCGCATTACGTTGAGCAACCACCAAACCATTAATTTGAGAGGTCATACGATTAGATATTTGTAAACCCGCCGCATCATCTTTTGCTGAATTAATACGCATACCAGAAGACAAACGGCTAAAAGTAGTTGCCAGTTCAGAACTGACACTACTTAATTGTCGCTGCATAAACAGCTGGTTTACGTTTGTATTAATCGTAAGCACAGTAGTCTTTCACCTTGCAGTTGTCTTTGCTTATATGAAACGAAATATGATTTATGTGGTTAGCCAATTAAAGACTTAACCCTATGTAAGGCTTATCGGCATACCTAATAAAAACTTAAGTAAATAATGTATATTTATTGGATTTGATTGTATGTGTATTAATCAAAATACAGGGCAGAGGCAGTAAATTTAGCATGGAACTGAGTGAATTAAGGGGGCAATTTATGTTAGATATTATGACTTTTGATAAATATTAATCGCTTTTCTACCTTTCTTTAACGATAAAATTTTAGATTTAGAAAGTTTTTGTGCAACGTTAATTGTATCAACAAGTTGCTTGTCCAATGTTGCTACGTGCTGAAGGGCTTCGTTATGTGTTTGTAATTCATCAATAGTAAAGCTTTCAAATAATGCATGTATTTTCTGTTCTCGCTCGGTCATTAGCGTTAGTAGATTTGTATCATTAGCTTGGCTTTCACTGTCGTTATGTCTATTTGACGTGTCTAATAGCTCGAGCAAGGTATTAGATACGTCAATGATATTATTGATAGCTTCGATAGCGCTAGTAGCCACTAAAAGCTTACCTGTTCTTGATTTTCAAGCGGAATAGCATCCCAACCTGACTTAATTGGGATTAAAATTTGAGCCACTTCATTTAATTTTTCAATATCATTACTCGTACTAGCTTCAAGCAATTGCTCAGAGCAGTATTGATACAAAGAAGCAAGGTTATTTGAAATATCGCCACCTTGCTCAAAATCAAGAGACCCCTCCAGCACACCAATAATGGCAATAGCGTTAGATAATTCAGCGCCTTTTTTTGCGTAGTTTTTTTGTGATATTGCACCTTTAGCGGTGGCAATATTATCGAGTAATTTTTGAAATAACATAGCGACTAGTTGATAAGGTGACGCTTGCTGCGCTGTGCTTTTAGTAACTTGTTGATATTTTTTTAATGACGCATGAGTCATAGATATCTCCAGTGTTAATACATTAACTTTATTATACTTAATTTTAGAAATTGAGCGTGATAAATTATATTAAAGGTTGATTATTAATGGTAACCGCAAAGCCTTCGTTTTTTGCTTTTTCGTAAGCAGCCTGTAAAACAGCGTGTTCGATACTTGCTGGATCTTCAACAATACCGTTATTCGTCACTTCAATATTGTCCCAACCACGAGTAACTAAGTACTCTTCTATTTGAGCAAGCTGATCTTCTAATGGCATGTTTAATGAGAACATATTGAACTCATGTCTATCGCCTTTCTTAAAACTGTGACTATCTTTCATAAGTTCGGCAGTACCGTTAATAATTAACATTGCAATTCCTATTCATTTTCGATTAATACTCATTATTTATTACATAAGCTTATTTCATGCCATCATTTTCTTTTATTCTTAAAAGTTGATTTTATTCTTTTAATACAATTAATTAACTTTTTTATTGATGCCAGTAAAACTCTTTTTAAAAGCAATATTAGTCGCCGCTATTTTTTTGACATTATTTTCACGGCTATAAAAATATCGAGGGATTTTAAATTTTTATAAGCGAGAGAGGTCGCATTTGAAATTATAGTCATTCATCAGCATTACTGACAAAAAAATGACAGCAGTGTCAATTTATTGTTGATTATTAATAACAGGGAGTTAATATGGCATATCTTAAAAGAATAAACGGTTTATCAGGGTATTATGCAAGGGCAAAAGCACATTCTAGTCGTCGATAATGACGCCGCCAGACGTCACCAAATAGAAACCGTATTAGCGTTTGTTGGAGAGCATTTTTTTGTTTTTGCTGAAGATGAAATCGATAAGCATCTAGCTGAAGTTCCGAATATTCTTACGGTGATTTTAAGTGGGAATATCTCAGTTAAACTGCAAGATATCATTCGCACAAACCCTACTTGTCCTTTTATTTATCATGATATTATCGATAAAGAAGCTGTTAAAGGTTTTGCCAATATTGTTGGTGAATTATCAACACCACTTAACTATGCTCAATTAGTTGAGTTAGTGCACAACAGCCATCAATACCATAATAACTTGCCGTCTAAACGAAATATAAGTGGCCCTAATCCTTTATTTCGCTCTTTAGTTGGTACAAGTGAGCCAATGCAGCAAGTACGCTTTTTAATTGAACAAGTGGCAAGTACCGCTGCAAATGTTTTGATTTTAGGTGAATCAGGTACTGGTAAAGAAGTTGTTGCACGCAATATTCATAACCTTTCTGATCGCCATAAGGCGCCTTTTGTGCCTGTTAATTGTGGTGCTATTCCGCCAGACTTACTTGAAAGTGAATTATTTGGTCACGAAAAGGGCGCATTTACTGGTGCCATTTCAACACGTAAAGGACGTTTTGAAATGGCCGAAGGCGGGACCTTATTTCTTGATGAAATAGGCGATATGCCGCAACCAATGCAAGTAAAGTTATTGCGCGTATTACAAGAGCGTACTTTTGAGCGTGTCGGCGGTGCAAAAAGTCTTAAAGCCAATGTTCGTATTGTTGCTGCTACTCATCAGCATTTAGAGGAAATGATAAAAACTAATCATTTTCGTGAAGACTTATATTACCGTTTAAATGTTTTTCCTATTGAAACACCAGCACTTAGAGAGCGTAAAGAAGATATTCCTTTATTACTGCAAGAGCTCATTTCTCGCTTCTCTGCTGAGCAAGGTCAATCAGTTCGCTTTACCGATAAAGCGATTGAATCTTTACAAGAACATCCGTGGGCGGGTAACGTTCGTGAGTTGTCTAACCTAATTGAACGTATGATTATCATGTACGCTGAACAGGTGGTGAATGTCGGGCAATTACCATTAAAATATCGTCATCTTGATGTTGAAGAATTCCAACCAGAATACCCTGAAGAGCTACAAGAGCGTGAAGCGATTAACGAGTTGTTTTCTGGTTTTGATTATGATGACGAAGAAGATGAACTAGCTGGTGAGGAACAAGCTGTAGTCACTGGCTCTACAGTCGATGTTTTACCTGCTGACGGGCTAAATTTGAAAGAGTATTTGGCTGATTTAGAAGTCGCGTTAATTAACCAAGCGTTAGATAAAAATGACTGGGTTGTTGCACGTTCAGCTGAATTGTTAGGCATGCGCCGAACAACACTAGTTGAAAAAATGCGTAAATATAGCTTACAAAAAAACAATTAATCTATGCACTGTAAGGTTTCAATCATTAATGCCTTTACTTGCTTTTAGTAAGTTTGAAACACACCCAACAATGTTAAGTATTAGTGCTAGCTCTACGCTAGCCATTTTATTGACAAGCTATTAATTCACTAATAAATAGCTTTATCTATTGAATTTAAACAGTTTAATTGGTTGGCATAATTAATGCTTTATTCGGATGATATTTTTTATTCGGGTGAAACAATATGGCACTAGCCTTTTCAACATCAAGCAATTCTTCTACAGCGCACTCAGTGCTGAGCCGTGCATTTACGTCACTTGATGATGCTAATGCAGAACAAGAGAAATCTACTAGCTTAGAAAAAGAAAGTTTCCCCGGAGAGCTGGCGTTATTACGTCAACAAAACAAGCAAAACCAACAAATTCAACAAGTCATCGATGTTATGCCAACAGGAATGATTATGCTTGATGGCAATGGTATTGTCGTGAAAATGAATAATATGGCACAGCAATTACTTGATGAGCCTATTTTAGGCCAAGCTTGGTTTAATGTGATTAAGCGTTCATTTAAACCAAGAGCTGATGATTGGCATGAAGTATCTTTAAATGATGGCCGCCGCGTTAAATTAGAAATTACGGCGTTAGGCGATCAGCCGGGTCAACTCATAATGATCACAGACCTTACCGAAACTCGTTTATTACAGGACAAATTAGGTCAGTTGCAGCGCTTATCATCACTAGGTCGCATGGTATCTAAATTAGCGCATCAAATTCGTACACCGCTTTCGGCCGCTATGCTCTATGGCGCAAATTTACGTAATAAGAAATTAACTGAGACGGCGCGAGAGAGCTTTCAAAATAAGCTAGTTTCGCGATTACAAGATTTAGAACAGCAAGTTAACGACATGCTGTTATTTGCAAAAAGTGGTAAACAAGCGGTAGTAGAGCCAGTAAGTATTAATAAGTTAATTGAACAGGCCAAACAAGCGATTGAACCACAAACACTGCAAGCTGGCGCAACCGTTAATCTTCATTTTTGTAAACAAGATTGTGAAATTCTTGGCAATGCAACAGCATTATCAGGTGCTATTCAAAACTTAATTCATAATAGTCTAACGGTGATTAAATCTGATGCTGTTGTTGATATTAGCGCTTATTGTAAAGATGAGCATGCCTACATTAGTGTGCGCGATAACGGGCAAGGTATTAGTGCAGAGCTTGCCGATAAAATTTTTGAACCCTTTTATACTTCACGAAGCCAAGGTACAGGTTTAGGCCTTGCGGTTGTTAAGTCAGTCACTAATGCTCATCAAGGTGAAGTTCGATTGCTTAGTCAACCCGGAGAAGGGGCGCACTTTTGTTTGAAAATCCCTAAATTAATTAATAGTCAATCTGTTGCAGGTATTAACAAGCCTGAAAATCAAGATATTTGCGTTGAAGGAGTACAATAATGAGTTCAAGTAAAATCATGGTAGTAGAAGATGATGATGGCTTACGAGAAGCATTAGTTGATACTCTACTTTTAGCCGGGTACCAATGTGTACCAGTAGAGTCAGGGGAAGACGCGTTGATAAAGCTTAAGTCACAAACCGTTGATCTTGTGGTGAGTGATGTCCAGATGGGCGGAATGTCGGGCTTATCGTTACTTAAAAGTATCCGTCATAATTACCCGAAATTGCCGGTATTGATTATGACCGCTTACGGCACGATAGATGATGCTGTACAGGCTATGAGAGACGGTGCCTGTAATTACATGGCAAAACCTTTTGCGCCTGAAGTATTGTTGAATATGGTTAATCAATACGTACCGCTGGGACTACAAGATGATTGTGAGCCTGTAGTTGCAGACAACGCGAGTATTGAATTGCTAAAGCTGGCGAAAAAAGTTGCCAACACAGAAGCATCTGTCATGGTTTTAGGGCCTAGTGGCTCAGGCAAAGAAGTGTTAGCACAATATATTCATAAATATTCGCCACGTAGTGAAGCGCCATTTGTAGCAATTAACTGTGCGGCTATTCCTGAAAATATGCTAGAAGCAACTTTATTTGGCTATGAAAAAGGTGCTTTTACAGGTGCTATTCAAGCGTGTCCAGGTAAGTTTGAACAGGCACAAGGTGGCACTATTTTGCTTGATGAAATTACTGAAATGGACCTTGGACTTCAAGCTAAAATATTGCGCGTGCTGCAAGAGCGGGAAGTCGAACGCTTGGGCGGGCGCAAAACCATAAAGTTAGATGTTCGAGTTATTGCAACCAGTAACCGAGACTTAAAAGATGCGGTTAGTGAAGGTGAATTCCGAGAAGATTTATATTACCGACTAAATGTTTTCCCATTAACTTGGTTACCACTAAATCAACGTAGAGATGACATATTGCCTTTAGCGCAGCATTTGATCGCGCGTATTTGTCAAAAAGATGGCAATATAATTCCTGAATTGACCACCGCAGCACGTAGTAAGCTATTCGCTTATGATTGGCCCGGTAACGTACGTGAATTAGATAATGTAGTACAAAGAGCGCTTATTTTACAAAGTGATCGTTGTATTGATGCTGGTGATTTACTGATTGAGAATTTCGAACCGCCTCAGGCACAAAACACCGTTGAATTAGCTGTCAAAGATGACAAGTTAGGTAGCGAGTTAAAACTTCAAGAACATCAAATTATTCTTGATACATTACACGCTTGTCGGGGTAGCCGTAAAGATGTTGCTGAGCGACTAGGTATTAGCCCTCGCACTTTACGCTATAAAATTGCTCGGATGCGTGATAGTGGTATTCAAATACCATTATAAGCTTACCAAAGTTATCTAAAAATACTTTAAGCGTTAGCCATTGTGCTATCACTTAAAATGTCCGCGAAGATATAAAACTAGCAAAAAAAACAACCTTTTTAGGTTGTTTTTTATTTTTGTTTGTAAGGTTTAATATTGCCTTTGTTATTAATTAATAAGCATATTATTAAGTTTTATTTTAAATAGCAACACCACTCAATTCTACGAACTCCACTCATATACTGCCTTGGCACTATGCTTGCTTTATCCATTAACAATATTAGGTAACAATAAATTGACGCAAGCGAGTTAATTATGGATATCAAAACCAATTCTCTTTACGCCCAAATGCAAAGCATGTCGATGGAAGCTATGGGTAATCGTTTACCCATTGGCGAAAATGCGATGGGCACTCCTGCGGTTAGCAAAGCCGGTAGTGATTTCGGCAGCATGCTAAAAGATGCTGTAAATACCGTTAATGAAATACAACAAGATGCCGGACAAAAGAAAATGGCGTTTGAAATGGGTGATCGCAGTGTTACACTTGCCGACACGATGATTGCGTCATCAAAAGCCGGTGTGGCCTTTGATGCAACCGTTCAGGTTCGTAATAAGTTTGTTGAAGCTTATAAAGAAATTATGAGCATGCCAGTTTAGCGGCTCAGTTGTTAATTTAATTACTAAGAAAGTACACGTTACGCGGAGAAAGTAAGTGGCAGATTCAACAGACAACACAGGAATGATGCTGGCAGATGACAATAATGATTTAGTTGCTAACGACAGTACTGACGGTGTCGTTGGCGAACAAAAATCAGGCTTAGCTGGCGCAATGGGAAATGTTGACTTTTTACGTCAAATTACCATCGTGATGGCGTTAGCTATTTGTCTTGCTATCGCGATTTTTGTCATTATGTGGGCGAATCAGCCTGAGTATCGTATCTTAGCTAAACTACCGACTGAACAACTGATTAAAACCATGGATACGCTTGATGCCAATGGTTATAAAGATGTTTACCAGCAAGAAAACAACACTATTTCTGTACAAACAGACGAATACCAAGCCATAAAACTTATGCTAGCGCGCGAAGGTCTGGGAGATGCCCCATCAGAAGGCTCTGAGATCATCATGCAAGATATGGGCTTTGGTGTTAGCCAACGCCTTGAAACTGAAAGATTAAAGCATTCACGCGAACAACAATTAGCGCGCACCATTGAAGAGTTACAATCGATATCACGTGCCCGTGTATTACTTGCTATTCCACGTGAAAATGTTTTTGCAAAACGAGCAAAAAATCCGTCAGCTACTGTTGTGTTAACCATGCAGCGTGGACGCATTTTATCGGAAGAAGAAGTTGATTCAGTGGTGGATATTATTGCCTCCGCTGTTCAGGGCTTAACACCGAACCGAGTAACGGTAACTGACCAAAATGGTCGCTTGTTAAATTCTGGCTCACAAGATTCAGTATCATCGCGTTCACGTAAAGAGTTTGAAATTGAACAAAAACGTGAAAATGAATATATGGATAAAATTGATTCAATTTTAATCCCGGTAGTTGGATTGGGTAATTACACTGCGCAAGTAGATGTTGCTATGGACTTTACCAATAGCGAAGAAACCCAGCGTCGTTATAATTCTGATTTACCTGCACTTCGCAGTGAAATGAAAGTTGAAGATAACACCATTGGTGGCCTACTTGGCGGTATTCCCGGAGCGCTAACGAATCAACCACCACTTGAAAGTAACATTCCTGAAAACGCTACTGGTAGCGCACAACAGCAAACGATGCCAGGGCGAAAGCATAGTGAATCCACTCGTAATTACGAATTAGATGAAGCGATTAGCTATACCAAGCAACAAACGGGTGTTATTCACCGAATCAGTGTGTCGGTTGCCTTAGACTATTTACCATTGCCAAATGCTGAAGGTGAGCCAACGCCAACACCACGTTCGGTACAAGAAATGGCAAACATTCGTCGTTTACTACAAGGTAGTATTGGCTTTGACTTGCAACGAGGTGACACGCTTGAAGTGGTAACGTTACCGTTTTCTCGTGCTGAAGTTTTCGAAGTAGAAGAGCTACCGTTGTGGAAAGACCCTGTTATTTTCAAGTATGCAAAACTGTTAGGGGCATTAATTTTAATTGCCATATTACTTTTTGCGGTAGTTCGCCCAATGTTGAAACGCTTGATTTACCCAGATCAAACGCCGAATGATTATGGTGAGAAGTCATTAGACAGCCATATTGATTTAGGCGATGAAACCATGGATATGTTAACCTCGGAATTTGACGCTGGAGCTGTTGGTTTTGCGCCAGATGGTAGCCTACAATTACCCGATTTACACCGTGATGAAGATGTATTGAAAGCGGTACGAGCCTTAGTGGCAAATGAGCCTGAATTATCGTCGCAAGTAGTTAAAAGTTGGTTGAACGAAGATGAGTGATGAAACACAAGAATTAGCAGAAATACCCTCTGCTGGTGGATTTGACGTTAATAAACTTGATGGTGCTGAAAAAGCGGCCATTCTGTTATTAAGCCTGTCAGAAGAAGATGCCGCACAAATACTGAAACACTTAGAGCCTAAGCAAGTGCAGCAAGTTGGTATGATTATGGCGGGTATGGAAGACTTTACCCAGCAAAAAATCACTGCGGTTCATAAACAATTTATTAATGAAATTCAAAACTTCTCAACCATTGGTTTCCAAAGCGAAGAGTTTGTTCGTAAAGCGCTTACTGCCGCGTTAGGTGAAGATAAAGCCGGTAACCTAATCGACCAAATAGTCATGGGTGGCGGCGCTAAAGGCCTTGATTCCTTAAAATGGATGGATTCAAAACAAGTTGCCAATATTATCCGCAATGAGCATCCACAAATTCAAACCATTGTATTGTCATACCTTGAGCCAGAGCAATCAGCTGAAATTATGACCCAGTTTGCTGACAAAGTTCGCCTCGATTTAATGATGCGCATCGCGAACCTGGAAGAAGTGCAACCAGCAGCCTTGCAAGAATTAAACGAGATAATGGAGAAACAGTTTGCTGGACAAGCTGGCGCACAAGCAGCGAAAATGGGCGGCTTGAAAGCAGCAGCCGATATTATGAATTACCTAGAATCTAATGTTGAAGGTATGCTAATGGACTCAATTCGTGAGCATGACGAAGAAATGAGTCAGCAAATTCAAGACTTAATGTTTGTCTTTGAAAACCTTGCTGATGTTGATGACCGAGGTATTCAGGCTATCTTAAGAGAAGTTCAGCAAGACGCCTTGATGAAAGCGATCAAAGGTACCGATGAGGCCTTGAGAGAGAAAATCATGTCTAACATGTCAAAGCGTGCCGCAGAAATGCTAGCAGATGATCTGGAAGCCATGGGACCTGTACGTATTAGTGAAGTAGAAGCTGCGCAAAAAGAAATTTTATCTGTTGCCCGTCGATTATCTGACTCTGGTGAAATTATGCTAGGTGGCGGTGGAGGTGGTGATGACTTCTTATAGACTCGATACCATGAAGCCAAACCTATGAAATTACTGTCATGAAAAATTCTTCTACAGATCCGCAATCATTGACTTCAGAAGAAGTTGATAACCTTGATACTTGGTCTTTACCAGATGTTAAAGCAACATCTGATGAAGATGATGGTAAAACCAATGCTTTTGGTAAATCTCGAAGCTGGCGTTATGAACCGCCTGAAGAAACCGAAATTGCTGAGCCTGTACCATTAACCGCAGAAGAAATTGAAGAAATTCGACAAGCGGCTTTTGATGAAGGTTTTAATCACGGTAAAGAAGAAGGTTTCGCCAAAGGTTTTGATGAAGGCAAAGTAGCAGGGCATCAAGAAGGTTTAACAACTGGACATGAAGAAGGTGTCAATAGCGGCTTAGCTGAAGGTAAAGAAACTAGCGAGCAACAAATTGCTGCAATGCAATCGCTGATAGAGCAACTACATCAGCCGTTAGCGAATGTAGAAAAAAATGTTGAAGCACAATTATTACAACTCGTTGTGCAACTTACTGAAGCTGTCACTAAACACGAAGCAAAAACTAACCCTGATATTTTACTGTCAGCAATCAGTGAAGGAATTAAAGCGCTGCCAGCGCAAGAATCTCATACACAAATATTACTCAACCCTCAAGACATCCGACTGGTAGAGCAACAGTTTGGTGCCGGACATATTCAAGAGCAAGGCTGGCAACTATTGGCTGCGCCACAACTACCTGTTGGCAGTTGCCAAATTGAAAACAGTACTTCCAATATAGATCTCAATATTAAATCTCGTTTGAACGAGGTGTTGGAATCATTTTTGCAAGAATCTTTGCATCAGTAATTTTCTAATAAAAGCGTCAAAAACTTTCTATGGTTGATATAAATCGCATTACCGAGCGTTTAAAAAACTGTGAACAGCATATTCACCCGCACCGGGTTTCGGTTGCGGGGCGTTTAGTGCGTGTTGTTGGATTAACACTAGAAGCGGTAGGTGTTAAAGCTGCTGTTGGTAGCCAGTGTATAGTTGAAACCGCGCAAGGCAACTTAATTGCTGAAATTGTCGGTTTCTCGAAAGATATTACCTTTTTAATGCCAGAACAAAGCCTTCAAGGTGTTTCTCCTGGTGCACGTGTTGTACCTCTATCAACAAAAGCTCGGCTACCATTATCAATGGACTTATTAGGACGTGTTGTTGACGGTGTTGGTAAACCATTAGATGGTAAAGGTCCAATAAAATCAGCTGACAGCTATCAACCGAATAACAAACCTATTAACCCGCTTTCACGTAGAGCTATTACCGAGCCATTAGACGTTGGTGTTCGTTCTATTAATAGTTTTCTTACCGTTGGTATTGGACAACGTATGGGACTTTTTGCAGGCTCTGGTGTTGGTAAAAGTGTCTTGCTTGGCATGATGACACGAGGAACAAATGCCGATGTTATTGTTGTCGGCTTAATTGGTGAACGTGGCCGAGAAGTTAAAGAATTTATTGAAGAAATTTTAGGTGAAGAAGGGCGTAAACGTGCGGTTGTCGTTGCAGCACCCGCAGATAACTCACCACTAATGCGTTTAAAAGGCTGCGAAACGTCATTACAAATAGCAGAATACTTTCGTGACCAAGGACTGAATGTTCTTTTACTTATTGATTCTATTACTCGTTATGCTCAAGCACAGCGTGAAATTGCACTTGCTGTTGGTGAACCACCAGCAACAAAAGGTTATCCGCCATCAGTGTTTTCTAAGTTACCTCAATTAGTGGAACGTGCAGGTAATGGTGGTGATGGACAAGGTTCAATAACTGCATTTTTTACCGTATTAACCGAAGGGGATGATCTTCAAGACCCTATTGCTGATGCTTCACGTGCCATTTTAGATGGCCATATTGTTTTATCTCGAAAACTTGCCGACGCAGGCCATTATCCAGCCGTTGATATTGAAGGCTCTATTAGCCGCGTCATGCCGATGGTGACAAGTGATGAGCACCAACAGCTTTCAAGGCAACTACGACAAGTTTATTCTTTATATCAAGAAAACAAAGACTTGATCTCTATTGGTGCTTATAGCCGAGGCACAGATGCTCGTATTGATCAGGCGATCGATTTACAGCCAGTGATCCAATTTTTCTTACAGCAGAAAATGCTAGAAGTGATCCCTTATGACCAAAGTCTATCTCAGTTGCAGGAAGTATTAGCTGCGGCTCAAGCACACGCACAAAAAAATCAGTAAGCATAATAATCAGTAGGTAAAGCGTGATGAAGCAATTAAATACCTTATATAAATTTGAGCTTGAAAAAGAAAAAAAAGCGTCACAAGCGTTGCAAGCTGCAGAATTAGATTATCAACAAAACAAAGAGCGCTTAAAAAATGTAAGTGATTACCGCCTTGAATATATGCGTCGGCTAAATCAACGTTCGATAGAAGGTATTGATAGCGCGACCTATAGTCATTTTCATGCCTTTATCGCTAAGTTAGATAATGCAGCACTGCAAGTTAAAGTTGCTGCACACCAAGCTCAAGCTTTAGTTGAAACGCGAAAAAAGCAGTGGCTAGATCAGCGAAAAAAAATACAAGCAGTTGAATTGTTACGTGATAAAAAACTGGCTGCATTGCAAGTTGTCGCTAATAAAAAAGAACAAAAAATGTTTGATGAAATAGCAACTCAGCAGTTTATTCGCCGTCAGCGCTAGTGACGTTCACTCTGCATGAGAATATTCACTATAGAGTTTCTGGAATAAAATTTGCTTAGTAAAAGTAAGTGGTGGTAAGTCTACAGACTTACAAAAATAGTTTTTTATAAAGGTTTGTTATGTCTCAGTTAAGTTTACTCTCTGTTGAAGTTGGCCAAGGTACTGATATTAAAAGCAGTAGTGCTCAGAGTTCGCTGAAGAAACCTACAACGGAAACAGCTTTTTCAGATGTTATTGATCAGCATTACCAAGAACAAAAATTAGAATCTACCAACAAAAAGGCTAAAAATAGCGGCAATCATGAGCCCGTTACGGCAAAGGAAGCAGAACAACATCATGCTTTAGTTGAATCGAAAGAAAAAATTAAAGGCAAAATAAATCACAGTAATAATGAGCAAGCACCAAAAGATGCTCATACTTTGCCCGTACCAATTTTACCTGAAGTTGAAACAGTAAAAAAAGGCTTAGGTAGCGGCGATGATGCCCACACTTTGCCTGTACCAATTTTGCCTGAAGTTGAATCGCTAAAAAAAGGTTTTAGTGCAGGAGATGATGCTCATATTCTACCAGTTCCAATCTTACCTGAAGTTGAATTAGTAAAAAAAGATGCTGATTCGGCTGACGATGCCCATACTTTACCTGTGCCAATTTATGCAGATTCAGCGTCTCTAGTAAAAGCTGCTGACTCGAGTAACAACGCTGATATTTTACCTATTACCACGTCTCCTTTATCTAAGGTAAATTCAGATGGTGCGGAAGGAACTAATAAAAATAATGCCTTTTCTGTTGGTGCTAATAGCACTGCAGGTATTCGTCAAGAAGCATCTTCTGTTCAACAAGTTGATGTTAGTAACGATGATGCGGTTGATTTATTAACAATGCTTAACGGTGCTCAAAAGCTGTTGACTAAAGCGACGAATGAACATGTTGCTGGGCAACTAGAAGAAAATAGTGCTTTAGGTAATCGTGACGTTTTGAAACAAGACAATACCGATCCTTCACTATTAAAAGCATCACAAAAATTTGATAGTGAACAAGCAGTGAAGCAAACCGTTGCTGCACAAGCTCTGCAAAGTGAAAATCAAGGTAATACTGCACAGAAGAAAGTCGTTGCTGAAGCTGTAACTGAACAAGCTGCTAGTGAGAAAGTTATACTTAAAAATAGTGAGCAATTATCACCAATAGCGCAACAAAGCCTTAAGAAAGATACACTGCAAAGTACTGAGGTAACGCAAGCGCCAGTAAAGCTTAATTCAAATGAAGATGTTTTGGTTGAAAACATTGATGAAGCTTCGCAGCAAAAAGAGGCGTTGGATAATAAAGTGGCGTCGAACATTGCACGTCCTGAAAACAATAACGGCCTAACCGCTGAAACACAAGGGCAAGCTAAAACCAAAACGATTGATGAATCACTAACTGCTAGCCAAGTGATAAATCAAACTCAAGACAAAAGCCAAGAAATTACTCAACAGAAGGTAGCGAGTGCGCCGTTAGAAAATCAACGAGCTAGCGATGCGCCTCAAGTACGAGTGGTGAATCAGAGCACAGAAAATATCGCAACATCAGCGGCGAAAGAGCAAGCTCAGTCATTAGTTTCGGCACAAGGAAATAGCAGTAGTAGTGACGAAAGCGCGGGCAAAAATAGTGATAAAGCTCATGAAGAAATAAATTTGGCTAAAGCTGCTAATGAAAAGGCTTCACCAATTTCAGAAAAAGCCGCATCAATGGTTAATCAAACGCTTGATACTCAAGCTAACCGCTCAGCGATCAGCTCTGCTGAGATAGCGATGCAGCAACAGCAAGGTTTTGAAAGTACCATCGATAAACTGAGTAGTGTTAGTAATGTGCAAGCACAGAAGTCAATTACTGCGCTGAATACTGAAACTATAGCTATTTATCGAAAAGACTTTGCTAATGCGGTTAAAGAAAAAGTCATGGTGATGATTAATCAAAAAATTCAGCAAGTAGAAATTCAGCTAGATCCACCAGAGATGGGTAATGTTCATGTACGTTTGAATTTACAAAATGAACAAGCTGCAGTGCAATTTGTCGTACAAAATCAACAAGCCAAGGAAGCATTGGAACAAAATATGGGTAAACTGCGCGATATGTTATCGGAAAGTGGCGTTGATGTTGGTGATGCTAATATTGAACAACGACAACCTGGCGAGCAGTCAGAAACTGCATTTGAAGAACGTGGCGGCTCAGGAAAAAATGGTAATAGTGCTGAACAAGGACTAGATGAAAATCATCATCAAATTGACAATATGGTCAAAGCTTCATCAACTGGCGTTGATTACTACGCATAAGTAACAAAACTCATTGGATTCAAGGCTATTCGAGGATATAGTTTAGCTATTAAGCATAAAAACTTTCAAGGTAGATATAATGGCAGATGAAAAAGAACTTGAATTAGATAATTCAGGTAAGAAAAAGAAGCTAATAATTATTATCGCTATTGTTGCTGTATTACTTATTGGTGGAGGTGCTGCTGCATTTTTTATGATGGGCTCAAGTGAAGAAGTAACACAAGCAGAGCTTGATTCCGCGCTTGATTCTGGCTCCGCTGCTGATATGGAAACCATGGCTGAAAGTGATGCTGAACTTGGCTCTGCGTTATATGTGCCAATGCCTAGACCATTTCGTTTTAATGTTCCAGGTGCTGCCCGTGATCGTTTTGTTGAAATTCGCGCACAGTTATTAGTACGTGGTAGCGACAATGAAGAAGCGGCGAAAAAGCATGTACCGCTTATTGAAAGTACTTTATTGGCCGTGTTTTCACAGTCAAACGCTGATGACTTGGCAACAAGTGCTGGTAAAACGGCGTTAAAACAAAAGTCTTTAACTGAAGTTCATAAAATAATGATGGAAGTTGAAAGTAATAAGGTTGTCGAGAAAGTATTGTTTACTGGCTTTGTTATGCAATAACTACTGGCAACAGTAAGCAAATGAATGTCGATCATGTACCTACATTAAACAAGATAAAGAGATTATCGAGTGAGTGACTTATTATCCCAAGACGAAATTGATGCGCTATTACATGGCGTTGATGATGTCGAAGAAGAAGAACTAGAAGAAGACTTCTCCCAAGCAGAAGGTACTTCTGACTATGACTTTTCTTCGCAGGATCGTATTGTTCGTGGTCGAATGCCAACACTTGAAATGGTTAATGAACGCTTTGCTCGACATATGCGTATTAGTCTTTTTAATATGATGCGTCGCACTGCAGAAGTATCGATTAATGGCATTCAAATGATCAAGTTTGGTGAATACGTACATACGTTATTTGTACCAACCAGTTTGAATATGGTGCGTTTTCGTCCTCTTAAAGGTACCGCGTTAATTACCATGGAAGCGCGTCTTGTTTTCATTCTAGTGGATAACTTTTTTGGTGGTGACGGTCGTTATCATGCCAAAATAGAAGGTCGTGAATTCACCCCTACTGAACGACGAATTGTACAGATGTTACTAAAAATCATCTTCGAAGATTATAAAGAAGCATGGTCACCGGTAATGGACGTATCATTTGAGTATCTTGATTCCGAAGTTAACCCGTCAATGGCAAATATCGTCAGCCCAACAGAAGTTGTGGTGATCAGTTCTTTTCATATTGAGCTTGATGGTGGTGGGGGCGATTTCCATGTCGCCTTACCTTATTCGATGTTAGAGCCCATTCGTGAATTATTAGATGCTGGTGTTCAAAGTGACAAAGAAGACACTGACATGCGTTGGTCGAAAGCTTTGCGCGATGAAATTATGGATGTGCCGGTAGAGTTATCTACGAAATTTTTAGAAGTGGAATTGCCACTTCAAAAAATTATGGACTTCAAGGCTGGTGATATCATTCCGATAGAAATGCCAGATCACATTACCGTGTTAATTGAAAACTTACCGTCATTCAGAGCAAAACTTGGCCGAAGCCGAGATAACTTGGCATTGAAAATTGAGTCAAAAATTAAGCGTCCAGAATCAGTTAAATCAGAGTTAACCATTTTGACCAAAGGCGGAAAACGTTTGGACAGTGATGCTGAACTTCATCTATTAGAAGATGATTTATAAAGCTATTTGGTAGAATTAATCAATGTGGTGTAAAAATCGCATATTTGAACATAGAACAGAATAAACTAACAATAATGTGATTAATTTGACGCTATTGTGAGTAAATTGAGGCAGAAAAGCATGAGTACAGAAAAAGATGATGATTTGGGCATGTGGGATGAAGCAATGGATGAGCAAGCCGCCGCCGAAGCTGCTGAAACTGTCGAATTAGAAGATTTACAAGAAGATGGTGCACCGATTACCGGTGAAGAAAAGCGTAAGTTAGATGCAATATTAGATATTCCCGTTACTATTTCTATGGAAGTAGGGCGTAGTAATATCAGCATTCGTAATTTATTACAGCTTAACCAAGGTTCGGTTGTCGAACTTGACCGAGTAGCTGGTGAAGCGCTAGATGTACTCGTAAACGGTACCTTAATTGCCCATGGCGAAGTAGTTGTGGTTAACGACAAGTTTGGTATTCGATTAACTGATGTTATTAGTCAGGTTGAACGTATTAAGAAGTTAAAATAGTCAAACAATGAAAAAATTACTGATATTAACGAGCTCGTGGTTTGTTTGCTTAACATTTGCTAACGCCGCAAGTGTGGTTGAAAAAGTAGAGCCCGTTGAAGTTGGTAAGCATGTTGCCGCCAATATGGACGCCATGAGCATGATACTTTCATTATTGATGGTATTAGCTGTTATTGTCGTTAGTGCAGTTATTTTAAAGCGTTTTCAAGGTGTTCAACATAACCTTAAAGGTCTTAAAATAGTCACTAGTTTACATTTAGGCGCGAAAGAGAAGCTAGTCGTCGTACAAAGTGGTGATAAACAATTATTGCTTGGTGTTACAGCGCAACAAATTACTTTATTAGAAACACTCGATGAACCTATAGTGACAGGCCAAGAAAAGTCGATTGATTTTGCCCAATCTATAGCAAAATTCCTCAAACAAAAAACTGTAAAAAGCTATGAGCAACAAAATGATAAACAATAATAAAAAATCATTATTATCGCTGAGCAAAATCGTAACGTTAGTTGTTACGATTTTGTCGTTTTTACTGTTCAGTAATTTTACTATGGCTGCGGATGATTTATCGCTTTCAGCGTTAAAGTTAACCACTAATCCGGATGGCTCGCAAGAATACTCTGTTACGCTACAAATATTGATTTTCATGACCGCGCTGAGTTTTATACCTGCAGCGGTGATCATGATGACGTCATTTACCCGTATTGTTGTGGTAATGGCGATTCTAAGACAAGCTTTTGGTTTGCAACAAACGCCATCAAACCAGGTGATTATCGGTATTACTTTGTTTATGACATTATTCATTATGACGCCGGTATATAACGAAATTAATGACCGAGCTATTCAGCCGTACTTAGAAGACCAATTGACCTCAGTTGAAGCAATTAATAAAGCTAAAGTGCCCCTACGTGCTTTTATGCTTGAACAAACTCGAATAAAAGATTTAGATACCTTAGCGGGCATGGCTGGTATTCAACAAGTTGATCAACCAACTGATTTGCCAATGACGGTAATTATTCCTGCTTTTGTTATTAGTGAATTGAAAACCGCCTTCCAAATAGGTTTTATGTTATTTATTCCCTTTTTGATTATTGATTTAGTGGTGGCAAGTATTTTGATGGCAATGGGGATGATGATGCTCTCGCCAATGATTGTCTCGCTGCCATTTAAATTGATGTTATTTGTTTTGATTGATGGCTGGAATTTAGTCATAGGTACGCTTGCAACAAGCTATGGTATGGGAGCCGTGTAATGGGTCCTGAAGTATTTGTTGATATATTAAGAGATGCTTTATTTTTAGTCATTGTGCTAGTTAGTGCGGTTATTGTTCCTAGCCTTATTGTCGGCTTAATTGTTGCCGTATTCCAAGCAGCAACTTCAATTAACGAACAAACATTAAGTTTTTTACCACGTTTAGTTGTTACGCTATTATCTTTGATTTTAGGCGGTCACTGGTTAGTGCAAAAATTGATGGATTACGCTATTCGACTGATTGGTAGTATCCCTAGCGTGGTAAGTTAACGTGGAGTTTACCGAGTCAGTTATTAACCAAAGTATGGCTGATTTTTTACTGCCATTGACACGAATTTCTGCCATGGTTATGGCGATGATAGGCCTTGGCGCTAAGTCAATTCCAGGTCGAGTTAAGCTATTCTTTTGTATTGCTGTTACCGCTGCAGTTATGCCTGCATTGCCGCCAACCAATGTCGGTAATATGTTCTCTTTGGCAACCTCTTTACTTGTTGCTGAACAAATTATCATTGGCATAATGCTAGGTTTTGTTACTGTAATGGTGGTAAATACTTTTACGTTGGCTGGGCAAATAATTGCGATGCAAACCGGTTTAGGTTTTGCTTCTTTGGTCGACCCTGCCAGTGGTACCAGTGTACCTGCGGTTGGTCAGTTCTTTTTAATATTGTCTTCTTTATTGTTTTGGGCGATGGACGGACATTTAGCTTATTTACAGTTTGTTGTTGCCAGCTTTGACACTATTCCAATTCCTGCTACTGATTTTTCTAGTATTAAATTTAAAGAAATTGCCGAATGGGGTAGTTGGATGTTTGCTACCGCGTTATCGTTAGCAATAGCGCCATTAACCGCCATGCTACTGATAAATTTCTCGTTTGGTATTATGACCCGAGCAGCACCACAACTAAATATTTTCGCTATTGGTTTTCCAATTACCATGTGCGCGGGTTTGATCATTATGTGGCTGACCATGGGTAATTTTTATAGTCATTTTGTTATGCAATGGCAACGAGCGTTAGATTTTAGTTGTTACTTGATTGACTGCGGAGCGGCTCCCTAATGGCTGAGTCTGACAGCGGTGAAAAAACCGAAGAACCCACGGCAAAAAAACTCTCTGATGCCAGAAAGAAAGGCCAAATAGCCCGCTCTAAAGACTTAGGTACCATGTTTGTTTTGGTTGGCGCGGCGATGGCATTGTTGATACTCGGTGATTCGTTGGTTGCTGAAATGGCAAAAATGATGAAGCGAATGTTTAGCTTAAACCGAATGGAAGTGATGGATGTCCACGCTTTATTTCAGGTAGTAAGTGATAGTGTAAGTTCGATTATGGTGCCATTTCTTTGGATCCATATTGTAGTTGTTGTGGCTGCCTTTGTTGGTAATACCATGCTTGGCGGTATGAGCTTTTCATGGGAAGCGATGGCGCCCAAAGCCAGTAAACTTTCGCCACTGGCTGGTTTTAAACGTATGTTTGGCGTGCAAGCCTATGTTGAGCTGATTAAGTCAATTCTAAAGTTTTTCGTCGTATTTGTTTCAGCATATTTATTGCTGAGTAGTTTGTTCGATCAAATAATCAATTTAAGCACAGAAAATATTCCTCATAATTTTTCCCATGCTGCGTCTCTACTGCTATGGATGTTTTTAGCACTGGCGTTATCTATCGGTATTATTGTTGCCATAGACGCGCCGTATCAGGTTTGGAACCATAATCGACAATTAAAAATGTCCAAACAAGAAATTAAAGATGAAATGAAAAACTCCGACGGTAGCCCTGAAACCAAAGGCCGTATAAGGCGAGCACAATACGAAGCGTCGCAGCGGCGCATGATGGAAGAAGTACAGAATTCAGATGTTGTTATTACCAACCCGACACATTATTCAGTCGCACTTAAATATGATGCGGAAGCTGGCGGAGCGCCGATATTAGTTGCTAAAGGTATTGATGAAATGGCATTGCATATTCGCACTATTGCTAAAGAGCATGGTATTGAAATTATTGCCTCTCCAGCACTCGCACGTTCTATTTATTACACTGCAGAGCCTGACGAAGAAATTCCTGAGCAGCTATTCGCCGCAGTAGCGCAAATACTGGCGTTTATTTTTCAGCTTAATGCCCATAAAAAAGGTAAAGGCAGTAGACCAAAACCTGTGGCTAAAAACCTGCCTATTCCAGATGACTTTCGTTACTAAGTCGTTAATCTTTTATTTCTAAAAAGCTAAGTTATTGTTTTATTATTAAAGTTAGAAGGCGATTGTATAAATAAGCAACAAGCGAAGCTTTATTGTGAATTTTTACTTTAAGCTGGTCTGATTATTGCTTTTTCATGGTATATGTCAAAATACTATCATTAGAGCTCATGCAGTTAGCGGCAACTTTTAATAACTTAAAAAAACAAAAATTCAATGTCTTTTCTGGCTTGGGTACGCCATTTTTAGTGATGGCGGCACTTGGCATGGTTATTTTGCCGATGCCAGCATTTTTGCTCGACATTCTATTCTCATTCAATATTGCCTTATCACTAGTTGTATTGCTCATAACGGTTTATACCCTCAAGCCATTAGAGTTTGGCTCTTTTCCTGCGGTGTTACTTATCGCCACCATTTTACGTTTAGCGCTTAATGTTGCCAGTACACGTGTGGTGCTACTTGAAGGTCATGAAGGTCCTGAAGCTGCAGGTAAGGTAATTGAAGCATTTGGCTCTGTGGTTATTGGTGGCAACTACGCGGTTGGTTTAGTGGTTTTTGCCATTCTCATCATTATAAATTTTGTTGTTGTTACTAAAGGTGCAGGGCGTATTGCTGAAGTAACAGCACGATTTACCTTAGATGCGATGCCAGGTAAACAAATGGCAATTGATGCTGATTTGAACGCTGGCTTTATTACGGCAGATCAAGCACGAGAAAGGCGTATTGAAGTTACTAGCGAAGCTGATTTCTACGGTTCAATGGATGGTGCTAGTAAGTTTGTAAAAGGCGATGCGATTGCCGGTATTTTAATTTTATTCATCAATATTATTGGTGGTTTAATTATTGGTATGGTTCAACATGACCTTTCTTTTGATAGTGCGGTGGAAATTTATACCCTGCTAACAATAGGTGATGGTTTAGTTGCACAAATTCCGGGGCTATTACTATCGGTCGGCACGGCTATCGTTGTTACTCGTCAAAATACTGCTCAGGATATGGGCGAACAAGTTAGTAGCCAACTTGGTCAAGAGAAATCACTTTATATTGCTGCTGGTGTGATGTTTGTTATGGGCATTGTGCCTGGCATGCCACATGTTGCGTTCTTAATATTTGCCGTATTAATTGCTGGAGCTGCATTTTTTAATAGTAAATATAAAGCAGCAAAAGCAGTGCAATTGGCTGAGCAGTCAGAGGCTGAGGAAGTTGAAACGCAGCAACAAGAAGCTGAAGTTAAAGATTTAGGTTGGGATGATGTGAATCATGTCGATATTATTGGTCTAGAAATTGGTTATCGCTTAATTCCATTGGTTGATAAAGCTCAAGGTGGTGAACTGTTAAATCGTATCAAAGGCGTACGTAAAAAGCTTTCACAAGAGTTTGGCTTTTTAGTACCAGCGGTACATATTCGAGACAATTTAGATTTAGAGCCTAATACCTATCAAATCTCTTTAATGGGCGTGACGGTAGGTGAAGCTGAAATCAGACATGATCATGAATTAGCGATTAATCCTGGTCAAGTCTTTGGCAAACTAGATGGTATTGCAACCAAAGACCCTGCGTTTGGCTTAGATGCCGTATGGATTAAGCAAGAACAGCGTGAGCATGCGCAATCATTAGGTTATACGGTTGTAGATTCGGCAACGGTATTAGCGACTCACTTAAGTCAAATTTTAACTAACAATGCGTCGCAATTATTAGGGCATGAAGAAGTACAGAATTTATTGGATATGCTGGCGAAAAGTTTCCCTAAACTTATCGAAGGTTTGATCCCCGATATTCTATCGCTTGGTACGGTTGTTAAAGTGCTGCAAAACTTGATGAATGAAGGTGTGCCAGTACGTGATATGCGCAGCATTATTCAGACCTTAGTTGAGTACGGACCTAAGAGCCAAGACCCAGAAGTATTAACCGCAGCGGTGCGAATAACGCTGCGTAAATTTATCGTCCAAGAATTGGTTGGCCCAGTAACTGAAGTGCCCGTCATAACTTTGTCGCCAGAGTTGGAACAGATGTTGCACCAGTCTATGCAAATGGCTGGAGACGATGGCGCTGGTATAGAACCAGGCTTAGCAGAAAGATTGCAGAAATCATTGACTGACGGGGCACAACAGCAAGAAATGGCTGGTGATAGTCCAATATTATTAACGTCAGGAATTTTACGCTCAGTGTTAGCTAAGTTTGTTAAATATACAATTCCAGGGTTGCGGGTAATTTCATATCAAGAAATTCCTGACGACAAACAAATTAAAATTGTTAGCGCTATCGGCCAGTAAAAAGAATACTTCAAAGTAAGCTGTACTGAATTATAAGGGGTTGGCCGTGAAAATTAGACGTTACGTAGCAAAAGATATGAGAAGCGCATTAGCACAAATCAAAGAAGAATTAGGTGCTGATGCTGTTATTATGTCGAATAAAAAAATTGCTGAAGGTGTCGAGTTAATGGCGGCGGTTGACTACAACCAAAATGTAACACCAACCCAAGCTCCTGAAAGTACAGCTGAAGTAAATGCTCAAGCAGCAAATCGTATTGATATGGCTGAAGATAGTGTCGCGTTTACTCATGCTCCACAACCTAAAGAACAACCTGCAGAAGCGCCCGCAGACAGCTTAGCTGCCTTGTTAAACCGCCAAGTTCAGCAAAATGGTTATGATAAAGCACCAGCAACTAGAGCGTTTGACAGCCAAATCGCTAATTCATCAGCTCAGCCTGCTCGCCCAGTACAGCCGACAGCAACAACTGAACCTGATATTGAACAACAATTTAAAGACTTTACCGCGCGTTTAGCTCAATCAAATACGAGTGATACAGCAACTCATCAAGCTGCGCCACAGCAAATGGCTCAGCAAGAATTTGCAACGCCATACAGCAATGACTTTGCTGAGAGTGTTGCGCCATTAACTGCAAATACTCAGTCTCAAGAGCAACGCCAAGTTAGTAGCAATGAATTTGAACGTATGCAAAAAGAAATGTCGTCAATTCGTCAATTACTTGAACATCAGATGTCAGGGTTGATGTGGCAAGATATGGCGCAAAAAGATCCAATGCGCGCAGTTTTAGTTAACCGCTTAATGGCGATGGGCTTAACGGAACAAATTGCTGATCAAGTGGCGAGTTATATTCCTGCGAACACAAATGAAGATGACGCATGGCAGCAAGCAAAGCAAGTTATTGCACAACAGTTAAATACCACAAATAATGATATTATTCAGCGGGGCGGTGTTGTTTCATTGGTTGGACCTACAGGTGTCGGGAAAACGACCACTATTGCGAAGTTAGCTGCACGTTTTGCACAAATTCATGGTGCAGACCAAGTGGTTTTAATTTCAACTGATAGTTACCGTATTGCAGGCTTCGAGCAATTAGCAACGTATGGTCGTATTATTGGTTGTCAGGTTAAGTTGGCGAAAGACGGCACTGAACTTGATAGTCTTTTACAACAGTTTTCACAAAAGAAATTGATCTTGATCGATACAGCGGGAATGGGTCAAAGAGATATGCGTTTAAGCGAGCATTTAACTACCTTAATCGCTAATGCTCGTGTTAGAATTCGAAATTATTTGGTTTTATCGGCAAATACTCAACCGCGAGTAATGCAAGAAAATGTTGAGCGTTTTAAGCGAATTCCATTAGCTGGTTGTATCTACACTAAACTTGACGAAAGCCTTAGTGTTGGTGAAATTATCTCTACGTCATTGCAAAATGGCTTAGCTATAGGCTATCTTACTGACGGGCAAAGAGTTCCAGAAGATATTAAGGTTGCAAATGCGGAGAAATTAGTTACGCTTGCAGATAGAATGGCGATGAAATCTCAGCCCTCATCAGCAGTTTCATGGCGGACTCCCGTAACAGCCGTCGCAGTATAGCTACCTGAATAGGCAGCAAAGTTATATAGAGAAGTTATATAGATGATAGATCAAGCGAGTGGCCTACGAAAAATGCAAGAATCTCAACAAATAAAAGTTGTGGCCGTATCTGGCGGTAAAGGTGGCGTAGGTAAAACTAATGTATCACTAAATACTGCGATTTCTTTAGCCAAATTAGGTAAGCGCGTTTTAGTACTGGATGCTGATTTAGGTCTTGCTAATGTTGATGTTATGTTAGGGTTGCGTGTACAGCGTAACTTGTCTCATGTTCTGTCTGGCGAGTGCGAGCTTGACGATATTATCATTAAAGGGCCGGCTGGAATGAATATTATTCCAGCAACATCAGGTACTCAATCTATGGTTGATTTAACGCCATCTGAACATGCAGGCCTGATCCGTGCCTTTAGTGATATGAATACTAAGTTTGATGTCCTTATTGTTGATACCGCGGCCGGTATCTCTGACATGGTATTGAGCTTTTGTCGCGCCTCACAAGATGTTTTACTAGTGGTTTGTGACGAACCTACCTCAATTACTGATTGTTATGCCTTGATGAAACTTTTAAGCCGTGATCACGGCCTATTTAAGTTTAAAGTGGTTGCCAATATGGTGCGCAGTCCAAAAGAGGGTCAGCAATTATTTGCTAAGCTTTCAAAAGTAACTGATCGATTTCTCGATGTTGCATTAGAATTAGTCGCAGTTATACCATTTGATGAAAATATTCGTAAGTCTGTTAGGAAGCAACAAGCTATTGTTGAAGCATATCCTGATTCACCAGCTTCATTAGGCTTTAAAGCGCTTGCTAAAAATTTGATTAGCTGGCCAGTTCCTCAACAACCTTCAGGCCATTTAGAGTTCTTTATTGAACAATTGTTAGAACATTAACCAGTAAAGCGAGTGAGTTAAATTGGCAAAATTACATGCTTACAGTGTTGATAAATCGTCTTTATTAGAACAGCACACCGTATTAGTAAAGCGTATTGCCTATCATCTACTTGCCCGTCTTCCCGCAAGTGTTATCGTGGATGACCTTATTCAATCAGGTATGATAGGATTGTTTGAGGCTGCAAATAATTTTGATAATAGCAAAGGTGCAAGCTTTGAAACCTTTGCCGGCATTCGCATTCGTGGAGCCATGTTAGATGAAATTCGTCGTGGTGATTGGGTACCGCGTTCGGTCCATAAAAACAGCCGTATGATCAGCGAAGCCATAAAATGCTTAGAAGCAGAATATGGCCGTGATGTTACTGACGCTGAAGTCTCTGAAAAGCTGAATATTTCATTAAATGATTATCATCATATACTTAATGAAGTCAGTTCAGGTAAGATAATTGGCATTGAAGATTTAGGGGTAAGTGAAGATGCTCTAGATATGGCAGACAGTCATCGACAAGACGATCCTTATGCTAGTATTGAACAAAGTGTCTTTAAAAAATCTTTAGCTGAGTGTATTTCTACTTTACCAGAACGAGAAGCTTTAGTACTGTCGCTATATTATGATGAAGAATTAAACCTTAGAGAAATAGGTCAAGTACTTGACGTCAGTGAGTCAAGAGTGAGCCAAATACATAGCCAAGCAATGCATCGATTAAAAGCACGTATGCAATCATGGCAAAGTTAAGTAGAATAGACATATAGTTAGAATTTTAAATGTTCTCACCGGAGGGTGCCTTGGATAAAAATATGAAAGTGCTTGTTGTTGATGATTTTTCAAC
>CAJXQI010000024.1 GCA_913058395.1 uncultured Colwellia sp. | reverse complement strand
GGATTGGATTGGATTGGATTGGATTGGATTGGATTGGATTGGATTGGATTGGATTGGATTGGATGAAATATTTTTTTTTGAGGTTTTCGTTTAATTTGTTATCAAACAATTATTCTTTCCCCTCCGCTTACGCGGAGAAACTTCTATCTATGGGGTAATAAGAGTATTTGTTTATTCTTTAGAGAGATATCTAACTTAATATATAACTATAAATTATCATATTTACGATTAATAGTCAATAAAAATATATAAGATATGACAAATTAATATATCCAAGTATAATTAATAGTGATATAATTTAATGTTAAAATAAATATTGACAATAGTAATGTAAGAATGTTAGACTTATTTCAAGCTAAAAAATAAAAGCATAGTGACCGACTATGTATCATAAATGATACGCGGCTGACTATCGTCAGGAAATACTCAGAACAACTCACACAGTAAGAGTTAGTTCTCATGGAAAATAATTTTAAAATTAATTTTTATGAGGTTTAACTATGAATTCTTATCAATTTATCCACCATGAAAGCTACTCTATCTATCAAAGAAAGAATAGTAATCGACGGACTGCTATTTCAATATTACTTGAAGCTACCCGTGAAGAAGGCTCATGTTCACATATTCTTGCCCCACAAAAGCCAATTATTTTATATGGTGAAAGCCCTCTAGATCTGATCCCCAAATTAGAATTAATTAGAAAAAATGGAATTGATAAAAACGGGAAAAAAATCAGAAAAGACGGACAATTACTTGGTGGAAGTGTAGCCTCCATTCCATTAGAACCATCTTTAGAAAACTTACAAAAACCAGAGGTAAAGCAGTGGATTAAGGATGCCCATATTTTTTTTAAAAATGAGTTTGGTGATAGTTACAAGTCATTGGTATTACACCTTGATGAAAGTAAAATTCATATTCATGCGTATCATTTAGCTCCATTGAATGCGGAAGATAACTCTGTTGACATAGACGTAATACATCCCGGATATAAAGCACAAAGATCTGTAAACAAGAAAGCAGGACGTACAGCAAAAAAAATAGCATATAACACTGCTATGCGAGCCTTTCAGGATAGATACTTCTGTCAGGTAGGGCTACCTAATGGGCAGCTAAGACTCGGACCTAAGAGGCTTAGATTGACACGCAACGAATGGGTATCTGCAAAAAATCAAGCCCAACTTATTTCTAACTCACTTAATAAGCATAAAAATGAAAATATACACTTGAGAAAAAAAATAAAACAGCTAATCGACTATACAAAAAACATTTTCACAAATAAAAATAAAAATAATACATCAAGAGAAAATAATTATGAGTAAACAATATTTAGAATTAGAAGATCGCTTTATACAGCACTATTTGGATAAAATTAGGAAATTAAACACATATGGCCATGCAGTACTGGATGAATTTCACGAACCTTACGCGGAACTTGCTAGTGAGCTTTTAGCTATATGCATGATCTCTGACAATCAAGAAGAAACATTAAAAGAGTTAAAAATGACAATTCAGTTATTTACTGACATGATTATAAGAAAGCATCAAAGAGATTTAGAGGGGAGACCTTTATCGCCCGCTGAAAAATTGGGTATCAAAAAAGTAAATAATAAAGTACAGAAAAACAAGATACTAAATACATTATTAGAGTTTGAGAAAAGCATGAATTTAGTTTAAAAATATTTTAAATAATGGTAGCGCTGGACGGACTCGAACCGTCACTCCCGAAGAAACCAGATTTTGAATCTAGCGTGTCTACCAATTCCACCACAGCGCCATTATTTATTATTTTTTCAAAGCTTTATAATTATACATTATCCAAGCCCTATCTCATCAGAAATCATAAGGTAATTACAAAGCAGTATGTAATAGTATGTTATTTACAAAACATAATAATTTTCACTAAACACCATTACAATCAAAGACTTACGTAAAAAAACACATAAACACGGTGAATTTTGAATCCCCCATGTATACCAATTTCATCACGCTGGCATTTCTTTTCTATAACGTCATTAATGTAAACATCAATGAAGAGGCAGGCATTATACGAAAAAAATCATGCTTAGCAATAGTTTTTCACTTTATATCGTTCGACTGATGTTTATTTGTTCAGATTCAGGTTGCAGTAGCTAATTTCAACTCTTGTTCTAACCATAAACGTGCGTCATGACTATTATCAAAAAACGCGTGCTTAATACCTGCAGCTCGATATAACTTAGTAAACAAGCTTTCGGTTAGTAATGCTGTAGTGCAATAAGCAAGGTTGAGTGCCACCGCTTTGGCATTGCCTTTGCGAATAAAATTCAAGTGATATTCAAGGCCAGCTTCAACACTAATAGCCTCGCCTTTTGGTGTTATTAATATCGCATAGTTATTTAGGTCAACTTGCAAAGCTGCTTTTAATAACTGCTCATGAAGTTGCTCTAAGTACTCAATATTCCACGGGCCCTGTGCTTCTATCAGAATAAGGTTGTCTTCAACTACAATGTCTAGTGTTCCGTGTGGAGAAAATAATGTCATTGCTAACTTCCTTTTTTATCGCTCAATAGCTAAATCACCCACTAAAACTGTTATTGGCTGCTTATTACTATAAAGCAAAATCACGTAAAAGTTTGCTTCTCACATATACTTTTATTTGTGCTTTGCTAAACTAGCGCAAATTTTTTCAGTGAAACGCTTATGTCATCCACTACTCATGAAACATTTCCTCGTGCCGGCTTTAGACGCCGTATGGCCTCATGGCTATATGATGGCCTAGTTGCCATTGCCGTTTACATGACCGCAGGAGCCGCATCATTTTTAATTATTTCATTGTTGGTACGTTTCGGCGCTTTTGATTACCAAGGTTATGAGCATTTAAGCGATACCATTACGCATACGCCATGGCTGTTATGGCCAAATGAACTTTGGAAGCTTAGTTGGGTGTCATTTTTCTTTGTTTGGTTTTGGTCTAAAAGTGGTCAAACATTAGGTATGAAAGCGTGGCGATTAAGAGTACAAAATCAAGACGGCACTAGAATAGCTAAAGTCACGGCAATTAAACGCTTGTTACCTACGTTACTAGGTTTAGGTAATTTTACCGTGTTATTTGATAGAAAAAACAAGTTAAGTTTACAAGACCGTTTAACGGATACCGAAGTGGTATTACTGACGTTAGAGGAAAATCGCGGCAGATTATAATATGCCAAACGCTAAACTATTTTGACGATACTCTCGAAAAAAATAATTTAGCGTTGCTTGCATCATTAAAACGCGCAGCTAACTGGCGCGTTTTTTCAGAAAATAAAGTGCCACAGCAACAAATATTATACTGGGCATAAAGGCGCCGAAAATAGCGGGCAGCTGATATACCAAACTCAACGACCCCAATACTTCGTTTATAACGAAAAACAATATTCCTGTTGCCACACCCATCATTATTCTTGCGCCCATAGACACCGAGCGTAATGGACCAAAAATAAATGATAACGCCACTAATAACATCACAGCTAAGGTCATGGGTTGAGCAATTTTACGCCAAAAGGCCAATAAGTAACGGCTTGGGTCTTGTTTGTTTGCTTCCAAATAACCTAGGTATTCATTTAAACCTCGTAAGGATAAAGATTCAGGCTTAACGGTTACCACACCTAATTTATCGGGCGTTAATGTTGACGTCCACGACATAATAGGCTGACTTTCTTTTGTCACTTTCTGTTCCGTGATACTTGTTTCTACAACATCACGTAGTTGCCACGCTTCTTTTTGATAAACCGCACTTTTCGCTGAAACCCAACTCGATAATTTGAGTTGGTCATTAAAGCGATAGATTTGAATATTCTTTAATGAGCCTTGATCTTGAACTTCACCAATATGCACAAAGTAGTCGCCATCTTTCGCCCAGGTACCACCCGTTGAAGAAATTAAGCTGCCGCCAGAAATAGCCTGTGCACGTACTTGTCTTGCTGCGGCTTCACCTTGGGGTGCCAGCCATTCACCAACCGCCATGCTAACAACGATTAAGAGTAATGCTGACTTCATCACTGATTTAATAATATCGAGTCGAGACAAACCAGCGGCTTGCATAACCACCAACTCACTATTGCTCGCCATCATGCCCATGCCAATTAAGCCACCGATAAGTGCTGACATAGGAAAAAACAATGACACATCTTGTGGTATCGCATAAAGCACATAAAGTGCAGCATGTGCTAGGTCATAATTGCCTCTACCTATCGACCTAATTTGTTCAACAAACTTAATAATACCGCTTAAACTGACAAATACTGATAAGGTTAAAAAAGTCGTAGAAGCAATAATACGACCTATATACAGATCTAAAATACGCATTATGTTGTTGCCCCTTTATTCGCTTTTTTCGGCAACATTGCTTGTAATTTTTTACCGCCTTTTCGACCTTTAGCCAATAAGCTAAAGCCTAATATCAGCACAATAAAATGTACTGGCCATAAACCGACTACCTGCGGTACTGTGCCTTTTTCGATGCCTGAACGAATAGCGGTTAACAATAAAAAGTAGCTCAAAAATAGCAGTAAAGCGGGTAGCATTTTACCAAATTTACCTTGGCGCGGGTTTACGACACTTAATGGCACTGCTACTAATGTCATAATGATACAGGCCAACGGAAAGGCAATACGCCATTGGCTTTCTGCACTTACTTCAGGGGTTTGTTCTTTATAAAGTTCAGCAGTTGGAATTGCGCTAAGCTTGCGCCTTTTGTGAGCAACTTTTTGGTCTTGAATTTGAATGTAATATTTATCAAAAGCCACTTGGCGAAATTGTTTATTTTCAATGTCGTTTTGGTAACGTGTACCTTCAGACAATATTAAGCGTTGTGTACCGCTTTCATCTTCAACGACTTGGCCGTTTTGTGCGTACACTAAACTTGAGTCAATAACGCTAGAATTTGGTTTATCTTTATCTGGCAACTGGGCAACAAACACCTTTTCAAAGGTGTTGTCTTCGCGGTTTTTATCATGAATGAATACTACGGCTTTTTTATTGCCAGTGGTTTGAAAGCGGCCAGCAATAAGCGAGCTTAAGCCTGAATCTGCCGCTATTTGTTCTTTAATTTGATATTCATACTCGCTCGCCATTGGCGATAAATACAAGGTAAAAACACCGGTAATCATCGCGGTGACAAAACCTAAAATTAAGGTCACGCGCACCACGTACCACTCACTAACACCACAGGCGTGTAGTACTGTCATTTCGTTATCAGCATAAATGCGGCCATAGGCCAACAATACGCCAAGGAAAAAGCTTAGTGGTAGAATCATTCCAGCGAGATCAGGGATTTTCAAAGCAATGAACGTCATCACTAAATGACCCGGAATACCACCTTCTGAAGCGTCATCAAGCACGCGTACGAATTTATTACTGATAAATATCGTCATGATGACGAGAAATACCGCAAGTTCGGTTTTAGCAACTTCTTTAAGCAAATAACGAAATATAATCACAAAGTGATCCTATAAAAACTTTCTATAAAACATGGTTTTTTTCTGACATACAGGCATTTTTTCAGTAAACTTGTTATTTTCAGCAGTAATTAAAATATAAGCTTCTCGGGTAATGCTGTGCAATCCGGCTATAATTATAGCCTTTAGCCGAATAGATTTAAAAGTAAGCTTAGCGATTATTTACTGTTTTTAGCAAGTTAAATAGTATAATTTCAATAAAATATACGCATTTGAGTCAAAATTAGGAGACCTCATGGAGTTCAGTGTAAAAAGTGGCAGTCCGGAAAAACAACGCAGCGCCTGTATTGTCGTGGGTGTTTTCGAGCCACGTCGTTTGTCGGCAATCGCTGAGCAACTAGACGAAATCAGTGAAGGCTATATTAGCAATTTACTACGTCGCGGCGACCTTGAAGGCAAATCTGGGCAAATGCTGTTGTTGCATCACGTACCAAATATCCTTAGCGAACGCGTATTATTGGTTGGCTGTGGTAAAGAGCGTGAATTAGACGAACGCCAATATCGCCAAATTATCAGCAAAACAATTAATACCTTAAATGAAACAGGTTCAATGGAAGCAGTATGTTTCTTATCTGAATTACATGTTAAAGGTCGCGATACTTATTGGAAAGTGCGTCAAGCTATCGAAGCAACGCAAGACTGTTTATACAGTTTTAACAGTTTAAAAACACGTAAAGAAGAACCACGTCGCCCGTTACGTAAAATTGTTTTTAATGTACCTACTCGTCGTGAATTACCGATTGGTGAACGCGCGATTAGCCATGGTTTAGCTGTTTCAGAAGGTATTACTACCTGTAAGAATGTTGCTAACATGCCGCCAAATATTTGTAACCCTGCTTATTTAGCTGAACAAGCACAAATTCTTGATAACGATTACGATAACGTAACGACTCAAGTAGTTAACGAAAAAGAAATGGAAGAACTCGGCATGGGCTCATATTTAGCCGTCGGCCGTGGTTCAGTAAATGAGTCGTTAATGAGCATTATCAAATATAATGGCGCTGGTGATGATTCAAAACCATTGGTATTAGTTGGTAAAGGTTTAACTTTTGACAGTGGTGGTATTTCATTAAAGCCAGGCGCTGGCATGGATGAAATGAAATATGACATGGGCGGTGCTGCCGGTGTTTTAGGTGCTATGCACTCACTTGCAGAACTGAACTTACCGATTAATGTTATTGGCGTTTTAGCGGGCTGTGAAAACATGCCAAGCAGTAATGCTTATCGTCCGGGTGATATTTTAACGACGATGTCTGGCCAAACGGTTGAAGTATTAAATACTGATGCCGAAGGCCGTTTAGTATTGTGTGACGCATTAACTTATGTTGAACGCTTTGACCCTGAGCTTGTTATCGATGTTGCTACCTTAACCGGTGCTTGTGTTGTTGCTTTAGGCGCACATGCAACGGGCTTACTAAGTAGCCATAACCCACTGGCCCATGAGTTATTAAATGCTTCTGAGCAAAGTGGTGACCGCGCTTGGCGTATGCCGTTATGGGATGACTATCAAGATCAACTTGAAAGCCCATTTGCTGACTTTACCAATTTAGGTGGTAAAGAAGCAGGTACTATTACCGCAGCTTGTTTCTTATCTAAGTTTACCAAAAAATATAATTGGGCACATTTAGATATTGCCGGTACAGCATGGCGTAGTGGTAAGAACAAAGGGTCTACAGGCCGCCCAGTAAGTATGTTAACGCAATTTTTATTGAATCGTTCTGGCGCTGAGCAAGGCGAATAGTTCTCACTGAATTACTACGCGGAATAAAGTCATGCAAACCCAAGCAATGTTCTACAGCATTGAAGAGCAAAGTAAAATAACAGGTGTATCTGATGAACAGTTACACCTGCATTATGCTTGTTTGCAAGCCGCATATTTTTATCGCCAAAATCAGCGGGTATTTATTTATACCCAAGGTCAAGAAAGTGCTCATAACATAGATGAAATGTTGTGGGCCTTTGATCCAACAAGTTTTGTACCGCACAACCTGATTGGTGAAGGTCCAAAACAAGGTGCTGCTGTTGAAATTAGCTGGCAGGCACCGACTAACCGCCGAGCGGTTTTAATTAATTTAACTAGCGATGTACCCAACTTTGCTAACCAATTTTCGCATCTGATAGATTTTGTGCCTGCCGATGAAATGCTAAAAGAACAAGCTCGAAACCGTTTTCGTACTTGTCGCCAATGGAATTTCAACGTAGCTCACCAAGTTGCTAGCGCACCACAACCTATCGATACAACCAGTTAAAAATCTTCTGACGGAAAATCTGATGGAAAAAACATTTACCCCCGCAAATATTGAACAATCCCTGTATAAAAGCTGGGAAGAACAAGGTTACTTTAGCCCAACTGGCGAAGGCGACAGCTACAGCATTGCAATACCACCACCGAATGTCACAGGTAGTTTGCATATGGGGCATGCTTTTCAACAAACCATTATGGATACTTTAATTCGTTACCAACGTATGCAAGGTAAAAATACCTTATGGCAAACAGGTTGCGACCATGCAGGTATCGCAACTCAAATGGTAGTAGAACGTAAAATTGCCGCAGAAGAAGATAAAACCCGTCATGACTACGGTCGTGAAGGCTTTATCGATAAAATCTGGGAATGGAAAGAAGAGTCAGGCGGCACTATTGGTAAGCAAATGCGCCGTTTAGGTAACTCTATTGATTGGTCTCGCGAACGTTTCACCATGGACGATGGCATGTCTGAAGCTGTACAAGAAGTTTTTGTACGTCTATTTGAAGATGACCTAATTTACCGTGGTAAACGTCTAGTAAACTGGGATCCTAAATTCCACACCGCTATTTCTGATTTAGAAGTAGAAAACAAAGACAAAAAAGGCCACATGTGGCACTTGCGTTATCCATTAGCTGACGGCGCGAAAACAGCTGAAGGCCTTGATTATTTAGTAGTAGCAACCACACGACCTGAAACCATGTTAGGTGATACCGGTGTTGCTGTTAACCCTGAAGATCCTCGTTATAAAGATTTAATTGGTAAACAAGTTTTATTACCATTAGTAAATCGTTTAATTCCCATTGTTGGTGATGATCACGCTGATATGGAAAAAGGCACAGGTTGTGTAAAAATTACCCCTGCGCATGATTTCAACGATAATGAAGTTGGCAAACGTCATGCTCTGCCACAAATCAATATTTTAAACAAAGACGCGGCAATTTTAGCAAGCGCTGAGGTTTATGATACTAAAGGCGAAGTATCAACAGCTTATAGTACTGAATTACCTAGCGAATTCGCAGGCATGGACCGTTTCGTTGCTCGTAAAGCTATTGTTACTAAATTCGATGAACTTGGCTTATTAGTTGAAGTAAAAGATCATGATTTAGTTGCCCCTTATGGCGACAGATCAGGTGTGATCATTGAGCCACTATTAACGGATCAGTGGTATGTTCGTGTTGAAAAATTAGCAGGCCCCGCTGTTGACGCAGTAAAAGATGGTCAAATAGAATTTGTGCCTAAACAATACGAAAACTTATACTTCTCTTGGATGAAAGACGTGCAAGATTGGTGTATTTCACGCCAACTTTGGTGGGGACATCGTATTCCTGCATGGTATGACGAAAACGAAAAGGTTTATGTTGGCCGTACAGAAGAAGAAGTACGCGCAAACAATGACATTCCTGCGGATATGAAGTTACGCCAAGACGATGATGTACTTGATACTTGGTTCTCATCCGCTTTATGGACTTTCTCAACACTAGGTTGGCCAAAAGAGACTGAAGATTTAAAAACCTTCCACCCGACTGATGTATTGGTAACAGGTTTTGATATTATTTTCTTCTGGGTTGCTCGTATGATCATGATGACCATGCATTTCAATAAAGATGAAAACGGTAAAGCACAAATACCGTTTAAGAAAATTTACATGACCGGCCTTATTCGTGATGAAAATGGCGATAAAATGAGTAAATCAAAAGGTAATGTTGTTGATCCATTAGACATGATTGATGGCATTTCTTTAGAAGACTTATTAGAGAAACGCACTGGTAACATGATGCAGCCTAAACTTGCCGCTAAAATTACCAAGCTAACTAAGAAAGAATACCCTGAAGGTATTGAAGCTCACGGTACTGACGCCTTACGTTTTACATTAACTTCTGTTGCTACTACAGGTCGTGACATTAGCTGGGATATGAAACGTCTTGAAGGCTACCGTAACTTCACCAACAAATTATGGAACGCTAGCCGTTACGTAATGATGAACACTGAAGAGTTTGACTGCGGTGCTACTGGCGGTGAAATGGAGTTATCATTAGCAGATCGCTGGATCATAGGTCAGTTTGAACAAACTGTTAAAACCGTACATGAAGCATTTGACTCTTTCCGCTTTGATCTTGCCTCACAAGCATTGTATGAATTCACCTGGAATCAATTCTGTGATTGGTACTTAGAGTTAACCAAGCCGGTATTGTTTAAAGGCAATGAAGCACAGCAACGTGCAACACGCCATACGTTAGTAAATGTATTAGAAGGTTTATTGCGTTTAATGCATCCTATTATGCCGTTTATTACTGAAACTATTTGGCAGCGCGTACAGCCATTAAGTAATTTTAATAAAAATGGTGATTCAATAATGGTGCAAGCCTTCCCACAATTTAACGAAAGTAATTGTGACCAGCAAGCCATTGATGATTTAGAGTGGGTAAAACAGTTCATCGTCGCAATTCGTAATATTCGCGGCGAAATGGATATTTCACCAAGTAAGCCTTTGCCTGTGTTACTGAAAAACGTAAGTGCAGATGATCAACGTCGCTTATCAAACAACGAACAATTCATTAGTGCTTTAGCTAAATTAGAAAGTATTGAAGTGTTAGCAAATGATGACAACGGTCCGGCTTCAGCAACCGCTGTGGTTGGTGATTTATCAGTGCTAATACCAATGGCTGGTTTAATTGATAAAGATGCTGAACTAGCGAGATTAGATAAAGCAATTGAAAAGCTAACCAAAGACGCAGACCGTGTTCGAGGTAAGCTTAGTAATGAAAAATTTGTTGATAAAGCACCCGAAGCGGTTATCAATAAAGAAAAAGCTAAGTTAGCAGAAGCAGAGTCAACATTAGCTAAAATGGTTGACCAGAAAGCTCAAATAGCTGAAATGTAAGCCATTCATTTTTAGTAGTTATAAAAGCCAGCATTATCGCTGGCTTTTTTTTGTCATAAAAAAGTAATGTAATCTTCATTTTTTTTAGAGATTCCTAAATTCTAATGTGTTAATATCTTTTTGCGTTGAGTTTTTGCGTTTCGGGATAAGGAGAGGTTTTAAGTCAATAGACTTTTAATCAGCCTAGACGCTTTAATATGTGTTACTGGAAACCTTTCTCTGCCTGTACTTTATAGGTGGGGGGCATTTACTCCGTATATGGCCGTTTTGGCTAAACTTTAATTTTTGATCTGCGAGAAATGTTAGTATGTCTGATACAGTAACTGGTAAAGTAAAATTTTTTAACGAATCTAAAGGCTTCGGTTTCATCGAGCAAGAAAACGGCGCTGACGTTTTTGTTCACTTTAGTGCAATCTCTGGTGACGGTTTCCGTACTTTGACTGATGGTCAAGCCGTAACTTTCAGCGTAAAACAAGGCCAAAAAGGTCCTGAAGCTGAAAACGTAGTTGCATCTTAATCTAAAGTGCAAACTTCTCTTTAGCCTCTTCCATATAGAAAATGCTAAAGATTAAATAAAAAAACGAAACTTATGTTTCGTTTTTTTGTTTCTATCGCTAGTAAAATTTTCTCTTTTACTAGCGATTCATTACTTAATCTTAACCCATTCTACAATTACTTATTAATGTGTGGCTCAATTAAATCCAGCATTGCCGCAATATGCATATCATCGTCATTTAGCGCTGGAATATAATGGTACTGTTCGCCACCTGCAGCAATAAAGACTTCTTTATTTTCATGTACTAGTTCTTCTAATGTTTCTAAACAATCTGCACTAAACGCTGGGCTTATGATTGCCACATGGTTATTACCTGCTTGCGCCAAGCTTGCCAGTGTTTCATCTGTATATGGTTTAAGCCACTCAGCTTTCCCAAAACGTGATTGAAAGGTCATGACATAATCGTCTTTATCAAAGCCAAGCTCTTCAACCACTAAACGAGTAGTTTTGTGGCTAAAACAATAATATGGGTCACCCTGCTCTAAAAAGTACTTTGGCATACCATGATAAGAGAAAACTAACTTGTCAGGCTTACCGTGCGCTTCAATATGATTATTAATACTGGCTGCTAATGCCTTTATGTATAGCGGTTGATCATGGTAACCACTTTGAAAGTGAATGCTTGGGATCCAGCGCCAAGTTTTAATTTTATTAAATACCGCATCAAATGTTGATCCCGTTGTTGGCCCGCCGTATTGCGGATATAAAGGCAACACGACAATATTATTAACACCATTTTCCTGAAAATTTTCTAAGGCATTATCTATCGATGGGCTACCATAGCGCATAGCCACATCCACCATAACTTTATCGCCATATTTTTCAGTCAGTATTTTCTCAACTTTTGCTTTTTGCTGCTTACTAATCACTAACAGTGGCGAACCTTGCTCAGTCCAGATACTCTCGTATAATTTAGCCGATTTCTTAGGTCTAACACGTAAAATAATGCCATGTAATATCACTAGCCAAATTAAACGCGGTATTTCTACCACACGAGGATCAGAGAGGAACTCACGTAAGTACTTTCGCAGTGCACTAGCGGTTGGGCTATCAGGCGTGCCTAAGTTAGTTAATAGCACACCAGTTTTTGCGGTGAAGTCATGAATTTTTTTACTTTTTCCAGCGTACCTAGACATAAATTATCTCTATAAAATAGCGTTAACAGCGTTAACGAAAACTTCAGAATCAGGAGTTACTTTACTATTGAAATGCTTAACCGTTTTACCATCAGCACTGACTAAATATTTATAAAAGTTCCATTTTGGCGCAGTAGTTTTATCTGCTAATTTCTTAAAAATTGGATGTGCGTTGCTGCCCCATACATGCACAGGCGACAACATATTAAATGTTACGCCATAATTTACAAAGCAAATGTCGGCAGTATCTTTTTCATTATCTTCTTCTTGAAAAAAATCATCTGAAGGAAAACCGATAACCACTAAGCCCTTGTCTTTATATTCTTTGTGCAATGCTTCAAGTGCGGTAAATTGCGGTGTAAAACCACAATGACTTGCAGTATTAACAATTAACATTGGCTTTCCAGCCGTTAGCTCACACAAGTCCAACATATCTTTCGCATGCAATTTCTTTTCACTATGTTGCATGAATGGCAAGCATTGCGTGCTTTCAGCCGTGTCTTTTGCGCTAGCATTAAATGTAGTCATCGCTATTAGTAGCGATGGAATTAGTACCCTTGATATTAACATTTTCATAACTTCCCCTATTTTACCAAGCGATATAATTGTTTGAGCCACTTAGTATTAAACAACTTATACGATGTATTATCGCAAATAGCTCACATGATTTCATATTAGATTTAAAACAAATATTACCGCAGTATCTAAGCCGTCATATTTTTACATTTCCTGTTACGAATCAAGGGTAAACACTAGCCTTTATTGAATGATATAGTATTATGGCGATTGCTTAGAGCGATCAAAGTCAAAATATAGTGACATAAGTCAAATCGTGATGACATTTATTACGTTATTATCAGCCCATATCGCAATACACCAGTTAAGTGGATAGCTTTGTCGAATTTAAACGCAGAAATAGAAACACCAGTCAGCAACACTAATACCTTATTAAGTGCTCGTGAGCTTACTTGTATTCGTGAAGAACGAGTATTATTTGAAGCGCTTGAGCTTAATATTTCTGCTGGTGATATTGTACAAATCGAAGGCCCCAATGGCGCAGGTAAAACTAGCTTGTTACGTATTCTTGCCGGTTTGTCTCAACCTTACGATGGTACTATTTATTTTCAAGACAAAGCCGTTGCAGAGCAGCGTGAAGCCTTCCATCAAAATTTACTTTACTTAGGTCACTTACCTGGCGTTAAAGGCGAGATGACCGCACAAGAAAATTTAGAGTTTAATTTAGCTCTACATGGTTTAAGCAGCGATACTGCAGAAGCAACCCTGGCAGAAGTTAATTTACTCGGTTTTGAAGACGCCTTAGCATCGCATTTAAGTGCTGGGCAGCATCGCCGCATATCATTAGCACGCTTGTGGCAAAGCCAGCATAAAGTATGGATTTTGGATGAACCTTTTACCGCTATCGACAAACTAGGCGTTGAAAAGCTAGAGCAATTATTTGTTCAACATGCCGACAATGGTGGTTGTGTAATTCTCACCACTCATCAAGATTTATCGTTACCCGCTGAGCGAGTAAAAAAAGTCACTTTAGCTTATCGTTTTTATTAGGGTTATTTATTCATGACACAACTTTCATATCGAGCGGCATTTTCTTTGATTGTAAAAAGAGATCTGATGATCGCTTTTCGTCACCGCGACGATATCGTTAACCCATTATTATTTTTTATTATTGTCGTTTCATTATTCCCATTAGGTGTTGGCCCAGAAAGCACTACTTTATCGCGCATAGCTCCTGGAATAATTTGGGTGGCAGCGCTGCTTTCCACCTTACTTTCACTCGATAGGTTATTTAAATCTGATCATGCTGATGGCTCATTAGAACAAATGCTGTTGAGCCCTCACCCAGTATTTATTCTAGTGATTGCAAAAATTTTCGCCCATTGGTTATTAACCGGTTTACCACTGATTTTAATTGCGCCTTTACTCGCAGTATTACTACATTTGCATGAAAGTAGTTACGGCGCACTTATGCTAACTTTATTGTTAGGTACGCCAGTACTCAGTTTATTGGGTGCTATCGGTGTTGCCTTAACCGTAGGAATTAAGAAAGGCGGAGTACTATTAAGCCTATTGGTGCTTCCGCTTTACATTCCGGTACTTATTTTTGCCACTAGTGCAATTGATACCGCAGCAATGAACTTACCTTATAACGGACAGCTTGCTATAATCGCGGCAATATTTTTTGGTTCGTTAACCTTGGCCCCTTTTGCTGTAAGTGCAGCACTAAAAGTGAGTACAAATTAATATGATGTGGAAATGGCTACACCCTTATGCAAACCCTGAAACCAGCTATCACTTTGCCGGTAAAATATTACCTTGGTGTTCACGCTTAGCTTTCATCTTTTTATCGATTGGTATTGTTTGGGCATTACTCTTTGCGCCAGCTGATTATCAACAGGGCGATACTTTTAGAATATTTTATTTGCACGTACCTGCTGCCATGTTGTCGATGGGCATTTATTTAGGTATGGCTATTGCAGCTCTATCTAGCTTAGTTTGGCAGTTAAAACTCGCTGATGCCTCAGCCGCGGCTATGGCACCAATTGGCGCTACATTTACCTTTATAGCCTTGGTCACAGGTGCTGCATGGGGCAAACCTATGTGGGGTACATGGTGGATTTGGGATGCACGATTAACCTCAGAGTTAATATTATTATTTTTATATTTAGGTGTTATTGCGTTACACAACGCCTTTGAAGACAAAAGTTTAGCAGGTAAAGCCGCCGGTATATTGGCCTTAGTTGGGGTAATCAATTTACCAGTGATTAAGTATTCGGTTGAATGGTGGAACACCCTTCATCAAGGAGCAACAGTAAGTAAAATTGGTCAGCCTTCGATGACTGCTGATATGTTTTGGCCTTTCTTGATTTGCTTTATTGGCTTTTCATTGTTGGTCACGGCTTTAATATGTGTACGTTTTCGCACTGAAATATTAAACCGAAATAGCATGCGCCCTTGGGTGCGTGAACTCGTGATGCAAGAGGAGAATACTCATGCAGTTTGATAGTTTCAGTGCATTTTTAGATATGGGTGGTTACGGCTTCTTTGTCTGGCTATCTTATGGTGTTAGTATCACGGCATTAGCTTTACTGGTATTTTCTAGCCTTAGTAGCCATAAAAAAATTAAACAGCAAATTGTTCAGCGCCAGAAACGTGAAACGAAATTACGTCAAGCAGCTGAGCAACAAAAAGCACAAGCTCAGCCAAATGCCGAGCAATCATCATAGTTAAAGAATAAGTTAAGAGGTAGAAATATGAATCCACGTCGTAAAAAACGATTAACCATCGTATCGTCAATAATTATCGGACTAGCGGTTGTCGCTGGTTTAGTTTTGTATGCTTTAAGCCAAAATATCGATTTATTTTATAAGCCTTCAGAGATTTATGACGGTAAAGAAGATACAGGTATTAAAGCTATTAACGGCCAAAGACTACGTATTGGCGGTTTAGTGGTACCAGGTAGCGTACATCGTGATCCAGAGAGCTTAAAAGTAAGCTTCAAATTAGCAGATATGAGAATGCCAATCGCTTTTTCGGCGTCTGATCCAACCGTAACAGTAACTTATGACGGTATTTTGCCTGATCTATTCCGTGAAGGACAAGGTATTGTGGCTAACGGCAAATTAGTTCATGGCAACATGATCGAAGCTAGTGAAGTTCTTGCCAAGCATGATGAAAACTATATGCCAAAAGAACTGGCTGATGATACTGGTGAGAAACATGTTAAGCCAAATTACAGCAAAGCCCAGCTAGATTCAAAAACCTAGCTAACCGCAATAATATTGTTATATACCCAAATCACCTGAAGATGCAGGATTCAGCAAGTCGAGAAAGGGTTAGCACCAAGGCATTGATTGAAGAGAATAGTTATTCTATTGTCAAAATCAATAACGCCGGAGATGACCCTTGATCGCCTTGCCCGAAGGGAGCTAAGCTTCACCTTCAAGTGGTTTGGGTATAAAGCGAACTAAAGCATTAGTTCGCTTTTTTATTACCATCAAAAAACGTATTCTAATTATTCGTTTAATACCAAATGTCATAAGTTATTGACCAATTTTAAGTGAGGGGAATTTTCAAGAACAAGGCGCTTGATTGAACAATAGCTGGCTATTGTTATTGAAAGCAACGCCGATATTGGAGGTTGAGATCACCTTAAAATGATTAATTATCTATTTCAACTGGTATAGCTTATCCTTCAAGCATAAAAAAACCCTGAAGAAACTTCAGGGTCGATCAATTTGACCAATACGCACTCGAAACACTAGCAATACACCTTGATGCTATGCCTTATTTAGCCGTAACATCAAAACTCGTTTACCAACTTCTTAACTTATGGCCCTTTAACGCATAGAACAGGATGAATAAATAACAAGGTAAGCCAACAACATAAGCGAGCTGAGTGCTATCAAGCCACAATGATAATTTGCCAAAAATAAGTGGCAGAATAGCTCCACCTGAAATTCCCATAATAAGTAATGCTGAGCCTTGAGCCGTAAACTTGCCTAAACCATCTAATGCTAATGGCCAAATCGATGGCCACACTAATGCATGTGCTAAACCCATTAGTGCCACAAAAGTAACAGTATCAGGTAGTACTTGAATTCCACTCCAGCCCCAAAGTATATCAGCAATTAACGTCGACTCCGTTGAAGCAAACATTACCCCAAAAATACAAATAGAACCTGCTATTGCTGAGCCTATCAGTGCTTTTTCTTGTGAAATGTATTTTGGAATACAAGTAACACCAATAATATAGCCCAATACCATAAAGACCATGGTGTATGAGGTTAACCCTGAAAAATTAGGTACTGACAGCGATGCACCATACAAGCCGATGGTATCGCCAGCTATTACTTCAACACCTACGTAAGCAAATAAAGCGATAGCACCAAGAATAATTTGTGGGTACTGCGTAATACTGGTTTTCTCATCCACAGAATTTGAATTTTCAGTATCGAAGTTAAGTTCAGGTAACGCAGAGAATTTCACTAAGCCAATTAATGCAAATAGAATAACCGCAATAATAATGTATGGCTGTACAAGGCGAGCTGACAATTCAGCCAACTTTTCCGCTTTTGATACTTCATCTAATGTCGCTAAATAGCTCTCAGAGAAGTCACCCATGCCCGATAAGATTATGACAGTAAAAACAATCGGTACGATCACACCCGCACTTTTATTGATTAACCCCATGATGCTAATACGCATCGCGGCACTTTCTTTTGGGCCAATATGAACAATATAAGGATTCGAAGCTGTTTGTAGAATGGTTAGCCCTGTCGCTAAAACAAACAAACCTACAAGAAAGAATAAAAAGTTTGCACTTAACGCGGCAGGAATATGCAATAAAGCGCCACATGCCATAATGGCCAAACCCAGTGCCATGCCATTTTTGTAACCGGTTTTCCTCAGCACATATGACATAGGTAATGCCATAAAGGTGTAGGCGATATAGAATGCAAAAGTAACAAATAAGGCTTGGAATTCATTCAATTCACATATCACTTTCAGAAAAGGAATGAGTGAACCATTTAGCCAAGTTACAAAGCCAAAAATAAAAAATAGAATACCGATAATAACCATAGGTAAAACGCTACTGCGTTGTTGGTCTGACATTGTTGTTTCCATAATTTCCTCATGCGTTTATTACGCTTTTAATTATAATTTTACTTTATGGCTTTATATTTATACGTTATTTTTCAAAAAGATGCTTAAGCTTTATAGCGACATTTTCCGGCAATCCATGTTGATTGCACGTTCAGTTCATTATCAAGTACAACAAAATCAGCTTGTTTACCGACAACAAGCTGCCCTCGTTGCTGATCTTTAATGTAATTAGCTGGATAGCCTGAAGCCATTCGTAAAGCTTCATCTAGCGCTAGCTTTAAGTGAGTGTGAGCATTTTTTACCGCTGTTGCCATATCAAGCACTGAGCCAGCCAATTCACCGGTGCTAGAAGTCAATTTACCTTGCGATAAATGGACATGGCGATCAAAAAATGCAAACGCTTGATCATCGGTTCCAACTGGCGGCATAGCATCCGTCACTAAAAATATTTTACCAACAGGCTTAGTTTTAAGTGCAAGTTGACAGCTTGCATAGTCAACATGATGGCCATCAACAATTAATCCGCATGCGGTATTGTCATTTAATAGCGCGCAACCTGTAACACCTGGCTCTCGACCTTGTAATGGCGACATGGCATTAAATAAATGCGTAAAACCTGTGGCACCTGCTTCGACTGCTGATTGTGCTTGTTGATAATTAGCGTTGCTATGGCCGATAGAAACATAAATACCTGCAGCAACCATGCGCTGAATATCTTTCTCAGCAACAGTTTCAGGTGCCAAAGTGACTAACACTTTACCGATATCTTTACGCTCAAGCACTTGCCATTCTTCATCGCTAATATCACGAATAAATTGCTCACTATGAGCGCCTTTTTTGGCGACAGATAAATGAGGGCCTTCAAAGTGAATACCAATAATTCCAGGTTCATTACTTGCTATCGCACTGGCAATGGCATCAGCAGCTTCAGCCATCACACTCACCGTATCGGTGATTAACGTCGGTAGCATAGCGGTAGTACCAAATTTTGCATGCGCCGCCATGATGGCTTTAATTCCCGCAAGGCTTGGTGTTGAATTAAATAACACGCCACCGCCACCGTTAACTTGTAGGTCAATAAAGCCTGGTGCAACTAAGCCACTAACTTGTGCAGTAAAGTTACTTACCTCATCATCAAAGCCCATAATAATGCCATCATCAATAATGATCACTTTATTATCTTGATAGCTTTCGCCGTCGAATAAACGCTGTGTAAGTACTCTGCTGATAGTCATTATAGTGTCCGTGTTACCTTTTTAAGGCCTTTGGGTTCATCAGGATTAAAGCCTCTTGATACGGCGACATGAGCAACATCTAAATAGAATCGTTGCAAAACTACTAATGGTGCGAGTCTAGGATGCACGCTAATTTCTAACTGCTTTAAGGTAACAACATCAGCACCGCGCGCTAACATTTCACTTATTTGTTCACCGTGTGCATTAGCACTTTCATCATCAACTTGGCAATTTAAAATGGCTAACCCTTGTTCTACTAGCGTTACGGGGCCATGTAAAAACTCAGCACTAGAAAATGACTCTGCGTGAATACTGCTAACTTCTTTCAGTTTCAATGCCATTTCTTTGGTGATGGCGTAACCTAAACCACGACCTAGTACCACCATATTTTTCACCCCAGCAATAGATTCTGGCGTTAACTGTGCAGGTGTATCAATCATGGCTTGCATTGCGCCAGGAAGTGACGCTAAGGCAGTAATTAGTTCTTCATTTTGAGTCCAATAGGCGGTTAACTGTAATAAAGCCGACAGTGTCGCAAGGTAACTTTTGGTTGCCGCTACAGAAATTTCTGCGCCTGCTTTTAGCGGTAATACATCATCAACAATATCAGCTAATGGCGAGCTTTCATCATTCACTAAAGCAACACAATATGCACCAGCAGCTTTTGCCATTTCAGCTTGAGCAATAATGTCAGGGCTTCGGCCAGATTGTGAAATAACAATCACCAAAGCTTGCTCAAGTTTCAGTTGTTTACCATAAACACTTGATACTGATGGCGCGGCGGCAAACGTTGGCACACCAGCTTCTATTTCAATTAGATACTTACCAAATACACCCGCGTGATCTGATGATCCTCGCCCGATGATCATCACCATTTTAGGATCTAACTTACGTAGGTTTTCACCGATGACATTGGCTAACGCCTGATTAGCTTTGAGCTGATTCTCAACTACTACAGGTGCCTGTTTGGCTTCTTGTTCCATAATAGTTTGGGTGACATTTGCTTGTGTCATAGTGCTACCTTAATTTAACGTGTAATTAATTTATATTGTCGAACGCCTAGTAAAAGCGCTGACCATAAAGTCTGAAATTTTCTTAATGCAGTTAATTGCTTCTAACTAACGCATTTGCTGGCGAGCATAAAAAACAGCGCCGACTTCCGGCGAATTTAATGGCGCCGATAAGCTTTTTTGGACATCTTTCGCCAACCAAGGTAACAATCGTGGTGTTAGGCCACCAATGAGTGACAAACGAGGAGGGCAACGTTTAGATAATTGAGTAGCTACATTATCGATATAACCAGCCCCTTCTTGAACAATCGCCAGTGCCAAAGTATCACCTTGTTCAGCTGCATCAAAAACTAAATTAGCCATACGAGCATAAAAAGCGGCAGGCTTACCGGCTATGGCTTCAACAAGCTCAACGCCTGTTGTAACACTTAATAAGCTAAGTAATTTGTCGTTAAGTGAACTCGTGGCAATTAAGCCATCTAATGACAATAAGACCTGTTTTGCCGCTTGCAAACCAAACCATGCACCACTGCCTTTGTCACCATGGGGGAAACCATGTGCGCCAACAATGTACTCTTCACCATCTACATAAGAAAACCCACAAGAGCCTGTACCTGAAATAATTACCGCACCGTCGGCGCCTTGATGCGCACCTAAACAGGCAATTAATAAATCCGTTGTTAAATGCATGGCTTTAAAAGGATGTTGCCACTGATTCATTTGCTCAAATAATACTGGCAGATTAACTCCGGCTAACCCTACACCTGCAACAATATTGCTAAGCGATGATTCTGGAATATTTGCATCAGCTAACGCGAGTTTCGCCGATGCCACAATTGAATGAGTTGCTTGTTCAAAACCATGTAATGGATTGCCTGGGCCAGAAATACCTGTGCCAAGAATTTCATTTTCAGCAGACATAACGATAGCTTTGCATTTACTACCGCCACCATCGATACCTAAAAATATGTTGTTATTGTCATCACTACTTAGCATCTCGACCTCATGTCTGCACCACGTAAGCCCTGCTATTTCACTAGGGCTAAACTCTATCTGTTTTAATCTTAACCACAAATGACAGCGTTGTCATTTGTTTTTTGTATTATTTTTACACTTTTTATCAATGATACTTAACCTACATAATAATCAATTGAATTTATTGATTATTATGTTCTATCACACTAGTCTTTGAACTGCGTTTACCGTCAAAAGAACGACTTCTAACACTTACATTGCCACTAACTTTGACTGGGTGTTGGTAGCTTTTCCATGCGCCACCCGCTTCTTGGTACTCAATCATTAAACCAGGAAAAGCAATATTAGCCCTAAGTTCGCCATCAACTATCGTTGCACCGACATTTGGTAAACGATAAAACACCTGAGATTCTTCTAATTTAGCTAAAGCTTTTTGCCCGATAATGTTGGCAAAAGTACGCCATTGCTTATCACGTTGAACTTGGCGTTTTTTGTCAAACTCATTAGTGTTTTGACTATATTGAGCACCTTGGTAATTATAGGGTACGGCCCAGTCGGCTTTATGCCATGCCCTTTCAGCTAAGGCGTATAAGCGTGGAAATATTTTATATTCTGCCATAGTATCGCTTCGAGTATTTTCACTCCAAAGTTGGCCTTGAATGCCGTAGAAAGTTTTCCCTTTTGCCAATGGGCTTTTACGATCATCTGCAATGTAAGGGGTATCTTCTCGATCTAGCCAAATTTCAGCATGAACGGGTAAATTATCAGGCATAAACTGAAATACTTTTTCAGTATTGGTATGTCGTGATGCCCAGTAATAACCATGCTCTTTCGGGTCTGCTTCATAGGGAAAATCAAAATATAAAACATCAGGACTAGAAATAACCACCTGCCAATCTCGATTCGTTAACTCATGCACTTTTTCATGGCCGCCCCAAAACAATACATCCCACGCATTCGACTGCACAATAGCGGGCATTTTTTCTTTGCGAGTATGCGACAAACCATCACTCCAGCCTGCGGTTTCAATATCCAAGTCTGAAAGAATACTGGCAACCCGTTCAATAAAGTAAGCTCCTAGCTCACTCATATCGTTTACGCCATAATTGTTATTTGCGACAAAGGCTTTACATGCAGGAGAGTCAACCCAAGCACCGGCAGTTTCATCCGCACCTATGTGATAGCGTGTTAACGGTTGGCCTGCTTCAGCATGTATTTGCTTTACTTGTGTCATCACTTCATGAACAAACGCGTACGACGACTCTAAGCAAACATTAATCGTGTTATCGTTGTAAAACTGTACCGATGAATATTTCGTAGTATCAAGCGGATCATATAAATTAAACCGCTGTGCTTTTTCTTCATTTTCAGCAATAACATATTTTTTTGTTCTTGCTGCCATCGCTTTAATCGCCGCACGAGAATGACCTGGCATATCAAGTGATGGGATCACCTGAATATGCCTGGCACTCGCTGCTTTTAATATCTCTTGATAATCAGCAACGCTGTAATAACCGTTAACACTACTTTTCTGTTCAATACCAGCGCCCAATTGTGGTTGTAAACAAACTTGATCGCTTAGGTCAAAACAACGATTGGCACTGACTTGTGTTAGTTCTGGCAGCGATGGAATTTCTAGTCGCCAGCCCTCATCATCACCTAAATGCAAATGTAATTTGTTCAGCTTGTAAGCCGCCATTTGATCGAGTAAACGCAGAATAAAGGCTTTCGAGTGAAAGTTACGTGCTACATCGACTAACAAACCGCGAAATTGATAATGAGGTTCGTCATCAATTCGTACTTGTGCTACCTGCAAACTGTTAGGCATCATCAGGCTGGCAAGTGACTGTAAGCCATTAAAAACCCCTGCACTATCAACACCAATAATTTCTATTGCTTGTTTAGATACATTTAATTGATAGCTTCCCAATAACTTAGTGCTATCAGCCACTATTGATAGTGTTGTACTGATACCTGCTGGTGTTTGCTTAACCCCTAAACGCGCTAAACGTTTTAAGGCTGCTTCAACTTTGGCTGGTGCTAACTTGTTATAGCTAACATTAATACCTTGGCCGAGATCTAATGTTTGAAAATGGCTATCAACAATCATCTGCCTCGGCGTTGGGATAATTTTATCGCTGACATCGACTAATTTATCACCTAGCTTTAAATTACGTTGGTAAAGTTCAGCGCTACGTAACCATTGAGTTTTATCATTAGCCGTGCGTTTAAATTGTTTTTCAGGGTCGGTAAAAGGCACAACAAAAGGCAACGTCTCTAAACCGGTTGCTGAATCAATGCCTGCCATGGTGCTTTTGATCACTTCTGGCTTAAGCGCTTTGCCAGCAGAGTTTGAATTTACAGCACTAACAATATAATTTGGAATAGCATCAGTTTCTGACAATGACCAAAACATCGCTCGGTAAAGTATGCGTTTAGTTTCATTCTCAGCGAAACCTTTGAAGTTCTCTGTTAATGAGATCTGATGCAAGTCGCCATTAATATGCTTAACGCTAAACTCTGCGCTTTCAAAAGATTGAATTGGGGCAATTTGACTAAAATGAATTTGCCAACCGTTGGCTGCAATAGCTTGCTTTGCTGTTAGTGTCAGCTCGACCTCAAAGCAATTACCATCGGCAATATCTTGCTGACATTTATCACTGGGGGTATTGGTTACAACACGATGTTTAATCTGTAAGTTTTTGGCGATATTACTGACATCAGCTTGACTAGCACCTATTAAACTATTGTCACGTGTAGCAGGCTTAGCGTCTAATTTAGCTTCAGCATCTTGCTTGGGCCCGCAAGCAGACAAAGTTACTAATAATGCGATGGTAAATCCAATAGTGGACATCTTCATTCTGTATTACTCATTTTTCGTATTTATTGAACGGCGAAATACGGTTAACGCTATTTACATGTTAGTCGTATTACACACTTTAATTTAGGTACTTACCCAGTGTTCATTTTAAATAAATGATTAACTAGGTATAAATTTTCAAGGAAATTATCGTCTGATATTTTGCATTGCCGCTTTTAAGCCAACTAACCAGTCTTTATGATTTAAAAGTTGATTAGCCGCCTCATTAACAAGTGCATCATTACTTTCAAATAACTGTTTACAATGCTTCAATTCTTGCGGTGAAATCGTACTTTTATTGGTATGAAAGTTCATTCCGTAGAGTACATATAGAAAGTTTTTTTCATCGAACATATCAAACTTACTAAAAAAGTCACTTTGATTTGGTGGTGAAATTTCAAATCGAGATAGCCGCTCTTTTAATTCATCAGAGAGGGTTTGTTCATTGCTATTATCTTGCCAAAATGGCGAGTCTGTTCTATCTGAAATGCAGTAATGTAGCTTAATAAAATCAACCGTTCTATCCCACGTATAAGTAATCACTTTGTTGTAATACGGCGCTAACTTTTCAATATCTGACATGTGTTTTGGGAAGTTGCGGGCTAAAAGCTCAGCAGAGAAGTCTGATAACAATATAGAGGTTGCCTCTATCGGCTCTAAAAATCCTTGAGCAAGTCCAAGTGCGACACAGTTTTTATGCCAGAATTTCTCACGATAGCCAACTTGCATCGGTATTTTTCGTGGTGAAATTTCCGAAACTTCCACACCTAAGTATTGTGCATATAACTCAAGGGCCTCTTCGTCCGACATATATTTACTCGCGTAAACAAAACCAGTACCTCGACGAGTGGTTAATGGTATGTCCCATATCCAACCGGCTTTATGAGCCGTTGCCGTAGTATAAGGGTTAAGCGGTTCACTGCCTGTAAGTGGCACTTGCTGAACTAATACAGAGTCAGTTAGCAATTCATTGGCTTTACTTATGATAGGTACTTTTAATTGCTTATCAATCAATATTGAAGAAAATCCGCTGCAATCTACATAAAAATCAAACGCTAATTCACCGCCATCATTAGTAATTAAGTGAGTAATATTTCCATCTGAATCTACATTTGCGCCTTCAATGGTTGCACTAAGATAGTTTATGTTAAAGCGTTGTTTGGCATTCTTTGCTAATAAATTTGCAAATTTTGCTGCGTCGAAATGATAAGCGTAGGAAAGCATTCCTTCATACTCACCTGAACTTTTTCGTTTAGGCGCTAAACCGAGTTCGCATATTCTTGACTGAATGCCAACATCGCCAAAAGGTCGATTACTTTCATGTGCAAGCCAGTAGGCACTGACATCAAAACCAGCGGGGTAGGGTTCATCAAATGGGTGATAATAATGGTTTTCACCGTGCCGTGTTGTATCCATCCAATTAACAAACTTGATGCCTTGTTTAAAAGTTGCATCACAACTGATTAATAGCTCGGCTTCTGAAATACCAAAACGTTTTAGGCCTTTCATAATGTAAGGTACAGTACCTTCACCAACACCAATGGTTGGCACATCAGGCGATTCAATTAAGGTTATTTCAATTTCTTCATCAGCAGAAAGTGAACTGCCAAGATGGTTTGCTGCCAGCCATCCCGATGTTCCACCACCAATAATTGCAATACGTTTAATCTTCATACAACCACCTTACCTTAAAAAAGAAAAACCAGCTGATGCTGGTTTTTCATCACACCGATAAATTAGAATTTAAAACTAGCACCTAATTTATAAGTGGTTTCGCCATTAAATGACCAAGTTGGGTAGCCCTCTTGCAATGCTGGTTTAACAGCAGTTCCTGCAGCAGCCGCACCATATTGAACATCATCTTCTTCTGTTAAGTTAACGACTTCTAGTCTAAATGCAATATTTTCAGAGAAGTTCCAACCAAAGGTTAAATCTAGCGTACCAAAATCATCATGCATTCTGTTGCCATAATATTTACCGTATTCACGAACCATATATTCTGAACGGTAGTTATATGCTACACGGGCAGAATAATCATCGTTCTCCCAGTAACCAACTAAGTTTGCAGTATGCTCAGACGCCTCGGTAAAAGCACCAATGTTATCAGTATAAACTTCAGCTGGAGCAACACCCTCGGTAAAGGTGTAGTTAACATTAACACCAAAGCCATTATCCCAAGCATGATTTAATTGGAACTCAATACCATCAATAGTACCACCGCCGGCGTTTTCAAAGCGGTTAACAGTCCAATTATCCGCAGGCGTTTCTAGGTCATTATTTGGTACACCAATCTGCTGGTCGTATTCCGTTGTGCCAACGATAAAGTTACTAATATCTTTGATGAAATACGTAGCAGAGAATAAATTACCATCACCATAATAGTACTCTAAGCTCAAATCAGCTTGTGATGATTTCATTGGTTGTAGACCTGGGTTACCAAAAGTAATTTCCTCATTGCCGCGACGATCGTCAGGGTAGCCTGAAAGTGCAGCTAAAAACAATTGGTCATAGTTAGGGCGTGTCATTGCTTGTGAAGCAGAGAATCTCATAATTAAGTCATCAGCTAAGTCAAAAGCGACGTTAACACTAGGAAGTACGTCATTATAACTGTCTTTAACACTATGTTTTTCTTCTGACCAACCAGTATTTGGCGCAATATCATCACCTGGAGAGTTATCAATTACATGACCGGTAGAGGTTACATCCGTTGAAACGTAGCGAACACCAAAGTTACCTCTAAAACCTTCTCCCTCGAACGTAAACATACCGTATAAAGAGAAGTTATCTTCTTCTATCAAACCATAACCTGGGCGGTTATAAGTAAAGTGGTCAACTAAACCTAGCGTGCCATTAATCATAGCGTCGAGATTTGCCATAGGCACAGTATATTCTGCAGCACCTATTTTCATGGTATCAGTGCCATATAAATCTGTAGTATTGAATGAATTTTCTCCATCACCATACACCGCGTTATAAAAGCTCTTTTCAAACTCATGCTGGGTAAAGCGAATACCGGTTTCAAACTTAGTTAATGCGCCTAGGTCTAGATCGTAATCAAAATCAACTTGCACATAAGTTTCTTCATCTGAGTTAGGGCCTTTAACCCCCGTCCATTGTGACGTACCTACAGTGGTATCAAGTTGATCACGAGTAAAGCTCATATCGCGACCATCAATTTTTATTTGTTTGCCACTGGCATCAACTGTTCCCGCCCATTTTACTTGGCCAAATTTATCACCCCACCAACCGTACCCAAAGTTTGCACTCATTTGAGTACCACCTTCGGCTTTAGTGCTACCAGCAACGGCAGAAACAACGTAACCATTACCTTCATACTTGGCATTTAATTCAAAAGTATCTGATGTCATTTCGCCTTTACGTGCCCAGTTTTGGAAGAAAACATCGGTCGGTGCATCTTCTGGCGTTACGCTTAATGTACAAACACCAGCACTGTTAAACTGTTGACAATTTGAGTCGCCTGCGCCCCAGTTAGTGTCAGTATTAATATACATATTGGCACCTATGCTATCAGCACCTAACTCTAAAGATAAAATATGTGCGCCAAACTCTAAGTTTTCACTTGGGCGATATTGGAATGTTGCATCGAGTGCTGTTCTCTCTTGGCTTTGCACAAACCCTGATGGTTGAATAGATGAACGTCCACCCCAGTCTAAATCTGATTCTGTGCCTGAGCGAGTATATTCTCGGTCAACATAAGCTGCTGATAACAAAATACCAAAAGTTTCTTCATCGTTTTTCCAGCTATATAAGCCAGATAATTCAGGAGAAACTTCTTCATTTATTGAACCGTATTCACCTTTAAGTGATGCAAAAACCGTGTTTGCTTCCATATCCAACGGCTTACGGGTTTTAACAATAACCGTTCCGCCTATACCGCCTTCAACTAAATTTGCTTGGCTAGATTTATAAACGTCCATACCAGCAATTAATTCAGATGGCAGCATTGAGTAATTGAATGAACGGTCGATATTTAATTGATCATACCAACCGGTTGAAGCAACATTTTGTCCATTTAATGTAGTAAGTGTCATTAATGGGTCTGTACCACGAATTGATACTGAAGCACCTTGACCAAATGAGCGGCTGACCGTTACACCTGGTACACGTGCAAGAGCTTGACCAACGTCAGAGTCAGGTAACTGACCAATATCTTCCGCAGATAAGCCATCAACAATGGCATCTGAAAACCTTTTAGCATTGACTGCAGCTCGATTTGAACCACGAATACCGGTAACTTGAATTCGCTCTATATCTTTATCAGCTGTAGTAGCATTCTCTTCTGCAGCCATTGCAAATGGTGAAGCACCACCTGCAAGGATCAAAGCGATACTGCTCGCCAATACGCCTTTTTTAAATGTTTTAGATGACATCGACTTTCCCTTACACACGTTTTATATAGTAGTTATTTTGTATAACCTTGATGAAGACAGCGCTGTCTTTTCTTTATGACAACGCTGTCATTAACTAACTAAAACCTTACACAATAATTTTCATCTTGGCTACACTTGATTACAAATTAATCTATCACATTTAATTAAGCAACTGAAAATAAAGAAATTAAAGTTTTTAACAGATGAATAAAACACTATTGATAAGGTGTGGAATATGTGTTTATTATTCATTTTTATTGAATAAACGTGTTTAAGAATTAGATAAAGTGCATAAAAAAGGAGGCTGATAGCCTCCTAATAAACTTGTTATTTTCACTATGTTTTTGCTGATAGGTAATAATTCATCAAGCGTTTTGTTGAACAATCATGATTTGTTGATAGTTTTTCACTTTCCAATTCTTGCTGAATGTTGGCTGCTAAGCCCTTGCCAAGTTCAACGCCCCATTGATCAAAAGAACAAACCTGTAAAATGATGCCCTGCACGAATATTTTATGTTCGTAAAGTGCAATCAATTGGCCTAAATTATGTGGGTCGATGCGTTTTAATAAAATTGTATTTGTCGGACGGTTGCCTTTGTGAACCTTATGAGGCGCTACTTTGTCGATATAGTCTGCCGTTCGACCTTTTGCTTGTAAGTCTTCACGCACCTGTTGTTCATCAACACCTGTCATTAACGCCTGAGTTTGTGCAAAGAAGTTTGCCATTAAAGTTTCATGGTGGCCTTTTATTGGTGTAACACTCGCTACCGAGCCAATAAAATCAGCAGGAACAACATTATTACTCTGATGTAAGTATTGATAAAATGCGTGTTGCCCATTAATACCTAATTCACCCCAAATTGATGGCACAGTAGGGTAATTAATTTCACTGCCGTCCCAAGTGACTGACTTACCATTACTTTCCATTTCTGCTTGTTGTAAATAAGCAGCCAGCATATGTAGGGTTTGGTCGTAAGGTAAAATTGCTTGCGATTTAGCGCCTAAAAACGTGGTGTTCCACACACTGAGCAATGCCATGATCACTGGCATATTTTGTTCAAATGGTGCTTCAATAAAATGCTTGTCCATCGCATTGGCACCGGCTAGCAACTGTTTAAATTTATCAAAACCTAAGTCGAGTGCAATTGCTAAACCAATGGCTGACCATAATGAAAATCGTCCGCCAACCCAATCCCACATATCAAAAATATTCTCTTGCTTGATACCAAACGACATCGCATTCGCCGTATTGGCGGTCACGGCAACAAAGTGTTTAACAACTGATTTTTCATCAAACGAAGCAGCAGTTAACCAGTTAATCGCTGTTTTTGCATTAGTCATGGTTTCAGTAGTGGTAAAGGTTTTACTAGAAACAATAAACAATACTTTTTCAGGCTCGAGTGGTCGTAAAATTTCTGCTATCTGCGCGCCATCTACATTTGAAACATAATGAACATTAACGCAATTATCACTGTAGTTTTTTAGCGCTTCAGTCACCATTTGAGGGCCTAAGTTCGAGCCTCCAACACCGATGTTAACAATATCAGTAATACGTTTACCGGAATAACCAAGCCAGTGCCCTTGTCTTACTTGTTCAACAAAGCTCGCCATTTTGTCTAACTGATCGTTCACCTGTTGGTTTATATTTTTACCATCAAGTGCAAGGTCTTCATCAACAGAGCCTCGTAATGCGGTATGTAAAACGGCTCTATCTTCTGTTTTATTGATTTTTTCACCGCTAAACATTTTATTGCGCCATGCTGCCAGTTCGCATTCATTAGCCAATTCAATCAGGCTTTGCTTAGTTTCACTATCAATTAAGTTTTTTGAATAATCGAGCAGCATATTTGGCAATTCAATCGAAAATTTATCAAAGCGATTTTCATCGGTCGCAAATAAATCATTCATGTGCTGTAACTTCATATCATCAGCATGTTTAGCTAGTTTTTTCCAGCTAGGTAGTAATTGACGACTCGACATTTTTATCCCCTAAATGAACAAATATTGAATTATTTATCGCACTGTATTAACAAATGACAGCGCTGTCAATTGTTAATTATTCACTACCTTCTAGTCAAATAAAATCATCATAGTGACAAAAAACTGATAATTAAGGTTGCTGACAGCCAAGAGAAACAATACTCTTAGGCTCAAAATGATTTTCTACCAAGAATGACTTAAGGCTTTAACTGCAAATGAAAGCAACGATTAATGATGTCGCTAAACTAGCGGGAGTTTCAATAAAAACAGTTTCTCGTGTAATGAACAATGAGCCTTCCGTGCGCCAGCCTACTCGCGAAAAAGTGATGGCAGTAGTAGAGGAGCTAAACTACCAACCTAACCTAGCAGCAAGAAATCTCGCGGGTACAAAATCATTTAGTATTGCTTTTATCTACGATAATCCAAATGCCTACTATGTTATTGATATGCAAAATGGAATTTTAGCTGCTTGTAAAAAACAAGGCTTTGAGTTGCTGATTCACCCTTGTGATGCAAAAGCAGATAATTTACTTGCTGAAATAACCAAAATGGTTAAGCACTCTCGCATTGCAGGCTTAGTATTAACACCGCCATTTTCTGAGCAACCAGAGTTTGTTCAACAAATGAAAGACCTTGATATTGAAGTGGTTAGAATTGTTTCTGGCGATATTGCTCCTGACGACATTGCTCCATGCATTATGGTTAATGACCATGCAGCGGCACAAAGTATCACCCAGCATTTAGTCGACTTAGGGCATAAAAAAATTGGCTTTATCGCCGGTGAAGCCGAACATAGATCAACCGTTGAACGTCTTAGAGGTTATAAACAGGCGTTAGTAGACAATGCTATTACATTAGATGAATCACTGATCATCAATGGCGAGTATTCATTTGAATCAGGTGTAAAAGGTGCAAAAGAATTACTTAACGGCGAAGAAAAGCCAACCGCTATATTTTCCTGTAATGATGAAATTGCCGCAGGAGCGCTATTCGCTTCACGTTTAATGGGGATTTCAATTCCAGAACAATTATCTATAACCGGCTTCGAGAACAGTCCATTCTCTCGTCAAACATGGCCAACTTTAACTACAGCAGATCAACCGAATCAACAAATTGCCGAAGATGCTGCTAATTTACTCATTGCTTGTTCTCGAAAGCAAAAGAACAATTCTGAAACACAGCAGTACACACCTCAATTGGTAGTTCGAGACTCAACAGGAAAAGCGAGCTAATTTTCGAATCAAGTATAGAAGAATCGTAAGTTAGTACCGTGAGCTATAATGAGTACCCCTTAATAAACATGGCGATACTCGACTTTAAGTAACTGTCGACTTCAGCTGCCGAAATTTGTTTTTTGGTATTAAATTCTACTCGCATCCAGCATTCACCTTTTGTTAGGTTTAAAAACTGTAATGCAGCAAATTTTGGCTCGGGAATATTTAACTGTTGCTTATCGTGAAATTCAGCCATTAATTTCGCCACTTCATCAGTAATTCTTTCTGGCCCTTCTTGATAAAATAACTCTGAAAGTTGTGGGTGTGACTTTGATTCATAAGCACATATTTTATGAATCGCTAGTGCTTCTTTAGACGTTAACATAGCCAAAAACCGTTTCGCTAATATCAGTAGTATTTCTGCTGGTTCACTGGTGCTAGTAACCGAAAATTCAGTCATGTGATATGAATCGCACTTTTGCTTTATCGAAGCAGCAAACAGCTCATCTTTGTTACCAAAATGGCTATAAACAGTTTGTTTTGAAACATTGGCATTTTTAGCAATCAAATCCATGCTGGTTGCGCTATACCCTTGCTCCGTAAAAAGCATGGTTGCTGCATCAAGTATTTGTTTTCTTTTACTTTCACTTTTACTTCTAACATTTACCATACAACCAATCACCACTATCAATTAAAACGACTAACGAAAATACTATATGCCATAGAGCGAAAGGCCGTTATTAATCCCCTCCCGCTATATTTGTGCAGCATAATACAAATTTATCTAGCCTAACCGCAACTTATTCAACTTAGTTCTTATGCATGCTAATTTCTCACTAAAAAAGATAAGTAACCATAAGGAAAAATAAGCACATAAAAATTTACAATTGGACTATAACATACACTAAATTAAACTGGACAGTCTAGTTTGATTAAACTAGACTCACTAGTCTAGTTAATAGTTTTTATTTTAAGGCCACCCCGTGTTTAAACTTCAACGCGCCAACGTTATAACGTCAATTATCAGCTTCGTTTTTACCGCAACCTTGCTAAGTGCTTGTTCAAAACCTGCCGATGTTGCTGATAAAAATAGCATCTATCACCAAAGTGCTGATATTCAAACAATATCACCAAGCGAATTCTATGAAGTATCACGTGAATATATTGGCAAAGTTGTTAGCAAACAATTGGCTTCACTTAGTTTTGAATATACAGGCAAAGTCGAAAACGTATATGTTGATAGCGGTGACTTGGTGACCAAAGGGCAATTATTAGCTGAATTTAATACTGAGTTGTTAGCAATAAAATTGCAGGAAATTGATGCCAGCATTCGCCAACTTAACGCGCAAGCTGAGCTTAACCGCTTAAATTTAGAACGTATTAATGAATTGAACACCAAAGGTTATAGCTCTAAGCAAACATTAGATGAATTGGAAACCGAAAAGAAAGTCATTAAAGCCGACTTATCTCGTCAGCAAGCCAATAAATCAACAATTAATTACCAAATATCAAAAGCGCAATTGCATGCACCATTCGCTGGCGTAGTCAGTTCTCGGTCAGTTGCAGAAGGAGAAGTTTTCAGTTCAAACCAAACAGCTTTCGAATTAATCAAACAAGCTCAACATGAAGTTTCTGTCGGCGTGCCTGTTAAAGTAGCGCGTGAATTAAGCATTGGTCAATTACTGCAAGTTGAACTTGGACAACAAGACATTTCAGCAAAAATTTTGGTGATCGGTAAACAGGTTAACCAAGTAAGCCGAACGGTTGAATTACGTTTAGCTGTCACGAATCAAGCAACATTTTACAACGGCCAATTAGCGAAAGTTAAGATTAAACAACGAGTTAATCAAGCAGGTTTTTGGTTACCATTGGCGGCACTAACCGACGGTATTCGTGGTCAGTGGAATATATTTCAAGTTGATGATGCTAAAAACAAGTTATTTACCATTACGGCAACAACCGTTGAGGTGAAGTATTCAACATTAGACGCAGTTTATATTGCTGGTTTACCACTAAAAAAACACCATATTATTGTTGCGGGTGTGCATCGTTATGTACCCGGACAAATAGTTAAAAAAGCAGTCATAAGTAACAGCCAAACAGTTAAAGTGGGCAGCTCGTTATGATTCGCTCTTTTGTCAAAAACGGCCGTTTAATGTCATTAGTGATTGTGCTACTAATCGTTGCAGGTTTAGGGGCATTAACCAACTTACCTCGTACTGAAGATCCTAGAATTACTAACCGCATTGCTAGTGTGATCACCCAATTCCCAGGTGCTAGTGCTGAACGTGTAGAAGTATTGATCAGTGAAAAAATAGAACAAAAGTTACGTAAACTCCCCGAAATTAGCCTACTAACGTCAAATTCACGACCTGGAATATCGATTGTAAAAATACAATTACAAGATGAAATTACCAACACCAAACCAATATGGTCACGGGTTCGAGATTTACTTAATGATCTAAACCCTAGTTTCCCAACAGGTACATTAACACCGGTATTAGAAGATGATCGTGGCTATGCATACACGCAAATAATTTCACTCAATTGGCAAGGTGATGGCAGTGAAAATGTCGCCATGCTCGGCCGTTATGCTAATGAATTGCAAAATCAACTTAAACTTGTTCACGGCACTGATATTGTTAATGTTTTTGGCCGAGGCGCAGAAGAAGTACTGGTTGAAATTGACCCGTTAATTGCCAGCCAATTAAACCTGTCAGCACAAGCCATTTCACAATCCATTGGCAGTGCCGATGCGAAAGTGTCTGCTGGGCAGCTCACCAATCAATTTAACCAAATGCAAATTGAGTTAACCGGTGCCTTAAACAACACCGAACGTATCAGTAATATTTCAATAAAATCGGACGACAGTGGTAATTTACTGCGCTTAGGTGATATCGCCAATATTCGCAAAACAGTTAATTACCCGCCAACTGAAGTTGCTATGGTGCACAACAAACAAGCGGTAGTTGTTGCAACACGCATGTTACCTAATTTGCGCATTGACCAGTGGAGCTCGTCGGTTGAAAAACAACTAACGGCATTTTCAAAAACTTTGCCGAGTAATATTTCTTTAGAAGTAATTTTCGACCAAAGTAGTTATACCGAAACACGATTAAGCGATTTGGTCAGCAATATTGCCGTTGGTTTTGCCATTATCGCAGTCGTGCTACTGATCACGTTAGGTTGGCAAGCGGCGGCAATTGTTGCGCTGTCTTTACCGCTAACTGTGTTATTCACGCTTTCAGTTATGAACTTTTATGGCTTACCTATTCACCAAATGTCAGTAACAGGTTTAGTAGTGGCGTTAGGTATTATGGTTGATAACGCTATTGTCATGGCTGATACCATAAAAACTAATCGAGAAAATGGTCAGCGCCGACTTGATGCCGTTTCAAATGCAGTTAATCACCTGTGGTTACCGTTATTGGGCTCTACACTGACTACTGTATTAGCTTTTATGCCTATCGTGCTAATGCCTGGACCTGCTGGAGAATTTGTTGGCGGCATTGCGTTAAGTGTTATTTTCTCTTTAGTTGGCTCTTACATTATTTCTCATACTATTGTTGCCGGTTTAGCCGGACGATTTATTAGCAGAAATAGCAGTGGTAGCAATCACTGGTATCAGCGTGGTATCACCATCAAGGCACTTAATCAGTGGTTCGTTAAGGTATTAGGTTGGTCATTAGACAATAGAAAAACCGTTATCGCCTTAGTTTTTTGTTTACCACTATTTGGTTTCATTGGTGCAAAACAATTATCTGAGCAGTTTTTCCCTGCTTCAGATCGCGATATGTTTCAAATTGAATTATTCCTACCTGCACAAAGCAGTATTGTGAATACTGAACGCGCAAGTGCTCAACTGACAAGTTACTTAGAACAACTTGAAGGCATTAAGTCAGTACATTGGTTTATTGGTAAGAATGCACCTTCATTCTACTACAATCTGATCCCATCAAAAGATGGCGCTCAGTATTATGGCCAAGCGATGGTGACGGCAAACAGCTTTCAAGATGCCAATAGACTGATCCCCGAAATTCAACGAACACTTGATGATATGGTACCTGCGGCGCAAATTTTGGTGAGAAAATTAGAGCAAGGCCCCCCATTTAATGCCCCTGTTGAGTTGCGTATTTACGGACCAAACTTAGATCGCTTAAAAACCATTGGTGATGATATTCGTGGCTTTATGTCGCAAACAAAAGATATCACTCATAGCCGCTCAACGTTGCAACCAGGCACACCAAAAGTGTGGGTAAATATAAACGAAGCTGAAGCAAACTTAGCAGGCTTATCTTTGGTACAAGTAGCTGAGCAACTTAATACCACGTTATCGGGTACCCGAGATGGTTCTATTATCGAGTCAACTGAATCTATACCAGTTAGAGTGCGTATAGGTAACGATAAACGCGACGATTTAGCGGCATTAGAAAACATTAATATTACCAACCCAAATTCAACTCAGGCAATTCCACTTACTGCTATTGCAGATTTAGAAATAAGAGCAAGCCGTGGCGCAATTCCACATCGTAACGGTGTGCGCGTTAATGTTATCGAAGCTTATATTCGAGCAGGTGTATTGCCTTCAGTGATACTTAGTCGCGTGAAAGAAAAAATGACTGAGGCTAACTATCAACTCCCTGCCGGTTACCAACTCGAATTGGGCGGTGAGTCGGCTGAGCGAAATAAAGCAGTAGGGAAATTACTGGCGAGTGTCGGCCTCATAATGACCTTGTTATTAACGGTTGTGGTTTTATCGTTTAATTCATTTAGATTAAGCGCCATTATATTTTTATCAGCCTTTCAATCTATTGGCTTGGGGTTGTTGAGTGTTTACATTTTTGACTATCCATTTGGCTTTACTGTAATTATTGGTTTGCTCGGCTTAATGGGACTCGCGATAAATGCCGCTATTGTTATTATTGCTGAACTTAAAATGGATGAAAAAGCGGTTCAAGGAGATAGCGCAGCAATTATTCGCTGTGTGCAAAGCTGTGCTCGACATATCAGTTCAACGACAATTACCACTGTTGGCGGTTTTTTACCCTTGATATTAGCTGGTGGAGGCTTTTGGCCGCCATTTGCTGTAGCGGTTGCTGGTGGTACTGTATTAACAACAATATTGTCGTTTATCTTTGTTCCGGCAGCATTCTCATTATTTAGCCAACGTAATGCTTTTGACTTAACGAAGCAGACACCGATAGCGTTGACGAATGCTTAACCAAGAATTATCTAAACGTTTAGGGGCATCGTCATTCTTTTCCGCCCATGGAACCATAACATTGCCTGCATGGATGCAAGTACTTAGTTTCTGCCTGGAACAAAAAACTGACCGTTCATCGACGTGCATGGATGAACTAATGCCTTAAAAGACAGGATGTCTGAGAAAGGCCTGAACATAAAAAAACGCAAAGTGTTGCCACTTTGCGTTTTTTTATGCGTCCGGATTATAACCGTTCTTAATTTTTTCTATTCGCTCTTGATGCCGATGATGGGCTTTTAACGCTGCAATAGAAAAAGCGCCGACAATCGCTACAATGGGGATTAATAGCGATAACGTTTCGGGCCGTAATAAAGTTTCTAACCATTCCATCGGATAACCTACTTGTGTTTTTATTAGTTAATTATTTATTCTTCGAAGTATGTACCCCAACCATCATAATCAACTTTACATTGTTTTGCTAATTCAAACATTTTTTTTGTTTCGTCGAAAATTATATCAAATTCCAACGCTTGCTCAGTAATAATGTCAAAAGCAAAAACCTTTTCACCGGTTTCTAATTCAGCTTCTTCTGGCTCTTCTATTTCAAAGCCCATTTTAAAAGCAGAAATAGCGGCTTTTTCTAGTACGTCAAAATCGACACTAGAAAAGTGATGCTCAATCGTATGATGAACTTCTTCGTTAGTACCATCTTCAATTAATGCTTCAATTAATTGTTCGGTATGTTCTTGCCATTGCTGTAATTCTTCATCAATCATTATTTTGTCTCACTCGGTTGTGCTTCATCTGTCTTTTTAGCTTTTGATAAGGCAATTTCACGCCCTGTCTCTTTGTTCAGTGCTTCTAGCTTAACTAACATGCTGGCATGTGTTTGATTCGTGATGTTTCTAATTTTATCACGCTCATCAACTGAAATATTAATCGGGTCTAAAAACTCAATAATCATTTTGCCGTTATTCCAACGATTCAAATCGATGGTTTTATGTGTATTACTTGCACAAATTGGCACAATAGGAACTTCTGCTTTTACCGCCGTACGAAAAGCACCGGTTTTAAATGGTAATAAGCCACGGCCATAACTACGTGTTCCTTCAGGAAACAACCAAACTGAAAGTTTTTTCTCGCGAATTTTTCTTGCAGTCATATCAATGGTATTCATCGCTTTATTTTTGTTTTTGCGATCAATAAGAATATTACCTGTTAACCAATACATTTGGCCGAAAAATGGGATCCACTTTAAGCTCTTTTTACCGACACTGACGGTGCCAGGTTGCACGGCACCACTAACGGTAAAAATGTCATAACTATTTTGATGGTTGCAAATATAGACAACTGGACCAATATTTTTCGCTGAATCAGGAATTCTAACCTCAACCTCTAAGCCTAAAAGTTTAGACACTTTGCCTAGATATTTAGCCGTGTGATGGACATTATCGCGATGAAAAGGTCGGATCAAAGAATATAGACAAGAAAAAATAGAGATTAACACTAATGCAATAGTCATCAAAATGATGCGAATAACAGCTAACAAAAGACATTCCTAGAAAATTTATGAGGCGTGATTATACCTTTAATTTAGCAAATAGCTAAATCTACTATTTAGCTATTTGCTGCCCAAAAACTTCAAGCGCAATAAAAGACTAAAATGGCGAAATATAATGCACTAAAAATCTATCGCTAACAATCGTTTAGCAACAATGCTATAGAATAGAAACGCCCGCAGCTTCGATTACAGACGTTGCGTTAGCTCGTTCGATAATTTTAACTAAAGCGGTTTGAATAACTTCACTTTCTCTTGCATCAGTTTCACTAGAAAATCGTTCTTCCATCATTTCCGCGCCTTCTTCTAAAGTAAATTGAACAGCTACTTCAGTCGCACAGTCAGCACTTTTACCAAAATACACAATAGCAATTTGAGGGTAACCCTTGAAGCCAGCCTTAACTAATTTCGCTATTCGTTTTTTAGCTTTATCGATATGCATAGTAAACCCTTGTTAATATTGAACTGAGTAAATACAACGCCTAAACTTTTGATAGGCGTTTATTTGAATAATTAGTTTTTGTTATTTAAGTAATCTTGAGCGCTTAACGAACATTTAATTTAAAAAGAGTATACCGCCCCCAATAGTGCAACATTGGCTTTATCATCCGTGCTGATAACGCTATCGGAAACTTCATCACCTAGCGCTGTCACTGTTACTGCACCAATAGCGGTCCAATTTTTTGACAGCTTATAAGTACCAATAACGCCCAGCGTAGTGTTTAGCGTAGCTTCGTCAATACCATAGTAATAGCCAACCATGTCTTCATCTAAACGCTCAATACGAGCGTTTAAAGTTAAGGTTTTTTCTTTATCGGCAAATACTGTATAACTTGCGCTCGTATAAAATTTTGCCCCTTCAGAGTTATTTGAAACGTCAGTGACATAACCCGCTTCTATATTAAGCTTTTGATAACGATAAGCGACGTTTAACCCAGCCATAAAGGATGCATCTCGGTCACCCCAACTTTGTGCGAGTTCGTTATTTTTAATATCTTCTTTGTCGTAACCACTGTGACTAGTCACTACACCGCCAAAACGAAAGCCATTATCATTCTTATATAACCATGCACCTAAACGATTAAACTTAAAATAGAATCTGTCGTTGTAATGAACATTAATGATTGGCAAAACAGAGGTTTTACTTTCATCACTACCTACAAATTCAGGAAGACTAGCAGCCGCTAAGCCTACCTGACCATGCAAACCTTTTTTAGCTTTAACTTCATTATCAGGTAAGCGATTAACATCGTTGATACTGGCAGCTAGCGATGAGCCCGAAAGTAGTGCCAATGCGAGTAGAGAAATTTTCATTTTAAACATCTTCCTAAAATTTATGTTTTGAAGCTATAGTGCTACTGAGTTCATTATACGCAGTTTTGTGACGTTAAGATTAACGTGCTATCTGAATTTCTCGATACTTCATATAAAGTAAGCGTAAGTTTTCATATTCAAATGCGGAGCCTGACGAATAATACCTAAATGGTAATGAAGCTCTAGCGTCAATACTTTGCAGTAATGATAAAAACAATTCTTCATCTGCTTTCATGCCCAGTTCATCAATGGCTTGTTGGTAGGCTAAGCTATCAAACACTAAACCTGTTGCATCGCGTAACGATGATGGTCCGAGTAAAGGTAAAACTAAATATGGACCTGAGTTTACGCCCCAATAACCTAATGTTTGACCGAAGTCTTCATTTTGTTCAACTAAACCAATCGGCGTTGCAACATCAAAAACACCGGCTAAACCAATAGTCGAATTTAATGCAAAACGCCCTAAAGTTTCACCAGCAACAGAAATTTTCAACTGTAACAGCGAGTTGATAAAAGTTGGTATTTCACCTAGGTTGTTAAAAAAGTTGTTTATTCCTGTTTCAACAAAATCGGGAGTAACTTTTTTATAACCTGAAACTACTGGTAACAGCACGTATTGATCTGCTTTGGCGTTAAAGTAATACATACGACGATTAAAACCTTCCCAAGGGTCAGCATAGGCGCTCATCAGCCCTAGTTCATTATCACTTGGCAGCTCAACCTTTGGTGTTACGGCATCTTGCTCTAGTTCAGGTACTGCAGAACAGGCCATTAAGCCACAAGATAATAGAATACACATCGCTTTAGCATATTGATTAATTAACGCTGGCATTATTTTACTCCCTGACTAAATGTTGCATTTAGATGTTCAACAAAGCTGACTCTGTCCATATTGCCGCAATGGCCGCCTCGAGGAAATATTTTTGCCCGCTCGGTAAATACGCTTTGTAGATATTCAACTTCACCTGGCGCAAGAATAATATCGTCATTGTTGGTGACTAAGTGTATTTTGTCAGAGTTTTTCAAGTAATCCTCAATGGCATGTAAACTATAACGATGAATTAACTCATCTTTAGTTATGTTGGCATTTTCCAATTGCGCTCGCGGCAACATAGCGCCTTCAAAATAGTTAACAAAAGTAATGTCACTAACTCGCTGCATTGAGTGAGTTAAACTTTCAAATTTATCAATATCATGATTTTTATAGGTTACAGCGCCGCTATTAAAGCTGGTATCTAAGGCAAATATCATATCTGACGATGACATTCTAAATGACGCTCCAATTAGCAATTTCAATTCCGCCTCAGTTAAGTTAGCATTTTTGAACAAGCTAAAAATTGAGTCTTGATCAAAGTTTGAAGATTCTTGTGCAGAATAGCCATCAGAAAAACGCTTAAATATTTCATCGAACATCGCAATGGCTGCATGTCGGTTACTACGTAAATCAAAGTATTGATCTAAAATGCTAACGGAATGATACAGACTTACAGGCGGATTGATTAATAACACCTTTTCAAAGTTAAATACTTTTCTTTCTTCGTCGAGCAGTGAAACAAACGCAGAATGTGCTCCACCTAAACTATAGCCAGTGATAGCAAATGACGATGCTTCAACTTCGTCTTCGTCTTGTACTTGTTGCCACACTAATTCCATTACATCGTAGAGCTCTTTAGCATCATGCGCTAAGTTGCCAGGCATGTACTTGGTGTTGTTAGAGTTAACAATAAAGTTGGCAAAGGTAGGTGATGACAAGGAAATCACGTGATAACCCTGCTGATAGAAATTCTTTTGTAAATTTATCATTTTAGCACTGTCGTAACCGGCACCTGTTCCGGCAATAACAAAAATAACCGGTGCAACTGAGTCTTGCTTTAGCAATGAAAAATTCATTTTTTTGTTAAACCAGAATACCTCAGGTATTTTTTCTAAGGGCTTTATAGTAATACTTTTATTAATGACTGGTACCGACGCTAACAAATCGGCTCTTGGCTCTTGGCAATAGCCAGTGACAGTGGCTTGATAACGAGAATACTCTAGGTCACAAACAGCTTTAACCGCAACCTCTTCCGTTTGCGGCTTACTACTACACGCAGTGATTAAAACAATCAGTAAACAAGCTACGAAGCGCACTATCTTTCTCCCTAATAATAATTATTATTCTAATTTTTGATAAGCTAAAACCAAATCAGCATTACAAGAGCCATTTGTTTAACTACTACAGGCTATGAAATTAAAAGGTTTTTAATAACTTTTAGACGAATATTATTCTAGCGTTAACCTAAATAAAAGTATCTAAATTAACGTTAAAACTGAAAAAATATTATTTTTTCTCGCAACACACTTTTCCTTGTCTATAGTTAAATAATCGCTCGAAAATAATAACAAGCGAATCCAACTCTATTTTTACTCTGTTTTCAAATTTGTCTAACGGCAAGTTTAGTGCGTAAAGGGAATAATATGAAACAGGCTTCAACCATTAATATACATATCATTGTACTTTTTTCACTGGTCCAAATTAGTGGGATAAGTTACGCCCACGAACAGCCCATAACAGACAACATCTTTCCCGCTTCGACTAACCTAGCAAATGATGAAGCCAAGTTATTAAATAACGCTGAAACCTCCTCAAACCTTTTTAAAGAATGGGGAAACTTGGTAACTGACCGCACACAATTAACTAACAATGAAACGGTTAATAGTCAGCAAAATGAAAACTCACTTGCCAATGAAATAGCTACTAATGATTCATTTACTGCAGAATTGTTTACCATTGATAAAGTCAAAAATTTACAGCAACAAATTGATCTTAGATTTCAAACTGGGCTATATAGTTTAAAAAATAACTATGTGTTATCGAGTCATTTTCCTACGCTAATTTCAAATCAATTTTTGGTACCTAATTTAGCCCAGAATGATTTATATCAGTTTGGTCGGTTCCGCACTGAAACGGGCTATAGCGATACCAATAATACCAATGAGCAAAGCTTCAAAGCCTTTTTACACAGCGCCTATAGTTTGATAAACCGCGGACGTTTTGATTTGTCGGTCACGGCTAGTATAGAAAGTATTGATTCAATGCCAAGTATTATGAATTTAGAAAGGCAAGCACAGACACCAAGTTTTATTGGTAACAATGAACAATCAACCAGTGCAACCGTCGGTGTTATCGGCAGCTTTGATTTATCTGATCGCTGGAGCTTAATTGGTGCAGTAACTTCAAGTCATTTAACAAGCGATAACAGCAACACCTTAACCCTTGATGAAAGCACTCAAAAAATGGCGCTTATTGGTACCACCTATTCATTTTAGAATTGTTAAACAGGTGATTGATAATAGATGCAAAAAAGGCCAATAATATTGGCCTTTTTAGTTTTCAAATTCATCCGCTTTTTTGGCAGTTAACCCGCCGTTTCATTTAATATGTAACCTTTACCCCAAACGGTTTCAATACGGGCACATTTCATCCCTTCATTGATTAATTTATCACGTAACTTTGAAATACGAACATCAACGGTACGTTCTACACCATTATATTCGCGGTTTAACAAAACATTATAAATGGCGTCACGCGTCATCACTCGACCGACATTCCGCAATAACAAAGCAAGTAGCTGAAATTCAAATGAGCTTAAACGAATTAGCCGACCATCAATTTCACATTTATTAGCTTGCGGATACAAGGCTATATTGCCAACTCTAAAAGCGTGTAACGGACGTTCTTCCTTTGCAGGTTTACGGCGTAACATAGCATCAAGTCTGACTTTTAATACATTTGGTGAAACTGGCTTAGTAATAAAGTCATCGGCACCTAATTTAAAGGCGCTTATTTGTTCTTCATCGGTTTCACGTGCCGTTAAGACAATAATAGGTTCGTCGTAAATTTCACGTATTTCATGGCAAACGTGAAAACCATCTAGTTTGGGTAGACCAATATCGAGAATAACTAAATCAGGCTTATATTGGCTAATCGCTTCGCGCGCTAAATCTCCGCGAAAGACTTGATGCACAATAAAATTGGATTTTTCTAAAAACGATTTAATTAAATTCGATACCATGCGATCGTCTTCAATGAGTAGTATTTTTTTCATACTACTTTCAACTGGCATTTCTTTTTTTAAACCAAACATAAATTATTCCACAAAAAATTGGCAAGTCCGATTTGCAAAGTATAAATGTCTTAAAGCAACAAAAAGGTATGATTATGTTGCTAGCCCAGTAACATTATGTAACCGCCATACAAAGACAGGTTAGTAGGATTGTTGAACGCTATTTCCACAGATGATTTATTTTACTGTGCGGATAAGTTTCGAGATGAATTTATCAAAGTAGGAACTTGCGGAATTTTACCTTGTAATCAGTCTATTCACCTTAATTTTTTGCAAAAAAAAGCCAATTCATTTTATTGAATTGGCTTGTTCGGTGAAAAAGCAAACAATATGCTTAAAATAAGTTCTCTGGCATGTCGAACATTGTTTCACTACCTGCTTTTGCGGAGGCGATTAATGAGCCACAGCGTGGTAATAGTCGAGCATAAAAGTAACGTGCTGTATGAATTTTACTTTGGTGGAACTCACTACTTTCATCGGCAGCAAACGAAACTTCAGCCATTTTTGCCCATACAAATGCCATCGCTGTGTAACCAAATACATGCAAATAGTCGTTAGCAGCACAACCTAATTCTTCAGGGTTATTTTTAGCTGAGCTTAAAATATCATCAGTTAATTGCACTAAGTCTTGCGTTGCACTTGCTAAAGGCTGAATAAACTCTTGCATCTGTGCTGAGCTAGTATCTGCAATGTAACTTTGTACTTCTTCAGCAAACACTTTTACCAGTTCGCCTTTACTACCTGCAACTTTTCGTGCCATTAAGTCCATGGCTTGCACACCGTTGGTACCTTCATAAATTTGAGATATACGAGTATCACGAACTAATTGCTCTTGTCCCCATTCACGTACATAACCGTGACCACCGAAAATTTGTTGTCCAGCAACTGTACTTTCAAAGCCTAAGTCAGTAAAAAATGCTTTCGCTATTGGTGTCATCAGGGCAACTAAATGATCCGCTTTTTGTTTTGCTTCACCGCTACCGTATGTCGCAATATCTAACTGCATGGCGATATAAGTTGAAAGAGCACGTGAACCTTCATTCATCGCTTTCATGTTCAATAACATACGACGAACATCGCCATGTACCATCAGTGAATCAGCCTGTGCGTCTGGTGATTTAACGCCAGTTAATGAACGACCTTGAATTCTATCTTTAGCGTATTCCAAAGCATTTTGGTATGAGCGTACCGCAGCACCAAGCCCTTGAATACCAACACCAATACGTTCAAAGTTCATCATGGTAAACATACAGGCTAGGCCTTTATTGAGTTCACCAACTAAATAGCCTTTAGCGCCATCGAAATTCATCACACAGGTTGCCGAGGCATGAATGCCCATTTTATGTTCAATTGAACCACAGGTGACATTGTTGAACTCACCTAAAGTTTCATCGTCATTAACCAAGAATTTTGGCACTAAGAATAATGAAATTCCTCGGGGACCTGCCGGAGCATCAGGTAGCTTAGCCAATACTAAATGTACGATATTGTCAGTTAAGTCATGTTCGCCAGCAGTAATAAATATTTTAGTACCAGAAACTAAATAACTGTCATCGTCTTGAGGAATTGCTTTAGTTCTGATCATACCAAGATCGGTGCCCGCATGTGATTCTGTTAAGCACATGGTCGCACTCCATTCACCAGCATACATACGAGTTAAGTAACGACTTTTCAGCGCTTCGCTACCATGTTTAGCTAATGACAATCCCGCGCCAGCAGTCAGACCAGGATATAAAGAAAAAGAAATGTCCGCTGAACATAGCATTTCTTCATGAAATGCCGTCAACATTTTCGGCATACCCATACCACCAAACTCAGGATCACCACCTAATGAAGTCCAGCCACCTTGAACATACGTATCAAAGGCTTGTTTATAACCCGGTACTGTTGTGACTTTGCCATCTTTAAAGCTAACGCCTACTTCATCACCATTACGCGATAATGGAGCAATTTCTTGCTCCGTTATTTTTGCGCATTCTTGCAAAATAGCTTCGGCGGTTTCTTTGTCAACACGTTCTGCCAAGGTAGGTAATGACTGCCAAAGCTGGTCAGCTTTAAATACGTCATATAATAAAAAACTCATATCTTTTAAAGGCACTTGATAGTCAGCCATCACTTTCTCCGAACACACGATTGAAACAATTATTTAAAACAGTTGTTTGAATATATATTAAACACAGTAAATGTAAAGTGATAACTAGAAATTAGCTTGCGGATAAAATTTAACGTAAGCTTAAGCGGTGAGTATTTTGTCATAAGGTTTATTTTGAAGCTTATTATTGCCTCTGCTGTTTTAATGTTATCTTTTCATGGCTCCCTTTCTGCCAAACAGCTTAGCTTTTCTAAAAAAACTGTCGGTAATAGCGTTCAGTTTGACTATCAATGGCAAGATCAAAACCAAGAAAATCAATCATTAAATTTCTCTATTGATAAAGCAATCTTGTTTGATCGCTTTAGAAACTTTAAAGCCTATAGAGCTGAGCATGCTAAAAGGTCGGTGAATCAAGGTATAAAGAGAGCACTGAGTAAGCAAAATAACGGTGTTCATGTTTCTTTTTTAGGTGCTGGCAATGAAATGCATATAGAGCTTAAAAGCCAAAATCAAAAAGCACTTGATCAAACATTTAAGGATATAGAAAAACTTGAAGATGAATTAATGCAGGAATATTTAGATGATAATTTTTATCAGCAATTTATTTCTTATGATAATAGTATCGCAATCAAACCTGATCATGCTCGCTTTGCTGAAGAATCAGTCGTTGATTTTAAACCATTAAAAACCCTAATTCTCGATAAGGTATCAATACAAAATATTCGTGAGGTCAGCAATTACGTGCTCGGCTTTGTGCAAAGTATCCCTTATTCAACTTTAGAATCTAGAGTTGACTCTACCGGTGCAGGTTTTAATCCGCCACTAAGAATACTTTGGGAAAATCAAGGAGACTGCGATAGCAAAGTAACCTTAACTGCCGCTATTTTTAGGTCATTAATGCCACGCATTAAAATGATGTTGGTATTTATTGATAATCACGCGTTACTGGCAATTAATATTCCTGCAGAAGGTGATGAATTAACCATTAATGTAGAGGGTACTAATTACGTGTTGCTTGAGCCTACAGGCCCTGCAATGATGAAAGTTGGCGAAACATCTCCCGATTCAGAATTTTCTATTCGTAATGGTCGTTATTACGCTGAACCTTTTTTTGCTCTCGCCAAAGAATAAAATGCTACCTGAACTCATTTCACTGTAATAAAAATAATTTAAATTTTTGCCTACTTGATTGATAAAATATTATCTTTCAACGCTTTTAAGGTGATAGGTTTAGCGAGATGTAAATTCATTCCCGCCGCTAAACACTGCTGTTTATCTTCTTCACGTGCATGGGCTGTCATCGCGAAAATTGGCAGGTTTTTATATTGCTTTTGAGCACGAATATGCTGAGTTGCCGTTAAACCGTCCATCACAGGCATTTGAATATCCATCAACACTAGGTCGATATTCTCCAATGGCAAAAGATCTAACGCTTCTTGACCATTTTGCGCAACAACAACTTTAGCTTTCATCGACTCCAACAGCTTTATTGCCACCAACTGATTTACAACATTGTCTTCCACCAATAAAATTCGCATACCTGATAAGTTATCTTCAGTTGAAGAGTCCATTGGAACCGTTTTTTCAGGCTTGCTGTTTAGCTGTAAACGCGTCACTTCTGCCGCCAATTTCACTATGGCTTGGCGATATAATGGCAACTCCAATAATATATAATCTATTTTATGAGCAGAAAACTGTTCAAGTAGCTGTTTTGAAATCACATTAGAAATTGGCTGACATAAAGCGACTATCTCTACCTTACTAGCGATTAAAGCAATGTCTAGCTCACTAAATTCTTGCTGAGTTTGTACGTTGCTAAGCAGTAGAATACTTTTACTTTTAACGTTTGCTTTGTTCAATTCGTTTATGCTGGCAATTGAAAAAACACTTTGCTCAATATCTTTAAGATTTTGCTGTAAACTTTCGGGTAGTTCAACAGCCAAGTTAATCATAGAGTAATCAGCTAAAGCCGCTTTAATTTCAGTTAAACGCTCAGGAAATTTACCGTTTGGTTCAGCTTGCTTCAATGGTAATGCTACGGTGAATTCTGCGCCATGACCCAATTCACTTCTAATGGTTATTTCACCATTGAGCAATTGTGTAATATTCTGGCAAATAGATAACCCTAAGCCAGTACCACCATACACCCTCGTCATTGAATCATCTGCCTGCTTAAAGGCTTCAAATAAACTTGCCTGCTTAGATTTTTCTATACCTATGCCGCTATCTTTTACCGTGAAGAATATTTTTTCCTCGCGCGGTATTCCATCATTATCAAATACAGTATTTACTGTCACCGACAAATCAATTTCACCTTGTTGGGTAAACTTTATGGCGTTATTGAGTAAATTACTCAACACTTGTACAAGACGCATAGAGTCGGTATTCAAATGTAATGGCACATTACTGGCAATAGAGACCTTAAAGGCCAATTTTTTATCAACTACCGATGATATATTCAAATTAATTGCTTGTGAGACAATATCTTCAAGCGCTGAATCTTCCATGTGAATAGACATATTGCCTGATTCCACTTTCGCTGAGTCGAGCAATTCATCAACGAGAAAAAGCAAACTGTTAGACGCTGTTTGTGCATTGGATAAATACTGCTGTTGAATTTTATTCAGCAAGCTCTGTTCAAGAAGAATACACATCCCTTGTATGGCATTAATGGGGGTTCGTATTTCATGGCTCATGTTAGCCAAAAATTGACTTTTTATTTTGTTCGCTTCTTCTGCTTGGTTTTTAGCGCGCTTTAATGCTCGGTTAATTTCAAATTGCTGAGTAACATCACGAATTAATATGATATTACCCAAGGCAATACTGTCTTCGCCGTAAAACGGTGCTTTATAGATTTCATAGGTTTTCCCTTCGGTCGAAACCGTTTGTTGCACCGCTTCTTCAAGCATGCCTTGATAATCAGCATAAACGCTATTAGCAACATCATCACCTAACGATTTAGCAATAAACTCATCGGTTTGACCGCCTAAAATGTCCATTTCTTTTTGTAGTAGCAGTTTTTCGACCGTTTGATTACAACCAATCAATCGACCTTGCGGATCATTAAAAAGAATATAATCAGGTATCGCATTCATTACTGAGCGCAATAATGCGTAGTCACGTTGATGTTGCTCACTTTTAAATAAAAGCGCTTGAGTTTTTTCTTTCACCCTGAGGTCAAGCTCATTATTTTGATCTTTAAGACGTTGTAATAAACTTCGATTGTCACCAAATAAATCTTCGACAATTTTAAACCAATGACGCCATTCATCCGACGGTTTAATTTTTCCGGGATCGCCAGCCGAACAATTCTCAATATGATTAATAAACTGCTTAGATGGTGCAATAAATGTGCGATGAGTGACATAGTAAATAATCACCAGCAAAGTAAATAAGCCTAAAAACAAGCCAATAAATATTGCAAGAAATCTATAATTGCTTGCCGCATAAAAACTAGTTTTCTTATGATACTCCAGCAGTATCCAGCCATTAATCGCTAGGTTTTGCTTTTGCAATACCCAATCACCCACTTCACCACTAGGGGCAGCGTCAAGCAATGACTGGTAACTAAATTTATTCAGTTGTTCAGGGGCTGCATCACTGAATGCGGTACGTGTGTTTAGTGTTAAATTGTCATTTTTTTTATGCAATAAAACATGGCTATGTTTATCAACAATAATGTAGCCATGATCCTCATCCACCACTTCTGGAAGGTAGTCATATAAGCCAGCAGTATTAATATCAATGAGCACTGCCCCCAACATTTTGTTATTTAAATACACCCCCATACCTAACGCAGTATTTAGCCCTTTTCCGGCAGAATCAACATAAGGGCGTGACCAAAACTTATCATCGTGATGGTCTGAGGCTTTAATTTTCAGCATCAAGCTATTGGTTAAGCTTTGATCGCTATACTGCCAAATGCTTCGAGGTACCCAAGGGTACAAGTTAACGAATCGACGCATAGAAATGTAGTACAGCCAATTAGCTTCTTTTATAGATTCTTGTGCGGTAACAAATGCCGGAGTGAGCGCATTGGCCATGATCAGCTCTTGTTGAAACGAGGTATTAAACGTATCAATTCGCCCAATTCCCGTAATATTTCCGGTCATAACACGAGTTTGTCGAGCTAAATTTTGTCGTGGTTTATTTAGATAAAAATATTTACCTTCTTGGCGTAAAGCGGGAATTTTACTGGGTAGTTCTTCAGGAAATTGTAAATAGTATTCAGCTAAGTCTCGCATACCTGTCAATGTTTCAACATTACGCGTTAGCCTATCATTGAGCTGAATTCCTTGCTCGGTTAACTCCGCAAGTCGGTTATCATTTTGGATTTCACGTGCAACGTAGTAACGATAAAAAGTAACAATAAAAGTTACCAACATGATGACCGTAAATACCGCAATGACCGATTTATTGTATCGTTGAAATAATTGTTCTTTGGAGTCTTGTGGAAACACTAAAATGCCCTGTTTGTACGCTTTTTATTATTTTAATTTGAGCAAACGTGGCTTTACGCCACGTTGATTTTTATCTATGTATTTAACTAGTTAAGCTTAACCTTTGCTAAAGCTAAGCTCTTGAGTAATGTTGAAATGATACGCGATAACAGTAATTAATGCATATGGTTAATATTATCGCGATGCGAGTAGTTATAAATTTTCTTCGGCAAATGACGCTAAGCGACTTCGTACCACCCCGTTAAGGTTAATGGTACTGCTACCAGGAAAGTCCTTAAAACGTTCAACAATATAGGTAAGCCCTGAAGTCACTGCGGTTAAATAATTACTGTCAATTTGTGCCAAATTACCTGAGCACACCAGCTTAGTTCCTTCACCACAACGGGTAATAATGGTTTTTAGCTGTGAAGCAGTAAGGTTTTGACACTCATCGAGTAATACCAAGGCATTTTGAATACTTCGCCCACGCATAAAGTTGACGCTTTTAAACTGAATATTAGCCTTGTCCATAATGTAATTTAGGCTACCATCCATGCTTTCATCTTGCTTATGCAATACTTCCAACGAGTCAGTAATAGCGGCTAACCACGGCGCCATTTTCTCTTCTTCCGTGCCTGGTAAAAAACCTATTGATTCGGCGATTTCTGGCGTACTGCGCGTAACAATTATTTTATCGTAAAGTCCGCGTTCTATCACTTGCTCTAAAGCAGTTGCTAAGGCTAATAAGGTTTTACCACAACCAGCAGGGCCAGTCAGGATCACAAGATCAATAGTCGGATCAAGCAAAGCATCCATTGCCATACCCTGATAAATATTTTTAGGATGAATACCCCAAGCTTGTTTTGACATTAATCGTTCACGACTTAAATCTGTTATCGCTAATTTGTCATCGTCCCAGCCAGTAATTTTACCGGCGAAGTGCTCACCTTCATCAATAAGGTATTCATTCATATAGCTGCTTGGCAATAAATCCCGCTTTATATAATGGGTAGTATTACGGCCTTCAGTTTCACTTTCGCATTCATTAACGTGTTGCCAAAAGTCACCATCAAATTGGTGATAACCTTTGGTTAAAAATTGAATATCATCAATTAATTGATCAGTGCGGTAATCTTCAACAAAGGCTAAACCAGCGCCCTTAGCTTTCAAACGCATATTAATGTCTTTAGTCACCAAAACTACTTTATTTTTTGGTTTTTCGGTTTGCAGATAAATTGCTGTGCTTATAATACGATTATCGTTTTCATTGAAAGATAGCTTTACTTTACTTTCCTCGAGCGCATAGTCATTAAAAATGGATAATCGACCACTGGGATGCTGTTCATCATTTTCTGGCAGTTTTACGCCAGCAAGCACTTCTTCTGGTGAAGCATTTGCTAAGGTGTCCTCTAAAGCACGAATGGCGACTCTAGCATCTCGACTGACGTCTTTGTTGCGGTCTTTTATTGAGTCTAATTCTTCTAATACTGTCATGGGCACGACAACATCATGTTCTTTAAATGAAAGGAAAGCGAAAGGTTCGTGTAATAAAATATTGGTGTCTAAAACGTAAATTATTTTTTCTGTCGTCATATGAAAGTCCCTTACCAAGTTGAAGGCTCTACAGCGCTGTTATCATTAATAAAAATAACTATTGCTGCTAGCAACCACTAAAAGTTGATAACTCATCTAACCAAAAAAATTTCATTTCCTTTTACTGCATTTTATTACAGTAAAATAGTTTGTATTATCAGTCCTGATGACAACAAACCTGTCTCCACTTTGACAGTTTATTTGATTACAGGCAAGCGGATTTTCACGGCAAATAATCCCCTTTATAATCATTAAAAGACGAAGTTTCAAACAGTGCTTTTCTATAATCGTTTAGGCTATTGCCACAACTAATTATCTTCATTAAATTTTGTAAAGTTCAGATCTAATATTTTTAATCAAAAAAAGTCACTTTTTTCAGATTTATTTAATGATCGCTTCTATGATTAACGGTACTATAGCGCCCTTTTTTTGGTCGTATATTTATAGCGCACGCTATTAAGTTGGAGTTTTTCTATGTCATTTCACCCCGGACAACGCTGGATTAGCGATAGTGAGTCAGATCAAGGACTAGGGACAGTTACGGCTGTCGAAGGTCGTTTTGTTACTGTCGTATTTACTGCCACTGGCGATGCTAGACAATATGCCATAGACAATGCTCCACTTACTCGGGTGATATTTAACACCGGCGACAACATCCCAAGCCATGAAGGTTGGTTACTTAATGTGGAATCATTTGAAGAGTCACACAACTTAATTACTTATCACGGTATTCGCCAAGATACCGGTGAAGCTGGGTCATTAAAAGAAGTGATGATTGATCATTTTATTAAGTTCAATAAACCACACGACCGTTTATTGAATGGCCAAATTGACCGTTTAGATTGGTTTCGTCTACGTAAAGACTGTTTACACCATCAATTTAGCCAGCAACAATCTGATTTAATGGGCTTAAGTGGCGGTCGCGTGAATTTAATACCACACCAGTTATACATTGCTGAAGAGGTTGGTAGCCGTTTTGCGCCACGCGTTTTATTAGCTGACGAAGTTGGTTTAGGTAAAACTATTGAAGCGGGTTTAATCATTCACCAACAATTGGTGACTGGCCGTGCAAAACGTGTGTTGATCATCGTACCAGAATCTTTAATGCATCAATGGTTGGTTGAAATGCTACGCCGCTTCAATTTACAGTTCAGCATTTTTGATGAAAGCCGTTGTGAAGAAACGTCAAGTAGTGAAGATGGTAATAACCCATTCAGCACCGAGCAATTAGTTTTAGTTAACCTAGGTTTTGTTACTAGAAACCCTAAATGGTATGAAGCGTTAATTGCGGAAGAATGGGATTTAATGGTGGTTGATGAAGCGCATCATTTAAACTGGCAGCAAGAAGATGCCAGTATTGAATATCAGTGTATTGAACAATTAGCGCAAACTATTCCAGGTGTATTGCTATTAACAGCAACGCCAGATCAACTTGGTCATGAAAGCCACTTTGCCCGTTTACGCCTACTTGACCCAGACCGTTTCTTCGATTATCAAAAGTTTACCGAAGAAGAGCAACATTACACAGAAGTTGCGGATGCTGCGAACACCTTGGTAGCTAATGAAGCACTAACAACAACGCAAATGAATACCTTAACTGAGCTGTTAAAAGAAACGGATGTCAGCGACTATATCGCTGATATTAATCAAGCAGACCAAGCTCAACAAGATAATGCTCGTCAGCACATTTTATCGCAATTATTAGATCGTCACGGCACTGGCCGTATATTATTCCGTAATAGTCGCAATACTATTAAGGGCTTCCCTAAACGTGAATTGCACTCTGCTCCGCTTGAAATGCCTGAAGCATATCAATCAGCGATTAACGAATTATTACTTTCTGGCACTGCGGAAGACTTACAAGCGACTAAACAGGCGAAGTTATTATTTACGCCTGAAATTCTATTTTCTTTAGACAGTCATGAAAACTGGTATGACATTGATCCTCGTGTTGAGTACTTAATTGATTTACTACAATCACTGAAAAAAGAAAAAGTATTGGTTATTTGTGCCCATGCACAAACAGCCATTGACTTAGAAACAGCATTACGTGTTAAAGAAGGCATACGCGCTGCAGTATTCCATGAAGGGCTAAGTATTTTTGAACGCGATCGCGCCGCAGCCTATTTTGCGCAAGACGAAGACAGCGCACAAGTATTGTTGTGTTCTGAAATAGGTAGTGAAGGTCGTAACTTCCAGTTTGCACATCATTTAGTGTTATTTGATTTACCGGGTAATCCAGATTTACTTGAACAGCGTATCGGTCGTTTAGACCGTATCGGTCAATCAGAAACTATTCGTTTACACGTGCCGTTTTTTGAAGATTCACCACAAAGCTTATTATTTAAATGGTACAAACACGCCTTAAATGCCTTTGAGCAAACCTGTATTACTGGCCATGCAGTGCATCAATCATTTGGCGCTAAACTGTTTGAACTAGCGCTTAGCGCTAGCTGGGAATCTGCTGAAGCTGAAAAAATGATCGAAGACAGCCATGAAAAGCATTTGACCATTAAACAAGATTTAGAATCAGGCCGTGACAAACTACTTGAGCTACACTCTTCTGGTCAAGGTCGAGCGAACGCTTTAGTTGAGAAAATCGAAAAACTTGATCAACAAATTCATTTGCCACAATTCATGTTCCAAATTTTAGATGTTTTCGGTATTCAACAAGACGATAAGGCCGATAATTCAATTGCTTTGCAGCAAAGTGAACATATGCTGACCAGCAACTTCCCTTGTTTGCCAGAAGATGGGACAACGATTACTTTCAATCGCCACACTGCTTTAGCCTGTGAGAACTACCAACTTATTACTTGGGATCACCCTATGGTGCGTGGCGCTATGGACTTAGTGCTATGTGACCAACTAGGTAATGCCAGTATTGGTATTTTGAAAAACCCAGCATTACCTGCCGGGACATTTTTCTTAGAGTGTATTTTTACTTTAGAAGCCATTGCGCCGAGTAACTTACAACTTGGCCGTTATTTACCGACCACGCCTATTCGAATTTTAGTTGATAAAAATGGCAATGACTTAGCGGATAAAGTTAGTGAAGCAGTATTAGATCAGCAATTGTCACCGGTGAAAAAGCAAGTTGCATTGCAATTAGTTAAAGCACTTAAGAGCCAAGTGGCGCCATTAGTTGCTAAAGCTGAAACACATGCAGAAAAGCAGATTGATGTTATTCAGCAAAAAGCATTGACTAGTATGAAAGCGGCAATGGATGAAGAGCATCAACGCTTAACAGCGTTAAAAGCGATTAACCCAAGTGTTCGTCAGCAAGAAATTGATTTCATTAGCATGCAAAAATCGGCTTTGGCTGAATATATTGAGAAAGCACTGATTAAGTTTGAAGCCATTCGCCTAATCGTTGTCAGCCAATAAAAGCGTAGTTAAGGATTTGTTGAGATGAGTGCTAACCCCGACTTTATTTATCAGCCACCTATGTCACCATATCTTGATATTATTTATCAAGATGATGACCTTGTGGTGCTTAATAAGCCAAGTGGGTTACTCACGGTTCCTGGGCGTTTGCCAGAACATCAAGACTGCTTACAAAACAGAGTCATTAAAGTATTACCGACAGCAACTGTTGTTCACCGTTTAGATATGGCGACTTCGGGTATTATTTTAATGGCGCTAAATAAGCCAGCACATGCCGCTGTAAGCCAACAGTTTGAAAAACGTTTAACAAAAAAACGTTACATTGCACGCGTGTTTGGTTATGTAAAATATCTCACTGGCTCGGTTGATTTACCACTAATATGTGACTGGCCTAATCGTCCAATGCAAAAGGTCGATCATGAACACGGCAAACCCTCTCTAACCCATTATAAAGTACTAAGCCACGATAAAAATATTGATGACAATATGACAACACTAGTTGAACTAAGCCCTATTACTGGCCGTTCTCATCAACTTAGAGTGCATATGTTGGCCATAGGTCATCCTATTTTGGGCGACCGTCTTTATGCTCATGAAAAAGCATTAACGGTAAGTAATCGCTTGCAATTACACGCACAAATGCTAGAAATTAGCCATCCAGTTTCCAAACAGGCGTTAGTATTTTCAAAAGCATGTCCATTTGACTAAGCTGCTAAAGCAAATAAGATTATTGTCGATAAATTGGATAAGATGAGGAAACATTCACTAGTTGTTTTATTTATGTCACCAACGTCAAGGATCTTTAATTTGTTTGCATGTGTTAGAGCCGTATTAACTTCATTATTACTAAGTATTTCATTAGTACTTAGCTTACTTCACAGTAATGCAATTGCCGCTGAACAAGAAAAAGCACAAGCGACTGAAAAGCCTCTCACAGGAAATACTGACACTAAAACCGTCGACGAAAAAACAGCTGACAGCGCTACAATTGATGCAAATGCCAGCGATAGTAAATCAAGTAACGATGAAACCGAAAACGGCAAGTCTGAAGCAAATACATCAAACTCTGCTGTGCAAAAACGCATCATCAATGCCCCTGTTGATGCTTTTAAGCAACAGCAACAAGACCTAAAACATTATCTCAAGGGTGATGATGTTGAAGCAATATTAGTCGGCACTGATGAGTTTATTATCCTGACAGATAAACATAAAACAGCAATGAACAAAGGTGTGATGATATTGCTACCTGACTGGCAACAAAGCGCAGCCAGTCCAAATGCTATTAAGCAATTACGTGACAATATGCCTGAGCAAGGTTGGACGACACTGACACTGCACCCACCACACCAACCAGATAACTACCCATCGCAAGCATTAGTTGCAGAAGACCGCCTAAAAGAAGATAACGAAAGCTTAACAGACTATAAAAAGAAGTTATCAGCAGTAATAATTGAAGTTAGCAAAAAAGCAAAGAACTACCCTGGGGTGATTCTATTTGTTGCAGAAGGTCAACATGCCGCTTTGATGGTTGATATGATACAAAACCTACTTATTGAATCACCTGGTGCTTTAGTGATGCTTAGCAGTTATATGCCAACAGAGGCTGAAAATAAACAATTAGCCGAACAAGTTGCCATCTCAGACTATCCCGTACTCGACTTATATTTGCAGCATGATCACCGCTTAGTATTAGCTAATACAAAAAACAGAAAAGATCGTGCAAAAAATGAAATGAAAGTTTTTTATCGTCAAAGGCAAATTAATAATCAAGTGAGTGGCTACTACCCTAAACATACATTAACTCGAGCCACAATCGGCTGGTTGAAGTCGATTGGCTGGTAATGGGTTGATTGGTAATTGATTGCTAACCAGCCCACTAGCACTAACTCATTAATATTAACTCATTAACATTAGCTCATTACTTACCAATATTATTAACCTGTCAGCTATTTAGCTTGATAAATAGCGACTTTACCATCGCTGCCTGCAGCTAAGAAAATATCCTCTCCGCTAGCTAAAGTATAAAAGCCACGATTATCTTCAACATCAGTAGTATCATCAAATGCTTGCCAAGTTACGCCATGATCATTAGAAATATCACTACTGGTTTTTCCCGTAGCAATACAAATGGCATCTATACAGCTCATCGCTGTACGCAAACCACGTTGTTTAGCATCAACAGTCTGCCAAATATAATCGCTATAAGTTGCGATATTTGGGTATTCCCCTGTTCTCTCTTTATAATCACCACCGAGGACAAACGCTTGTTGTTTGCTATTTAATGCCAGAGCATAACTTCCAGCAGTTTCAGTTTCTTGAAAAAGCAATACCGTTTGTCTTTCCCAGCTTTCACCAAAGTCAGCGCTGTAGTATACGGAAGCCGAATAGCCACCAGTTGCTAGCCACGCTTGGCCGTTTTCACCGGTTATAATAGTATTACCACTGGCAGCAAACGCTGTTTCTTTGGCAAACAAAGCCGGTAGTTTTAATTTTGCTATACGCTGCCAATTTTTACCGCCATCTTGGGTTTTCTTAACAACATAAAAGCCATCGACAGGATCGCCAAGCAATAAACCGTTTTGCTCATCCCAAAAAGCGATAGAGTCATAAAAACCTTTCGCATCAGTATTTTGCTTTAACAACTGCCAAGTTTTACCTGCATCATTTGTTTTATATAAAACCGACTTCTCACCTTCACCGGCTCCCATAACTATTGCCGTACTTTCATCAAATAAGGCAATATCACGAAAATCGGTGATTTGTTCAAAAGGTACTGAACGATCAAACCAGGTTTTTCCGCCATCTTGGCTAACAAAAACGGTATTCTCACTGCCACTAACCCACAAAGAATTTTCACTAACAGCACTGCCACGTAAAGATGCTTTTTTACTGATATCCACCCGCTGCCACGATGTTTCTTCAGCTGCAAATGCGGTGTAGGATAAACTGGCCAATAATAAAAATGGCAATTTAATTTGAGTAAAACCTTTAATGAACTTTGTTAACATGAACAACCTTACTACACTTCGATTGATTAATTCTTCTCCTACTAATACCAGATTTATGAATATTATCAAGTGTTAAACAAGTGATATAACAACCAAAATTTGTATAATAAAAAACCGCATGACTTTCAGCAGACATGCGGTTTGAAATATTTAAAACTAATGACTAAGCGTTAGCCTTTATTTATCAAGCCATCAAGAGTTTGTCGGCTCTACATTCAATGACTGACGACGCCTAAATAAGTTAGCAATATCTTCTTTGATTAAATATAACGCAGGTATCAAAAATAACGTAATAACCGTAGCAAATACGATACCAAAACCAAGTGAAATTGCCATTGGAATAATAAACTGGGCTTGTAAGCTTTGTTCAAAATACAATGGAAAAATACCAAAGAAGGTTGTTAAAGAGGTTAGCAAAATTGCTCTAAAACGTTGTGTACCTGCTTGGCTTACAATATTCATCATTCGCATACCAGAGCCTTTAGCTTTGTTAATAAAGTCCACCATTATCAAGCTGTCATTAACCACCACACCGGTTAGGGCAATAAAGCCAAACATCGACATCATGTTAATGGTTCTGCCTAACAACCAATGACCCACAATAGCGCCAATAATACCAAATGGAATAACTGACATAATCACCAATGGCTGACTATAAGATTTAGTTGGGATAGCAATTAAACCGTAAATGAGGAACAATGCTCCCATTGCTGCGAAGCCAAGTTGAGAGAGGAAATCAGCCTGATCTTTACTTGCTCCTTCCACGCCATATTGCACGCTTGGGTAATCCGCTAGTATTTCTGGCAAATGGGTATCGTTCATTTCCGTCACCACTTTACGAGACTCTACCTTTTCACTATCAATATCAGCTGAAATAGTAATTGAGCGTTTTTGATTAATGCGAGTAATAGACGAAAAGCCTTGGCCAATTTCAATATTAGCCACTTGGTAAAATGGTACTTGTTCACCACTTGGTGTTCTGATCCACATGTCTTCTAAATCAGACACTGACAAGCGGCTTGATTCAGGATAGCGCACCATCACTTTAAGTTCGTCACGACCACGTTGAATACGTTGTGCCTCATCACCGTAAAAGCCTTGTCGTACTTGTTTTGCCAAACTAGATAAATTAAGTCCAAGTACTTCTGCTTCGGGTTTAATACTTAACTTAATTTCCTGACTGCCACGACTGAAAGAATGGCGTACATCATAAACACCGTCATAACTATTAAGTTGTGCTTGAATAGCTTCTGCGGCAGCCTCTAATTCAACATCGTTTTGGCCAGTTAATTGGAACTCAATTGCAGCACCGCCACCAGCATTTGTACCGGCAAAAAATCGCAGTTCTTTAGTACCTGGAATTTCACCAATTTCATCACGCCATAGCTTTTCAATTTCATAGGCATTAAGTTCACGTTGATCAGGTTTTACCAACTCCAAAAGAATACTTGCGCTAGTATTACCATTGGTAAAAATCATTTCATGCTCAACAAAACTTACACCATTAAACTGGTTCTCTTCTGAAACAGTAACAATGGCTTGCTTAATTCGGTCTATGGCTTTATTTCGTTGATGTGCAGCAGAGCCATCTACCATAGTGACATTACCTTGAATAAAATCACTCGGGATATTAGGAAAAACTTCCAATTTAACAAACGAGCCAACAATTAAACCAATCGACAAAATTAAAACAGCCACAAATACTGCCATGGTATTGTAGCGAGCGATTAACGCTTTTTCTAAATAAGGTTTGTAAACATTATGGATAAAATTATCTAACTTCTCTTTGAAACGCATTTGAAAACGCTCTAAAAAGTTTGCATTGTCTGGTGTCAGCGGCACATATTTCATATGCGCTAAATGCGCCGGTAAAATCCATTTAGACTCTATCAATGAAAAGACTAAACAAAAGCTCACTACAATCGAAATAGAACGGAAAAAAGCCGCAAAGCTAGCATCAATAAATAACAAAGGTGTAAATGCAGCGATGGTCGTCAATACACCAAAAGTTGCTGGCATAGCAACACGTAATGTGCCGCGAATAATGTTGTCGCGTGAGTGGCCATATCGCTCTATTTCAGCATAAGCACTTTCACCGATGACAATGGCGTCATCAACAACAATACCTAGCACCATAATAAACGCAAAAAGGCTCAACATATTAATAGATACTGACCAATCACCCAGTAATGGCATCATTAATAGCGCACCAAAAAAGCTGATTGGGATACCTAACATTACCCAAAAGGCAATTTTAATTCTTAAGAAAAGTGCCAACACGATAAAGACTAAAAATGCCCCCATTAACATGTTGTTAATCATCATATCAAGGCGCTCAGAAAGGTAATATGAGCTGTCACCCCATACAGTTAACTTTGCTCCTTCTGGCAATTGGTGATTCTTTTCATCAACGTAGCTTCTAACTTCTGCCGCGATTTCTAAATCATTTTGATCGCCAGTTGACTGCACCATAATGCTTGAGGTGTTTTCATTATCAAAAGTAGCAAAATCATCTTGCTCGACAAAACCATCTTTAATATTAGCCACATCAGCCAACAGTAGTCGCGTACCATCACTATCTGTTCTTAAGACTAAATCACCATATTCTTGACCTGTATAGGCCTGTCCTTCCGCACGAAGTAAAATATCGCCACCACGAGTTTTTATCGTACCACCGGGTAAATCTACTGATGAGCTTCTCACCGCTTGAGTGATTTCATCAAAGGTTAATTGAAATTGTTGTAGTTTCTCTTCAGATACTTCGATACTAATTTCATAATCACGACTACCAACAATTTCAGCGCTATTAACACTCGATAATGCCATGATGTCATCACGAATATCTTGCGCCATAACTTGTCTAGCACGTCTATCCATAGGACCGCTAACCGACAGCCACATGACCTGACCTTTAAATTCTTGTTTACTAATGATCGGTTTTTCGGTTTGTGCAGGGAAAGTGGTTATAGCATCAACTTGCATTTGCACTTCATCAAGCTTTTCAGACATTGAGTAGCCTGACTGTAGCTCAATGGTAACAATACCTAAGCCTTCACGTGCTGTTGCTGTTATGCGCTTAATGCCTTCAATATCTTCTAGTGACTCTTCCACTTTCAGAATAACTGACTGCTCAACTTCTTCTGGTGCAGCACCTAAATGCGGTACCATGACTTGAATACTATTGGTATTGAACTCAGGGAACATTTTTTTATTAATGCCCTGATATGAGAAATAACCTGCAACAAGAATAAACATCATCAATAAATTGGCGGCAACACTGTTATGGGTAAACCAAGCAATTATGCCGGTCAGTTTTTCGTCTTTTTCTTTAGCGTTATATTCCTGCATTAGTCATCACCTTGTGTCTCAGTTGACTCAGTTTGACTCGCAGTTTCTGGAGCTGTTTCTTTTTCTACTACAGAAGATTCACCAACAATACGTAAAGTCATGCCTTCAACTGGTGTTTCCATTTGTGTGGTGATTAATCGATGATTTTCAGCAAAAATGTCATGGCTATAAACATAGTCGGCATCATTACGCAGTACATTGATTTCTTGGATATGAAGTTTATTCTTATCATCAACTAAATAAAGCTTATTAGCGCCATGTAATGCATCGCGAGGAATAGCGACAATATCTGTAATCGTTTTTCCGGCAATGCTGGCATTAACAAAAGTACCAATACGTAATTCTTGGTGTTCACTCGTTGATAAAACACTGTAAGGGTCATCAACTTGTGCAACCACGTAATGTACTCGACTACGGCTATCTACTTCACCTTCATAACGGGTTAAGTTTGACACCCAAGTGTGCTGTGCCCCCATCAATTGATAAAAAATATCAACTTGCGATACTTTGCTATCTTGCTGGTTAATTTTTGGTAAATTAAGAAATTCAACATCGCGCTGTTTGATTGGTAATCTCACTTCCGCATAGTCAACAGCAAAAGTCATCGCTAGCGTAGAGCCAGTCGATACATATTGTCCAATTTCTACTTGCTTCTCTTTAAGCATAGCGTCATACGGCGCTTTAATTTGAGTACGAGTCAGTTTAACTTCCGCATCAGTTACATCTGCTTCTGCCGCTTTTACGTCAGCTTTCGCTTTTTGTAATTGCGGTAAGCGAAGTGCTAAAACTGGTGCTGCTGACAATGCTTTCCCTGTTAATAACCATTCATCTTCAGCTTGCTCTTTACGCGCCTGTTCTTCAACCAAAACGGCGTTAGCGGCATCAAGCCTTGATTGGGCTTGCAATAAACCTACCCGATAGCTGATATCGTCAATGGTGAGTAAAACCTCACCCTTTTTGAAAAAACCACCGACATTAAACTTGTCATTTACCGAGGTAATTTGCCCAGAAACCTCGGAAACTAAATTGGTTTGTGTGCGCGGAACAACACTACCTTGGCTAGAAATAGCAAAGCGTATATCTTGCCTTTCTATACTTTGCGCTTCTACTAACGGCGCTTTAATAATGGTTGGTTTCTTTGCTGGTTTAGGCGCCAATGCAGCCACAACAATTAAACCGATAATAGCGAACAATATAATAGCGATAGGCGTTAATACGTAACGTAATTGGATCATACGTCTAGGTTTTTTGTTATTGTTTTTTTCAGCAACGATACTCATGGTGAGGTCTCTATGAATAGGAATGTATTAATTTGGCTCCATGCCAATACTTAATAAATATAATAACTTAGCAACAATCATTAACCAAGTATTAACAGCGTAAACAAATGTAAATATTATCTCTCTATACGTTAGTACTTTCTAACAAATTTTGCCCATGACAATAGTAATTCACGAAAATCTTCGCTACCACATGATGAACAGTCTTGCTGGTCAAAATCAATATTTTCTTCAATTAACGAGTCGGGTAAAACTTCAATACCATCTAAGCTGGCATTTGTTTGCACGGTTACATCTCCACGACTAAAACTCACTGTGTATTCACTACCTGTAATGGTAATTTCAGACTGCTTATCTTCTTCTATCTCTGTCATAGCAGTTAGTAACTGAGCCAACTTTGCTGGGTCTGTACCTACCTCTACCTCTAACCAAGGCCCAATAACTTCATGATCGAGAGAAAACTTGGCTATTGCAGTGCCCGTGATAGGATCATCGATAAATTGATATTCCATAAATACCTCATGCTAAAAAAATGATGATAGGAGATCCCTATCTAATGAAGATCTACTATATTAATAAGAGACATTTATATAATTGATGCTGTTAGCTAATTGTAGCAAAACCATAGTTTTTAACACGAAAATACTCCGGTTATTAAATAATTATATTACCTAACCTATCGTTAAAGAAGGAAGTCGACATTAAAAGTAATCGCAATAATGATTCATTAAAAAAAGTGTGTTTATTTAAGCATCTACGCCAAACTGTCTGTGCGGGTATTACTTATGTAACAGCCCTATTTTTCGTCACATTTAACACATCTGCACAACCCGTTAACGAAATCATTGTTGCAATGCATATAGAGCCGCCATTTTCAGACATTGTAAATGACGAGTTTGTTGGCGAAAATATCGATATAGCAAATTTGCTAGCAAAGAAAATGAATAAAAAAGCGCGCTTTGTCTATTGCCCTGTAGCGAGGTGCCTATCTTTAATGCAAAGTGGTCAAGCAGACATGATAGTTGCCGTTAGAAAAACAGCAAAACGAGAACAGTTTATTCATTACTTAAGTCCACCAATCAAAATTCAAAAACACCCATTACGATTTTATATTCGCGCGAATAATAAGGTTATTGTTGATAAATATGAAGATCTACAGTCATTGAAAATTGGTGTACTTCGGGGCGCTTCATATTTCGATAAGTTTGATCTCGACACAGAAATGGTCAAAGTTCCTTTAACCAATCATCAGCAGTTAATTGATATGCTCTTAAAAGGTCGTATTGATACTTTTTTAGAGCGAGAGGAGTCAATAACGCCTTTGGTTGAGCAAAAAGTTTATGCTACAGCCATTAAATTAGCTAAGTTTTCTTATGATAAGGGTGTTGGCTCTTATATTGCCATTTCAAAAAAATCGCCTTTTGTGAAAGAGTTAACAGCATTCTCTCAAGCTATAGAGACATTACAAAGCACGGGAGAAATAAAAAAAATTATAAGTAAAACTCAATATATCCAATAATTACTGTTGAACTTCCATCCCTTAATAGCGTCTATCAGTTATATTTTCACGACTTGTCATTATATTATTTGTGCGAAACGGATCTTACACAGCGTTAACTTTTTCCCTATTAATACATTTATTAATATTTTTTGTGATCGTTTTAACTCAATCAACTACCAAGCCAAAGTTTAAAGAAGATAAAAACAAAGCGGCGATCAAAAGTTTTTTATATCGCGCACCCAAAGTCGAAAAACCTATTGAAAAAATAGCAGAAGAGCAGCCAATTAAAGATGTCGTAAAACCAAAAGAGTCAGAACAGAAAAAACAGGAAATCCCGAAAGAAAAGTTGCCGAAAGAAATAAAAAACGTAAATGCAATCGCAAAGCCTGCGCCAACACTAAAAAATGAAAATGACTTAAGTAAGAAAGTGGAGCCTAGTTTACTGCCAGTTCCAGTTGAGCAATCTACACCACAACCTCAACAACCACCTCAATCGCCACGAAAGAAATTAGACAGCTTTACACAGCTGCAAAGGTTGCGCAGCAAGCTTAACCAAAGCGCTATAACACAGACAGATAGCCCGTATCAACGTTACCAATCACCATCGGTATTTAATAGCAATGCGAAAACAGTACCACATTCTGTGCCTTTAAAAGATGAAGAAAAAGAACGTGAAAAAAACACTAAAAAGATGGGTGACGGCATAGCAATAACCAAAGGTGACGATGGTACTTGTTCAATTACTCAAAATATGAGCGTTTACGGACTCAGTGAAGGCTCTTCAACACAATATTTTAGCTGTGGTGAGTCGAAGTTTGATAAAAGCTTTCGAGAACATATGAAAAAAGTAAAAACAAAATTGGGCAAGTAACCAGCATATCATCACTCTTTTACATCAACGCCAGCATGGCATGCTGTTCGTTCCGAATATTAAAAATCCCACTAAACAAATATGCGAATAATGAACTTATTTACAAATTGGCAATAGTCATCAAATTTATTGCCGATATAAACACTATTTATATTTGTAATAAATCAATAGCGTATATTTATGAGCCCCATTGAGCATACGACTAATTGATAAGAGTAAATAGCGAACTAAATAGCTTAAAATCAGTTGTTCTTTTAACTAATTGTCTATGTTTACAACCAATTATTGTTGTTGGGCATGCTTAGTAAACTTGTAACATAAATCACATAACTGAAATAACTATTGGGTATATCCGTGGTGAATAGTGTTTATTTGATGAAATGATTCATAGTAGCTAAAAAATCAGGTAAAATAGGCGCAAAATTTGTCCCAGCTAATGACCATATTATTAGCATTATATAGATAGAGAGTGTATCAAATGAGTCTGTATTTAGAATATATCGCAGAAATTGAAAGTCGTAAAAATGACCTAGGTTTAGCGCCCAAGCCAATTGATAGTGCTGAGTTATTAGCTGAAATCATTGAGCAAATTAAAGATCAATCAAATGAATATCGCGCTGATTCATTAAATTTCTTCATCTACAACACACTTCCGGGTACAACAAGTGCTGCAGGCGTAAAAGCTGCATTTTTAAAACAAATCATCCTTGGCGAAGCAACTGTTGCTGAAATCACAGTTGAGTTTGCTTTTGAACTACTTTCTCATATGAAAGGTGGTCCTTCAATTGAAGTATTACTTGATCTTGCACTAAGTGATGACGCTGCGTTAGCTGGCCAAGCTTCAGACGTATTAAAAACACAAGTATTCTTGTACGACGCTGATACTGCTCGTCTTGAAACTGCCTTTAAAGCAGGTAGTGCCGTTGCTAAAGATATTCTTGAAAGTTATGCACAAGCTGAGTTTTTCACAAAACTTCCTGAAGTAGATGCAAAAATTGAAATCGTTACTTATATTGCTGGTGAAGGTGATATCTCTACTGATTTATTATCACCAGGTCATCAAGCTCACTCACGTGCAGACCGTGAATTACATGGCCACTGCATGAGCACACCTGAAGCTCAAGCAGAAATAAAAGCATTACAAATCAAACATCCTGATGCAAAAGTGATGTTAATTGCTGAAAAAGGCACTATGGGTGTGGGTTCATCTCGTATGTCTGGTGTTAACAACGTTGCATTGTTAACAGGAAAGCAAGCAAGTCCTTATGTACCTTTCATCAACATCGCACCGATTGTTGCTGGCACTAATGGTATCGCCCCTATTTTCTTGACTACAGTTGATGTAACTGGCGGTATTGGTCTTGATCTTAAAAACTGGGTTAAGAAAGTAGATGCTAGTGGCAATGCAGTTGTTGACGGTAATGGCGATGCTGTTTTAGAAGAAGCCTACTCAGTTACTACAGGTACGGTATTAACTATCGATACTAAAGCGAAGAAGTTATTCAATGGCGATAAAGAACTAGCTGACATATCTTCAGCGTTTACGCCGCAAAAAGTTGAGTTTATGAAAGCGGGTGGCTCTTACGCGGTTACTTTCGGTAAGAAACTACAAACATTTGCAGCAGAAGCTTTAGGTGTTAAACCTGCAAGCGTATATGCCGCTTCAAAAGAAATTTCACATGAAGGTCAAGGTTTAACGGCTGTAGAAAAAATATTTAACCGTAACGCGGTTGGCGTTGTTTCTGACTCACCTCTACATGCCGGCTCAAACGTTCGTGTTAAAGTGAACATTGTTGGTTCACAAGATACTACTGGCCCTATGACGTGTCAGGAATTAGAAGCGATGGCTGCTTCTACTATTTCTCCAATTGTTGATGGCGCATACCAATCAGGTTGTCACACAGCATCAGTCTGGGATAGCAAAGCGCAAGCAAATATTCCTAAATTAATGGCATTCATGAACAAGTTTGGTTTAATCACAGCACGTGATCCAAAAGGTGTTTACCACTCAATGACTGATGTTATTCATAAAGTATTGAATGACATCACTATTGACGATCGCGCTATCATTATTGGTGGTGACTCACATACTCGTATGTCTAAAGGTGTAGCATTCGGCGCCGATTCAGGCACAGTTGCTATCGCACTTGCA
>CAJXQI010000023.1 GCA_913058395.1 uncultured Colwellia sp. | reverse complement strand
ATGAAGCGGCTGTAGCTCAGCTGGTAGAGCATCACGTTGCCAACGTGAATGTCACGAGTTCGAGTCTCGTTAGCCGCTCCAATTTATCTTAAGTTCTTAAAATCTAACTTTATATATTTTTAATATAATTCTTTAATTAAGCTCGATTAAGATGATTTTACTTTCTAAGTTCTTATATAAATTAAAGTCTTAAACTTTTTGTTTTAAATATTGTTAATTTCGGCTCTAATCATCCCATAGAGCTTAGCTTTGTCGTATGAGTATTACCTGTCTATAGTTTTTTGCTCGTCTCCTAACTTCGCAAACCTATCGCTAATAGTTTGATTTAAAAAACATTAAATTAACTAGTTTCTTGATAGTTCATTGATAAGAGCTATGCTTAAAAATAATTATTGAGCTAGTGTGCTAATTTCAAGTTGAAGCCCTGCATTAGGTTTATTCTTTGACATAAAGAAAACAATTAACAGGCGCTAGAATCAATATTATCGTGCTCTTAACTCTAAATTTGAAAAATTAATAATAATATTAAATATGGATTGTTAAATATGGGTCTATTTAAAAAAACATTTTTCATTGTTTTTTACATTATTTTTTTCATTTTGATGACGACATTCGATTGTAATTCCACAGAAGTCATTAACACTCCAGATTTAAATGATATTGAATATCCAGATGATGAAGCGCCGACAATCGCAGAAATTTACTTGGGAAAATTATTATATTTTGATAAAAGGTTATCTGGAAATGGCAAAACGTCATGTGCTACGTGTCATAACCCTGATCATGGTTTCGGTGATGGACTAAAAGCCAGTTTAGGCAGTAAAGGTAATCCATTAAACCGACATACACCTCACTTATATAACTTAGCTTGGTCAAGTATATTGTTCTGGGATGGACGAGCTAGTTCATTAGAACAACAAGTTTTAATGCCCATTTCAAACCCTGATGAAATGAATTTATCAGAAGAAAAAATGCTGAATCTAGTGTCGGTAACTCCTCTTTATAAAGAAAAATTTGAACAGGTTTATAGTGTCAAAACTATTGATGCGACACTAATCAGTAAAGCTCTTGCGGCATTTGTACGTAGTATTATTTCTAAAAACTCTCCTTTTGATAGGTATCTAGCAGGTGATGTATATGCACTAAGCCCAGAGGCAATAAATGGTATTAAGCTTTTTGAAGGTAAAGCAAAATGTGCTGAATGCCATGACGGCCCGAACCTTACCGATGATAGTTTTCATAGCTTGGGTATAGCAGTTAAAGATAAAGGGCGAGGAATTATAATCAAAGAATCGGCCATGAGTTATCGATTTAAAACGCCAGGGTTAAGAAATGTTTCGTTGACTGGGCCGTACATGCACGACGGTTCACTGCCAGACTTGGAAGCTGTTATTCAGTTCTACAATGATGGTGGCGGCATTGGACCAAATAAAGATTCGTTAATAAAGCCACTTAATTTAGAAGAATTTGAGGTAAGAGATTTAATTGCATTTTTATCAGCTTTGACAGATCCGGTAATTATCGAACGTCCTCAGCTGTTAGAGTTATATCAATCGAAGTCAAAAGGTAAGAAAAAGGAAAGTCTTTATGCAACTGAGATTAGTCAACGTGTTCCGTAACTTTGTTATTGTCGTAGCTATTTTTTCAAGTAGTTATGCGATTGCTGATAGCATTAAAGGCACGATAACTTTTATTAAAAAGCCCCCTATGGTTGGTATTGCTTATGTGCCATTTATCAACTCTGCGATGTCAAAAGCTGAAATAGACCAACTAGATAAACGATTTACAGCCAAAATGGCTGTGGTTAAGCCAGGTGATTATGTCACCTTTAAAAATTCAGATAATGTTGAACATAATGTCTTTGCCAATACACCACAGCAATCAGCTAAATTTGATGTTGGATTGATGTCTCCTGGCGCTGAAAAACGAATTAAGGTTGATTGGAATGAAAACAGCATCATTAGGGTTGGTTGTAAAATACATCCTAAAATGCGTACCTATTTGGCTTCAATAGATAGCCCTTATCATAAAATAATTGAATTCAACAAAAGCATTAAAAAATACACTTTTACCATCAACAATATTCCCGAAGATGCAAAGCACTTTATTTTCAATATCCCCAAATATGACGCTGTAACGATAGATTTAACTACTGGAACATTTTGGACGGTAGATGTTTCAAAAAAAGGCAAAGTACGTGGGCAAATTACGATAAATAAAAGTAGATAATATATGAAACCAATTAAAGCGGTATTTTTAGCGCTAGGAATGTATACAGCTTTTCCTTTGTTGTCAGTCCACGGGCAAGCAGATGACAGTATGAATACAGCTTACCAAAGCCATATTTTTGATTTTATTCAACAACATATTCCAGAGTCAATCAACTATCAAGCAAAGTGGCAGCGCATGACCGGCTTTGAACATTCAGGCTTACACTGGGAGCAATTTGTCGTGGTATACACCAACAAAGGAGATCTTATATATAAGCATAATTTCTTGCAATATAGCGCCTGGTTTGATGATCCTGAGGATGAAGATAATGAACCTGCTTACAAAGCTTACTCAACTGGAACGGTGTTTATTAAAGAAAACTATGGCATGAACAATGGCAAACCTGGCCATGCTGAATCAATAACGGTGATGATAAAACGAAAGCCAGGTTTTAACCCTAACGGCGGTGATTGGGAATATATGCAATTTGACAAAAAGGGTAAAAAAATAATTAAAGGAAAAAGTAATAACAAGTTAGTTAAGAGTGCTTGCGCAAGTTGCCATGAAAATGTAGCAGAGCGAGATTATATTTTTTCAAGTATTTATAGTGGTGCAAGTCAATAAAACATGTCAATTATTAAAAAATTCGATGTAAGACAAAAAGCAATTGCAGCTACCATAACGTTGATATTGGTATTGTTGGCTATCACATTGATTTCTTTAGCGAGTTTTTCTACCACACAAGAGAAGCTAGAAAAGGTAACTTCACAGTACCAACCCAAAATGTTAAGTGCCATGCAGCTTACATCACATTTTTATCATAGTTTAAGTGTGCTTGGTAATTATTTAATTGAAAAAGATGAATACAACATGAGTATTTATCGACAAAAGGTAAATGATATAAATGAAACATTGGGCAAACTCGTTGATTTAACTAGCCTTAGCCCTGAGCTTGATGATTCCGAACAACTAAACCGAATAAAAGACTTAGTTAACCAAATTATTAAGCACAATATCTCAATGCTTGAACTAGCTCAAAATAGTAACAAAAACATGCCAGCTATCGGCATAGCGTCTACTCAGTTAGAGCCACTGGCTTTAAATATGAATCACATCGTTAATGATTTATTGATGACAACAGAAGATAATGACCAATTGCAAGTTACCCCGTTAATTCAAGACCTAAGGTTTAACTGGACTATGTTAGTTAGTGAAGTTAGGCACTATTTAGCGTTTCGTGAAAGCGATGTTATTGATGAAATAAAGTTATTTACTATAGGTGTAAATCAATCGTTTGACGCAATTAGTCAACTACAAGATGATATTGATTCAGACCAAGAAGATTTATTAAATGAATTCGAAAGTCACATGCAGTCTTATCAACGCTATTTAGACCAAGCTATTAGCATACATGCTGGAAATAATTGGCGTGCTGATCGCCAACTTATGCGAAAAAGCATTACACCTGTCTTACGTATGTTGACACAAGAGCTGGAAACTTTAGTTGCTAAACAGCAAGGGCGAATTCAAGAAAGTAATGTTGAGTTGTCGGAGCAAATAAGCAGCGCTGAACAAACTATACGTATATCGATTCAAATTGCGCTAGCTATTGCGTTACTGGTTATCTTTTTATCTTTTCGTAATAAACGTCTAGCAAGCGATATTATTGCACATAAAGAAAATGAACGAAGGTTACGTTACAAGGCACACCATGATTCTTTAACCAAGCTAGCCAATCGGGCGTGTTTTGATGACAAACTGTTTGATTTGTTTTTGCTGCAAGAGGCAACGATAAACTACGAAAAAGAAAATGGTAAAAAGTCTTCTGGTGAATTTTTCGGGTTACTTTATATTGATTTAGACGAATTTAAAGCTGTTAACGATAACGTAGGGCATGATGCCGGTGATTTTATTTTAATTGAAGCAGCAAAGCGCATGCAAAATAGTGTTCGCAATATTGATTTAGTCTGTCGTATAGGTGGAGATGAGTTTGCGGTGTTAGTCTATGATGTTATGCAGGTTTCCACGATAGAAAAAATAGCAGAGAATATTTGTCAAAACATTAGTGCTCATTACAACTTCAAAGGTAAGAAACTAAAGATCAGTGCCAGTATCGGTATTTCCTATTCATGCCATCCAAAACTGTTGTCTAAAGATAAAATTGTAGACAGAGTGGAAGGGATTATTAAACAGGCAGACAAAGGAATGTATCGAGCTAAGAAAAATGGTAAAAATCAATTCTATCGTTCTGAGTAATTTACTCTAAATTACTCTCAATAAACTCTTAAAAGTTGGCAAAGTTTTTCATTTAATTAACATAGTTCAACTCGATAAGTTACCAATGTTATTAATGTGAACACTTAGTCAGTAATTTTTATACCTACTCATTGGAAAGACACAGAATATAAAGCCTTGGCTGCATTAGTCATAATTTTACGAGGCGATTAGATATCGGTCAATATTGCTTTATTATTAGTGAATTTTAAGCCGCTAAAGCCTGCATAGAAGGCTTATATTTGTTAAGATAGCAGACATAATAATGTGTCCTTTCTCAATTACATATTATTACGAGGTAAATGAGCCTTATCACGTACTATTAATAAATCATTTCAATTATTCATATTTCCAATTTTCCGAGAACCAAGCATGAAATTACAAAAATCAATTCTTGCAACCGCTATTACGTTTGCAACTCTTAATGCGCACTCTGCATCTTTTCAATTAAATGAAACCAGCGCTTCAGGCCTAGGACGTGCTTTTGCCGGTGATGCCGTCATTGCTGACGATGCTGCTGTTTTAGCACGTAATCCGGCAGCGATGGCTTTATTTGATAAAGCATCATTTTCTTTAGCTGCAACATATGTTGATCCGGGTGTTGACGTAAAAGGTGTTGATGCACCTGATATGCTTGGTGCCAATTTTGATGTGAGCCAACTTGATCAAGATGGTGTTGTTCCTTCAGCAATTATTCCAGCGATGTATTTTATTAACCCGGTTAATGACAAATTTGCGTACGGTGTTGGCATTAACTCAAATTTTGGTCTTAAAAGTGAATACAGTAACGATTACGCTGCTGGCTCTATCGGCGGCAAAACCGATTTAAAAACCATTAATGCAAATATTAGTGGCTCATATCGAGTTAATGAACAATTGAGCTTAGGTTTAGGACTTAATGTTGTTTATGGTGAGGCTGAGCTTGTTAGGCATGCGGGCAGTGTTTTAGAAAATGGTGTTACTATTCCAGGTGTTGGGCTCGTTGTTCCACCTGTTGCGGCAAGCACTGAAATTATAAAGATGGAAGGCGATGACTTTGGCTATGGCTGGAATGTTGGCGCAGTATATGAAATTAATGAAAATCATCGATTTGCACTAACGTACCGCAGTAAAGTTGAGCTTGCTTTTGAAGGTGATTTTACTGGCCTAGGTACACCAACAGAAGCGGGCAAGCTAGCGATTGATATGCCAGCCGTAACAGAATTTTCTGGCTTCCATCAGTTTACAACGCAATGGGCAGCTCATTACAGCGTAATGTACACACAGTGGTCTAGCTTTGAAAAATTAGAAGCCTATACTGGAGATGAGCTTGCTTTTGAAAAGCAAGAAAATTTTGAAGATACCTATCGCTTTGCTTTAGGTGCAACTTACAGTGTAAATACAGCGCTAACGCTTAGAACTGGTGTTGCTTTCGACCAATCTGCGTCGGTCGAGGATTACCGTTCAATTTCAATCCCCGATAGTGATAGATTATGGTATAGCGCGGGTGCAACATATAAGTTAGCTGAAAACGAAAGCATTGATTTTGGTATTTCTTATATTAACGGCGATAGTGTTGTCGTTACCGAGGAAGACGCATTGTTAGGACAATTACCTGACTCGTTAACGCCGTTAGTTGGTAATAAAGATTGGAGCTTTACATCGGAAGGCAATGCTTTACTTCTAGCTGTACAGTACAATAAAAGCTTTTAGATCATATTCTAACGCTTCATAAAACATGTTAGTTGAAAGTCTAACCTGGGGTTATGTATATGAAAAAGCCAACCACTAATGTGGTTGGCTTTTTTATCAGCAGATCTTCACTTTATTTCTATCTTAATACAGTCATATCACCATGTTGCGAGTAATGACTTTGCCTGTTCTTTATCACTAAACATTTGATCGCTGTCAACGGCTTCAATAAGAAAGTTTTTAGCTTCTGCAGTTCGACCTAATTTATCTAATGTCACCGCTAAGTGATATTTTATTGCCGCATTATCATAATCTTTAGTCAATGCATGCCTAAATAGTGGAAGTGCTTTCTCATGATTACCTAAACGACTTTCTATCCATGCATAGGTATCAATGATGGCGACATTATCTTTTAAATAAGAATAAGCTTGTAAGGCATGTTCACGCGCTTTTTCTGTTTCATTCAGTGCATAATAAACATTGGCTATATTATTCAGTAAAATAGGTAGTTGGCCACGATTATTTAGTAACTGCTCATACTTTTCAGCAGCTTGTAGTAGATCTCCTGAATTTTTGTAGCTATCAGCTAGTGATATTTCAATTGCTAAATCATTTGGGTGTCTTTCAAGCCATGAATTTAAGTACGGAATTACTTTTTCTAATTGTTGAGCTTTTTTGAAACTACGATAAAGGCCTAATATTGCTTGTTTTTGATCAGAGACTTTAAGCGCAGCAAAGTAATGTAGCTTAGCCTTATTTATGTTATCAAGTGCATAATATAAATCACCTAGCAACACGTGTTCTAAACTCTTACTTGCAGTTAACCTAGCAATGTTTTCAATTAAAGTTAGCGCTAAAGGTTCATTTTTATTCGCTATAACTAAATTCACTAATCCAATGTGAGCGGACACCGAATTTTGATTTGCTACTATCGCTTTTTTATAGGACTGTATTGCACCGCTATCGTCCCCTGAAACTATTTGTGCCTTTGCAAGTACGTTATACGCCATTAATTTGTTAGGTGATTTCTTAACAAAGTCTCGCAATGCTAATATGGCTTGTTCGTGCTTGTTTTGGCGCTGGTATAATGTCGCAATTAATTTAAGAGCATCTATTGAACCACTATTCTGACCTATATAAAAATCAACTAACTCAATAGCTTTATCTAATTGGTCATTAAGTGTTAATGTTTTGGCGTACTTAGCAAGTATAAAATAATCATTCGGTACTTGTGCATTTGCCTTTTCTATCCACACTAGTGCTTCAGAATTTTTATTCTCAATCAATAAAGAATCAGAAATTTCCGCCATTATTAAGGCATTTTTAGGGAAAGCTTTGAGTTGTTCATTAAGGAAGGTTCTTGCTTGTGTATTCTTATTTTCTAGAATATCCATTCTTGCTAAATGTACTACAGCTAAAACATTTGATGCATCCAGTAACAAGGATTTTTGAAATGCTTCTCTTGCTGCAGGAAAATTTTTATTCCAACCATGTAGTGAGCCTAACCTTTGCTGAAAATAGCTCTCTTCTGGAAATTGTATCGTCAACTCAGTTGCTACAGATATGGCTTTATCAAATGATTGGTTTTTTTCATATGAATCAATTAGTAGTAACTTTATTTGAACGTTACCTACTTCATTGTTTTTAATGCTAAGTAAAGCATCAATTGCAGATTTATACTCTCCAGATTGCATTTTACTACGAGCTAAGTTACTGATGCCTACTTCTGAGTTTGGGTACATTTTTAACACTTGTTTAAAATAAACCTCGGCTCGGTTTGCATCTTTTAATTGCAAATAGGTCATACCTAGCATAGTTAAAATATTTGGATTATTAGGGTGTGCTAAGTTTGCCTTTTTTAAAAGATTCTTAGCGGTTGTTGTATCGCCTTGTTGCAAATTAATTTTTGCTACCATAACGACAGAATCTAGGTGGAATTCAACATAAGTCAGGTACTTCTCCAAATACCTTATAGCATCATCAAAATTACCGAATTGAAAATTAGTTAAGCCGGCTAAGTAGTAATAGTCAGGGGTGTTTTTCATTATCTCATCAGGAACTGCCGCTAATGTTGCAATAACTTCGGTCAATTTACTTTGGCCTGACTTTTCTGATGAGCTCTCTGAACTTGCGTTGATAAGGGCTTTTAAATAACCTGCTCTTGGTTCATTTGGTATCTCATTAAGAATGAAATCAACATGCGGCTCAGCAACTGCGTACTCTTGCATGCCTATATGTAGCATGGCTTTAGTTAGTCGAGCGGCCATATGTGATTCATTTATTGTTAACGCTTTATTAATAGCGTCTAATGCCAATTCTTTTTCACCAAGTTGAGACAGAATGTTAGCCTTAAAAATCCAACCATTGATGAAAGGTTTTGTGCTAGCCAAAGACTTTTCTACATATTGTAAGGCGATTAAGGGCTTTAATGATATCAAAGCAATTTGAGCACGGCCAATAAGTGCTAGTTGGCTTTTAGGCGATAAAACTAATGCTTCAGTAAAAGTACTGTCAGCGGACCGGTAAAGTTTTTGTCCTATTTGTGCTTGCCCTCTATAAATCAGCAACTCACTTTCAATTTTTTTTCCTCTACTTCCTGCTTCTGTTACGCGCATTACTTCATCGTATTTGTGCTGTAATATGTATGCATGAGCGTAAAGTGTAACTAAACGGTTTTTATCCGCATCATAGGCTCTTGCTTTATTTAATTCTATCTCTGCTAATGCTCCATCACCGAGTGCTAAAAGGGCTTGCGCTAACAATATACGTGAAGGAAGGTGGTCTGCTTGCTGTTTTAAAGAGTTTTTAAGGTGAATGATGGAAGTATCTATTTCTTGACTTTGAAAGGCAATTAAAGCGTTTTCATATAATGTGTTAGCGCCGTCTTCAGCATAGCTAGTACATGCTAATGCCCCTAAAAGTGTGAAAATAAAAACAGGTTTCTTGAGAACAGTTATACAGCTATCTAGACTCATTGTATTTAGATGCATTGATTTGATCATAAATTTTTCCATTTGTAATAATAGGATATACATTACAGGAGTAGGTTGGCGGTTTTATAATTATGTTAATAATTTTTAGTTGCCTAAGCTAGCTAAATTGATGTTATTATTTATATATCTAAAATAATAATGTATTTGTATTGCATTCCACCGTTAATATAACTATTTATTATATATTGAGTACATTAGTTAGGTAGCATATATTTTGTTGTCAGGTAATTTTACAACTTATGTTTGTTTTATGTTTTAGAAATGAAAAACCATCTTACAGTGTTGTTAATTAAGAGTTATTTTATTTTGGCTTGATAATTGCTTTTTACCTATTAGATTTAGGCCTAAAACAATATAAATCACGAACTTAGTTAAACGATAGTGAATTTAGAAGTTGTAAGTACGTTAACTGGAATATTTATTATGATGTCGATAATTACAAAAAGTTTGAAAACAATAGCATTTGGTGCGTTCTTAGCAACTAGTAGTGCATATGCCACGGATATCTCTATGGACGGAACAAGTGTTTCTGTTGATGATAGAGCAGATGCTGGTCAAGGCGGTTCTATATATGACATTAACCAGATGGATGTTTCTTGGGCATCTGACAATACTATTACTGTTGATATATTTACTAATTTTGCGAATACAAATTCTCAAGGTAACACTTCTAATAACAAATACCGCAATGGTAGTAACAGAAAGAAAATTGTTTATGGAGACCTTTTAATCGGTGCAAATAATAACGGAAGTTTCGATTTTAACTACGCTTTTTCATTAGGTGACTTATTCGGCGGTTGGAACACACGTTTTAGTAAATACAATCGCTACAACCAAACTAATGGCGGACTTTATGAAGTTAATGGCACTAAAACTGCTGGTCAATATCATGGATACTCAAGCGATAAAGGTTCAGTATTTGGTAATACAACAGGAAGTGAACTAAACGCAGGTACTTCATCTTGGAGTGCTGGAAACGGCAAAGTAAGCTTTAGCTTTAACGTAAGTGGCTTAGATGCATTTAAAAATGCTACCTCTTTGTCATTAAGTTGGGCAATGTCTTGTTATAACGATGCTGTTCATGACACATTTGCTGTAAATCGTGGTAATAAACCAGCGATAGTACCAGAGCCTTCAACAATGATTTTAATGTTACTTGCTTTGGTTGGTATTACTTATCGCCAACGTAGTAAGCGAAACTCATTCTCAGCATAGTATTTTATATATTTATTATGTAGATGATTAAAAGCGATAGTCTAAAAGCCAAATGTAATTACATTTGGCTTTTTTGCGTATAAAGGTTATTAAATAGTAAAGTTAATTTTTAGTTAGTAGCTCTTCGTAATAAAGGATTAGTAGAAAGCGTTTTACTATAAATTATAGTAAAAAGTTTAATGAATATGTAATTGTCTTATAAATTGTTATTAGCTTGCAGTTAATAACAGCAGCATTATAAATTAAGCTGATGTTATACTATTGACAATAAAACGATAATTTAATAACAAAATTTTTACACTTGGAGGTTCATATGGCGCAGCAGGGTTCTGGTGGCAATGTTTTAGCGGCTCTTTGTAGTATTTTCATTCCTGGCTTGGGGCAACTAGTGCAAGGCCGCATTATGCCAGCCATTTTGTTTTTTCTTTCTTGGACCATTGCAGGTGCATTAATGTGGATAGGTATTGGGTGGATATTATTACCTATTGTTTACATTTGGTGCATTATTGATGCAGCACGCTATACCAGTGGAGGCAGTTCATGATTAGTGTTACTCGCGTTAACTATATGAAAAAATATATGCTGATAGCATTTACCGCTATTGCAGTGATGGGCTGTCAGTCTGCCTATTATTCAGCAATGGAAAAGGTTGGCGTTCACAAACGCGACATCATGCTAGATCGTGTTGAAAATGCCCAAACAGCGCAAGAAGATGCGCAGCAACAGTTCAAATCGGCACTTGATCAACTTTCGCAATTAATAAATTATGATGGTGGCGATTTAGCTGCGCAATATGAACTCGTCAATGACCAATACGAAGCTAGCAAATCATCAGCAGAAGAAGTTGAATCGCGTATTGTTGCAATTGAAAATGTTGCTGATGCATTGTTTGATGAATGGAATGATGAAATTCAGCAATATTCAAGTGCAAGTTTGAAGCAGCAAAGCCAACAAAAAATGAAAAAAACTCAACGTAACTATCAAAGTTTGATTAAATCAATGTATCGAGCAAAAGATAGAATGGCGCCAGTTTTAGCTGCACTTAAAGACAACAGTTTGTATTTGAAACATAACTTAAATGCTCAAGCTATTGGTGCTTTGCAAGGTGAATATAAAACCATTAAACGTGATGTTGAGTCATTAGTTGCTGAAATGAGCAAAGCGATTGAACAATCACAACAGTTTATCGATTTATTACAACCAGAATAAACTCTATTAATAACTTTTGGACCAGAGTAAGTATTACTATGGTCCATTTTTTTACTCTTTATTTTGTTAAGCTTCTATTGAAATATCAAATAATCTCACAGAATAATTTAATCGCAGTAAAGTATAGGAATATACGATGAGACGCCATCTCAAAAATTTAATAAAAATTATCGCCATCACAGTTTTCGTTCTTTATTGTTTGATCTGGTTACTTTCACCAGTAATCGCTAATTATGTGATTAATAACCATGGCTTACCTAAAGGATACTCTATTGTATCGAGCTCTAGTATTCGTTATAACCCATTTATGGCTCGCCTTAGTATTAGTGACTTAGAGCTTCAACTTAAAGAAAAGGACACGGTATTAAAATTAGAAAACCTTAACGCAGAGATACATTTATATCAGCTGCTCTTCGATACCATTTATATTGCTGAGTTTGAAGTTGATGGTGTTTATATTCCCGTTGTTGCTAAGAATACCTCTCTAACTGTTGCTGGTTTCGAATTAATGAATGGTGAAGCTGAAAGCGATTCGGAACAAGTAGTAGAAAATGAAAACTCAGAATCTCCCTACAAGCTTGTTATTCCTAACTTTGGCTTAAACAACGCGATTGTTGAATTAGAACATTTAGATAAAAACCATCATATTCAATTAAACTCCTTGTCGATTGAAGACATATTGCTATCCCAGAAAGAACAAGATTTACAGTTGTTGTTAATGAGTAAAATTAATGACGCACCTATACGTTTAGAGGTAAATGCTAAGTTAATAGAGCAACAAGGTTTGGTTGACGTTGCTTTGAATGTAGATGAGTTCTCATTAAAGCATGTTCAAGGCTTTATGCCTGAAACATTAAAAGCGTTGAATGGCGAACTGAGTTACTCTAATAAATTAAGTGTTAAATTATCATCAGACAGCACAATGATAAATGTAGATAGTTTTTTACTTTCCATTAATAATTTTCACGTTGAACAAGGTAATTTCTCTGTTGATATTGCTAGTCAACAAGTACAAAGTGATGATTTATTAGTGACCTTGGTAGCTGAAACGCCTGCTAACATTGCAGCTAGCATAGTTAGCAAAACTAATGGGATTTTAGTAAAAACAATTGCTGGTAATGAACAATTAGTCAAAATTGAAGATATTGCCGTTGAAGGTGTTTCGTTAACCGTTGCTGAAAATATTCCGAATGTAGCAATTAATACCCTGAATGTGAGTGACGGCGTGTTTTCTCAACATTCTATGAATGATTTACCCGCATTAGCATCATTTAAACAGCTTGCTATTAATGATATCGGCTACAAGCCCGATAGCGTTTCAATTCAAGATATTACGCTTTCTGGTTTAGTCAGTAATTTATTACTAGATGAGAATAAAAAGTTAGCAACACTCATCTCGTTAAATGAAACTCAAGCATCGACAGCTGATAATCAAACACTAGTTGATGAAAAGGACAGTGAAGAAGAAAGCACCCTTGATAACGCCGAAGTTAAAGAAAGTGACGGGTCTGAATTTGCATTTAGCTTAGGTGAGTTCAAGTTGCTTGATGACGCAGTAATTGATTTTGAAGATAAAAGTGTTAAACCTCACTATCAACGTAACGTTCAAATTAATACTTTATCATTGAAAGATATAAATACTGCCAAGCCAGCGCTTGAAAGCCTGTTTAATTTACAAGGTAAAAGCGATAAATATGCAAACTTTGTTGTTAGCGGCCGCGGACAGCCTTTTGCAGAAAAACAAAGTTTCAATTTGGATGCAGTGATTAAAGAAGTTAGCCTACCTAGCGTTTCTAGTTATATAAAAAATGCCTTGAAGTATGAAATTGAAAGTGGACAGCTGGATGTTAAAATCAAGGCAGGCCTTGATGGTAGTGAAATAAACGGTGATGTAGATTTATTACTTCGAGGAGTCGAGTTTACCGCTGCTGACGATCATGAATCAGGTACAGTAACTGATCAAACGAGTGTACCGTTTAATGTCGCATTGGGTATGCTAAAAGACTCAGATGGCAATGTAGAGCTTTCTGTTCCTTTATCAGGAGATACAAGTTCACCTTCGTTTGGCTTTTCGGGTTTTATAACTTTACTTGTTAAACAAGCAACTATGTCTGCAGCAAAAGAGTACTTGATCACAACCTTTGTACCTTATGCAAGTGTAATGAAAGTAGCGATGGCGGCAGGAGAATATGCGTTAAAGCTACGTATTAATGATTTAAATTATCTGCCCAAGCAAGTTGAATTGAGCGCTGAACAGCTTGAATTTAGTCGTCAAATGTCAGTCATGTTAGAAGACCAGTCAGATATAAATGTTAAGCTATGTGCAATTGCAACGCCTGCTGATATTGCTGTAACCAGTGCTGAAGAAGCGCATCTACCAGACAATGTTGAGCGCCTAAAAGCTATTTCGCAACAACGTGTCGAATTGTTCAAAGATTACATGGTAGAAAAACTAAATGTTACCTCGGCAAAGCTTTTACTTTGTACGCCGCAAATTGATACGTCAAAAGAAGCAAAATCAAGAATAGAGTTTGTTATTTAGTATTAAAAAGTGTCTTTGATTATAAACTTGCTGTATTAAAATTTAACATTATTACAGCAAGTTTTTGTATTAGTTTAAAAAATAAACTGCACTATAGGATAAAGCTCGCTTTTTGTTGGTTTTCCTTTTAAGGTACTCAAAACAGTAACTTATTATTGGTGCCGATTGAATATCAACCTTTCCAGATTATCTAATATCATTCTTTTTGAAATGGTTCGCTTGTTTAATACTAAACGTGGATTACTGGCGTTACTCGCGTTTGCCACTATTTGGTTTATCATTCTTTATTACTTTGTCAGCTCAGCGGCATCTATTGTCACTTCAAACGCCTTTGAAAGTATGGCTCATCAGCTATTTGGTGCGCTTGGCTTATCTGCTTTACTGGATTGGCCCGTATCGGAATATGCCATTTATTGGCTTGTTGCCGTTTACTTTTTCCCCGTTTTTTCGGTTTTAGCCTGCAGCGATCAAATTTGTTCTGATAAACAACGAGGCACTCTAAGGTTTATAACATTACGCTCAACTCGATTAGAATTGATAGCAGGGCGCTATTTGGGGCAATTATTGATCGTGTCGATACTCATAATGTTAACAATTGCAGCTACGGTTATTTTGGCAAGCGTGCGTGATACGGCACTCTTCGGAGAAAGCGTGATCATAGGTGCAAAACTTGCGTTCGAATTATTGATCGTTGTTATGCCATTTATCGCGTTAATGTCGTTATTAAATATCATAGTCAGCTCGGCCAGAATGGCGATAGTAGTGGCGATTTTATTCTTTGGTTTAGGACCATTAATTATTGCTTTTATAAAATACCAACTCGGGCAAGAATTTTACTTAAATTTGATATTTCCTGGTGGCCAAATAAACAGTATTTTGTCTCAAAATGGTTTAGATGGGAGCCACTATATTTTGCCATTAATTCAAACTGTCGTGTTACTTACATGTAGTCACATACTTATGAAGAGGGCTGCGATATGAGTTTAATTATTGAAGTTGAAAATGTAGGTAAGCGCTATGGTGATAAGCAAGCATTAGAAGGTGTTAACTTCTCTTTAAATCAGGGGGCACCGGTTGCACTTGTTGGGCCTAACGGCGCTGGAAAAACAACATTATTTAGTTTGCTATGTGGTTATATTCAACCAACGTCTGGCAGTATTAAAATATTGGGTCACAAGCCGGCCAGTTCTGCTTTGTTTGGGCGATTGGCTGCTTTGCCTCAAGATGCCCAATTAGATCCTCGTTTTTCAATTGCTAGCCAGCTAACTTTTTATGCACGCTTGCAAGGTATGAGTAAAAAATTAGCTTTAAAGGATACTCAGCGAGTAATTGCGATGGTGGGGCTGCAAGATGCTTCTAATAGTCGACCGAGTGAGCTTTCTCATGGCATGCGTAAACGTGCAACAATTGCACAAGCACTATTGGGGGCGCCTGAAATAGTTATGTTGGATGAGGCTACTGCGGGACTAGATCCAATAAATGCTAAAGAAATTAGAGCCATTGTTGCTGAGCATGCTAACGATGTTAATTTTATTCTTAGTTCGCATGATTTAAGTGAATTAGAGCGTTTATGTGATCAGGTACTTTACTTAGAATCAGGTCAATTAAAGCAACATACTGATTTAAATTCAAAAGAAAGTGAAAGGTTCATTACCTTAAGAATGAAGCAAGAATATCCAGAAATCTTACCTTCATTGATGGCTATGCAAGGCGTAACTCATGTCACAGTCACACAAGATAGGGAGTATTTGTTATCAATAGCCATTACACAAAATACTGTCGCTATTGAACTAGAATTACTGACTATGCTGCATAAGAACAATTGGTCTTACGCACAATTGATAAACGGGAAAACATTAGAAAATCAATTGTTTTAATTAGGCTATTTTTCAGCAGGAATAAATTCACCATCTAGGCTTGCGGGTATTTGACCATTGGTTAAATTGTTCAACCAATTAAGATAATCAAGATGAGACATAGGCTTAGCGTAATAATAACCTTGGCCTATATCGCAACCAAACTGTCTTAATGTCGCTTCATCTAATGCACTATTAATACCCTCTGCGACTACTTCTAAATTTAACCCCTTCGCCATTTTTACAGTGGTTTCAGCAATAACCTTACGCTTCGGATCACTGCAAACATTCTCAACAAACTCTCTATCAATTTTTAATTCCTGAAAAGGTAAGTGACTAATTTGAGACATAGACGAATAACCCGTGCCAAAGTCGTCGATACTTATCGTGATGCCTAATTCAATTAAACTCTCTATTGTTTTAACCGCAACGCTATCCTCTGAGAAGGATAGTGACTCAGTCAATTCAAAAATAATTTTTTCAGCTTTTATATCAACATTAGCAATTATTTCAGCGACATCCTTTATAAAATTTGATTGAACGAGATCTTTACCACTGATATTTATCGACACCATATGGTTAAGGTTTGTTTGCTCAGACAGTATTACCTGTTGGTGTAACGCGGTTTCAATAATCCAAAGTGTTAATGTCGGCATTAAACCGAAATCTTCTGCGATAGGAATAAATACTTCTGGTGAAACACACCCTAAAACGGGGTGATTCCAACGTACTAAACATTCACTACTACACACTTTACCCGTTTTTAAATCAATTTGCGGTTGATGAAATAACTCAAACCTTTGGTGCAGAATAGCGTCTTGAAGATCAATGGCTAATTGCATTGACGACGGGGCATGTTGATTGTCTTGTGCTGAAAAATATCCCCACATATTCTGCTTTAATTCGGCATTATTAGCAGCCTGAGAGGCATTTTCAATTAAAGTATCGCCTGAGTTTCCGTGTTCAGCGTAATTAGCTAAGCCAACATAGGCGGATAGAGGTAGCTTAAGGTCTTTTAGGTAAAAAACATTACTGGCAGCGTTTTGTATTGAGTGCACAATAAGCTCAATATCTTGTTGATTTTTATTGTTATTGATAACCATCGCCAAGCAATCATTTTCTAAAAAACATAACTTTTCTTTGTGATCAGTGATGGTAAGTATTGCATCATTGAACCTGAATAAAGATGTCAATTTTCGATTTAAGCCTTGAAAAAATTTGATGCGGGTTTGTTCATCAATATATAAATCGATACGTTTAAATTGTTCAGGTTTTATCACCACAACTGTTAGGTTATTTATTCCATTCGCTATTGATTGTGAAATACAATGATCTAAATTTGTTTTTCTTGGTAGGTGATTGCTTTGGTGGTAAGCAATCATATTCAGTTTTTCTTTTTCATTACGACGAATGCGTTCTGCAAGTGCAAATGCCATAAAAGTGACTTCAATCATAATCGCGAATAAAAAAGCATTTCGAGTTAAGAAACTATATTCAAGTTTATTCAGTAAAACCATCGGCTGTATTGCCGCGCCAGTTAGCAAGGGAAGCCAGGATAAAAAGTAGAAACGCGCCCAAGAAAAGTCTCTTTTAATGCGAGTAATAATTAGATAAAGCGCAACAATATAGAATATGGGTTGTAGTGCGAAGAAAAGTTCAGCCTGTGCAATATTATCTAAGGAAATTGAGTAAAATGCTGCAAATGTGATAAATATAGTAAGTATTATGGTGTATTTAAATGCCCAATGCTTTAGCCGTTCGTATCTTAAAAAATATAAGGTAAATAGCAGTAGCGAGATAATAAGCAAAAAATGAAAGAAAATTGAGTACTGATTTAATTGTTGCATTATTTTATTAGAAAATAAAAAGTAACCATACCCAGTTAAAGAAGAAAGCACGACAAATGCTGATAACAAATAGCTGATATATATTAAATATACTTTATCTTTGGCAGCAAAAAACAGTACCAAGTTGTATATTGCCATTATCAACAATATACCAATAAAGGCACCATAGACTATTTGCGAAAGCATTAAACGCTGTTCGAAATCTATAGGTTTAAACATGAGTAATGGAATGTTTGGTGGGCCTGAGCTTTTTACATGAATTAAAAACTCGCTATGACCAAATGAATTTAATGTTAGTGCGGTGTAGGGATAAACTTGTTGGGATGTATTTTCTATTTGAGCAAGCTTAGAAAATATTTTTTTAGCAGGCCCCAATGCATCTAGATGATAGACGTCAAATGTTTGCAACATACTGTGCTCAGCCAGCAGAATTATTTGTTCTTGGGAGGCGTTTTTCAAAAAACTCGCTGTATTTGAGTTACTGAGTAAATTAGAAGAACTAAGCTTTCCATGTACCGGATAATGTAAAGACAACTTAATCCAATAGCTTTGATCTGCCAATGCATATGGAATTTTATTTAATTCACTGCCAGTAAATTTAGCCTCTTGTAATACATCATCGACTTGAGTGCCGACATTTTTATCTATGAAATAGCTGCTCTCAAAGCTAAAAGAGCTATTTGCTTCGGTAATACTCTTCTTATCGATATTGTTTGTCATACTTGCAAAGCAAGCAATGACTGCAAGTAAAGTAATAGAAATGAGCGCTGTGAATAGCCACTTACTGGCATTGTAAAATTGCAAAAAAAGATACTCGCTTAAGCTATTGATTATAAGATGTTAATTCCATACATATAATGTAGCATAAGTTATTAATAGTTGAGACATTTTGGCTAGTTTATTGAAAACTAAAGGGCTGTGCAATAAATACTGCCTCTAAGAAGCGCTCTTCAGCATCATATGTTTTCATCATATCTTGTGTCATAGCAAAGGTTGATACTAAGCAGGTAATATAAGTGACAATGGACTAGCACTGTTGATTGTGTAGCTAAACTGACTTTGGAATAACGCTATAAATTACGTTGAAATTTTTGTATTTGACGCCGCCATGATCATTTTATTTCTCAACCACTTATTTGCAGGCTCTTTGTCAACATTAACATGCCAGTACAAATGAACATCAATTCCAGGCAAGTCAACAGGCATTGGATAAGTGGTAATATCGAGCATTTCACTATACATTTTTGCTGCTGTCTTTGGCAAAGTAAGCAGCATGTCGTTACTAATTATCACTCGACAAGCTGATATTGCATGCTGACAGCGTAATGATATTTTGCGATGTAAGCCAATGCGAGATAATTCAAAATCTTCCAAACCAGGGCCTGTTGATCTAGATGACACCAATACATGCTCTAAGCTAAGGTAAGTCTCTAAATCGAGTTTGCCTTTAATCGCTGGGTGGTTCTTGCGCGCGACAACAACCAATTGGTCTAGCTCTAGTTGTGTGTGCAAAATATTATTGCTGACGGGGATCAGCGCATCAATAGCTAAGTCTATATCGCCGCTGGCTAATTTGTTTTCTAGCTCACTTCGCCTCACTCGTCTATTACTTCGCAAGTTTATTGCTGGAGATTCTACCGACAAGCTTTCTTGCAGTATGGGTAAATAATAGGGCTCTAATGAACCGTGCAGTGAAAGTGAAAAGTTCTTTCGAGAGGTTAATGGCTCAAATTGCCGTGACTGTACTAAACAAACTTGTAATTGATGTAGCGCTTCTCGTACATCGTCAATAACATTTTTTGCAACCGGGGTCGGCCTCATTTCATTACCTTGGCGAATAAACAAAGCATCATCAAAATAAGTACGCAATTTTCCTAAAGAGTGACTGACTGCTGGTTGCGATAAATTCAGTACCGATGCGGCTTTGGTAATATTACCCTCACAATATATTGCATCGAACACAACGAACAAATTCAAATCAATTTTCATACTTACTCCATTACGTTCTTTTTATCACAAGGTCTGAAGTTAAACATCAGAGCAATCAACACATACCTCAACACATACCTTAATAAGTACTATTTAAAATACAAATAGTAGGGTATTAGAACTATTCATTTGTTTAATTTAGATGCTAGGCTTAGCATAGTCAAGTACATTCGAACTACCGTACTTGCTATATAAAAGTGGTAGTTATTTAAAACAGAGCTAAGGAGGCAATGTGGTTGTTTTCGAAATAAAAACAATAACTAAAAGTCAGTTCAATGACTGGTCTATGCCTTCCTTATTGAGCTCAATATTTTATATTAAGGCTGAGCAGTAGCAATGGCAGCAATTTATTTGATCCGTCATGGTCAGGCATCTTTTGGTAGCGCTGACTATGATCAGTTATCCGAAAAAGGTAGCAAACAGGCTGAGTTGCTAGGCCAGTATTGGCGTGCGCGAGCTAATCCGAGCAAATTTTATTCTGGTGACTTATTACGTCACAGCCAAACTTTATCTAGCTTTAAAGAAGGCTATCAAGGTGCTGCTACACCAATGATTATTCACTCTGGTTTTAATGAGTTTGACCATGTTGATATCTTAAAAAACTATCAAGCTCAATGGCAAGACCTGACAAAAATGAGCGAAGAAATTAACCAACTTAAAGAGCCAAACAAAACTTTTCAAAAAGAATTTGCTCAAGCGCTTAATCGTTGGGTTTCTGGTGATAAAGACCAAGAGTATAAAGAGAGCTGGCTTGAGTTTAAAACACGCTGCATAAGAGCACTGCACGATATTATTGCCCAGGAGCTTGCCAACAAACGTAAGGTTAACGCTGAGGGCAATGAGTCTAAAAATTCAAAAGACATCTTAGTTTTTACCTCTGGCGGTACTATTTCAGTGATCGTACAGCACATATTAAAACTCAGTGATCAACAAGCATTAGAAATTAATCAGCAAGCTAGAAATACTAGCGTAACTAAACTGCTATTTTCTGAAAACATGCTTAGTGTTGATTATTTGAATAACTATAGTCATTTGGAACAAGCAGGCGATGACTGGATTACTTTTAGATAATCACTTGTTAAAAAATTAACCAAAATTTAAGTAGGGAACATCATGAATAATGGCAATTTATTTGATTTATCAGGAAAAATCGCATTAGTTACCGGTGCTAGCCGAGGTATTGGTGAAAGTATCGCCAAGTTACTTGCTCAGCATGGCGCACACGTTATTGTTTCAAGTCGAAAAATTGCAGGCTGCCAAGCTGTTGTTGATGATATAACGAAAGCAGGCGGCAGTGCGCAAGCGATAGCTTGTCATATCGGAGAAATGGATCAAATTGATGCTATTTTTGCCAGTATTGCCGAGCAACACGGCAAGCTAGATATTTTAGTGAACAATGCCGCCGCTAACCCATATTTTGGTCATATTTTAGATACTGATTTAAGTGCCTTTCAGAAAACGGTTGATGTCAATATTCGTGGTTATTTCTTTATGTCGACACTAGGCGCTAAGTTAATGAGAGATAGTGATGGCGGCAGCATTGTCAATGTCGCTTCTATTAATGGTGTGATACCTGGTGACTTCCAAGGTATTTATTCTATTACGAAAGCGGCGGTTATTTCGATGACAAAAGCTTTTGCTAAAGAATGCGCGCAATTCAATATTCGTGTTAATGCCTTATTGCCAGGTGCAACAGACACTAAGTTTGCCTCGACCTTAGTGAACAATCCCAAAATTTTAGAGCAAGCCATGGCACATGTGCCAATGAAGCGTGTTGCTCAACCCGATGAAATGGCAGGTACGGTACTGTATTTAGTGTCAGATGCATCAAGCTACACTACCGGCACCGCTATTAATGTTGACGGTGGATACCTGATTGGCTAATTCCAAAATAATTGCTAAATAGCGCTTTATCTTAAGCATATTAAAAATTACGAGAAAATATTTATGACGACGAACACAGACACAACAGCCAGCACCAATACAGACGCATTATTTAAAACGTTTTCAGTTAAGTCATTAACACTAAAAAATAAAACGGTAATGGCACCTATGACACGTGCGTTTTCTCCGAACAACATACCGTCAAAAGACGTTGCAGCATATTACCGCAGGCGTGCTGAAGGTAATGTTGGTCTAATTATTACCGAAGGTACCTTCATTTCACATAAAGGTGCTAATGGTTATGAAAATGTGCCAGCTATTCATGGTGAAGAAGCACTTGCTGGTTGGAAGCACGTGGTTGATGAAGTACACGCCGCTGGTGGTAAAATTGCACCACAATTGTGGCATGTGGGCTCAGTGAGAAAACTAGGTGTAGGTCCAGATAAAGAAGTACCGGCATATAGCCCGTCAGGTTTATTTAAGCCGGGCGCTGAAAATGGTGTTGCAATGACTCAAGCCGATATAGATGAAGTTGTTGCATCATTCGCGCAAGCTGCACTTGATGCGAAAAACATAGGTTTTGACGCCATTGAAGTTCATGGTGCTCATGGTTATTTAGTAGACCAATTCTTTTGGCAAGGCACTAATCAACGTGACGACCAATACGGTGGCTCGTTAAAAAATCGTACGCGCTTTGGTGTTGAAATTGTCCAAGCCATACGCGCTGCTGTTGGTGAAGATTTCACGATAATATTTAGATTTTCTCAATGGAAGCAACAAGATTACAGTGCCAAGCTTTGTCAAACACCTGAAGAATTAGGTATATTTTTAGGTTTACTTAGTGATGCTGGCGTTGATGTATTTCATGCGAGTACGCGCCGTTTTTGGGTCAGTGAATTTGAAGGCTCGGATTTAAATCTAGCGGGGTGGACGAAAAAATTAACCGATAAACCTGTTATTACCGTGGGTAATGTTGGCTTAGACGCTGACTTTATTGGCGAAGGCAATAAAGACTTATCAGGTACCTCGAATCCAACTGGGATTGAAGAACTACTTGAACGCTTAGGCAACAATGAGTTTGATTTGGTTGCCATTGGACGCGCATTGCTAGTTGACCCTGATTGGGTCAATAAAATCGGCGTTAACGCGATTGAAGAAATTAAACCTTTTACTAAAAAGTCACTAATGTCATTAAGCTAAATTTGCTTGTTAACAAGATTAAATAAGGACCATACGATGAATTTTGAATATAGCGAAAAAGTTCAAAAACTTATTAAACAGGTATCTGATTTTATGGATGATCATGTTTTTCCTGTTGAACAAGAAATGCATGATCTTGTTGCTAAAGACCAATGGACGACACCAGCATTAATGGAAGAGCTAAAAGCAAAAGCAAAAGCCGCGGGTTTATGGAATTTATTTCTTCCTGTCGCCTATGGTAAATATAGTGCTGGTTTAACCAATTTAGAATATGCACCGCTTGCTGAAATCATGGGTAAAGTGATGTGGGGGCCTGAAGTTTTCAATTGTGCAGCACCTGATACTGGCAATATGGAAGTATTGGCAAAATATGGCAGTGAAGCACAGAAAAAACAATGGTTAGAGCCACTCTTAGAAGGGAAAATCCGTTCTGCTTTCGCGATGACTGAACCCGAAGTTGCTTCAAGCGATGCAACCAATATTGAACTACGAATTGATCGTGAAGGTGACGAGTACGTTATTAACGGCCGTAAGTTTTATATTAGTGGTGCTTGTCGTAAACAATGTGAAGTCATGATTGTGATGGGAAAAACCGATCCGGAAAATAGCAATCGTTACATTCAGCAATCGCAAGTATTAGTACCTATGAAAACGCCTGGGGTAACCGTTGTTCGCCCTATGCAAGTGTTTGGTTATGTTGATGCACCAGAAGGGCATGCCGAAATTACCTTTGAAAATGTTCGAGTACCGGTAGAAAATATTATTGTCGGTGAAGGTAAAGGTTTTGAAATTGCTCAAGGCCGATTAGGGCCAGGGCGTGTACATCATTGCATGCGCTCAATTGGTGTTGCTCAACGGGCATTAGATCTAATGTGTAAACGCGTCAATGAACGTATTGTTTTTGGTCGTCCTATGATCAAACAACAATCTATTCGTGAAGATATTGCCTTATCTGCTTGTCAAATTGAACAAGCCCGCTTAATGACCTTAAAAGCTGCGCATAAAATGGATACCGAAGGTAATAAAGCGGCTAAAGACTTAATTGCCATGATCAAAATTGTAGCGCCGAATATGTCACTTGATGTCCTAGATCGGGCTATTCAGTGTCATGGTGCCGTCGGTGTTAGCCAAGATACTTTCTTAGCGCATGCCTATGCAGGGCAAAGAACCTTACGTTTAGCTGATGGCCCTGATCAAGTACATATGATGCAATTAGGGCGAGATTTAGTTAAGCAAAAGGCAGAATGATTTATTGCCATCGCGCCAATTATTTTAATTAAGAGTAGTGAATAAATGCCAAATGCTTTAGCCATTGATATGGATGTTTTAACGAATTACCTCGAGCACCACGTTGCCGGCTTTAAAGGACCGATAAGCTTAGATAAGTTTCCAGGAGGGCAGTCAAACCCTACCTTTAAAGTAATTGCTCAGTCAGGTACTTATGTTTTACGTCGGCAACCCCCCGGTAAATTATTGAAATCAGCCCATGCGGTTGATCGTGAGTTTAGAGTACTAGATGCGCTTAAAAATAGTGATGTCCCTGTGGCTCAGGTTTATCACCTTTGTCTAGACACCAACATTATGGGTTCAATGTTCTATTTGATGGAGTTTTGTGACGGCAGTATTTATTGGCATGCATCGTTAACTGAAATTGAAGATAATCACCGTAGAACAGCGATGTATGACGCCATGAATAAAGCCTTAGTAGCGCTGCACAGTGTGGATATTGAAAAGGTTGGTTTAAGTGACTACGGCAAAATGGGTAATTATTTTAAGCGCCAACTGGAACGCTGGTTAGCACAATACAAAGCCTCTGAACTACAAGATATTCCAGCTATGAATACACTAGGACAATGGTTAGAAGCCAACCTACCTGAAGATGATGGCCGTATATGTTTAGTGCATGGTGATTATCGTTTAGACAATATTATGTTTGCGAAAGACAAGCCTGAGATTATGGCGATATTGGACTGGGAACTTTCTACCTTAGGACATCCATTTTCAGATTTGGCTTATCAATGTATGGGATTACGTATGCCGCAAGGTTTAGGCAGTATTGATGGCTTAAAAGGCATTGACCGCAGCAGTTTGGGTATTCCAAGCGAAGAAGAATATATTGCGCAATATTGTCAACGTATGAACATCGACAAGATAGAAAATTGGACGTTTTATCTTACCTTTGGTTTTTTCCGTTTAGCCGCCATTGTTCAAGGCGTGGCTAAAAGGGCATCGCAAGGTAACGCCTCTAATGCTAATGCCAGTAAAATTGGTACGTTTGTCGAGCCGTTAGCAAAAATGGCTTTAGAAATTATTGCCCAAGAAAAAGAAAATAAAACAAAACCTAAAAACGAATAAAAATATTAACAACAATAACATTCAATCTTTTTTATAGGGACATCATCATGGATCCATTGTTAGATTTTACCGGTAAAGTTGCCGTTATTACTGGCGCTGCGCAAGGTTTTGGTCAGCTACTGGCTGAAGAGTTGGCTAAACGTGGCGCGAAATTAGTCATAAGTGATATTAATGAAGCGGGCGTTCATAAAGTGGCTGATGCAATTGCCGCTACTGGTGCAGAAGTTTTAGCAATGAAATGCGATGTCTCTAAAAATGAGCAATGTAAAGCCATGGTCGATGCCGCCATTGAAACATTTGGATGTGTCGATATTGGCGTAAACAATGCCGGTATTGCCCATGAATTTATGCCATTGCATGATATTGATGAAACCTTAATGGACAGTCAATTTGCCATCAATGTTAAAGGTGTGCAATTTGGTATGCGCCATCAAATAAAACAAATGTTGCAGCAGGGGGAAGGCATTATTCTTAATGTTAGCTCTATGGCTGGTTTGGGCGGTGCAGCGCGTGGTAGTGCCTATTCTATGGCGAAACATGCTGTTATTGGGCTAACCAAAACCGGTGCGGTTGAATACGGTCGCAATAATATTCGAATCAATGCAATTTGTCCTTTCTTTACCTTAACACCAATGGTGACCAATTTTGCTGACGAAGAAAAGCAAAACAAAATGGGCCGTGGTGCGCCAATGAACCGCTTAGGAGAGCCTAAAGAAATCGTTGCTATGATGCTAATGATGTTATCACCTGCTAATACATACTTAACAGGACAATGTATCGCAGTCGATGGTGGCGTATCCGCGACCTAGCAAACATGAGCCAAGAAAATAACTAAATAAGATCACATGTTTTAACTTCTTAACGAATAAAGAGAATCGTATGGCAGCAGCAATGATAAATGAGCGTGATTTGGAGTTTATGCTTTATGAACTATTTGATAGTGAAGGGCTAATTGGCAGAGAGCGCTATCAAGACCATGACCGTCAAACATTTAATGAAGTTATTAATACGGCAAAAGCAATTGCAGAGAAGCATTTTCTTCCTATTCGTCAGAAGCTAGATACTCATCAACCGGCCTTTGATGGTAAAAAAGTGCATTTAATTCCAGAGCTTAAACCCGCCATTGCAGCGGTTAATGCTTCTGGTATTGGCTCTGCAACGGCAGATTATGAATTAGGTGGTATGCAATTACCGCCAATTGTTGCCAGTGCTGCAGCTACTTATCTTACCATTGCCGGTGGTGTTGGTATGGGTTACAACATGTTAACCACCGCCAATGCTAACTTACTACAAGCCCATGCTAGTAAAGAATTGATCGACACATGGGTAAAACCAATGTTAGACGGGCGCTTTATGGGCACCATGGCGATGACTGAGCCCGGCAGTGGCTCAGGTTTAGGTGACTTATCAACCAAAGCTGTAAAAGCAAGCGATGGCAGTTATCGAGTTTCAGGCAGTAAAATTTTCATTTCTGGTGGCGATCACGACTTAAGTGAAAACATTGTTCATTTAGTGCTTGCGCGTGTGCAAGGTGCGCCTAAAGGGGTAAAAGGCATTTCACTGTTTGTTGTGCCTAAATTTTTACTCAATGATGATGGTTCCATCGGCGTTGATAATGAGGTGGCGCTTGCTGGCCTATTCCACAAAATGGGGGGTAAGGCGCAAACATCAACGGCATTAAGCTTTGGTGAAAAAAATGGCTCAGTTGCTTACTTAGTTGGCGAAGAGAATCAAGGCCTTAAGTACATGTTTCATATGATGAATGAAGCACGCATTATGGTCGGTACCAGTGGTGCAGTGCTGGCAAGTGCTGGTTTTCAATATTCACTCGATTATGCGAAAAACCGTCCTCAAGGTCGTTTGCCCTCTTGTAAAGATCCACTTTCGCCGATGGTTAATATTATTGAACATGCCGATGTTCGCCGTATGCTTTTGGCACAAAAAGCTTATGCAGAAGGTGCAATGGCACTGGTGCTTTATGGCACGCAGTTAAGTGATGATGAGAAAACCGCGCCTTCAGAAGAACAACGTGAATATGCTCATACCTTATTAGATTTTTTAACGCCGATTATTAAAACCTGGCCATCAGAATACGGGCCAAAAGCCAATTCCTATGCCATTCAAGTATTAGGTGGCCACGGTTATATTAATGAACATCCGGTGGAGATGTTTTATCGTGATAATCGCCTTAATGCTATTCATGAAGGTACCACAGGTATTCAATCGTTAGATCTTATCGCTCGCAAAGTGCCAATGAATAATATGAAAGGTTATTTAGCAACTATAAGTGAAATGAATAAAACCATTGCTATCGCTAAGGAAATTGCCAGTCTAGATGAATTTTCAGCGCAATTAGCTACAGCGCTTAATACGCTAAACAGTACAACTGAAGCAGTATTAAAGGATATGTCGACTAAAAACATCGACCTAGCTTTGGCTAATTCTGTGAGCTACTTATCAATGTTTGGTCACGTGATTATTGCGTGGCTATGGCTAAAACAAGGTATTGTTGCAAGCAATGCTTTAGCTGAGCAACCGCACAAGGACGATAAACATTTCTACCAAGGAAAATTACAAGCATTACAGTACTTTTATCGAATTGAATTACCGCAAGTCGCTATGTGGCAAAAAGTTTTAGTTAGTACTGACAGCACAAGCTTTGATATGCAGGCAGAGTGGTTTTAATAACCTAAGGTTTTTAAGTTAGCGTCAACTCTGGTTAAAAAATAGAATCAAACCAATGTGTGTGTTCGTAATGCATTGTGGCACTACCTAATTCAAAATAAAAAATATAAATTAAAAAATATTGTCGATAGCATTATCGATAATGTTTTTTTACTTTTAAGCTCTTCATTTATTTAATGTTCACATCGCCCAATAAATCCTTTAACTATTCGCACTGTAAATATATAGATATCAAAACTATTCATTTGTTTAATTTTACCGTCCCGCTTAGCATGAGTTATCGCTTAAATTTCATTCATAGCAATATTTGACATGTGAACAATCGTCATGTGAAGCATAAAGGGACAGTGAATATGCCGACAGTTATCAATAGAGAAGAAATAGCCAAATTTATTGGCTTTGAAACCGAGCCAACCGACTGGCATCAAATAACTCAAACACAAATTAATCAATTTGCTGACTGCACATTCGACCATCAGTTCATTCATGTGGATGAAGAAAAAGCGCAAGCAACGCCATTTGGTTCAACAATTGCGCACGGTTTTTTATCCTTATCTATGCTGTCTCATTTTGCTGAAAGTTTCAGTGTCATTATTGATGGCTTTTATATGGGGCTAAATGCAGGCTTTGATAAAGTTAGATTTTTACAACCCGTAACGGTGAATAGCCGTGTACGCGCTCATGCTAAAACACTATCAATTGAAGAGAAAAAGCCCGGACAATTTCGTTTATCTACCCAAGTCACTATTGAAATTGAAGGTTGTGATACTCCAGCGTTAGTTGCCGAGTGGATTTCAGTACAAATGGTCAAGTAACGCCTTTTAGGTAAATAAAAATAAAAAGTTTAATACTGTTAAAAATTAAAAATGTTTAAGGAAAAAATATGACCATCAGTTTCGCAGGACAAGTCGCGATTGTAACCGGTGCAGGTAACGGTTTAGGGCGTTCGCATGCATTGGAATTAGCAAGGCGTGGCGCAAAAGTTGTTGTTAATGACTTAGGTGGTGCTCGTGATGGTAGTGGTGCGTCAAGTGCAGCATCACAAGAGGTTGTTCGCCTAATTGAAGAAATGGGCGGCAAAGCTATCAGCCATGGTGCTAATGTTGCTAATTTCGACGAAGTACAAGACATGGTCATGCAAACCATGAATAAATGGGGACGTGTTGATATTCTAATTAATAACGCTGGCATTTTACGCGATAAATCATTTACCAAAATGAGCTTAGAAGATTTTAAATTAGTGATGGACGTGCATGTTATGGGCACCGTCAATTGTACTAAAGCGGTTTGGGATATTATGCGCGAGCAAAATTATGGCCGTATTGTTATGACCACCTCTTCTAGCGGCATGTACGGCAATTTTGGCCAGTCGAACTACGGTGCGGCAAAAATGGCGGTATTAGGGTTAATGAATACGTTAGTGCTTGAAGGGGCAAAAAATAATATTCATGTTAATGCCTTAGCACCAACGGCAGGTACTCGCATGACCGAAGATTTAATGCCTGAAGAAATTGTTAAAGCTTTTGCGCCTGAAGCGGTAACGGCGGGTATGTTGACCTTATGCGATGAAAATGCGCCAAATCGCTTTATTTTATGTGCTGGTGCTGGTGGTTACTCAAGTGCCAGCATTTTTGAAACCCAAGGCTGCTTTATTCATCAAGCTTCGCAAAATCCAGAAACGGTACGTGAACATTGGGATGAATTGATTGCTCAAGATAAACAAGCATCATTAACGTCAGGGGCTAAACAAGGTGAAAAATTTGTTATGAAAGCAATGGCGTTTATGAAGTCGCAGCAGCACTAGCAATAATAAAAATATTAATTGCCGTTGGTCAAAGGCTTTCAAACCTAAAACTCTTAAATGTCAGTACTTTGAAAGTTAAATAGCTCTAAAACATAAAATATAAAAATTACTCAGCAGGAATCATCATGAGAGAAGCCGTCATTGTATCAGTCGCACGTACCCCCATCGGGAAAGCTTATCGCGGTGCTTTTAACGATTTATCAGCGCCAACCTTGGCAGCAGTTGCAGTAAAGGCTGCTGTTGAAAGGGCAGGAATTGATCCAAATGAAATTGACGACTGTATTTTCGGTGCGGCGTTAACCCAAGGTAACCAAGGCATGAACTTTGGTCGACAGGTAGCAATGGCGGCGGAGCTACCGGTTTCAGTGCCCGGCATGACTATTGATCGCCAATGTTCATCAGGATTAATGTCAATTGCCACTGCGGCAAATCATATTGTTTGTGATGGCGCTAATGTGGTTATTGCGGGCGGGTGTGACTCTATCAGTTTGGTACAAAACGATAACATGAATATGCACCGGGCTGTTGACCCTAGTGTCAAAGCGTATCGCCCCGCTATTTACATGCCGATGTTAGATACCGCAGAAATTGTTGCGAATCGTTATAACATTTCACGCGCACAGCAAGATGCTTATGCGCTGAAATCTCAGCAACGCACCGCACAAGCACAAGCTGATGGTAAGTTTGATGATGAAATTGTGCCAGTAACTTGTACTAAATTGGTTATGGACAAAGCTAGCGGTGATGTCAGCAAAGAATCGGTGACATTAACGCAGGATGAAGGTAATCGACCATTAACTAATTTAGACGGCTTATCGGGTTTAAAAGCCGTAAAAGATAATGGTTCAATTACCGGTGGTAATGCCTCACAGTTGTCTGACGGCGCTGCCGCCGTTGTAGTGATGGAACGCGAATTAGCCCAAGCACGTGGCTTAACACCGTTAGGGGCTTATCGCGGTTTAGTGGTTGCTGGTTGTGAACCTGATGAAATGGGTATTGGCCCTATTTATGCAATTCCAAAGCTACTTGAGCGTAATGGCTTAACCATGGACGATATTGGGTTATGGGAAATTAATGAAGCCTTTGCGGTGCAAGTACTTTACTGCGCTGAAAAATTGGCTATTCCAGAAGATCGTTTAAATGTAAATGGCGGGGCAATTTCTATCGGTCATCCTTATGGCATGAGCGGCACACGCATGGTGATGCACGCGCTAATTGAAGGTAAACGTCGTGGCGTTAAGTATGTTGTGGTCAGTATGTGCATTGGCGGTGGACAAGGGGCGGCAGGATTATTCGAAGTGCTCTAGGCTTATGAAAAACACAAAGTAAAATAATAAATTAAAAAAAAGGAAAGTATTGTGGAAAAAATTTGGCTTGAAAAAAGTTATCCACCAGGCGTTGAGTTTGAAATAGATCCTGATAAATACAGCTCTTTGGCAGAGCTATTTTTCAAGTATACCAAGCTGTATAACAGCAATACTGCCTTTATTAATATGGATGTCAGTATTAGTTATCAGGAACTAGCTCAACAGGCCACCGACTTTGCGGCATATCTACAAAAAGATCTGGGTTATGTTAAAGGTGACAAGTTCGCGATAATGATCCCCAATACTTTACAATATCCAATTGCCTTGTTTGGCGCGTTAATCGCAGGTTTAACTGTGGTAAACGTTAATCCGCTTTATACACCGCGTGAATTACAACATCAATTAAAAGACTCTGGTGCGAAAGGCATCCTAATTCTAGAAAATTTTGCGCATGTGCTAGAAAAAGTTATTGATGATACTGACGTTGAACATGTGATTACCACAGGTGTTGGGGACCGCTTAGGAGTATTAAAAGGGACATTAATAAACTGCGTACTTAAATATGTTAAAAAACAGGTGCCTGCTTATCATTTACCTAATGCTATTAAGTTTAATAAAGTGATGGCTAAAGGCAGTAAGCTTAGTTTTAGCTCTGTAACTGTTACAGGTGAGGATCTGGCCTTTTTACAATATACTGGTGGAACAACAGGGCCATCAAAAGGCGCCATGCTGACACATCGAAATATGGTGGCCAATTTAGAACAATCTAATGCCGCGACAAAAAATGTTTATGAAGTCGGTAAAGAGATCATGGTAACGGCGTTGCCGCTGTACCATGTTTATGCGTTAACCTCTAATTGTTTATGCTTTATGCCGTTCGGTGGTAAAAATTTGCTGATCACCAATCCAAGAGATATGGACGGATTTGTCAAAGAGCTCGCCAAGTATCCATTTACTGCCATTACAGGTGTAAATACCTTATTTAATGCACTACTGCACACACCAGGCTTCGATAAACTTGACTTTAGCGCACTAAAACTTGGCTTTGGTGGCGGTATGTCAGTGCAACGTCCGGTTGCTGAGCTTTGGGAGAAAGTAACAAATACACGTTTATTGGAAGGTTACGGCCTTACTGAATGTGCACCGTTAGTTTCAATGAGCCCTTACAATCAAGAAACTTACAATGGCACTATTGGTCTTCCTGCATCGTCAACAGATGTACGATTGATGGGTGATGATGGCAAAGAAGTTGCTATTGGTGAACCTGGCGAAATGTGGGTAAAAGGCCCGCAAGTGATGAGAGGCTATCATAATCGCCAAGACGCAACTGACGAAGTATTAAAAGACGGTTGGTTAGCAACGGGTGATATTGCCACCATGGATGAAAATGGTTTCTTTACCATTGTCGATCGTAAAAAAGACATGATTATTGTTTCTGGCTTTAATGTTTTCCCTAATGAAATTGAAGAAGTTCTGGTGAGTCATGAAGGTATTTTAGAAGCTGCTGCTGTAGCAGCGCCAAGCGATGCTACAGGTGAAATGGTCAAAGTGTTTGTTGTGCGTAAAGACCTGAACTTAACCGAGCGTGACGTTATCGAGCATTGTACTGAGTTATTAACCAATTATAAGCGTCCAAAAGAAGTTGTTTTTCTTGAAGAATTACCAAAAACCAATGTTGGCAAAGTGCTACGAAAAGAGCTTCGCTAATAATTTATGGTAAATATTATGGCTATGGCTGCTCATAATCACTCAATATTAGGAAGACACTCGATAAATATGTTAGAAATTTACGCCGGTGACACCGCGTTAAAAACCATTAAAGAAAACGGTTTTTCGCCAGACATTTTTAATAACTTTTTAGGTGCCAGTGGCGGGCCTAAATGGTTTGTTTTATATGGTTTAGATAAATACTTTTTTGGTGACTTTTTTAAACACCAACAACAGCCATTAAATTTAGTTGGTTCAAGTGCTGGCGCTTTTAGAATGGCATGTTTCGCTCAGGCTGATCCCGTTGCCGCTATAGAACGACTCGCAAAGCATTACAGTGAAACAGTTTATTCAACTGATGCTAAGCCAAAAGAAATAACCGAAAAAGCACGAGAATTATTAGACATTTTATTTGGTGATTCTGGCGCCAATGAAATCATGAATAATAAAATATTTAATGCCCATTTTGTTGTTGCTAAGTGTCGAGGTTTTGTTAGCTCTGAAAATAAGTTGGTCTTGGGCTTAGGTTTGTTAATGAGTTTGCTGCGCAATAGTGTCAATCGCTCGTTAATAAAAAGTCAGTACGAACGTTATGTTTTTCAGCATCAGGCCAGTCAGTTACAGCTTCATGACCCTGATAATATCGCGACAACACGCTTAGCTTTTACTGAACATAATATTAAAGACGCATTGCTTGCATCAGGTGCCATTCCTATGGTGATGCAAGGGATAAAAGATATTGCTGACTGTGAAAACGGTATGTATCGCGATGGCGGTATTATCGATTATCATTTTGATGTCGCGTTAGACGGCTTAACTTTATATCCGCATTTTAGCTCAACACTAAAAGCCGGCTGGTTTGATAAAAAGTTATCAAGAAATGTGCGAGCCAAACATTACGATAAAACCGTATTGGTTTGTCCTTCACGACAATTTATTGATTCACTGCCCTATGGAAAAATTCCTGATCGTACGGACTTTACCACCTTAGAGCCTGAGCAACGCCTACAGTATTGGCAGCGGGTGTTTTTGGAAAGTGAGAAATTGGCAGAAGCCTTTAAAATTTTCTACCAAGCGCAAAATATCAGTCAAATAAAGCCCATTAGCAGTTTAGTCGCTTAACTAGTAAACAATGTAGTAATTAATTTAATAAGCAATTTAATAAGCAATTTAATAAATAATCGAATAAAGAAACTTAAAAGAGAATTAAAAATATGACTACTTATACCGCAATAAACTTAATCGCTCGCCCAAGTGGCGGTCCAATTGGTCCTGAACTGTTTGAAGTGGTTACTAAAAATATACCAAGCGTTGGTGAAGGCGAATTTTTAGTTAAGCAAAACCATATGTCGCTTGACCCAGCAATGTTTGGTTGGATGAGCCCTGATACTGAAAGTTATATTCCTCCTGTTGATTTAGGTACGGTAATGCGCAGCTCTGGTGTGGGTGAAATTGTTGAAAGTAATCATCCAGACTTTGCTGTGGGCGACCGTGTTATGGGCATGATGGGTTGGACAGAATACTTTTTAAGTAACGGTGTTGGCTTAAATAAAGTCACCGCACCATTACCTGACGAAGCAATATTATCTGTGTTTGCCTTACCGGGCTTAACGGCAACACAAGGACTGTACAGTATTGGTAAGCCGCAAAAAGGTGAAACCATTGTAGTTTCTGGTGCTGCAGGCTCTGTAGGTTCAATTGTTGGCCAGCTAGCAAAAGCAGATGGTTTAACGGTTATTGGTGTTGTTGGTAGCGATGAAAAAGCTGACTGGATTGTTAATGAGTTAGGCTTTGATGGCGCAGTGAACTACAAAACGGATGACCTAGCAACAAAGCTTGCTGAATTAACGCCAAACGGGATTGATGTGTACTTTGAAAATACTGGCGGGCCTATTCAGCACCATGTATTTGCGCGTATGAACGCACATGGCCGTATTGCGGTATGTGGCTTAATTGCTGACTACCCAAAGGCTGAGCCAGACTTAGCACCAAACTGGATCCCGATCATTAAAAAGCGCTTAACTGTGCAAGGCTTTACCATGCCAGATCATTTCGGTGAAGTACCTGCGCTGCTAGCGAAGTTAACGCCTTACGTGATGAAAGGCCAAATTAAGCATCGTGCACACGTTTTACCAGGGCTTGAGTCGGCAATGACTGGATTGAATTTGTTCTTCACTGGTGCCAATAAAGGCAAGTTGATTGTAAAACTATAAACGCGTTAATACCTAAATAGCCGCTAACTAGATATTTACTTTGCGGCTAATTTAACCATCTATTTAGGTCGGAATTTAACGGATATATTTAAGCCAACAAACTGGAAATTAACATGGTCAATATAATAATAAAAAGAACACTGCCATTGGTTTTGGTCTCGTGTTTACTGTCATTACCGACATATGCCCAAACCAATAACGTAAAAGAAAACGCTACCGCAGCATTTGAAACACTTAAATCAACGGTAAAAGAAGCGGTAACCACACTCAAAGAAGTCGTTTCCAATGAAGACGTCGCGAAAAAAGACTTGCCGGTAAATATTACTGAAGAAACCTTTAGCTGTATCCGCGATATGACACCGGTAAGGCATTTTTATGTCGATAACGTTTTAGGTGATATTGAAGCTACATTGACCGCAGCGAATAACCCGAAAGGTGCTATTTATCCTGCTGGTTCAGTGGTGCAACTTGTGCCAACTGAAGTGATGGTTAAACGCGAAGCGGGTGCTTCGCCAGCAACCGGTGATTGGGAGTTTTTTGAATTGCAAGTTGATGAAACCGGCTCAACTATCGCAAAACGTGGTTTTGTTGATGTAAATAATCGCTTCGATGGTAACTGCTTTGCATGCCATGCGCCTGCGCGCGAACCTTGGGATTTTATCTGTGAATCTGACCATGGTTGTGATCCTATTCCGATTGACCACAAAATGACCGGCGCTTTACAACGCTCAGACCCTCGTTGTGGCGAAGCTGTGCCTGAGTCAGGTGATTGGATGGCGCTGTTTAAACTTAAAGCTATGGTTTCTATTGGTTTAACCAAGAAATGGTTTGAAGAGAAGCTTTAAGCGAGAAATATAGCTTAAAACTTTTTATAAGATATGACCAAGCCATTTTATGTATCAACTTTAGGTAAAAGCATGACTGACATTAAAACACATTATCGAAATTGTAATATTTGTGAAGCCATGTGTGGCTTGGAAATTCAGTATAAAGACAAAGAAATATTGTCTATTAAGGGCGACCAAAAAGACCCCTTTAGCAAAGGCTATAACTGCCCTAAAGCTACTGCATTACAAGACTTTTACAATGATAAAGAGCGATTAAAAACTCCGATTAGACGCACAGCAATAGGTTGGGAAGATATTTCTTGGGATGAGGCTTTTGAAGAAATAACCGAAAAGTTTAGTGCTATTCAACAAGCACATGGCAAAAATGCCTTGGCAATATATTTAGGTAATCCCAATGCCCATAGTTTGGGTAATGGCTTATTTTTAAAGCCCTTTATGAAATCACTCGGTACCATTAACCGCTTTAGCTCTGCATCTACCGACCAAATGCCGCATCATGTGGCCTCTAATTTTATGTTGGGGGCGGGCATGTTGATACCTGTACCTGATATTGATCGCACCGATTTTATGTTGATTATCGGTGGCAACCCTGTGGTTTCAAACGGTAGCATGATGACAGCACCTAATGTTATTGGTCGAATGAAAGCGATTCAAAAACGCGGTGGTAAAGTGGTAGTGGTTGATCCGCGCTGTACTCGCACCGCAAAAATTGCTGATCAGCATTTGTTTATTCGCCCAGAAAAAGACGCCTTGCTACTTTTTTCGATGATCCACTGTGTTTTTGCCGCTAAAAAAATCAACTTACGCCATTTAGCCTCAATGGTTGACGGATTAGAAGAACTTGAAGAGATCGCCCAAAACTATGCTCCTGAAACTGTTGCTGAATTTGTCGGTATCGAGGCTAATGCTATTAGAACACTTGCTGACGATATGATGACTGCAGATTCAGCGGTTTGCTACAGCCGCATGGGCGCATCAACGCAAACCTTTGGCGGTTTGTGTCAGTGGTTAACCAATGTGCTGAACATTGTTACAGGTAACTTCGACCGCGCAGGTGGCGCAATGTTTCCACAACCGGCGTTTGACATGATCAGAAATCATAAAAAAGGTCATAAAAGTTCATTTGGTCAATATCATTCACGAGTAAGAAAGTTGCCATTTTTTAATGGTGAATTTCCAGTGGCAATATTAGCAGAGGAAATTTTAACCCAAGGCGAAGGACAAATAAAAAGCCTGATCACCATAGCCGGTAATCCGGTTCTTTCAGCGCCAAGTGGTGATAAACTTGCTGATGCTTTTGACACTTTAGACTACATGGTGTCGGTAGATATTTACCTAAATGAAACCACCAAACACGCTAATATTATTCTACCGGGTACAACCGGCGTTGAAAATTCACATTTTGATATTTTCTTCAACTCATTCTCAGTACGAAATACTGTTAAATACTCGCCGCCATTGTTCGAAAAAGAAGATAATCAACGGGCTGATTGGCAAATATTGGTAGAATTATCAGCCCGTATGGCAGGCGTGCCGCTTGATCACAAGTCATTAAAAATAACGCCTGAAATGATACTCGATATGGAATTGAAAAATGGCCCGTACGGTGAACAAGGCATGAGTTTACAAAAGCTGATTGATAACCCACATGGTATTGATATTGGCCCGTTAATGCCTTGTTTAGAAGAGCGCATTAAAACCGAAAATGGCAAAATAAATTTACTCCCGCAATTATATGTTGATGACTTACCACGTTTAAATGCGGTAATGACAAAGCCTGCGCGCGATAACCAATACCCGTTTGATTTAATTGGTCGACGTTTAGTTAAAAGCCATAATACCTGGACACAAAATTCAGAGCGTTTAGTGAAAGGTAAAAATCCTTGTACCTTAGAGATAAACCCAGCAGATGCAAAAGCGTTAGGGATCAGCAAAGGGCAAATACTCAAAGTAAGCTCAATTAACGGCGCCGTTGAAATAGAAGCGGTGATCACTGACGACATACAAAAAGGCGTGGTGAGCATGCCGCAAGGTTGGGGGCATAATCAAAAGGGCACAAAAATGTCAGTGGCTGCCACTCAGCCCGGTGTCAGCATTAATGACTTAACCGACGCCAACCGTGTTGATACGTTAACCGGAAATGCTGCGCTTAATGGTACACCTGTCGCAATAGCAGTCGCGTAAAGGAATTAGAAAAAATGAAATATTTTTCACCGTTATTTTTGTTTATTGCGGGTTGGGTTTTACTATTTTTCACCGAAACGTTAGCCTTTGTTGGTTTTATTAATGGCACATTGCAACTGCTGTTATTTACCTTGGTGGTTTGTATTCCCGCTTGGCGCACAGGGCGAATGTCATATGTTGATATTGGCTGGCCGTGGGGGCTTACCCTCATTGGCATACTGACTTGGATTTATGGCGAAGGTGATAGTGTTCGCGTTGCTATTGTCAGTATCGCCTATATTTTTGCTGGTAGTAGAATGGGACTTGGCGCGTTAAAAATGTGGAAAATTGGTCATTTAAAAACTGAATTTCCGCGTTATGAATATCAAAAGCGTCGCTGGCAAAAAGCAGGTAAAACCAATACCGCGTTAGCCATGCAGGTTGAAGCTATTTTACAGGGCTTAGCCAATGCTTCATTTCTTGCCATGCCAGCCTTTGTAATTGCAACAAATCCTGATGGAAATATTTCAATATTCGAAATAGTCGGTATTATTGTCTGGCTGAGCGCCTTTGCTATGGAAACACTGGCTGATATGCAAAAATTAGCGTTTCTTCGTAAGATGAAAAAATTAGGCGAGAAAAACAAGGTCTGTAATGTCGGCTTATGGAAATATAGTCGTCATCCGAATTATTTTGCCGAATGGATGGTATGGAACGGCCTTGTGATTGCCGCTATTCCTTCTTGGTTAGCTCTCTATCAACAAGAGTCATTAGTGATATGGGTGTTATTAGGTGTTGGTGTGTTACTGGCCTCAAGAATGATGTACACCACCTTAGTATTTTATACCGGCGCGGTACCGTCTGAATTTTATTCACTGCAGAAACGTCCAGAATATAAAGCGTATCAGCAAACAACGAATATATTTTTCCCCGGCGCTAATAAAAGTAACAGAACATCATAAATTTATAGGGTAAACCCATGTTTAAAAGTACAGATAATTACATTGCATCCGATGATCTAACAATGGCGGTTAACGCGGCCATAGCATTAGAGAAACCTTTATTAATCAAAGGTGAGCCTGGAACGGGTAAAACACAGTTAGCGGAAGAGCTAGCAAGCTCATTGAATTGTAAATTGTATCAATGGCATATTAAGTCAACAACCAAAGCGCAACAGGGCTTATATGAATACGATGCGGTATCTCGATTACGTGACAGCCAACTGGGCGACGAACGTGTGCACGACATTTCCAATTACATCGTTAAAGGTAAGTTATGGCAAGCATTTGAAGAAGAACAGCGCCCGATTTTATTGATTGATGAAATTGACAAAGCAGACATTGAATTTCCAAACGATTTATTACAAGAACTCGATAAAATGGAGTTCTTTGTTTATGAAACACAACAGGTGATTACGGCCAAGCAACGTCCGATTATTATCATCACCTCAAATAATGAAAAAGAGCTGCCCGATGCCTTTTTACGCCGCTGTTTTTTCCATTACATTAAGTTTCCAACTAAAGTTGAAATGGCGAAAATTATTGATGTGCACCATCCAAATGTTAAGCAAGACTTACTAAAACAAACTTTAGAAGTGTTTTTTGATTTAAGAGAGCTGAACGGCATCAAGAAAAAGCCGTCAACGTCAGAATTAATCGATTGGTTAAAATTACTGATCTCAGATGATATTGCGCAAGACGTACTATTGAATAATAAGTCAGACATAATTCCACTATTTGGCGCGTTATTAAAGAACGAACAAGATGTATCACTAATTGAAAAACTGGCCTTTATGAGCAGACGAAACGGGTGATCTAACGGTGTTTATTGATTTTTTTCTCACCTTAAAAAAGCACAAAGTACCGTGCAGTTTACGTGAGCTGTTAGATCTTATCGCGGTGCTTAAAAAGGGTGTGATTTTTGCGAATGTTGACGACTTTTATAACCTGGCTAAAATTGTCATGGTAAAAGACGAAATACATTACGACAAATATGACAACGCCTTTGCCGAATACTTTAAAGGCATAGAAAGCATTGATATTTTTGACCAAGTTTTACCAGAAGATTGGCTGCGCAAGGAATTTGAAAAACACTTATCGCAAGAAGAAAAAGATAAGCTTAAAGCGCTAGGTGGCCTTGAAGAGTTAATGAAAACTTTAAAAGAACGCCTTGAAGAACAAAAAAAACGTCATGCCGGCGGGAATAAGTGGGTAGGTACTGGTGGCACATCGCCATTTGGCGCTTATGGTTATAACCCTGAAGGTATTCGTGTTGGGCAAGATAAAAACCGTAACAATAGTGCGGTGAAAGTTTGGGATAAACGAGAGTTTAAAAACTTCGACCAAGACCGTGAATTGGGTACGCGAAATATAAAATTAGCGTTAAAAAAACTACGTAAATTTGCCCGTACTGGCGCTAGTGAAAAGCTCGATATTAATACCACCATACGCTCTACCGCCCAAAATGGCGGTTTGCTTGATATTCATATGGAACCTGAACGTCATAATGCTGTAAAAGTACTGATGTTCTTCGATATTGGCGGCTCAATGGATGAATATATTCATACCTGTGAAGAATTATTTTCAGCGGCTCACAGCGAGTTTAAACATTTAAAGTTTTTCTATTTTCATAACTGTTTATACGAAAAGGTTTGGCAAGATAACCATCGCCGTTACCAAGAAACGATTGATCTTGAAGAAATAATCAGAACTTTTGGCTCAGATTACAAAGTGATTTTTGTGGGCGATGCCACTATGGGGCCTTATGAAATTATTGCTCGTGGTGGCAGTGTTGAACATTGGAATGAAAAACCGGGCATTGATTATATGAACCGGCTATTAGGCCATTTTAACAAAGTTGCTTGGTTAAACCCACAACCCGAAACGCATTGGCCTTATCATCATTCTATTTCGGTTATCCAGCAAATAGTTGATCACAAAATGTATCCGCTAACGGTTGACGGTATTGGCCGAGCAATTAAAGATATTAGCTAATTTATTGCTGCTAGCGAAAACGAAATTGAGCATTTAATAAAGCCCATCGGTTATTAATCATTGATGGGCTATTGCATGCGATAACACCGTTGAAGGCTCATCAATCTAGAGCTACGGTCTCTAACGCCGAATTTAGACTATATAATTTTTGTGAACACTAATAAGCGATTGTTCGCTGGCATTTCATGATCATTTTCAAGCTGTAATCCCGCTTGTGTGGCAAGTTCGCATATTGCTTCAAAGTCGCGAATAGCACTTTCTGCATCACGCTCTTTTAGCCAATCATTAAAATTGGCATTGCTTTCACTGGTAAACTTACCTTGATATTTAAATGGTCCGTAAATACAACACTTACCATCTTTGGCTAAGTGTTGCGATACACCTTGAAAAAATGCTTGTACTAAAGGCCAACTTACAATGTGTAAGGTATTAGCGGTATAAATAGCGTCAACTAGTGTTAAAGGCCAAGGGTTGTTTAAATCTAGAGCAAAAGGAGCCAGTAAATTACGTGCAGAACACTCATTTAACCACTGATTAATACCATGATGATTTTCAATAACATCGCTGGTTTGCCATGATAGCCATGGCATATTCGCGGCAAAATATACCGCATGCTGCCCTGTACCTGAGCCAACTTCCAACAAGGTTTTACTATTTTGAAAGCTGTCGGCTAGAAGAGGTAAAATAAATACTTTGTTATTCTCGCAGGCTTGTGAATAAGGTTTGTTCATAGGTCAATTACTCTTGAATGTAGATATTCTATTTATTTATCATTTTTTTGGCTTTGTCTAAAAGGTAAAAGTTGCTGGCATTGCTTTTGGTAGTGATACATTTGTTGCTGCTCTTGTAAACAAAAGGCTTTAATTGATGGTCGAAATGCTTGATGTTTAATCCAATGATAAGATGTGGTTAATTTAGGTTCAAAGCCGCGTTGTATTTTGTGCTCCCCTTGAGTACCAGGATGAAATAAACTCAGTTTATTTTCAATACAAAACTCTATACCTTGGTAGTAACACAATTCAAAATGTAAGTTGTTAAAGTTTTGCGTACAACCCCAGTAGCGGCCGTATAGATTATCGTTGTCATAAAAGAACCATGCGCATGCTACGTCTTCACCTTTACAATTGGCAATAATCAACAATACATTCTCAGGCAATTGCTTAATGATATCTTGAAAAAATTGCAAGGTTAGGTGTGGTGTATGTCCTCGTTTTAAATAAGTAAGCTGATAGGTTAAGTAGAAAAACGCCAACTCTTTTTTGCTAATTTCAGCGCCTTTAATGCGTCTGATATTTATATCCTGTTGCTCGATAGAGAGCCGTTCTTTACGCGTGTTTTTTCTTTTTCTGGCAGTAAAGTTAGCTAAGAAATCATTAAAGTCTCGATAGTCATAATTAAGCCAGTGAAATTGCACGGTATTACGTTGATAGACATTTTCTGTTGGGGGCACTGACGCTTGCTGTTCACGCTGTCCCTCAGTTTGGCAATACAGTAAATGCCAACTATTCATGTTGCTCTGTTGGCAGTGCTCACTTAAGTAATGAAATAGCTCGTTTATCTTGAGCTTTTGAGATAATAATTTATCGCCAGTGACGGGAGTAAAGGGGGCTGTTGCCACTAATTTAGGATAGTAGGGGACATTGTGATGCTGGTACGCATCGGCCCATGCCCAGTCAAAAACGTATTCTCCCCATGAGTGTGATTTGATGTACATTGGCACAATAGCGTCAATTTCGGTGGTGTTTTTCTCTTGATTATCGCTAGTTAATTGCAAATGATGAGGTTGCCAACCTTGCGCTTTGGAAATTGAGCCACTGCTTTCTAAACACTTGAAAAATTGATAGTTTGAAAATACTGATGACGCGCTATTTAGCCTGTGCCAGTCTTGTTCTTTGATATCAGTAATGCTATTTACGATCTCAATTTTCACGCGAATATTTTGTTACTTAAGGTATGAATATTTAAGCTTAACAGATGATTGGCGTAATTTGAGTATTTTTATTTTCTTTTTTGATGAAGTGAAAAAAAGTAAATATTGCTTATTAAACAATATTTACGGAGGCAGGGAAGTGGGAGAAGAACATTTAAATCACTTTTTTTCTTAGTGACAAACCTACCAATGCTAAACCAAATAATGCAATAGATGTAGGCTCAGGCACTTGGCTTTGGGCAGAGAACGACTGTTGCATATTCATAGCTGTTGGTGAATTATTTGCTGTTAATGACTGGTCAAATGATAAGAAAGTAATACCATTATCTAAGCCTGACAACTTGCTGAAACTGATATCAATATCAAAATTTTCCATGTTAAATAATTCGTAGATCATGCCGTCATTTTTACCTGCATTCCAGCGCCAGTTGATACCATTCGCTAATAAACGGTCGTTGGCATCATCCATAAACAGAATATTACCATGCTCATGCATATGATTAATGCTCATTTTTGCTCGGCCACCATCGCCCTCACCTGGCTTATCAACTAAAGTGATTAATGCTAGGTCATTATTGTGCTCAGCAAAAAGCATCACGATACCGTCGTTTATTTCGAACCCCGTATTTGAAGACCAACGATGACACATGCTGTCATAATCATAGAAATCTAAAAAACTCTGATTTAAAGATAATGGTTTAATTTGGGTCTCATCATTAATCGTAATGATTGCACTGTTTGCTGTTCCTGAGATTGTAAGTAATACAAAGGTAATCATTTTAGTTAAGTTTTTCATGTTTACATCCTTACTTTTGCAGATACTTAGTAATAGCAGCAAATATACCAATATTTTCTTTTGTGATTTCTTAAACAATAGATTAGTGAGGTTGTTTTTTAACCTTTTGTTTTTTAAGTGGTTGTTGGGGGGAGGTATTGAGGGCTATGAATTAATAAAGCTTTATATTGAAATTACTACGTAGTTGCAAAATGTGCTAAATAGTTATTAGCCTTGCATTTTGCAATAAGTTTGTTGCGATTTGCAAAGCGCAACGTTATTTAATCGCGCAGCATTAATTATACAAGTTGCGCAGTGATTATTTAGGTTATCAACTAATTAATCACTAAGCTTATTTCAAAGCGCTAAATGTAAAATATATATGTGAGAAAACTATAAATGTGTGGTCGACTTAATGTTATTGATTATCCTTTATGCCAAATCGTAAGTGATACACTAGGCATCAAATTTTACAGCAAAAGTAATAACAATCTTTGTCCAAGTGAAAATGTTGCAGCAATTGTTCGCCAAGAAAATTATTTATTGCAGGCTGATATGCAATGGGGCATACAACCACCATGGTCCAAACGTTTAGTGATTAACGCCCAAAGTGAAACTGTTGCTCATAAGCCTACATTTGCTCAAGCGTTTACTCGCCATCGTTGTTTAGTTCCCTGTAGCGGTTGGTATGAATGGAGAAAGGAAAGTAATAAAAAGCAAAAATACTATTTTAGACATAAAGAGCACCACCCCATATATATGGCAGGCATCAGCTATTATCGACAAGGCGAAGCTCTAGAAGTTGTTACGCTAACTACTCAATCTAATCATTTATGTGCGCAGTATCACCATCGAATGCCTGTACTGATCAAGCCTGAAAGCATCAAGTTATGGTTTGGGCAAAATTTTAGTGAGTTGCAGAAATTAATGTTACCTCTTGAACAAGATCTATTAGTCGTAAGTGCTGCTTAGCACTATCTTATAAGCAGCATGCAAATTAATGGAAGTTTGGCGAGTTTGATCTACTATCAAGATTAAGTAGTTCTTAACATAATAAAGTGATAGATGGATATTGAAGAGAGTACAGAACTAAAGTCGAGTCCCTTTCTTTTGTTGCTATTAGCAATACATCTCAGCTATTAAATATCGCGATTACACTTTGGAGCATTTGTCGTCTGAATGCAGTCCCAATAGTTTAAAATGTTACGTTCTTGATATTTTTTTGATGCACTCAATTGTCACTTGAATAACACTTAATTGTTACTTATATTAGCCGAAATATTATAACATAGTGAAGATAGTAACAATTTTATCAGTATTATTATTAATCAAGGAAGTATGCATTGCATTATCGTAAGGAAATTGATGGTCTTAGGGCTATCGCCATTCTCCCCGTCATTTGGGTTCACTCTGGATTGCCTTATATTACAGGCGGCTTTCTAGGCGTAGACGTTTTTTTTGTCATCAGTGGCTTTCTGATAACGTCTATTTTATTGAGGGAGTTTGAAAATAATAGCTTTTCGCTTGTTAAATTTTATGAACGTAGAGCAAGAAGAATACTACCGGCTTTATTAGCCGTTATTATTATAACTTCACTGATTATACCGTTCATAAGTGGAAATCCTAAATTTATTGGTGATTATGGTGTTAGTGTTTTAAGTACAGTCCTCTTCTCATCTAATATATATTTTTGGCAGACCTCGGGCTACTTTGGAACTGCATCAGAACTTTCTCCAATGCTTCATACTTGGAGTTTGGCGGTTGAAGAGCAATTTTATATATTTTTTCCGTTACTTATCATGGCATTGTTTTCTTCAGGAAGGAAAATAGTTGTTAGTGCTTTAATTTTAATTTCTATTGCTAGTTTGTTAATTTCTGAGTGGGGGGCAGCTAATTCTCCTATAGGAAACTTCTATTTACTTCCTTCAAGGGCATGGGAATTAATGGCTGGGGCGTTAGCCGCTGTGTTTTACTTAAATGATTATGTAAGAAAAATTAGAGCTAAACTTTCAACATTCCTTGCAGGTATAGGCATTAGCTTTATTTTAGTTTCTTACTTTTTGTTTACTCCTTCGACTTTGCATCCAACGTCATTAACGATATTGCCAGTATTAGGGGCTGTATTAGTTTTACTTTTTTCAGAACAAGGGAATGTTATTGGGAGAGCTTTATCAATTCAATTTCTATCAATGATTGGGTTAATTAGCTATAGCCTATATCTTTGGCATCAACCAGTTTTAGCTTTAATGAAAAAGATATATTCAATTCACTTAGAGCCGAGTCAGATTCTCACAGCAATAACATTGATTTTTTCTTTGAGTTATTTAACTTGGAAATATGTTGAAAATCCATTTAGAGATAGAAAAAAATTTAATGAAAGTAAAATGCTCAAGTATTCGATGGCGTCAATAGTTATTTTCTCATTAGTGGGGCTATTGCTTAAAGAGAACATGCAAATTCAAAAAGTGATTTTTCCTGAAAAAATGGCTCGTTATAAAAAAATGCAAACAGCAGAACAATCTTTTTCAAATCAAATGATGTTCGATGATGGTTGTAAGTTTTGGTCAAATGAATTCAATGAAAATTTTATAATTAGGTTTAATAAGTGTGCGGAAAAGCACGGACAGTCAATATTTATACTCGGTGGAAGCCATGGTATGGATTTGTATAACGCTATAGCAATGAATGCATCTAACCCTTTTATAGTCAGTGTTTCTAAAGGCTATTGCCGAGCACATAAGTTTATTGATCCACCCGAAAACATGCCTAAATGTCAGTACGAGGACTTTAAATTATTTGCAGCTAAACATTCAAAGAATATTTCCCATGTACTATATACACAAGCACCTTACCGGTTATTCAAGGTTGAGGAAAAGGAAGCTACTGCTGAAGACTTATCTATCGCTAGTATAAAAGAAGTTGTTGATTACTTAGTTGGGATAAAAGAAAAATATTCTTTAAACGTAGTTATGATAGGCATGCTACCTTCTTTGAAAACGGCACCTATACATTGGAATTACGAACAATCCTTTGATAAGCAACATGAGAATATTATCTCAGAAAATAGTACATCTTTAAGCCTTTTTGTTGATAGTGTATTTTCATCGAAACTTAAAGAATATGAAATTCCCTATATTTCTAAATTAGTTGCGTTTGAGCTAAATATGCCAAAAGATTTGATCATTGATGGTGATATTACTTACTCAGACAAAACGCATATTAGTTATGCAGGAGAGAAAGTTTTTGGTAAAAGGCTAATTAACCATTTGATTAATGAAGGCTATAATCAATTTAATGTTTCTGAGTAGGTCATTGAGTTTAAGTATTGAAAGTACAAAGGACACTAAAAAGTGTCCTTTGTGTAAGTATTACTGAAGAATAATGCGACAAATTCGACTATTAAAAGTAATAATTTGCTTTTACATAGCCTCTGCGCCCAACGGTGTCGTAAGTAAATACGTCGGTATTAGCATCATTCGTTGAAGTTAAAAACGGCGGCTGTTTATCAAATACATTATCAATACCTGCTGAAAATACTAAATCATCAGACATGGCATAGCTTGCTTGAATATCATGATAGAAAATACTAGGTACTGAACTACCGATAGGGCCGCCACCATTTTCATCATCAGCTTTACCAATATAACGAATGCTATAATTAAATTTCCAATCTTGTGTTGCTACTGAGGTTTGAATATTACTTTTCCATTTAGCATAGCTACCACGGTCAGCAGTAATTTTACCTAAAAGCACTTCAGTTTCGGCGCCATCAAAAGCGGTGTTTTCATGGGTTAATAAGCGTGTTACATCCCAGTTTAATGACAGCTGATAGCCATTGTATTCTGTTTTGTATTTTACATTAACGTCAATACCGGCAACTTTTTCATTGGCAGCATTCATCGGGCGTTTCTCAATTTCAATCACTTGATGGGTATTTTCGTCACGAACAATATTATCGCAGTAAGCAGCATAGGCTACAGGGTCTGAATAACATAAACGTAGCATGTTCGAACCGGCAACCGAGTTAATCGCATTGTCTATTTCTATATCGAAGTAATCTAGCGTAACGGCTAAGTCATCAGCATACGGGCTTTGCCATACAGCACCTAATGTTAATGTATTTGCTCGCTCTGGAGCCACATCTGGGTTGCCACCAACACTGGTTTTAACGGTTGAGCCATCCTGTACGAAGTCAACTGGAACACCAGCAGCAAGACAGTTTTCTTTGATTGTGCCTGTAGCGCCGGCGCAAGGATCAACCGTAATAAGGTTTTCAGTGTTTGTACCGCCAAATAACTCCGTAATAGTTGGTGTTCTAAATGCCGAAGAGCGTACACCTCTGAGCATAAAAGCGTCGTTTATACGCCAAGTAAGCCCAAGCTTATATGTTGTATCAGAATCAAAGGTAGAATAATCTGAATAACGCAGTGCGACATCAGCAGCTAGGTTTTCTGCCCAAGCAGTGTTGCGTGCTAGCGGCACTGCAAATTCAATATAAGCTTCTTTTACTTGGTAAGCACCAGAAATGGCATCTTCATCACCATTTTGTTGGGCAACTGTGTCGGGCTTACGCCAACCTTTTTCGTCGCGTTGCTCAATGCCTGCAGCAAAAGCTAACGTACCGGCATCAAGCTCGACTAAATCACCGGTTAATTGACCAGCCCAAGCACGTAATTCGTTACCACCAGTGCCTTCTCGTTGATAAGTGACATAGTCAATAACTTCTTGGGAAAGTTCTCCAACGCCAAAATAGTCACCACAAGGAATTGCCGCACCAGGCTCTGTGCTACAAACTGAGCTGTCTAATGTTTGTGCAACGCGAGCATCATTAAAGTCATAACTCCAACCGTCGGTGCCGGTGTTACGGCCATAGCTGTAACTTAGTTGCCATTGCCAATCGTTAGCCAGTTCACCGTTAAGCATAAAGCTTGTTTGTAAGGTATTGGTTTCTTGAAAAAATTCAGGATTATCAACTTCAACATTACGACGATTTTTTAAGACTAAATCTTGGCCAGTTGGATTGTAAACAAAATCACTGGCAACGTTTACTTTTGCAAAGCCTCTTGGAGTGACAATTTGGCTTGAACGACGATTTGCATAAATAAGTTCAGTACTTAATTGTACATCGTCATTAACATCGTAGTTAACTAAGGTTGCAATGTTAAAGCGTTGCATTGGGCTATATGAATTTAAAGATTCAAACCAGTTATAGCCATGTTCACTGTTACTGTAAGTTGAATAACTATTACCGTCGCCCGTTGGGTTTTGGTTAAATTGTACTTCACTACCATCAGCAAGTGTTGCACGACCACCAACTGTTGAGCCGGAATAGAAACATTCAAGTTTGCCATCAACTTCTGTTAATGGACAAGGATTTCGTTCTGACTGTAAGGCATTGCCAGTGTTAACGTAATTGATGTTAACCACCATATTACCGCGGTCAAAATCGCTGCCTAAAGTTAAATTTATTTCTTGATTTTCAGTATCGCCTTTATCGCTTGCACCTGCTTTCATGGTTAGTTGCGCACCTGAAAAATCATCTTTAGTAATAATGTTAACCACACCAGCAATAGCATCTGCGCCGTAAATAGCGGAAGCACCATCTTTTAGTACTTCAATGCGTTTGATTAAGTTCACTGGGATCATATTCAGATCAGGGCTATCGTTCGCACCGGTACCACCAGCAACAATGCGGCGACCATTTAGTAATACTAAGGTACGTTTAATACCTAAACCTCGTAGATTTATTTGTGCTGTGGCATAACCATTACTGGTCCAGTAAGCGTTTGTCGCGTTACCAGCAGGGCCTGCAGCTGCTGTCATTTCTTGCAATAATTCTTCAACGCTGGAAATACCAGAAAAGGCAATTTGCGGGGCATCAATAACGGTTACTGGGCTGGCGGACTCAAGGTCAACCTGTTTAATGCGTGAACCGGTGATTTCAATTCGTTCGGTGGTCTGGCTATCTATTTCGTCAGCATTAACGGTGAAAGCGGAGACAAAAGCTATTGAGCAGCAAATACTTAGGTAAGATTTTTTCAGTAACATGGAGAAGCTCTTTGATAATAGGTATTAATTGCGGCAACTATATCTGAAAAGTTCAATTCTTTACTGCGACATAATGTCGCACTTGCTATTGATTTTTAACGTTAATTGCCTTTTTTTGATTTAAAACAAGTTATTGAATAGGTGGGGGCAGTCAACAACTACTAATGCTATTTCTAACGGTGGTGAATATTTGATAATGCTAGTTTTAGTTGCGTTGAGTAAAATGCTTTGCCCCCGTATAATGGCGACAAAACTTTTAAGGTAACTTGATATTATGTCAACAGTAAGCGTACTTAGTACTTTTATAAATCAAATTAAAGAAACACAAACTCTTTGGGCACTGCAAGATAAAAGTAGTGAAGATTGGGTAGTTCTTGATTCAGTAAACTTTGAAAATACTGAAGTTATGCCGCTTTGGTCAACTGAAACATTAGCTAAAAAACATTGTGTTGAAGAGTGGGCGGATTATGTTCCCGCTGCCATTAGTGTTGCTGATTGGATGGAGTTTTGGGTCGAAGACTTGCTTGAAGACAATGTTATTATCGGATTGGATTGGCAAGAAGATGCTGATTGCTTTGAATTAGAGTTACCTGAATTTACTCAAGCATTAGCAGAGATTGAAACTTTATAAATTAGCTAAAAATAAGTTTTAATTTAACGCTAGGTTATGACTTATTTTAGGCTATTAGCACTGTGCCGTTTTAATAATGAGTCGATGTTAATGATTGTTCGTTAACTTTCGGCTTAATTTATAAGGTTGCATACGTCATCATCGCGTGTTTAATAGTGTTGCTTTTAGTTAACCTCAATGGCTTTCAAACGGCAACCAGCATTAGTTTACCCATTTAAGATTCAATATAATAATCCGCCAAATTAACATACTCTTCGCCAGTTATACGCTTTCAGTCTGTAAGTGTTTACAAGGTGTTTTACTTTTATTAATTACTGTTTAAGATTTTAAAGTTATCGTTTATCGGTAACTAATGGTTGTTTTTATTTACCTATATGTTAGTTTAATGTAAATCATTACATTGAGATAACCTATAAATGTCCAAAATATCGCGCCTAAGTCAGTACATTCGCTACTTAATTTTCTTTCTTGCTTCTTTGCAAGTCATTGCCTTTGTTTTAGTTGCTAGCTTAGGTGAGAATACTGATTTAGGGCAGCAAGCAATTGTCGATTTTGGCCTGTTTTATAGTAGTTTTAATATTGAATTTAGCCATTCTTGGCAAGATATTGCTCAAAGCCTTAAGCAAGAAAACTTCAATACCACATTAATTTTAGGCTCCGCAGAATTATTGCCTTACTTCTTCATTTATTTTTTCCTGCTGCGTTTGTTTTCTTATTACCAAGAAGGGGAAATTTTCACAACTAACACGATTTATTGTTTAAAAATGTTGGGTAAAACCTTACTTTTTTGGCTGTTACTCAATCTGTTCTATCCATTATTAGTCACGTTGTTTATACGTTTTACCGGTCTTAGTGACAGTTTACCTATCATCCTTAATTTTGGCTCTACTGAGCTTAACTATTTGCTAATTGGCAGCATTGTTTATGTTATAGCGTGGATAATGCAAGAAGGTTTACTGATAAAAGAGCAACAAGAGTTGGTGATCTAATGGCGATAATTATTGAATTGGACGTCATGTTGGCGAAGCGAAAAATGAAGTCTAATGATCTCGCGCAAATCATAGGTATCACGCCACAGAACTTATCTGTTTTAAAAAGTGGTAGGGCGAAAGCAATACGTTTCTCGACTTTAGATGCTATTTGTCAGGCATTAGATTGTGTACCAGGTGATATTTTAATTTATCAGCATAAGGATGAAACAGATGAAAAAGCATAATTGGCCAAAGCGTGTTTTCGGCGTAAAACTTAATCGAATTATTTTTAATGTTTTGATTACTTTATCAATGTTATTTAGCGGTAATAGTTTGGCGGGTAATGCTATTGATGAACGGTTAAGTGAAGAAGTAAAATTTTCAGAATATCAGCCTTACTTTTCTTTAGGTGTAAGCCACAACCAAGATGTTGATATAACTAATTTTGATATAACAAGTTTTGAAATAAAGCAGCAAAACCTATCACGGTCTGTTGGGTTCGGTTTAATAAAATCTCTTCAGCTAAATAATCATTGGCAAGTGAGTAAAAGCATTGAACTTAACTATCTTACAACGCAGTTTTCTGGACGTTTTGGAGCTGAGCAGAGCAATGCCTTTGGTAATAGCCGTTCATTTGGCGTTGATGGTAAATATCAAGAAGTGGCGCTATACGGTAGCGTCAAAGTTAAAAAGTTACATGTTTTTGATAATTTATCGCCTTATATTGCAGCAAGCGTCGGCTTAATCAATGGGAAAAGTCGATTCAGCTCACCGTTCGACTCACGAAACGATGTTCAATGGAAACTCGGCTATAAGCTGTCAACCGGCTTAGAGTTTAATATAGGCGAGGGCAATAGCATTGCTTTCGGCGTTGGCTTTACTGACGATACTGATATTTAGCGAAAAGAAGACTTACTACTTAGCTAATTACTTTTTAATTCAAATTTCGCTGATCGCGAAACTCAAACTTTCAATAACTTTAGAGCTGTTTCAAAGTGAACCAGCTTCACTTTTAATGTCGTGTATTTAGCATGCCATGGAAAAGTAGTGCAAAAATTATAATGATTAAGGGAATAAAATATGAAGCTTAGAATAATACTTATTGGTGTTTTACTGAATCTAGTTGCCTGTAGCGCGCAATTAACGCAAAAAGGGTTTATTGCCCAAGATGATATTCTTACATCGTATACCGTAGAAAAATGGCAAGAATGGCAGCGAGTTTATTCTGCATTTGAATTAAAGCCGATATCAATAATAGTAAATGACAACACAGGTGCTAACCCAGAGAAAAGTTCAGCTGAAACAATCGTTATTAAAGGTGTTTTTCTTGATCACCCGAGCTCAAAAGAAGTTATCTATTTTTTACAGGGTAACGGTATGTCAGTGGAAAATTCTATGGCTTCAGTTATGGGGTCTTTAGGGAAGCTCAATAAAGATATCGTAATTTTCGACCGCAGAGGTACTGGGGCAAGTAATGGTGAAGCAACGATAGCTAACCTCATCACCGATGCTACTCAGCAATTTGATTATATAGAGCAAAAACTATTGCCAGAAAAAATTATAATTCATGGTTTCTCGCTAGGAAGCTTTATTGCTGGGCAAGTGGTGAAAGTAAAAACGCCTAGTGCGCTAGTATTACAAGGCTCTGCAACAAATGTAGATGAATGGATAGATGCTAGAATGCCATGGTATAGCAAGCTATTCATTAGCATTGATGTTGAACCAGTATTTCAACAAGTAGACAACAAAAGAGTGCTTGCGGAAAGTTATAAAAATCCGTTGTTAATTATTGCAGGTGAAGATGATCAGCAAGCTCCTGTAGAACTATCTCGACGCTTGTTTGACGTTAGCCAATCAGCGAGTAAGCAGCTAATGGTTGTCGAAAATGCTAGCCATTCAAATATGTTGGAAAAAACAGAAGAAATTAGCTTGTATAGAAAATTCCTAGCGAGCCTTTAAAGTGTTAATTAATATATTTATTTTTTAAGAATTATGTGTTTTTATATCTTACATTCGAACTTATTTATTGGGATTGTACAATGGATAAAAGCGAAGAATAAAATCATGCAAAAAAGCCTAATGGTATGGGGCTACTATATCGATTAATACCGGTATAAGTATGATTTTTTAACACGTAATACTTTCAAGCTCAAAGCTGAGGTTCGCTTTTGCTCAAGGTGTTAAGTTTTTATTTATTAGTGTTAGTAAAGCTAAGTAATCAATAGGGATTATGTAAATTATGTCAGCGAACTTAAAATTAAATTATGTTGAATTTCCAGCCTGTAATATTCCAGCAACAAAGCAGTTCTTCGAGCAAGCTTTTGGCTGGGAATTTCAAGACTTTGGCCCCGAATACACAGCTTTTACTGGCCAAGGTTTAGACGGCGGCTTTTATCAAGCAGAGTTAACGTCTTTGGCCGCGAATGGTTCGGCATTATTGGTACTTAAAAGTGATGACTTGGAAAGCACTCAAGCAATAGTTGAATCTGCTGGCGGCAAAATATCTACCGCTATTTTTTCGTTCCCTGGTGGCCGTCGTTTCCATTTTATTGAACCAAGCGGCAATGAATTCGCGGTTTGGATTATAGAAAATACTTAACTAGCGTAAGTGTTTTGGTTTTAAAATGAAAAAGCACTGTTATTTTGCAATAACAGTGCTTTTTTCTCTTAGATAATTACAGCTAACTCTACTTACAAACCATTGTGGTATTGAATATTCGTTGACTCAGGTACTAAGTCATTTAGCTGCTGTTTTGTTGCTGATTGGCTATTTGATGCTTGATTCGACAATAAATCTTCAAACTGGCTGATCAACAAGGCTTTATCTGGAGACTCTCTATCTCCGGCGCCAATGTTGGTTAAGTCAATCATAAAGCCGTCAAATAAGTGTGACAAGTCTTCAATAATTTCCATATTCAAAAACTGATCTTGGTTATAAATACTTGGATAACCAGCTTTTTGTTTATCGATAGCAAACGACACACCTTTAAGGTTAGTGATGCTGGTCGATTTATCACATGAAAGCATACAACCGTTGTCGATACGTGGTTTTTCACAACCGACGCTTTGTTGGAAGAAACACTGGCGGCTGGTCATCAACAAAATAGGGTGGTAAATGCTGTAGAACAATTTGAAGTTTTCTGGACGAGCAATATTCTTCATCTGCATGGCGTTTATCTCGTTAGAAATAAAGGCGCCACTACAATCGAAGCTTTCTTTCATTGCCAATAATGCGTATGAATTGGTGGTATTTAAAAATGGCCCGGCAATCCACTTAATGCCCAGTTCATTGGCACGACAAGCAATACCAGTATTATTCGTTACAATTAATGCTGGTTTAACTTGTTCTAAAATATTAACCGCTACGTCGTAATCTTTACCGATAAGTACAGCAGGAAACCATGGAATTAAACGAGGATTTTCCTGTAAAAAACCAACATATTTAGTACATTCACGTTTGTACGCGTCCGGCAGTTTAAAGTAAATGTCGGCATCAGTAACATTAGCTAACTCAACATCAGCTTCATCACAAATTAACAGTGATAACTTAGCTTTACTTCCATTTTCAGGGGCAGCCTTTGGGTGATTAACTAGCGGTGGTAAAGTCACTTCTGGTAATACCGTTACTGAATTATTCAGTGTGCTAGCAATTTCATTTTTAAGCGCTGTTAGTTCTTTAAAAGGAATACTTAAACCATCATTTAACTTGTCGCAGTTTAACTCGTTAAGTAAAAATTCGGCATTGTTAAAGCTTTTAAAACGCTTGTTTATTGTTGCAGGGTCAATACACGCTTGATCACTTGCTCTCATTAAACTGCTTGATTGCACCGTAAAGGTATTTTGCTCAACTGAAAATCCTGTTGTTGTTACTGTAACCGTTAACGGCTTTTCAAGTTCGCCAGCAAAGCTTAAAGTAAGTGGCACTTTTTCAATGCTTAAGTGCTTAATTTTCTCCACTACTTCTGCTTCAATATCATTTTTGTCAGCTTGTAGGTTTTGCTCTACGTCTTGAATTTGTACAATTGAAATAGTTTGGCTATCGTCAGCTTTGTGTTTATTTACCGCGTGAACTTTTGAGTTATCGCGCGGGTTATCGATAAACATTGATTGATTTAAATCGCCACGTAAAAAAGCATTTGAGAAATCACGGTTAAATACTTTATATAAGCGCTCGCCATCTTGGGTTAATTCACCGGTATTAAGGAAACCGTCAATTTGTTTGCGAAAGCTGTCAACCACGGTGTGAACATAGTTTGCGCCTTTAATACGACCTTCAATTTTAAATGAATGAACACCTGCATCGATTAAGGCCGGTAAATCAAAAAAGGCTGAATTGTCTTTAATATTAAGTGGGAAGTTATGCCCAGACGGTGTTGTTTCATATTCTTCACGGCATGCTTGGCTGCATCTGCCGCGGTTACCTGAGTTGCCAACACTGGCAGAGGTTGAATAACATAAACCTGAAAAGGCAACACAAAGTGAGCCGTGAACAAATACTTCAGTTAGTACGTCTTGCTCAATACACACTTTATTTATTGCGGTAATCTCGCGTAAATTCAATTCACGAGATAAGTTAACTCGAGAAGCGCCCAATTTTTTCAAAAATGGAATTTGACCAACATTGTGCGTGGTTAACTGAGTAGAAGCATGAATGTCTAACGTCGGAAAATGTTTGGTAATAATATTAAACATGCCGATATCTTGCACGATAACGCCATCTAACGTGGTGTTAACTAATTTACTTAGTAACTTGGCAATAGACTTAAATTCACGCTCTAAAATAATAACATTTAAGGTTAAAAATATCTGGCAGTCATATTGATGTGCTAAGCGAATGATACCAATGAGTTGTTCAAAGGAAATATTAGCAGCGCGATTTCGGGCATTTAGTGTATCTAAGCCACAATATACTGCGTCAGCACCTGCAATAATTGCCGCTTTAATTGCATCAACATCGCCGCCGGGGGCTAATAATTCAATTTTATGATCCATTTGTACTACTTACTTATTCGCTAAATTTTAAGAGCAGGGATTTTACCCGTATATTTGCCGAATGAATACCGTTAAAGTTGCACTTTAGTAACCGCATAACATCAAAAATAAGAAAATCATGATATTACCTTTCCCTTATGCGTTAGTTTATTAATTTATTCATCGCGAGTCAGCTTGTTCGTAAACTATGGGAAATGATCAATGCGGTATTGATGTAGTTGTTAGCTGATTTTTCTACACCATGGGTACTAGCTTAGAAAATATTACGAGTTTGTTTTACGAACAAAGTTTAACGCGGAGTGGAATGGCAGTGTCGTTAGCGTAGTGATTTGAAAGCCACTTTGAATATGAATTTTTAAATTAACTTGTAAAGGCAAACGTTAATACTTTAAAGCTAAGAGTTATTCTTTAATTGACTGAATTTGTTCGTATACCGATATACCCACGGCTCTTCTTTGTGCCGTTGAACGAGCATCATTCACAGCACTTGCATCGAATAAGCTGATTTCATTAGGCTCTGTTGATCTTTCACATTGGCAGCCAAATCATTGCGCACGCCATTGCTAACATACTCTCAAACTGTAATTTTAATTTGTCATATCTTGTCGCTATAGCACGGAAGTGCTTTAGTCTCGCAAATGCATTTTCAACTAAGTGCCTATATTTATACAAGCACCATTCGATATCATCATTCCCCACTTTTGAGTTTTGCTTTCTAGGTATTGCAAGTCTTGAGATTCGCTCTCGCACTTTATTTGCGATAACAAAATCACCTTGAGGTAATAAACCAATTAATTCATTTGCCACCTTACTATCGTGAACATCACCGCCTGTAATCATAAATTCAATAGGTAGGCCATAGCTATCAACAGCTAAGTGAATTTTGCTGGTATTACCGCCACTACTTAATGCTATCGCTTGTTCCTGTTTCGAGGCGGCACCTGTACTATGTTGATGTGCTTCAACATAGCTGCCATCAGTGAACTCGCACTCTACATCATTATTAGCGAACGCCAATATCACAGGGGCAATTGCCGATGTATCAATTTATGCTGGCGGAATCTTAGACATAATACTTGGGCTTTGGTTAATAACATCAGTTAAAAGCAAGTTATGTTGTATTGTGCAAGTATGCGTAATTGCAATTTACACTTTACTTTTAACGTTTATAGATCCGAGTTTTTGGTTGCATCCATTTGGGCCCATAGTTAAGAATATTCCTATTGTTGTTTTGATTGGTTATGTATATGCCAGTAACGTCAATATAGGTTCAACGAAAATCGAATAATTCAATTCAGTAGTAAAGAGGTTCACCTTGTCATCAATACAAATTGCACGGTTCATCATTGCCTTTAGTTGGCTATATCAAGGTATTTTCCCAAAGCTTGTGCATATAGCCCCACTAGAAAAATTGATGACATCTAGTTTAGGTTTATCAATAGAGCTTTCTTACTTTGTGACTAAAATAGCAGGCGCAGGTGAGGTTATCTTCGGGATATTATTCTTTGTTTTATATCGTTCAAAAGCGATTATTTTAATTAATATTATAGGGCTTACAGGATTGTTAGGTTTTGTTGCTATGATGCAGCCTCATTTACTTATTGAAGCATTTAACCCTGTTACTACTAATATTGCTTTGATTGGCTTTAGCTTTATATTACTACATGAATTAAAAGATGACTTTAAGAAGAAAGGCGCATGAATGTAGTAAAAATTCTCTCTAATGTTGGCGTTATTGATGGTGTCTGTAAGCATTATAATACCTGGAGCCAGTTTGTTATTAAGTTGCTATACACAGTAGCGCTTGAAACTATGCAGCGTAAATACTATTTTCACACTTTAGGCCACTAAAATTTTTCTTTTAACATGGCATTATATTGGCCATTAAAGAGCGCAAAAATTTTGTGTGTTACCGCTCAATATTAAAGAAGTAACTCGGCACGTATTCATCTATTTTGCTAAACGTCATTAAAAAATAAAATTATCTTTGTCCTTGCCTGTTTTATTGTGATAAAAACATCACCATTGATAGTGATAGAGTAAAAAGACTTGCAAGAAATTCTAAATGAAATTGCCGAGTTCATGAGTGAGAATACAGACAGAGGTAAAGTTGCTGATTATATTCCTGAACTTGCGACAATCAATCCAAATCAATTTGGTATTTCAGTCGCTTTGCCAAATGGGCAAGTGTTTAGCGCAGGGTGTGCTCAACAGTTATTTTCAATTCAAAGTATATCTAAGGTATTTAGCCTAACGCTAGCATTAGGAAAAATAGGCGATAGGGTGTGGACAAAAGTTGGTCGAGAGCCGTCGGGCGATCCATTTAACTCTATTGTTCAACTGGAACATGAACATGGTAAACCACGTAACCCGTTTATAAATGCCGGTGCTATTGCCATTGTTGATGCAATTATGATGGGGCATGAGCCTAAAGAATCGTTGGCTGAAATTTTGCAATTCGTTCGTTATATTGCCAATGACGATAGCGTAGGTATTGATGAAAAAGTCGCTATGTCGGAGCTTGCATCAGGACATCGTAATTCATCATTAGCGCACTTTATGGCCTCATTCAATCGTATTGAGCATCAAATAGATAAACTGTTAGGGGTTTATTATCATCAGTGTTCAATTTCAATGAGTTGTGAGCAATTAGCAAAATCAGGGTTGTTTTTAGTGTCTGATGGTGTAAATCAAAGTACCGGATCTAGAGTTGTATCATCGCATAGAGCTAGGCGGATAAATTCGTTGATGATGATGTGTGGGCATTATGACGGTTCAGGTGAGTTTGCTTTTCGTGTTGGCTTACCTGGAAAAAGCGGTGTCGGTGGAGGCATATTAGCTATTGCTCCGGGCAAAGCGTCAATTGCTGTTTGGTCGCCGGGGCTTGATAAAATTGGCAATAGTAAATTGGGTACTCTAGCGCTAGAAATGTTGGTTCAGCGCACGGGGTGGTCAGTTTTTTAACGTCTTGTTTGTTGTGTAATAAATAAACTGAGTGTTGGTAATTGAATGCTAAAACCGTCGGTTGTTTATTCTGCGTTAAGAGTGAAATCGTAACAAAATAAGAATTTAAAACCGGTAGAGAAGTTTACTCGTTTTCGGTATATATTTTGGCAAACAATGATTAGCCCTTTAAATAGTCAGCCCTTTAAATAGTCAGCTATTTAAATAGGTATTACGCTGCTTAACCATGTACGTCATATACTGAGGCATCTGTGAATACTGCTAAAAACATCAATGTAGTTGGCACTAGCGCTAGCGGTAAGTCAACATTTAGCAAAGCATTAGCGGCTAAATTAAATGTTAAATATATCGAGATGGATGAACTATTTTGGAAGCCAAATTGGCAAGAGTCGAATAATAGTGAGTTTCTTCCTAAGGTGCAGGCTGCCATATCAAATGATGGCTGGGTTCTTGATGGTAATTATTCAAGAACCTCATCATTAAAATGGGCTAGGGTTCATACTGTTATTTGGATTGACTACTCGCTCAGTCGCACGGTATTTCAGGCATTTAAAAGGGCCATTCAGCGCATTGTAAGTAAACGAGAAATATGGCCTAACACCGGGAATGTTGAATCGTTTCAAAAAACCTTTTTAAGTAGAAAGTCGATAATTCTTTGGACATTACAGAATTATCATTCTAATCGTAAAAAATATCTTGGCATAATGACATCTGATGAATATTCACATATTAATTTTGTAAGGCTAAAGTCTCCTAAAGAGGCAAAGGAATATATTGCTGAGTCTATATCGTGATCAGCAATATACTGCAAAAAATATCAATATCCTCAATGAAACTTCAGAATCACAAGCTTAAATAAAGCTAATCATTGTACTTATAAATATCGCGGTAATACGGTGCTATATTTTGGAAAACGCTCCTCAATTACTGTTCTTGGCTTGATATGAAATACTGCTTTGGCTGATAGCGGTACCAAGTAAAGATAATAAGCAGTATGCGGTAAAGTAATAAAACCCTGCACCCAATGCCGATAACGTTTCACTACTGACAATTAAGTCTAACTTGAAGCCAAATAGCGCTAATTGTTGTTGTGTCGCGGTTTCTGCGTGGTTGGTTGATAATACCGCAAGGAATATTGCGACAACGAATACGTCTGCCATCGACCATTTTCCAATTTGGCTGATAAAGTTATAAATTCTAACTTCTAATGTTGAATGCTTTTTAGCATAAGCAAAGCTTAGCAACGTAAATTTTATGACTGGAATACAAATTGAAAAAGCAAAAATTAGTCCTGCAACCAACAGGCGTTCATCCTGCCACAGCTCTTGAATGGTTTGTAACAAAGACAGGTTTTTGTCGATCAATGTGTTGGTAAGTTCAGCGCCACTGACATTAGCTGTCATCGCCATATTTAGTGAAAACATCGGTAATAAAATACCGGGTATGAATAGTGCAATGGCAATGAGGTTAATTAAAAAACCTAAATGTTTTCTTATCATTATTTAAAAACTTCCTAAATTATTTATCTATGTGATTACTGGCATAATACTTAAGTGGCTATCAGTTTAACGGGCAATAGCTTTTCGATACATAGTTAACAAATATTAAATTCACGATATTTACCTACATATTTGCCAATAGCTACTTAAACTGCTTTGCAAAATGCAAATTACTATTTTATGCAATCGTAAACACATTTATCTACTTTTATTTTATTATTTAAAATCATGGGCTTGGTTTATTTATCTTTGTTGGCGTACGTTTTGCAATCAATCATATGTAAGTACAGGAAAGTACTTACCACCAATATTTTATGAGGAAAAAATTATGGCTTCTATTAATGATTTTAAAAATACAAAAGAATTAACTCAATATCATGAAAGCATGCGTATGAATTGTCGTGGCGATAATCACCAACTAGTTGAAACCTTGAATTACGCACAACAGCACCCTTTAAAAAATGATAATCAAGCAGACGCTTCATTTGGCTTTGTTTTAGGTTATAACTAGGTTGGGGTATGGCTGGATGACTTTAAGTTTTAATGATAATTGCCAATATACGCGCTTGCATATATTGGCTAAATTACTTTTAATGATAGCTGTTTTTAAAAATATCTAGTTCAGTATTTCTAACTCAGTAAGCACGTGTCGAAAAGTAAAATATTACCAACTTAAAGGATAAAAAGTGAAGCAAGTTCATATTCTTAACGGAGACTCATTGAAAGGCCAGTTACATGGTTTGATTGAAGCCGAACTAATCATAGCTCGAGAATGTTTGATTGATGGTAACGTTCAAGGTAATTCTTTAACTGAATTTTATCGTAACCGTGCAAACTTTATTGCTGAATATGATGGCTTTAACGCTGAAGACTATTACCTTAAAACAGTGCCTGAAATAGAAAAAATAATAGCGCTGCCATTTGATAGAGAAGTTATATGCTGGTTTGAGGATGACTTATTTTGCCAAGCTAACTTTTGGTTTGTTATACACTTATTAGCGAACTACACAGCCGTTGATAACATTTATCTTGTGCGCCCAAATGAAGGCAATGAGTATAGTTTTGCTGCTATGTCTGAGCAAGAACTAATAGACGCTCTGAAAAACCGCCAAAAACTATCCGGGGAGCATAAAAAACTACTGGTGCAATTGTGGTCTTTGTATCAAAAACAAGATTATCAACAGATGCATATTATTGCGGGCAAGCTAAATAATGTTATGCCTTTTTTAGTTCCTGCTATTGAAGCACAAGAGAGGCGAACACTTGATGAAAGCGGCTTAGGTTATCCTGAGCGACAGTTACTCGCTATTATGAAGGATTTAGATTCAACTGATTTTCCAACGGTATTTCGTGCGTTCTCTGCACAAGAGGGAGTTTATAGTTTTGGTGATCTGCAAATAAAGCAGATGTTTGATCAATTGATTAAACGCCTTTAAGAACTTTAATGATATGTTAAGTTGATGGGGAAATTTGTTAACTTTTATAATTAGCTTGTTACTACTTAGGTGTTACTTTTTTGCTTGTTCAGCAGTGAGTTTATCTACCGTTGCTGAACAGGCTTGTAAAAATATATCCATAAAATACTCAACTTCTGGCATATTTTGCTTAAGCTCGGTTAACTTTAATTCTAAACGTTCTTTGACGTGATCAAATTCATGGTTTTGATGATTTAACTCATCAAGTGCTTTGATGTAGGCAACTAAAATGTCTGCAGCTTTAACTATTTGCTTATATTGTTCTTCAACGTGATCCTGCACGATAATGTCGGCAAAAATTTCTTGAAACTCGTCTGGCAATGAAGCCAAGCATTGTTTTTCTGCCAAATATTCAATTTTTTTAAATTCACGGGCAATTTCAGCATTAGCATATTTAGTTGGGCTAACAATATCGCCAAAACGGGTTTCACTGGCTTCGTGATAAAGCGCTACGGTGGCAACTTTGTCGGCATTAATGCTGCCACCAAATTTCTTGTTTTTTATCACCGCTAATAAATGTGCAACTATGGCAACCTGATGAGAATGCTCTGCAACATTCTCAGGTTTCACACAAAACATTAATGCCCAACGTTTGATAAGTGGCATTCTAAACATCCAAGCTAGAAAAGTACTTTGCATAATGGCTGCCTTATAGTTGTTGATTCGTCCCCACATGTTTATGGGAACGTAATACTGCTGTTATTAAAAGCTGATGATAATTGCTATTGGCGATAGCTAGCGAAAAAGTTTGCTAGTTTTTCCATCGCTGGTTTTAATTCATCAACATGAGGAAGGAAAACTAAGCGAAAGTAGTTTTTTTGCTCAATATTAAAAGCTCGGCCATGAACCAATAGAATTTTTTCTTGTTTTAATAAGTCTAAAACCATTTTTTCATCGTCGGTAATGTTGAATTTTTTCTGATCAACTTTGACAAACAGATATAAAGCGCCCATCGCTGGGTTACAAGATAAGCCGTCAATGTTGTTAATCATTTCGTGGGCCAAATTTCGTTGTTTTAACAAGCGGCCGTCTTCATGAATTAGCTCGTTAATACTTTGATAACCGCCTAATGCCGTTTGAATAGCATGCTGACAAGGCACATTGGCGCATAAGCGCATAGAAGAGAGTATATTTAAGCCTTCTAAATAATCTTCAGCATGAAGTTTTGGCCCCGTTATTACCATCCAGCCAGCGCGAAAACCAGCAATACGGTAATTCTTCGATAGGCCGCCCATGGTGATAATCAATACATCATTAGCTAGTCGTGCTGTCGGAATATGTTGTGTTTGGTCATAAAGAATTTTATCGTAAATTTCATCACTAAAGATGATTAAACTATGCTTACGAGCAAGTTCGATAATACCTTGTAAAATTTCTTCACTGTATACTGCACCCGTTGGGTTATTCGGATTAATTAAGACAATCGCTTTTGTTTTTGGTGTGATTTTGCTTTCCATGTCTTTTAAATCTGGAAACCATTGATTTTCTTCATCACAAGCATAGTGCACTGGATTGCCACCAGAAAGCGCTACAGCAGCTGTCCAAAGTGGGTAGTCAGGTGCTGGAATTAACACTTCATCGTCATTATTTAGTAAGCCTTGCATGGCCATAACAATCAGTTCGCTTACCCCGTTACCGATAAAAATATCATCAACACTAATGTCTAAAATTCCTTGTTGCTGAAAATACTGCATAACGGCAACACGAGCAGGATAAATACCTTTTGATTCGCAATAGCCCTGAGCTGTAGGTAAGTTATGAATAACGTCTTTGAGAATATCATCAGGAGCTTCAAAGCCAAATGGAGCAGGGTTACCTATATTAAGCTTAAGAATTTTATGGCCTTCATCTTCTAAACGTTTGGCTTCTGCGGCGACTTGGCCACGAATTTCGTAACAGACATTTTTTAGCTTTGAAGACTTTTTGATATTTTTCATAATGGCATTCTTTTATTACTTAATTAAAGGAAACGGAAAGTTTTAGCTCTGCGCAGAGTAAGTTGTGGTTCTATTTGGCTTTGGCTCAACTAAATTTAGTTAAGCAACAGGAAAATCAACTTAAGCCATTGTTGCTAATATTTCATAACTTTGAAACAGTTACTTGCAAATTTTTTATAGTAAATTGACTATTTTTACACCATCTTGTTATTAGTAACATTTTTAATGATAGTTTTAGTGTCGCTTCGACAATAGTTAACGCTAATTATAAGCCTGATTTAAGGAGAACTTATGCCTTTACCGTTATTGTGGATTGGTGCAGCAGCTGTGTCAGCTTTGGCTGTTAAAGGTTTAGCTGATGATAGAAAGTCTCAACAACGAAAACGTGCGAACAGCTTTCGTGTGCAAACATTGGTTGAACTCGATCGTCATGATAGTCCTATTGCCACTTATCCAACTGATATTTTTGATACGGAGCAAAAAGTGTTGCCTGAAATTGGCTCAATTGTTTGTTGTGGTATTGGCGGCGTATTAGATCACACCGGTATTTGGGTTGGTGATAATACTATTATTGAGCTAGACGGTAATGGCTTAGTCAAGCCTGTTTCGCCACATCGTTTTACTGATGACCGATCAGGCAAAGGTATTTTTATTGTTTGCGACTCGTTAGGTAAGCCGTTAAGTAGTGAGTTAGCGGCACAAAATGCTATCGAACAAATTTATCAACAGCGAGACTATCATCTGTTTGACAATAACTGCCATCAGTTTATTTGGCAATGCTTCCAACCGAATGCTGAGGCAATAACAACCTTTAAGTCGTTATCGGTCAATATCGCGCAATTATTCGATCGCGTTATTTATTGGGACCTGTGTGATTGTTGATTTCTTTAATGTGCTTATTAGAATAGAAAAACGGCCGTGTAATTGAATACATGGCCGTTTTACGTTTTCGTAAACTTAAAACTAATAGTTAAAGATTAGTGCTAAGTTTTAGTGCTTAATGTTAGCTATTAAAAAGTGACATAACATCGCTGATAGCTAGAAGTGACTTTTCACCAGTAATACGGTTCTTCACTTCAATTTCTTGGTTATCTAAATTGCGCTCACCAATGACTAATAATAATGGTGTACCCATTAATTCATGGTCAGCAAACATAACACCAGGACGCTCTTTGCGATCATCAAAAATAACTTCGATGCCGGCAGCTTGTAACTGTTCATATAGCGTTTCAGCCGTTTCTTTAACACGGGCAGATTTAGCCATGTTCATTGGCACAACTGCTACTTGGTATGGTGCGATAGCTTCAGGCCATTTTATGCCGTATTTATCGTGGTTTTGTTCAATGGCTGCAGCAACAATACGAGATACACCAATACCGTAACAACCCATAGTTAACGTCTGGTTTTTACCTGCTTCGGTTAATACGCCACATTTCATTGCTTGGGCATATTTTTCACCTAATTGGAAAATATGACCAACTTCGATACCACGTTTGATGACTATGTTACCTTCGCCGCATGGACTAGGGTCGCCTTCAACCACGTTACGGATATCTTCAACGCTATAGTTTGTTGCGTCACGATCCCAGTTTACGCCGCTAAAGTGCACATCGTTTTTGTTTGCGCCACAAATAAAGTCAGCTAAATGCGCAGCACTGCGGTCAACAATAACATCAATATTTAAGCCGACAGGGCCTATAGAGCCAGCATTACAATTAACCGTTGCTAATATCTGTTCATCAGTCGCAAAAGTTAATGGCGTAGCAACCTGCGCTAAGTTTTCAACTTTAATTTCGTTTAATTGATGATCGCCACGAACAACTAAGGCAACAACTGGTGCTTCATTATCTGCGCTTGCAACACCCATAACCAATAACGTTTTAACCGTATTTGCCGCATCAACTTTAAAGAATGCAGCTACGTCGTCAATCGTGCGAACGTTTGGCGTTGATACTTCTGCTAATGTTTGAGTTGCTTCTGGACGCGTTCCTTTAGGAGCTAGCGCTTCAGCTTTTTCAACGTTCGCGGCAAAGTCACTAACATCACTAAAGGCGATATCATCTTCACCTGAATCAGCTAAAACATGAAATTCATGTGACGCATCACCACCAATTGAGCCAGTATCAGCGATAACAGGGCGGTAATCTAAACCTAAACGATCGAAAATACGACAATAAGCATCGAACATCGCTTGATAAGTTTTATCTAGGCAATCAGCACCTAAATGGAAAGAATAAGCATCTTTCATTAAGAATTCACGACCACGCATTACGCCGAAACGAGGGCGAATTTCATCACGGAATTTTGTTTGAATTTGAAACATGTTCAATGGCAGTTGCTTGTAACTGCTAATTTCATTGCTAACAAGTTTAGTGATAACTTCTTCGTGCGTAGGGCCTAATACGAATGAGCGATTGTGACGATCTTTTAAACGTAATAATTCAGGGCCGTAGTCTTCCCAGCGACCTGATTCTTCCCAAAGGTCAGCAGGTTGCACCATTGGCATTAATACTTCTAATGAGCCAGCACGTTCCATTTCTTCACGCACAATGTTTTCAACTTTACGTAACACTTTTAAACCTGTCGGTAGCCACGTATACATTCCTGAAGCGACATTACGCACTAAACCAGCACGTAACATTAATTGATGACTGATAACTTCAGCACTAGCAGGGGTTTCTTTCAACGTTGAAAGTAAATATTGGCTTGTACGCATTGAGAATAAATTCCATTAGTAAGCGAGTAATAAATATGAGGCGTATTCTAACAGGGCAATTTCACGCAAAAAAGGTTTTAATTGCCCATTTGATAAAAACTTAGCTAAATAATTTTTTCTTTAGGGAGGAAGTCACTTAATCAGTAACTTTTATCGCCTAAATAGAGGTTAACAAAAGCGTGGTAAACATCTAGTAGGTATTAATGCTTTTAAGTACTTTTTGGTTTTTACCCATACCGCCAACGGTGAGCAATTTACCATTAAGCTCCAGCAGGCCACGATGATCCATCGTTGCTATGTTGCTATAAGTTATTTGCCATTTTGCTGTGGCAATATTGTATCGCCAAATTTCATTGCTCGGCGTAGATGGCTCGCCGTTATAACCGGTACCATTGTAGTTATACGGGTTATCACTGCCGCCAACAAAAACTATTTCTTTTGAGTTTGTTACCGGATTTATTACGCCTTTAGCTGCCATACGATAACGTGAGGTGCCCGTAGGGTGCTTAACCTGATGCCATGAAATACTACTAGGCTTTTTGGGATTTATTTCGCCACGATAACAGGCGTTTTCTGCGGCATAACTGCGACGTTTAGTAAGGTGAACATCAACTCGAACGCCGTCACAAATCACTAAGGTGTTTTCAACAATACCACCAGCATGACCAAATACAGGTTTTCCAGGAAATGGTGATGCCTGCTGCCATTGATTCGTTTGTGTATCAAACAACTGCACTAAATTCACGTTGCCGTCATTGTGCCAGCCGCTAACTAAGTAGATATAACGATTTTTGTACGCCAGAGCAACACTGTCATCAACTGGCACTGGCATCGCAGCTAATTGCTGATATTGGTCAGTCATTACATGGTAGGCATATACATCAGGCACTGATACTTCACTATGATCTTCTGCTACGGTATAACCGCCAAATACATAAGCGGTGTCATTGATTGCTGTAGCAACACTCGCAAGTCGTCCGGTTAAGCCATTAATTGCTTTAGCAATAGGTACTTGTGACTTTACTTGCCATGTTTGCAGCTTAACATCATAAACATAGGTGTAATTATGAACGTCTTCAAAGCTTTTGCCGCTGGCCAAACCTGAAAATGAAATAATATAATCTTGGTTGTTAGCTTTTACTTGTGCAACGGCGTTATTACTTACGGCTTTAGGTAATTCACCATGTTTATCGGTATTGGCAAATACAGTTGCGGTAGCCAAAGGAAGGATATAGCACAATGCTAATAAGCTCAAAGGTAGTATTTTAGACATTGATCACTCGGGCAATTAATTCAGTTGTATAATCGGCAATCCTATCATGGAAGATAGAGTGCAGGAATAATTCTTGTAACATTCAATATTAAGATAACTTTTAAGCACTTACCCTGTAAATAAATCTTGTGTCGAGTATAGTCAATTGGTAGTAACCTATGGCTTTCTTAGTGAACTAGTTTTCTGATAAACAAAAGGATAACCAAAATGGCAATATCGGTAATAACAGCGAATTATCATGATCAACAACAAGCACAAGATGTGATGACGTGTTTGTCAGCATATGCGCTTGATCCTATGGGCGGTGGTGAAGCGTTATCTGACTTTGTACAAAATAATTTAATCGCCAAGTTACGACAGCAAACTAATGTATTTATCGTACTTTGCTATGTTGATGGTAAAGTTGCTGCATTGGCAAACTGTGTTGAAGGTTTTTCTACTTTTAGCGCAAAACCGCTGATCAATTTCCATGATATTGTGGTACTTGAAGCGAATCGAGGGCAAGGGTTAACTCAATACTTATTTGATTATGTTGAAGCCATCGCAATTGATAAAGGCTGCTGTAAGCTTACTTTAGAAGTGTTAGAAGGTAATGTAATTGCCAAAAAGGCCTATGAAAAAGTTGGCTTTGGCAGTTATGAACTTGACCCTAAAATGGGCCAGGCGGTATTTTGGCAGAAAAAATTATAATCACCACAACATAGTTATTTTAAAATAATGCATTATATATTATTAACCTTTATTACTATTTTCCTATGGAGCAGTTTAGCGCTGCTTGTTGCCAAGCTTAATCATATTCCGCCGTTTCTTTTATTAGCTGCAACGCTATTAATTGGCGGAAGCTTATCGTTACCGCAATATAAAAAATGGCAGGTAAATCCACAACTATTATTGGTTGGAGTCTGCGGTGTTTTTGGTTATCACTTCTTATTGTTCATGGCACTTCGTCTAGCGCCACCTGTTACAGCTAATTTACTTAACTATTTGTGGCCGTTATTTATTTTGTTATTTACGCCACTGTTTTTTAAAGACATAAGCTTAAGTAAACGACAAGTTATTGGAACCTTAATTTCACTGGCCGGTGCTGGGCTAATCGTTGCTGCAAATGGTGTCACTATTTCTAGCGATGACGTACTCGGTTATAGCCTGGCAATAATTGCGGCAATTACTTGGGCGTGTTATTCATTACTTTCAAAGAAGCTAAATCAAAGCCACACTCCGTTTGGTTCAGCGACGGTAGGACTGTTTTGTTTACTTTCAGGTGGCTTAGCTGCAATGTCACATTTTGCATTAGAAACAACGCCAAATGTGACATTACGTGATTTGGGCTTGATTGTTATGTTAGGTGTAGGCCCTTTAGGACTTTCTTTTTATTGTTGGGATGTAGCACTTAAAAGAGGCGACCCGAGAGTTATTGCGACAATGTCGTATTTTACACCGCTATTGTCGACGTTAGTACTGATAAGCTTTAGTGAGCAAATGTTTACTAAACAATTATTTATTGCCATGGCATTAATTGTTGCAGGCGCTTTAATTGCAAACCTAAAAATGCGTGTAAACCAAAGTTAAAAAGAGATTGGCTTGCGCTTTGAGCGTGGTTGCTCAACTTGTACCATTTCATTTGGCACATTTTGAAAAGCAGCAGGTTGCTTTTTCTTTGTTTTGGATTTTGGTTTATTACCCTGTGCTTGCTTCGTCATTGAACTTGCTTCAGATGATTTTTTTTGGCTTTTAACTACATTAACTTGCACAATTTCGCCATTAAATTCAATAATGTCGTCTTGGTAAACTTTTTTACGCTTTTGAAATTCAACTTCGTTATTGACCAGCACATAGCCTTCGCTGATAACAATTTTAGCTTCGCCACCACCACCGACCATATTGGCTATTTTTAACAATTTACACAATTCAATAGGTTGTACGGAAATATCGATAAGAGGGATGTCAGCTGACATAGCAAACCTTTAAAGCTGAAAATTAAAAAGTGATTATAACCGAGTCAGCTAATGATGTCGTGTGTTCTTGTGATTATCGTGTCAGTAAAACTTTGCTGAAATTTTCTGCTAGTAGAGGTACTTAATATACAAATTTTTGCAGAAATATTTTGGATAACAAATTTTAACCTTGTGTAACAATTTCGTCTCTGTATAATGCGCCTCCAGCAGAAACGGCAAGATATTTGAAAGAGTATTACGCAAAACAACCGGTCTAAGGGGATTACCTATGGCAGCGGGGTTTCCAATGCGATTTAGTATCGATAGTTCGTTTCACTAGTTTTATTTTTATTGATATTAAGGCACTTCTCATGAAAAACATTTTATTAGCAATCACATTCATATTCCTAGCAACAACTTACTCGCAAAATGCGCAAGCGACTAATGTTGCTACAAAACTATGTGAGTATGTTTCAATTGATGATAAATCTCGCTTCCGTTCATTTTTAAAGACTAATAAATTAAAAATTCGTAATGTGTTTGACGGCATTCAGTGCAATGGTCAAAACTTAGTTGCTTTTGCTGGTAAAAATAACTCGATTAAAACCGGTACATTAATGTTAGGTAAATTACCTAAAGCAAAAGTTGAAGGTATTTTAGCAACAATTAATTCAGCAGAATTAACTGTGGTAGCGCAAAAACGTATTAATGGCTAATCTCTAGTATCATTCAAATGAAAGCGGACTGTTGTCCGCTTTTTTATTGCCTAAATTTCAGCTACTAATACAATTTCAGGCTTACTTACCTCGGTTGAAAGCTGCAATTTTCATCAGCACATAGACAGTCACCAAAGTCACTTGAACGGCAAACTTCGCGATTTTAATTGTGAAAACGTGAGTAGGAGCTGTTTAGCAAAATTTTGCAGGCATTAATAACGGGATAATTGTTCTGGTGCTTTGTTAGGTTATTGATTTTAGTGATGGGTATGAACTTTAATTCGAGACTTGCTTAGGCTTAGAAAGCCGAAGGTGCAAATAGTTTGAAGCTAAAGGGTTGCTAAAGGAGGGCAGAGACGAATAGCGCATAATTGTTAATGAATAATAGTTATTTTTAACTGAAAATTTAGCAGCGGAAATAGAGTTAATTTACCTACGAGTATATATTTGAGAAAATAAGTAGATTTTTTGAAATATTAATAGAGAAATAATGATGGTGGACGATACTGGGCTTGAACCAGTGACCCCCGCCTTGTAAGGGCGGTGCTC
>CAJXQI010000022.1 GCA_913058395.1 uncultured Colwellia sp. | reverse complement strand
GCTATAAAGCTGGCGACAACGCCTCTGATACTGTGAAAAAAGTGATGGCGCATTTATATAAACCTATGCTGTTTACGTCAATCACCTCAGCCGTCGGCTTTTACTCCTTAATGCTTACTCCTATTCCGCCAGTAAAAGTGTTCGGCGCCTTTATTGGTACCGGCATATTATTGGCCTTTGTTCTTACCATTACCTACATTCCAGCTTATATTGCACGTATGAAGCCTGAAACCTTAGCTAACTTGCAACGCGCCTTACAACGCATGGAGCAAAAAGGCCGTTTAGCAAAAAGTTTGGAAAAGCTCGGCATTTTTTCCGTTAAACGCGTCAAAATAATTCTAATTACTTTCATCGCTTTATTTACATTAAGCATTGAAGGCATTACCCGTATTGAAATCAACGATAACCCAGTTAATTGGTTTAAAGCGGATCACGAAATACGCATTGCAGATAAAGCGCTTAATCAGCATTTTGCTGGCACGTATGACGCTTGGTTGGTGTTTAACAATAATAAAAACGATGAAAGCAAAGCGCTGCTAAATTTTGAGCAGCTTCTTACGAGTCAAGATGCAGGTTCAACTAAGTCAGCAATTGCTGAATTGTTAGCAAATTGGCAACAAGCTAAGCTTGTTTCAACAACAATGGATGCAACAAGCGCCCAAGCATTTTTCACTCAAGAATTATTAATTTCCCTAGATGACATACGTTTTGAAGCTGATGATTCTGAACAAGCTTGGCTAGAGCAACTTTATAATATTGGCGAACAAGCATTATCAGCTAAACAGGTGTTTACTAATCCTAAAATGCTTAATTGGCTAGCCAACTTACAAACGACATTGGTTGAAAATGGCGACGTCGGCAAAGTAAATAGCCTAGTTGATATTGTCCGTACCGTTAACCGTGAACTTAATTCTGGTGATGAGATAGATTTTGCTATTCCGAATAGCAGCAATGGCGTAGCACAAACTTTACTACAGTTTCAATCTTCACATCGCCCACAAGATTTATGGCACTTTGTTAGTCCAGATTATCAAAAAACCTTACTCTGGCTACAAATGACCAGCGGTGATAACCAACATATGACAAAAGTGGTGAGCTGGGTTGAAGCATATATTAGTAACAACCCACCACCAGCCAATGTTGAGTATCAGTGGGCAGGAAAGTCTTACCTTAATGTTGTTTGGCAAGATGCTATGGTCAGCGGCATGATCGACAGTTTGCTCTCTTCATTTGTTGTGGTGTTTTTAATGATGATGATACTTTTTAGATCGATAAAGTACGGCATATTAGCCATGCTACCGCTAACATTTACCATTACCATGATTTACGGACTTATTGGTTGGTTTGGTAAAGCTTATGATATGCCTATTGCTGTGCTATCAGCGCTAACATTAGGGCTTTCAATTGATTTTGCTATCCACTTTATTCAAAGGGTTCGTGAACTTGAAAAGGAATACAAGAGTTTAAGCCAAGCGCTTACGGCTATGTTTCAAGAGCCTAGTCGCGCCATCAGCCGCAACGCTATTGTTATCGCTATAGGCTTCACGCCGTTATTATTATCACCGTTAATGCCCTACATTACTGTTGGCTTTTTCTTAGCCAGTATTATGGTGATGTCAGCATTAGTCACCTTAGTTTTATTACCTGCACTGCTGACTTTATTAAACAAAAACACGAATAAAGTCAGCTCAGTTTAGCTAACACCACTTTGAGATAAGTTTTGACAGTAAGAGTTAAAAGGATAAATTTGATGAAGCATATTTTTACCAAACTTCAGAAATTAAATATTGTTAAGAGCAGTAAATTATTTAGCTTGCTGGTAGCTCTGATATTCAGTAGCAATTTACCAGCGCAGGAACCCGTAAAACAGCTTAGCACCAGTGAAATAATCGCCAAGTCTAACCTTGCATCCTACTACGCTGGTGACGATGGCAGCGCACAAGCTCGCATGATTATTGTTGATGAAAATGGCAAGAAGCAAATGCGTCAATTTATTATTTTACGCCAAGATGAAAAGGATCTTGGTGATCAAAATATGCTGGTGTTTTTCTCACGCCCAAGCAATGTAAAAGACACTGTTTTTCGCGTTGAAAAGCATGTTGAGCAAGACGATAATCGCTGGCTTTATTTACCCGCATTAGATTTGGTTAAACGTATTTCTGCCGGTGATAAACGTACCTCTTTTGTTGGCTCACATTTTTTCTATGAAGACGTATCAGGCCGTAACCCTAATGAAGATAGCTTTACCTTAATAAGTGAAGATAACGACAATTACGTAATTAACGCTGTACCTAAAGATAAACAAAGTGTCGAGTTTAGTTCTTACACTGTGACTATTAGTAAGAGTAATTTTTTACCGATAGAAAGTATTTATTTTAATCAAAGCCAACAAGCCGTGCGCAAAATGACGGTACTTAAGGTTAAAAACATTGGCGGCATTCCAACCGTGATGAAATCTCGCATAACAGATCTCAGCAACAACAGTTATACCGAGATGCAGTTTCGCAAAGTGAAATATGATGTTGGCTTACCGAGCAATATTTTTAGCGAACGTAGCATGCGTACGCCGCCTAAAGCTTGGTTAAAATAAAATTTGAGTATGTTTTCTTTACTTAATTCACCCATGCGAATAGCCACAATACTGTTGTTCGTTATTACTTTTAATTCCAATATTGTCTTGGCAACTAGCCATGCAAATAAATTACTTACCGTTAGTGAAGCTAAACAGCAAGAAACTGGCGTTGAACAAACTTGGAACGATAACGAAGACGATGATTGGGCAGACGACTGGAGTGATGAAGAACAAGTTTCATCACCGTGGCAGTTAACCGGGTTTGTTGAAGCAGCCTACGGACAATTTTTAAAAGATAATGTCGTTAAAAATTTTGCTACGATAAATGAGCTTAGAGCACGATTTAATATTAATTATAGTCATCAGCTCTTTGAGTTAAATGGCAAAGTAGACAGCTATTACGATGCGGTTTTAGCTAAAGCAATTTGGCATACTCGAGAATTAAATATTTCCGCCAGCCCTCTTAGCTTTGTTGACGTGAAAGTTGGGCGACAAGTATTAACCTGGGGAACGGGTGATTACCTATTCCTTAATGATTTATTTGCTAAAGATTGGCAATCATTTTTCTCTGGCCGAGCCGACGAATATTTAAAAGCACCTTCGGATAGCATAAGAACCAACTGGTATTTCGATAAGGTCAATTTCACCTTAGTATGGACACCTGACTTCACTCCTGATAATTATATTACCGGTGAACGTTTTTCATTTTATTCTCCGAAAATGCAGCAAATTGTTGCGCCTAGCGAAGCATTTCCCGTCAACAAAACTCATAAATCACAATGGTCTGCACGACTCAATACTCGCATCAAAGATGTGGAAGTATCTCTTTATGGCTATCAAGGCTTTTGGCCGACACCAACTGGCAGCGAAGTGATTACAGAAAGCGACATATTGAATTACCAAGCCGTAAATAGCCAACAGCAGCAAAGCCAAGGTTACTTCCCAAAGTTAAACTCATGGGGCTTTAGTGCTTTAACCGCCTATGCTGGCGGTATTTTCAATTTCGAATATAGTAGTTATAACAGCATAGAGAATTCGACGGGAAACAAAAGTAATATTGCCAATGGTCAACACAGAGTACTAGTTGGCTACGAACGAGAATTGGCGAAAAACTTTACTGCTAGCGTACAGTATTACTTAGAGCGTACTAAAGACTACCAAGCACTAGCCAACAACAGCTTAACACCAGAACAACTTGTTGATGAAAATCGACAACTGTTAACTATGCGCTTGACCTACCGAGCAAAACAACAAACCTTAACTTACTCATTATTTAGTTTCTACTCACCAACCGATCACGATGCCTATCTTAAACCAAGTATTGATTACCGCTATAATGACCAATGGCTATTTAGCACTGGCGCTAACCTGTTTTTTGGTAAAGATGATTATTCATTTTTCGGTCAGCATCAAGACAATAGCAATGCTTGGATTAGGGTTCGTTTTGAATATTAAACCTGTAGTAAACCCACAGCATTAAGCAGAAGTCAGTAAAATACTGGTTTCGCTATTTAGAACTCCTTCAATCATTCGTACTTGCGCTAATACATGGTCAAATTCAATTAAGTTACTGGTTTGTAACTCAGCTACTAAGTCCCACGAACCATTGGTGGTATGTAACTTAACAAGTTGTGGTAAACCCTTTAATGTTTTGATCACCTGTGCGGTAGAACGACCGACAACTTCAATCATCATAACGGCCTTAATCGCGCCAGCTTCAAGTGCCTCATGAGCCCTTACAGTAAAACCTAAAATAGCACCTGAGGACACTAAACGATCAATTCTGTTCTGTACGGTACCGCGAGACACTTTCAACTGCTCTGAGAGTTTAGAAATGGAAGCCCGACCATCTTCTCGCAGTAACGAAATTAATTGCTGATCAAGATGATCATGAAGATAAGGTCTTATGGTTAAATTTGTCATATTGCCAACTCAACTATACAAAGTGATAAAAATTAATCACAAATGTCAGTAATAGTGACATTTTAACTAGCAAAAATAAAATCTACACTATTAACATCGTTTAAATTCACTTTTCTGGAATATCATTTTGAGCATTATCAATCCCCAAGCACCTCATAGTGTAGTGATGATCAGGCCACATCATTTTTATCCTAATCCACAAACTCAAGCAGACAATAGTTTTCAAACATCTCAACTAATAGCAACACCTGAGGTGATTGCAAAAACGGCTTACCAAGAGATTAGCCAAGCCCAAATAATCTTGACAAGTTATGGTATCAAGGTGCATTTATTTGAAGATGAGGGAACAGAAACACCTGACTCTGTATTTCCAAATAATTGGTTTTCAACTCATAGTGGTGGCCACATAGCTATTTATCCTATGTATGCACAAAACAGACGTTTAGAAAGGCGTAGCGATATTATTGAACAATTGAAAATTAACTACCGCGTACAAGATATAGTCGACTACTCAGGACTTGAGCATGACAATATTTACTTGGAAGGTACTGGCGCAATGGTTTTAGATCATTTAGACCGTGTTGCATACGCAGTGCAATCTAACAGAGCTAATTCACTCGCATTAGAGCGTTTTTGTACCCATTTCAATTATGAACCAATGCTGTTTGATGCCAGTAACCAAGCAGGAGAAAGTGTTTACCATACTAATGTTTTAATGTGTATTGCCAGCGAGTTCGTATTATTAGCGCCAGAAATGATTTCAAACTCCGCAAGACGAAGTGAAATAATACAGCGCTTTAAAAGCTCTGGCAGAAAAGTCATTGCCTTAACAGAATCACAAATAAATAAATTTTGTGGCAATGCCATTGAATTACAAGGAAGTAATGGACGTGTCTTAGCATTATCAAAAACCGCTTATAAGGCTTTAACCACTGAACAAAAGAAACTAATAAAACAAAGTGCGCAGCTAGTACCCATTGATGTCAGTACAATTGAACTCGCTGGTGGTTCAATTCGCTGTATGATTGCAGGAGTTCACTTAGCAGCTCGCTAAGAACAGCTAATTTTCCAGAACTAATTAACCAGAAAATATGCCCAACTTGCCAACAACAATAACCAAGGTAGCATTGAAAAAACACTTAATCGACGTGATAAATCTGCCGAATTATTACTTGCCAATACCTGTGTATCAGTTGTTGCTGAGTTAGCATTAGCAGACAAGCTTTTCTTACGTTGCTTATCACGTTCCCGTGCTTTAATTTTTTGCTGCTTTTTGTATTCACTAATGCCCTTTTCAATGCCTTGAGCAATCAATTTTGTTTGCTCTTTGGTTTGGCCTTTTTTCTGGGTACCTTTGGCAATACGTAAAGCTTCATTTTGTACTTCAGTGGAGACTTTATTTGTCACAAGTAAACCTCTTTTTTCATTTCAATATGTGGGTATAATGCCACTATTAAGGCATTAATTTAAGTACAAAGCTTGTTAGTTTATTGCTGCTACGGCAAACTATCAGCAAGCAATTTTTTTGACAGCAAATTCCAATAGAATAGAGACAATAATGAGCGATTCACTGAGCACAGCAAAGAACCAAATAATACAAATGTTATCGATGCAAGACGCAATGAATTCACGTGTAAGTGAAACGTGGCGAGATAACAACTATGAATGGTATCGTGCCATTTGGGTTGAGTGTGCCGAAATGCTAGATCACCACGGTTGGAAGTGGTGGAAACATCAAGAAATTGATATTCCACAAGTACAATTAGAATTAGTCGATATTTTTCATTTTGGCTTAAGCTTACGTTTAATGGCTGGCGGTACTATTGAAGAAATTACCACAACATTATCAGCTGAACTAACACAAAATAGTGGCGAGCAAGACTTTAAAATTGCCCTTGAAAACCTTGCTTCTGCAGCGGTAAGCAACAAAGCGTTTGACGCATTAGCGCTTGCTGATTGTATGCGTTTAATGTCGATGGATTTAAACGAATTATTCCGTCAATATGTTGGTAAAAATACTTTAAACTTCTTCCGTCAAGATCATGGCTATAAAGAAGGTAGCTACATTAAAGTTTGGCACGGTGAAGAAGACAATGAAGTGCTAGCGAGTTTGGTCAACACCTTAGATGCTAGCGCGACAGATTTCCAACAGCAACTTTACGCAGCACTGGAAGCGAAATACCCAAGCTAAACAGCACCTATAAGTGCGCACACCTACTAATAAAATCAATCGGTTGGTTAAGAATCACCGATACAACTCTATCGGTTGATTTAATCTTCAGACCATAATTATCTCTCTGGCGCAATTTTTGCTTTATCTAGTTACTTAAGATAAACGTCAAAATTTTGAACTGCCGGAGATGTATATGGAACTCATTCTATTTGCCATGATCAGCCTTATTGTAATTGTCGCTATGTTAGCTAATCGCTTAAACGACAATAGCTTTCCTTTTCCTTTCGAGCGTAAAACTGCCATTTTCACTCCTGCAGAGAAAAACTTTCAAAACCTTGTAGAACAAGCAATGGGGAGCCGATACCGTATTATCAATCGTGTCAAACTCGCCGACATTGTTACTATTCGAAATGGTGTTTCTAACCGCGCAGGTCAAACAGCCGCTAACAATGCTAACAGTAAGTATTTGGATTTTGTTATTTGCGATCGAGATTCAATGAAACTTTTAGGTGCTATTGATTTAGTCGACACTAAAGGCAAAGGTTATAAAATTAAGAAAGACTGGTTTGTAAGTGGCGCTTTAGAAGCCGCAGCCATTCCACATATTCGCATTAAGGTAAAAGCAAATTATACCATCGACGAAATTCGTGCTTGTATCAACAGCCGTATTTTAGGTAATAATGCCCCATCACCAAAAGTAAAAGGTCGTGTTATTCCTGCGCCATTGGTTAAAGCGCGCCCTAGATCAGCAGGCGCACTTTCACCTGCAGCCGCACAAGCTCAATTGCATAAAGATACTCCAGCAATGGCAAGGCAACTCTCCTCACCTCAAGTAGCGGCACTTCCGCATTAAACAAATGTGGTTCATTGAGTTACTAAGAAAAAATATAAAGCAGACATTGATGTCTGCTTTTTTGTTGACACGGATAAAAGATTTTAAACTCAAGTCGCGCTATAATCCGCGCATAGACAATAGCGAAAATTTTTCGCAAGACAGATAACAGGATTACAGTTAATGAAAGCAGGTATTATTGGTGCAATGGAATCAGAAGTTGCCATTTTAAAAGGCAAATTACAAAATTGTGAAACAACAACTCACGCTGGCTACACCTTTTATCAAGGACAATTAAACGGCAACGACGTAGTGATTGTGCAATCAGGTATAGGTAAAGTTCCTGCTGCTTTAGCCACCGCTATTCTTATTGATAAATTTCAGCCTGATTACGTGGTAAATACGGGCTCTGCTGGTGGTTTTGAACAATCTCTTAAAGTGGGTGATATCGTTATCAGTTCTGAAGTTCGCTATCACGATGTTGATGTTACCGCGTTTGGTTACGAAATAGGTCAATTACCCGCAAACCCAGCAGCATATATTCCACACCCAGAATTAGTAGCTGCCGCCAAAGTGGGTATCAACTCACTTGAAAATATTCAAACATTGGTTGGTCTTATCACTACTGGTGATACTTTTATGACTAAAGATGACGATATTGCTAAAGCCAGAGCAAACTTCCCAACAATGGCTGCAGTTGAAATGGAAGGTGCTGCAATTGCCAATACGTGTCATCAGTTTAATACGCCATTTGTTGTTATTCGTTCAATGTCTGATATTGCAGGTAAAGAATCGCCAAGCTCTTTTGAAGCATATTTAGAAACCGCTTCGGTCAACTCTTCGCAGTTAGTGGTTAGCATGATAGACGCATTAAAAGGAAAATCATTAAGCTAATGGAAAGTTTGAGTAACATTTTAGCCAGCCCTCATTTGTATTCTGCTGCAGTTATGCTGTTATTAATGATCGCTCTAAAAGCAATAATTGGCGCATTTGTTACTCATCAACCTTTAGCATTTTTTAATTTTTATTGTCAGCGATTGGCCGATAAAGTTAATAAAACCAGCAGTAACTCCCGACAACAAAACATTTCTGGCCTTATTGCCATACTTGTTACTTTAGCGCCTTTGGTAACTATTTTATGGTTATTTGAAAGCTTCATTGAAGTAACTTGGCTTTGGCATGGTTTACTGCTGTACATTGCTTTAGGAAATATTGGTTTAGGTAAAATAAATAAACACATTGCTCGTGAGCTTGTTGCCAATAACAACTACCAAGCCAAACAAGCGACATCAGCTTTATTATTGCGTGAAACCGATAAACTCTCTTCATTAGGCATTAGCAAAGCTTGTATTGAGATGCAGGTACTACGTAGCTCACAATTACTGGTTTGTGTCGGTTTTTATTACCTTGTTTTTGGCCCGCTAGCAGCGTTGTCATTTCGCTTACTTTTAGAAATGCACTACGCTTGGAATATTAAAACAATTCGTTTTGTATATTTTGGCGCCGCAGTGAATCATATTGTTAAGCTATTACAATGGTTGCCTTCACGGTTATTTGCCTTAATTTTATTGCTTGGCACGGTTGGGAAAAACACTGTTCTCTGCTGGCGTTTAACTCGAGGTAAATTCCTACAAACAGGCAATAGTTTGTTATTACATATTTTAGCATTAAGCTTAGAAATTAGGCTTGGCGGTGTTGCTATGTATCAAGGAAATAAACTGCGGAAAGCGAGTTTTAATGACCAAGCAAGGCAACCGCAAGCAACTGATATTATTCATGCCAGCAAGCGTATTAATTACGCATTATATATTTGCATACTATTAGTTATGATGGTTGCTATTATGTCGTTTGCTAATTCAGGGCAAGGTTAATCATTTAAAGCTCTTTGAAGTTACGACCAAAAGCGCTGACAACTATTTGAAATTATAAAATCAACAAGCATGGCTTTCGCCAAATAAGGACTCGAAATGAAATTTATTAAATCAACATTATTATTGCTATTAAGCCTTTGTGCATTTATCAGTTTTGCAGAGCAAACCGCAACAATTTCACAACAAGAATTGCTAACCTTAATGGCAACACCAGCAAGCAATACAATAGTATTAGACGTTCGAACGCCAAATGAATTTGCCCAAGGTCATATCAAAGGTGCAATTAATATCAGCCATGATCAAATCAACAATAATCTAAGTAAAATCATTGGCTATAAAAACCAAACGGTTGTGGTGCATTGTCGTTCTGGTCGTCGAGCAGTTAGTGCTGAAAACGCACTTCGAGCAGCCGGCTTTAGTGATCTTCGTCACCTTGATGGCGATATGAATGGCTGGCAAGCTGCTGATTTACCGTTAATTAAATAGCGATTAAAGCAGATGTCGGAACTACTTTATTGGCTTGATATTTTTGGTGTTGTGGTTTTTGCCTTTTCAGGGGCATTAATGGCGGGACGCTATAAACTCGATCCCTTTGGAGTTGTTGTTTTATCTGCTGTAACTGCAATTGGCGGTGGCACTATTCGCGATGTAATTTTACAAACGCCTGTTTTTTGGGTTAAAAACCCAATATATCTCTATATTATTTTAGCCACGGCTATATTAACTATTATTTTTATCCGCTGCCCGAAGCGTATTCCAAAACGGTTTTTACTGGTTTCGGATGCTTTTGGTTTAGCGCTATTTGCAGTATTAGGCACAGAAAAAGCCCTAAGCTTAGGCGCAGCAGTACCTGTTGCCATTGTAATGGGCACAATGACAGGTGTCGCAGGCGGTATGATACGCGATGTCTTATGTAATGTTATTCCAATGATATTACGACAAGAAATCTATGCAACAGCAGCAATATTAGGTGGTGCGCTATATACCCTATTAAGCCATTTTTCAGTCCCTGAACATATTGCAATTGTAGTGGCAATTTTAGGAGCGTTAATGCTGCGCTTAGCCGCTATTTACTGGCGTGTCACCTTACCGGCATTTCAAATTCTAGAAGCAGAAGATATAAAAAAAGACCCATAATAGTTGAGGTAACTATTACAGGCCTTTGCCTCCCTGAACTGTCATTACTAACTAAAAAGAGTAGCTAGCGCCTATACTAACGCTAGTTCTTTCTAAGTCACCAAGATCATGATGCTGTATGCCGGTATTAAGCCCAATACCATTGTCCCAGCGATATTGCCAACCTGCTTCTAGGTACAGACCAACACCAGATTCATCGGCAAATTTATTGTGCGCTAAGCTCAATTCATATTGATAAAATTCAGCACCAACTTTGGCATATAAACTATTGCGCTTAGATAAAGATAAATCGGTTTTCAAAGCGACGATTAAGCTATCTTGGGTAAAGTTATCAGCATCTAAAGAAAAATTGTTATCGTGGTCAGCACGACAATTCCAGCTGTTGTCTCCGGTTTTGTCACAGTCCCAATCATCAGTGTCTTCGGCGCTGGATAAGCCAACTTCTAAGTAATAATGTGGCAAAAATTGATAATTGTAATAAAGGTAAGACTGGCCAACACCGGCACCATCAGTATCCTTACCCTTGTAATCAATACCACCACCAGATATTGATAAGCCAACACTGTGAGGATTTTCCACCTCAGCACTTACTGAAAAACTGATTACAGTGGCAAGCAATAATGGTGTAAAAATCGTTAATAGTTTCATCTGTTAAATCCTTGTTTTAAGATGATGCTATTGTGGAAGATTGGTTCAATTAGATCTGTTTTACAAATGTTTTGAAGATGTAGACTTGTGTAAGAAAGTGATGAAAAAGTGAAGAATAACGACTGAGTCAAAGCGCTTGATTGCAGCTACTTCAGCGCTCTAGTAATTGACATTGCCTAACAACTTAGCCTAAGTGTTTGGGTTAAAAATAGCTATCAGCGCTGTAGAAAGGTAACCGTTAGGCTTCGATTCCCCAACCATCATTAAAACCGTCAAATTTAGCCGCTAGTAATTCAAATTCAGCTTCTTGGGCAACAATAGCATCATAGTCTGGCGTCATATTAACGAAACAATTTACATCCCAAACATTAGGCATTTCATCTGGTACTAACTCCACAACCATTTCAGGAGCTTGTTCTGCCAAATGCGCAACCATAGCTTGAGCTCTTTCTTCTTTTTCAAATAGTTGAAAAAAAACTACTTTGTGTACCACGGTTAAATCAATACCAGCACTTTGCATTTCAGCAAGTACTTGGCCAGTTTCGTCATTTGGAAATGTCATAGATAAACAGTATTTATAAGAATGTTGGCGCTATTATAACCCTAAATTTAGGGAATAGTTCTACATCGCGCAGAATATTTCTCATAAATAGCTTAATGCTCAAAAGTGCAAATATTTTGCTGACAGATTAAATTAGCTTGCGGTGAAGTTTTCGGACAAGCAGCGATGATCTTTGATTTTGTTTTAAGCTTTTTAAGTAAAGACGCGCCAATATTATTAATAGCGACAGAGCAATTAGCATTCTTAAAACTGACTTTTACTATTTGACACTGTTGCACTGAAATACATGTGAGATTATTAATTACTGTTTGTTCAAATTGTTCGACAACTTGAATGTTTTCGGCGATGTTCGGCATGTTTTTAGGTTTAGCAGTATTGACTGGTTGTTGTATATCATCACTTACGGTTGCACGTTGACGGATCCTTTCTTGCCTTGCTTGTTCAGCTTGCGACGCTTGTTCAAGTTCTGCTTTTAACACGGTGGTCGATTTTTCGTTTTCATTAAGCAAATAGCCTAAACCAAGTAATATCGCCATAAAACCCGCGAACACCAGTAAAGTAATGGCTAGCCATTTAATCATTACGCAATATACTCGTTTAGATTATTAATCTTGCTAAAGTTTTTCCCTTTTGGGTAATCTTCCAACATGCGATCAACCGCATCGCTAATTTTTTCCTGCATTTCTTGGCTGTTATCTTTTTCTTTAAAGCCTAATGGATAAACACTGCGCCAAACAGAACGTTGATTTTTTGGGTCAATAATATCAAGAATCAAACTACCAGGGCGTAACTTTGCTTGTAGTTCTTTACGTGTAGCTTGCCCAGCCTTTAAACAATAACTGCAGTATTTCACTTGCTGGTTATAGCGTTTAAGTTCACCAAAGTTGTGATTAATAACATGATAAGCAATAACAATATCGGCTTTTTTTACGGTTTTATAACTAAAGCCGTTTTCATCAAAACCCTGCTCAATAGCGAGTTCAATGGTGTTACGCGTACTGTCACTGAGGTTTTGCAAACCACCAAAAGCAGAATTACGACCATAAGTGCTATAGCTTTCTACTGTTGAAAAATCAAAGCCACCACGAAAAGATGTGGTCGCGACTTTCGACAATGAACAAGAGGTAAGTGTGACGATTAACGCTAAACAGCTCAGTAATCTAATAGTTATCATGTAGATTTCAAACAAGAAATAATATTACTATACCCGTTCTACTTGAAGATGCAATTTCAAGTGGAACAGGTATGGATTACCTACCTAGCTATAAATTACAACTTTTGCTAGTGATATAAACATGATGATAGGGTGCTAAAGGATGCTGATTTGCCGGTATGAGTTAGCTCTAACTCAACAAATCCGACAAAATCAACAACCAAATAGGAAATGTACTGTTATTGCAGTGATTCGTAACTAACGGCATTAAAGTCGATAACTTTACCACCAAATTCACGAGCAAAGGCATCTGCGTCAGTTTGCGCAGAAAAGCTCGCTAATGTTTTCCCCATTGCACCGGTTTTACTTGAACCAACAACAAACCAGGCTTGGCGAGCATCAATAAAAAATTCATCCTTAGGCGTATCCCACGGCGCTTTACTCATATCATGAACAAGTATGGTGGTAACATTACGTTTATTTTCAGGATCAAGATAGAAGCTAAACATATCGCGTGTTGAACAGAATTTTTTCACCATTTCACCGTCAGCTTTCGTCACGCCCTTTCGGAATAATTCAGCTTTAGGACCAGAAAAATTAGCGATTAACATACCACATAAGTGACATTCGTCAGCGCTTTCAATAGCAGCAGCTTGATGAACAATTTGTTGCTGTTCTGATTGCTCAGAACAACCCGTCACTAATACCAAAGGTAAAGCAATAGCGAAAAACAGTTTACGAAACATTACGGTTGCCTTTAAAGTTTTTTGTTTTTAAAAATAATAGATGCAATAGCCAAAGGTGCTGCGACCCAGCCAAGCAGTAGCATTAATAGTTGGCTTTGCGTTAAATTCGCTTTAATGGCTATTGCCAGAGCGCCATTAACATCAGAGCTGTCTAAACCCGCCAAGTTAACTAAACGGAAAATATCAGCAGGATTCAACATCATTAATTGCGTTAAAGCGGTCTGACTTAAACCGGTTTCTGCACCAACCAATAAAGCTAATAACGCAAGGTCAAAAACTAAAGCAAAGAAGAACCAAGTGATTAGCGCAACACCTGCCGCTTTTGATTTTTCACTCGCCACTAAACTGATCATGTAAGCAATCGCAGTAAAGCTTAACCCTAGTAACGTAGCGCTTAAAATGAAATAGCCAAAGGTTTGCAAAATAGCAATGTCGCTATTTTGTATAAATAGCAATAAAGCTGAACTACCAAAACCTAGTACGGTTGCTAAGGCAATAATACCACCTTGACCAAGAAATTTACCCAGTAATAACTGATTTTTACTCAATGGATACGTTAACAAAAGTAGTAATGTTCCACCCTCTTGCTCACCAACAAAGCTATCATAACTTAGTAATAGTGCAATAAGTGGAATTAGAAATACCGCTAAGCTTGCCAAGCTAGCAATGGTGGTTGATAGCGATGTTGTGCCAACGGCACCGGATGCTGCGGCGCCAAAGTAGGTTAAACCTACAGACAATACGGCAAAAATTAGGGTAATTGATAATAACCAACGATTACGTAGGCCATCTTGAAATTCTTTATTGGCGACAGTTAGTATTTCTCTCATTACGCCTCTGCCTTAGTATTTTTTGTTTGCTCTGTTTTAGCCAAATAGTACTGATAAACTTGCTCTAAGTTAGCTGACTCAACCGCAATGTCGTTTAAGCTCTCATCGGCCAATAAATGACGTAAAACCTTTAACTTGTCTTGTTCGGGTACCGTTAAATGACCAGCTGAATTGACATACGACTTGAGCATTGAATCTTCAAGCAACGCCCCATTCAACCCTTGTGGTTTAATTTGCGTTGGTAAATTCGCCGCTGCACGTAATTCTGCAATAGTACCCAGTGCTAGAGTTTTGCCACCAGAAATAATCATTGCGCGGTCAATATGCTGCTCTACACCCGGTAAAACATGTGAACAAAGCACTACGCTAGTTCCCTGAGTTTTTAATTGATCAACGCTGCTATAAAACTCTGCTGTTGCATTAGGGTCTAAACCTACGGTTGGTTCATCAAGTAATAATAATTTTGGTTCACCAATAAAAGCCTGTGCTAAGCCTAAACGCTGACGCATACCTTTTGAGTAAGTTTTGACTTGTCGCCCCATAGCATGTGCAATGCCGACTTGTTCAAGTAATGCTTTGGCGTGGCTTTTAGATTGACCTTTCAAACGAGCAAAATAGGTTAGTACTTCTAAGCCTGTTAATTGCTCGTAAAACATTACGTTTTCCGGCAAATAACCCATTTTTGCCCGCATATGCCAAGCTGACTTGTTGTCTGGTTGCATGCCCATCACGGTAACATCACCAGCATCGGCTGAAATTACCCCTAAGATAAGCTTCATCATGGTGGTTTTGCCTGCGCCATTGTGACCAAACAAACCTAATACTTCGCCCTGCGCTAGTTGCAAGTTGATAGATGATAATGCCTGTAAACTCTTATAGTTTTTACTGACATTTTCAAGGGAAACTACTGGTGTTTTCATTATGGTTGATTTGCCTTGTTCGCATGAACTTCTGACTGACCATCACTTACTTGTAGTGATGACGCGATATGACCTGCTTTTTTCGGTGCTGCTGACGACCGCATTAGTGGAAAGCTGTCTTTAACACCCGGCGGTTTTAATACTGGGAATTCTTTTTGTATCCAACGCAATATCAGAACGACAGGGCTGTCCATGATCATTTTCATTTCAGGATACTGCCAAATCAATTGGTCAATACCATCATTTGGTTCAAAGATAACGTCGCCAATATTATCGCCATTCATATCCCAGCCTAAATAGTTGCTCCAATAGTTGCCTTTTCCTTCAAAGCTCCATTCTTGTTTTTTATTAGAGACGTATTTCACTTGCACTGGGTTATTAATAAAGCTATTGCCATATACCTTAGTATTTTCAGATCCTGCGGTTAAGTGAATACCAATTTCGGCGGTATCAATACGATTATTTTTAATAGTGTTATAGGCTGAGTTATAAACAAATAAGCCTTTACCGTCTCGACCCAACACTTTATTTTCCGGTTTGGTCCAAACGTCTTTAATATAATTCCCTTCAAAGGTCGATTCAGTGATGAAATTGAGTAAAAAACCATAATCTTCTGAATCGGAGGTTTTATTGTCTTTAATGGTTAAACGACGTGAACTCATTAGCGCATAACCTGCGCGAGTGTTATAAGCCGTATTATTTATCACCGTATTATCGTACGAGTACATATAATGAATGCCATAACGTAAGTCATGCATAACATTGTTTTCTATTAGATTATTTTGACTAGAAATCACATAAACACCATCACGTGTTTGAGACGTTTCATTATCAAAAACATGGCTATGAGTGACGTTTGCAACTTGAATACCATTACCTCTATCTGCCGAGCGTAATGCTAAATTCCCTTTAACTTTATTATTGAAAACTTGAGTATTAGTGACATGGTTTAGCCAAATTCCAAAACCACTTCCCGAAAGCCTATTATTCGAAATAATTAGACCATCAGCTTTGTTATGATCTACTTTTTCGTGGGAGTAAATACCTGAGTTTTGCTCAGTAAGATCATCGCCCCAATTGACAATATTTAGATTATCGATAGTAATGTGTGAGTTTTTTAGCACCAATGCATGCCCATGACCTTGCGCATCAATAATGCTGCCTTGCTTGCCGCCTTCATTACTACCGCGTAAGGTAATTTGTTTGGAAATGACAAAGTTACCCACATAGTGACCTGCGACTAATTTTACAATATCGCCATCAGAACTGGTGTTGATCACTTGTTGTAAATTATCTTTTGGTGAAACCATGACCGTTTTGCCATGTGCCGACAATGAAGTAGCGGTGAACAACAATAAATAAGCAAAGAATTTTTTATGCATATCAAAGAAAATCTTTTTTAGCCTTATATAAGAAGGAAAAGCATAACATCGATTAAATGTTATGCTTTGATCTGGGTTAACTAAGTGTAATAAAGTTGTGATATAAGTCACAATTTTATTATATTAGCTGAATTAGCCTTAATGACAAAAGATTAGGCTTCAACCAACATGTAACCACGCATTTTCATGCTTATTTGTATTGTATAACGGCGTGACAGAACCTGTTCTATTCATATCACGCGATTATCAACTATTACGCTTCAACCAACATGTAACCACGAATTTTCATGCTTATTTGTATTGTGTAACTGCGTGACAGAACCTGTTCTGTTCATATCTCGCGACTATCAACTATTACGCTTCAACAAACATGCGACCGCGCATTTCCATGCTTGCTTGTATTGTGTAACTGCGTGACAGAACCTGTCCTGTTCATATCACGCGATTATCAACTATTACGCTTCAACAAACATGCGACCGCGCATTTCCATGTGTAGCGCGTGACAGAACCAGTTACAGTAATACCACTGAACGCCTGGCTTGTTAGCAGTAAAAGTAATAGAAGAAGTCTGTTGAGGACCAATTTCCATTTGTACACCGTGGTTAGTCATACAGAAACCATGTGTTACATCTTCTACTTGGTCAAGGTTAGTTACGATAACCGTAACTTCATCACCTAACTTAACCGTAAATTCGTTCATGCCGTAAGTTGGTGCAATAGACGTCATATATACACGTACTTTGTTACCATCACGAATAACTTTATTGTCTGTTGTAGTATTAACGCCATCACGCTTCGCAATTGCTAATGTTTCAGCGAACATAGCATCATCACGAGTCCAAACTTTCTTAGGCTTCAATTTACTGCGGTGTACCATGATACAGTCATGCGGTTCAGCAAATGTTGGTCCGTCATGAACAAGTTTCATTTCATCGCCAGAAATATCAATTAATTGATCATTTTCTGGTTTAAGTGGTCCTGTTGGTAAGAATCTATCTTTAGAGAACTTACATAGAACAACTAACCATTTACCATCTGCATCACGAGATTCACCTTGTGTTGTATGGTTATGACCTGGTTGGTAATGAACATCTAATTTTTGACGAATGTAGTTAACTTTTTCGCCTTTGTAAGCTTTAATCGCATCTTCAACATTCCATTTAGCAATTTGGCTATCTAGGAATAAAGTAGTGTAAGCGTTACCGCGGCCATCAAACGCAGTGTGCAATGGACCTAAACCTAACTCAGGCTCAGCTACAACAGTGTCACGTGGCTTAATTTTATTAGCGAATAAATCGTCTAATTTAGCAATTGAAATTACCGTTACTGTTGGTGATAACTTACCATTTGCCATGAAGTACTTACCTTCTGGCGAAGTATTCAAACCATGAGGTGATTTTGGTACTGGGATATAGCGCGTTAATTCAGAGCCTTTACGACCGTCTAATACTGGTACATTGTTACCGTTGTAAGTTTTAAATTTACCGGCTTTAAGTGCAGCTTCACAAGCAGCTAAGCTAAATATAACAACATGGTCACGCTCTGCAGTGATCATTTCGCCTAAGTTCATGCCCATTTCTGAGTTATAACATGTAGACGCAAAGTATTTGCCATCAAAATCAGCATCAGTATTATCTAAATTACCATCAACCATAACTTGGAAAGCCATTTCCATAGTTTCTGCGTCAATTACGTTGTATAAAGAACGGTAAGTGCTGACATCTTTCATGCCATCTTTACCATCGTTATTCATTGGAATTTCAAATTCACCATTACAAACAACATATTTAGTATACGGTACTTTTTGCACGCGTAAACCGTGAACTGCTTGTACGTTTGGTACCGTAAGCATTTTGTCACATTTCATAATGTCACAACGAATACGTGCTACACGGGAGTTAGCTTTATCATTAATAAATACATACTTACCGTTATACTTACCATCAGTCATACTCATATGAGGATGATGAGAATCACCCATCATGATATCAGCACTGTCGCCTTTAACACGCTTAGATTCTTCAGTTAAGCCCCAGCCTGTTGCTGAGTCAGTGTTAAATACTGGAATACGCATTAATTCACGCATTGATGGGATACCCATAATACGAACTTCACCAGAATGACCACCTGACCAGAAGCCATAGTACTCATCTAATTCACCTGGGTGAACTACTGGGCTATTAGCATATTCTTTTGCATTTGCTTGCGCTGTTGAAGCGAACATAGCTGCAGTCATTGGAGCCGCAACGGCACCAGCGCCAACTAATGCTGTTTTGCCGAAAAATTTACGTCTGTCGGCATTCTCCAACTCATTCTTATTTGCATTTTCTTCGTTGTTACTCATTAACGTTCTCCGTTGATTTATTCGTTTGGTGTTAATAGAAAAATTTTTATCCGACATTTACTGCCGCAATCTCTTGTTCTTTGTACTTATTATTTTTATATTTTTGTTTTTTTAATGGTGGACATTTATCATCATTAAAATAGGTTACCTGACAGTCTAAACAGTAGTGGCATTCACGCATGTTGATTTCACCATCAGGATTAATCGCTTGTATTTCACATTCTTTCGCACAGGTTTTACATGGCTGACCACATTCTTTACGACGGCGTAACCAGCTGAATAAGCGCACACTATTACTGGTTGAAAGTGCTGCGCCCAATGGACATAAATAGCGACAGAAAAACTTACGATTAAATATGTTAATCGTTAACAATATAGCTGCGTAAAGAATAAACGGCCATTCTCGGTCAAACTTCAATAAAAACGTGGTTTTAAAAGGTTCGATTTCAGCAAATTGCTCTGCTAAGGCTAATGAATCCAGTGATAAGGCGAATAACCCTAGCAGTACTAAATATTTAATTGCCCATAAGCGCTCATGTACAGCCCAAGGTAATTCAAATTGAGGAATTTTTATGTAGCGAGCAAAAACATTGATCAACTCTTGTAATGCACCAAATGGGCATAACCAACCACAGTAAACTGCGCGGCCCCATAACAACATAGTGACGGCAGCAGCGCCCCATAACATAAATATAACTGGGTCCAGTAAGAATAAATCCCACGAGAAATCAGACATAAAGGCTTGTAGGAAAGTAAACACATTCACTACTGATAACTGTCCGCCCCACATCCAACCGATACAGACCACAGTAACCACTAAAAAACCATGACGGAAGTTATGCATGAAAGTTGGGTGTCTAACTAATATATCTTGGAAAAATAACGTCGCCAGTAGCAATATCATCAATATTGATAAAATCACCACTTCAGTATTCTTCTCCTGCCAAACCTGTTGGGTAAGCGTAAGTTCAGGCTCAGGTAAAACAATCGGCGGACGGTCTAAATAGCGCTCTAGCCCGTGGTAATTAGCTCTAAAATTGGTAAAAACACTATCTACAGCGCCTATTTGGCGACGTACTAACAGTTCAAATTCCCAATCAACGCCAGGGTTAAAATCTTGATGTTCACGAACAATAAATAAAGACATTTCTTGAAAACGAGGAGCGCCATCAATAAATAGGTCGGTTACGCGAGTATGATCTAAGTCTCGGAAGGTGAATGCACTATCATTTTGTAAAATTTGAATACGGTCGAATATAGCACCGCGGACATAACCTGAACCTTTAAATGAATAACCATTACCAAGCATAATAATGGCATGCTCTCCTGGTTGTAGTGCTTTCATCATCCATTCATATTCGCTATCGCCTAAGATATTACGGCCGATAGTTGGAATATCAGCTTGCGCGTAATAGATATCAGCAAACATATCCGACTTTTGCTCTGGTGAAGCTTGTTCAATAAGCTCAGCTTCTGTGCCAACAAAAGCTTCGTCTACCGTTTTGCGATTCAAATACAATTTTCGAATAGAGCCGTCACCAACCAATGTTTGCCAGTCAGCTTTTTCATATACATCTGGCAACACGGTTGCCATTGGCTGTTTAATTTCTTGGTCTTCGTCAATAATACCTAATGAGCGAGCAACCTTAGTTGCCGATTTAGTGATGCCAACATTCATCACCATCACGGTAACTGTTGCGCCAGACAAACCATCTAGATGAATCATTTCACCTTTGGTTTTACCACCAACTTTAAGACGGTCACTAACATTAAGGCCTGCATATTGGTCGGTAAACGCCCACAATTTACTTTCTGGAATGCCTGCTAAAATAATAGGTTCGTGATGCTCAAGCACTTTTGCACCCAGATAAACACCTTTAGGGTCCATCGCTACTAACATATTAACCGGTTCGCCTGAATAGGCTGGTATTCTAGCTAAATCATTGGTTTCAAATGCATAACCAATAACTTCATCTTGTTTGTAGATAGTCCAAATAAGCGGGTCACCGACTTTATCTGATACTTTTGTCGCTTGTGGGAAAAATTCGTTGATAAGAGGTAAAGGATCTCTTGGCTCACTGACAAATAAAGCGTGCGCAGAGAACTGGACTAGCCAGAGAATTAACAAGGCAAACAGTGTTAAGTGTTTTTTACTGTGCGACAAAAAAAGTAGCATTATTGCGTAGTACCTTAAGTCCATAAGTTAAGTCGTCGAAAGCTGAAAAATAGATTATTCCCAAGTTTAGCTAACTGCGACAATATGTCGCATATATTACGCCCATTGAAATTAGCGTTACTGACTTAGATCAATAAAGCGAACTTAATTCTAGAACATGAATTTAACTCCGCATGAGCATATTATTTACAAATAAAACAATGCCATATACTGCTATTTTCTTTTTAAAAATAGGTGACAATTAGGCAGTAAAACAAAGGAAAGTTAATTCACTAAAATGTGAACTAATTTTAAAATAGTATGCGTAAGCTTATTTAATATTTGTTGTTCGAAACACTTTTCATGAAAAAAAGGCATAAAAAAACCAGTAATCAATACTGGTTTTTTGTGTAATATTCGCAAAGAAATCAATGCGACATTCTAAAGTTAGTGCTTAATAAAGCGCCTACTTAACGGTAATTTTTGCAAACTTACGCTTGCCCACTTGATAAACAGCAGTAGAGCCTGCGCTGATTACCAGCTTATTATCAGTAATTTTCTCGCCTTCAATTTTTGCCGCACCTTGCTTTATCATACGCATTGCGTCAGAAGTGCTAGTCACTAAGCCTGCTTCTTTTAACAAGTTAGCAATGGCAATTTCACCATTTTCAGTAACCACATCCATTTCAGGTAAATCGTCTGGTAATGCGCCTTTTTGGAAACGATTAATGAATTCTTGATGAGCCGCTTCTGCAGCAGCAGCGTCGTGAAAGCGTTCAATCAACTCTTTTGCTAAATCAATTTTCACATCACGTGGGTTCGAGCCAGCAGCAATTTGTTCTTTATAACCATTGATCACTTCAATAGGTTTGAAGCTCAATAATTCATAGTAGCGCCACATTAATACATCAGAAATCGACATGATTTTACCAAACATCTCGTTTGGTGCATCAGTAATACCGATATAATTATTCAACGATTTAGACATTTTTTGCACGCCATCTAAACCTTCTAATAACGGCATCATCAATACTGTTTGAGGACGTTGCCCTTCAGACTTTTGTAGCTCACGTCCCATCAGTAAATTAAACTTCTGATCGGTACCACCTAGCTCAACATCTGCTTCTAACGCCACTGAATCCCAACCTTGAACTAATGGGTACATAAATTCATGAATAGCAATGGCTTGGCCACCAGCATAACGCTTTTTAAAGTCGTCACGCTCCATCATACGAGCAACGGTTTGGCGCGAGGCGAGTTTTAACATGCCAGCAGAGCCTAACTTTTCCATCCACGTTGAGTTAAAAGCCACCGTTGTTTTTGCGGGGTCTAGAATTTTAAACACTTGTTCTTTATAAGTTTCAGCGTTAGATAAGACATCTTCTTTCGTTAACGGCTTACGAGTAACGTTTTTACCCGTTGGATCACCAATCATGCCCGTAAAATCACCAATCAAGAAAATGACTTCATGGCCTTGTTGTTGAAATTGACGTAGCTTATTTATCAGAACGGTATGGCCTAGATGTAAATCTGGTGCTGTTGGATCAAAACCGGCTTTAATTTTTAGCGGCTTGCCTTTTTTTAGCTTTTCCAACAATTCATCTTCTAGCAGAATTTCTTCTGCACCACGTTTTATTTCTAAAAACGCTTGGTTTACATCTGACATTTACTAGGCTCCAAACAAGGGGGGTAATAATATTTAATTGCCGAATTCTACTGCAAATTCAACCGCGGTGAAAACCCTATCATTGTTTCAGTTGATATTATTTTGTTATAGTAAACGACAATTGTCGTTACAAACTCTCATCTATAGGTCTTAGCTTTTTGAAAAATATAAAAAATTTATATTTTGCCTTACCCAAACAGCATCAAATAATTATCATCTCCTGTGCTGCTATGGTGTTATTCTTATTGATGGTGCCGCTAAAAGGTACTAATCAACTCACGTCGAATACCAATGGCGAATTTAAAGCCGGGCAAAGATACCAAGTCGCCATGCCAGAGCAAGGCACTAAGTCAGCGGTAGAAGCAAGTATTCAAATACCTGCCAAGCAGCTAGCGCCGATCACCGTTAAGCAAAATAATGAGAACTCAACGACCGAAAATCAAATCAATGACATTGATGAAAGCGCAGCACAATTGAATTGGCAGTCAGTGAAAGTAAGAAGTGGTGATTCCTTAGCAAAAATATTTAAGCGTAATGGCTTAAATGCCACAACTACGCACAAAGTGATCACGGCAAAAGGCCAAGAAAGCAAATTACTGAAGAAACTCAATGTCGGCGATACGCTACGCATTGGTAAAGACGATAAAGGCACACTTATTTCATTGGAATACCCAATGTCAAAAACAGAAACCTTATTCGTCAACCTGCAAAATCAGCAATACCAATCACATAAAGAAAGCAAAAGTGTCGAAACTCGTGAAGCTTTTGCCCAAGGCATTATTAAATCTAACTTCTGGAATGCCGCTTCTACTGCGGGGTTAAATGACGGTCAAATTATAAACTTAGCCAATGTTTTTGGCTGGGATATCGATTTCGCTTTAGATATTCGTGAAGGCGATAGCTTCAATGTAATCTTTGAAAAACAATATATTGAAGGCGACTTTATCGGTACTGGTAAAATATTAGCAGCTGAATTCGTTAACCAAGGCGATACTTTCCAAGCAATTCGTTTTACTGATGGTGAATATTATTCAGCTGATGGTAGAAGCATGCGTAAAGCCTTTTTACGTGCACCGGTTAATTTTAAATATATTAGCTCTAATTTTACACGTAAGCGCCGACATCCGGTTACAAAACGCATAAAAGCGCACCGTGGAACAGATTATGCTGCAAAAACTGGTACACCGGTAGTTGCCGCAGGTAATGGTAAAGTCACCCATGCAACTTATAGTAAATACAATGGTAACTACGTTTTCATTCAACATGGCAATGGCATAGTCACTAAGTATTTACATTTTTCAAAACGCGCAGTTAAAAAAGGCCAACGTGTTAAGCAAGGACAGGTAATTGGTTATGTTGGCAGTACCGGACAAGCTGCAGGCGCACATTTACATTATGAGTTTTTACTTAACGGTGTTCATCGTAATCCTAGAACAGTAAAATTACCTGATGCCAAACCGATCAGTAAAAAATATCGACGTGAATTCGACAAGCTAGCATCACAACGCCTAGCTGAACTTTCAGGCTCTCGACAAGCATTAGTGTCAATGCAAGATAAAACCATTAATGCAGACTAAGATGAGTAAAAAAGCACTTTATATTGGTCTAATGTCAGGCACTAGTGCTGACGGCATTGACCTTGCACTTGTTGAGTTTGATGCGATTGAAACTGAACAGGCCAACGGTGCAAATTTAATTGCCAGTTATTATCAAGCATATGATGACGTAACACATAACAAAATTACTGAGCTATATAATCCAAGCGATAATGAAATTGATCGTGCTGGTAGCTTGCATGTAGAGCTAGCTGAAAAATTTGCTGCAGCGATTAATCAATTTTTATCACAGCAACAACTTTCCCCTAGCGATATCAACGCAATTGGCTGTCATGGCCAAACTATTCGTCATCGCCCAGTTAAAAATGCTGAAATTTCCGCACCATTCACCCTGCAAATAGGTTGTTTGCAAACCTTAGCTGTATTAACCAATATTCGTGTTATCGGTGATTTTCGCACCAAAGACATCGCTCTCGGTGGCCAAGGTGCGCCATTAGTACCTGCATTTCATCAAGCAATTTTTGGCTCAACCGAAAAAGACGTATTTGTTGTTAACATTGGCGGTATCGCTAACATTACCTTTTTGCCTAAAAATGCTATCGAACAAACCACTGGTTTTGATACTGGCCCAGGAAATGCGTTAATGGATTATTGGTTTTCGCAACACCATAGTACTCGGTATGATGAAAATGGTAGTTGGGCAAAATCAGGTACTGTTTCAGTCCCATTACTACAAGAAATGCTCGATGATAAATATTTCAGTCAATCCGCGCCAAAAAGTACCGGTCGAGAGTATTTTAATCGCCAATGGTTAACCAGTTTTACCGAAAAAACATCCCTGCCATCAGCCGATATTCAAGCCACATTAACCGCCCTAACCGCAGAAACTATTGCGAATGATATTTGCCAACTAAGTACGAAATCTGACGTATACCTATGTGGCGGTGGTGTGGAAAATAGTCACTTAGTTTCATTGTTAAATCAAAAGCTTAGTAAGCATTCGGTAATGAATACTCATACAAAAAAAATAAATAGTGATTCATTAGAGGCGATGGCATTTGCTTGGTTAGCACTCGCTTTTGATAAAAATATTTTCGGTAACATTCCAGCGGTAACAGGGGCTAGCAAGCAAACCGTTTTAGGTGTCAGCGTTAATCCATAAAAATCACTAGATTTGAATAATTTTCTCTTTATAATAAACCGTCCAGTCGAAAAAAAGCACAGAAAATGCAGAATATTTGAACTATTCAAGCTGAAGAGTTTCTAAGTATATGTAGTTTGCTTAATCGAATAACAGATTCGATAATCGACAACAATTGAGGAGGAAGCAATGGAATTTAACGATATTCATATTGGTATGAAATGCGGCAGCAAAAAAGGTAGCGGCACCGTTACTTGGATAGACGGTTCAACCCGTACTATTTATATGGCGAATACTGATAACAATAATAGTTTTGAAGTTGGATTTGAAGAGATCGTTGAAGATCCTCAAGCGCACAACAAAGAAGACACCTACTACTAAGCTTCATCATATCAACATATTTAGTATAAATTAGCTCCTACGGGAGCTTTTTTATTGCAAAATATTTACTGTTTCACGGTAATTCATCACCTTAAGCTATGCTAAATAGTGATCCAAGTATTCAATCGTTAGGTATTAATTCATATCCACAGAAAAAAAATCTAAAAAATGGGGGAAGTATGAATATTCTTATCACCGGTGGCAGTGGTCTTATCGGGCAAGCACTTATTAAGGCCTTACATGCCGATCGTATTATTGTACTTACTCGTAACCTTGAAAAAACAGCAAAACTATTACCCAAAGGCATAGCGTTAGTAAGCTCTCTTGAGCAAGTTGATTTTAATACCCTTGATGTTGTAGTTAACTTAGCGGGTGAGGCTATTGTTGATAAACGTTGGTCTACCGCACAAAAAGCACGTATTTGCCAAAGCCGTTGGCTGATTACACAAAATCTTGTCGAGAAAATACAAGCTGCTAATACACCACCACATTGTTTTGTATCCGGCAGTGCTATTGGTTTTTATGGTCGACAAAATGAAAACGCTATTGACGAAAGCTGCCAAGATATCAACCACGAATTTAGCCATCAAATCTGTCAAAAATGGGAGAGCATAGCTCAACAAGCCAGTTCAGATAAAACCCGAGTATGCTTATTACGTACTGGTATCGTGTTAGCCGATAATGGCGGCGCATTAAAAAAAATGTTGCCTGCCTTTAAGTTAGGCCTAGGCGGACCGATTGCAAGTGGTCAACAATATATGTCATGGATTCATATTGACGATATGGTGGCAATAATTTTGGCTGCTATATATCAACCGTCATTGTCGGGGGCAATCAATGCCACCGCTCCAATGCCTGTCACTAATCAAGAATTTTCTCAAACATTAAGCGCAGTACTCCATCGTCCCTGCATATTTCGAGTGCCTGCTGTTATACTTCGTTTAATTATGGGTGAATCGGCCGATTTAGTATTATTTGGTCAAAATATTATTCCACAAAAATTGCTCGATAATCACTTTAAATTTCAATACCCTTCTTTACATATAGCGTTAAAACAACTATTAATTAAAGTATAAATAAACGCCTCGGGAGAATATGTGAAAGCAGAGTTCATCGCACACGGAAAATGCAACTTCACCGTTGAAGATAATATTATTATCATCGATGCGACAGGGCCGTGGAATTTAGAATTTTTTCAGCAAATGCACCGTGACTTATCAGAGATTATTTTACGAGACGTCGACTTCTATAATTTTGCAATTTTACTTGTGCTTAAAGGCGACTCTTTTGCCACGCAAGAAGGCTTAGACTACCACCTAAACCTTGTTAGAAAAGGACCAACTAAAGCGCTAGCCCTCAACTCTGCATTAAGCAATGCGGCACCAATTACACAAAGCGTTTTTAAAAAAATTTATGATCAAGCTAACTTGGCCAACCAAAATTTCGAATCAACAGAGAGCGCAAAAGCATGGTTGAGAACTAAATTAACTTAGTAGTGCGTCAACCTTACATTTTCCCGCCCCCTAAAAAAATGCCGATTCAACTCATCAGTTTTTTCATTGCATCAACGTCCTAAACAATATTCAGCTTTACGCAAAATAGAACTTGATTAAACACAGTAATCACCACGTTAAGTCCTTAATAACAAGAACAATGATTGACTTAAAAGACAATAAGTTTGATGATTAAATATCTCTATTAAGCTATAGAATATTGGATTATTATCGTGATTATTACCCAGTTAATTTACGGTTCTTTACTCATTGTTGGCACTGTCATTATTCAAGTTGCTTTCATCAGCACATTAACCCATTCCTTACAACATATGACTAGCTGGCTTTCAAGACCACCAATTCAAATTAAAACCATTACAGTACTAAGTGCTATGGTGCTTTGGTTGGTTGCCGGACTTAGCGTTAGCGCGGCCTTATGGGCATGGGTTTATCTACTCATCGGGGTTTTTAACCATCTAGAACCTGCGTTGTATTTTTCAATTGTTACCTTTTCTACTCTAGGGTATGGCGACATTGTTTTAGATGCACAATGGCGCTTATTGGGCAGCTTAACAGCAGTTAATGGCTTAATTATTGTTGGTTTAAATACTGCAGTACTGGTTGAAGCTATTGCTCGTATTAGAGCCGCACAACACGGAATTTCGCATGACTAACATTTCCATCGACAGCTTTTTATCTTACACCATCGGCATCATTGTTTTCTTCATCGGGGTTACGCTGACTAAACGCTTTAAAACACTGCAAGAATATAATATCCCAGAGCCAGTGATTGGCGGCTTACTAGCAGCATTAATTATTTATGGTTTTTATATATTTAGCGGCATTGAAATTGGCTTTGACCTATCAACCCGTGATCGCCTACTGGTGTATTTTTTCACTGCTATTGGTTTAAACGCGCGGTTTTCTGACTTAGTAAAAGGTGGTAAACCTTTGTTCATACTACTTTTACTGACACTTAGCTTTATTGTTGTGCAAAATTTGGTTGGTATGGGCACAGCTAAGTTCTTGGGCTTACCATTAAGTATTGGCGTATTGGCTGGCTCTGCATCGCTTATTGGTGGTCATGGCACCGCGATAGCTTGGGCGCCAGAAATTAAAAACCTAGGCATTGAAAACGCATTAGAAATTGGCGTTGCTAGTGCGACATTAGGCTTAGTTATCGCCAGCTTAATTGGCGGTCCAATCGCTAAATTTCTATTAACTAAAAATCAGTTATCAAATACTAAAAAATCTGATCCTTCGGTCGGTATTGCATACGACAAAGTTAAAACGGAAACCTTTAACCACCTCAATTTTATGTCAGTCATTTTAGTGCTGCATATTTGCATCATTATTGGCTATTTACTCAATAACATCATTACTGAACTTGGCTTTAAATTACCATTATTTGTTACCTGTTTACTGACAGGTATCGTGCTATCAAACATTATGGCGCTATTCCCTAAAGTTGCGTGGCCAGCCCGCACACGCTCATTAGCCATTGTTTCCGATTTTTCATTGAGCTTATTTTTAACCATGTCGTTAATGAGTATGCAGTTATGGACAATTGCTAGCCTTGCAGGGCCTTTATTAATCATATTAACTCTACAAACCTTAGCGGCTGTCGCTTTTATTCTACTGATATTATTTCCATTAATGGGCAAGAATTATCAAGCTGCGGTACTAAGTGCAGGTTTTGGCGGCTTCGCGTTAGGTGCAACACCAACGGCAATAGCTAACATGACGGCAGTAACAAAAGCCCACGGCCCAGCGCCAATGGCATTTATTATTTTACCATTAGTCGCTGCATTCTTTGTCGATGTTACTAATTCTTTTGTTATCGGTTTCTTATTGAGCTTTTAAGCAATATAAACAATTGGAAGGGTTTACTTTAAAGGATAATCTGCAAAGTAATTTATTAAGTTGGAAGAATATTAATATGAAAAGAGGTTAGAAAACACAGCCAAAACTAAGCCAGAAACATTAGTCGCAATGCCTGATATATCTTTCATTCACATTCTCTTATTGAATTAGGTAAAATTATAGTGCAATTAATACTTACCATCTATATTACAGAGACTTAGCTTTTAAAAGTGTAACCTTACTGTTTAAAGACCTTATTACCTGACCACGAACGAATCAGCGCCCATACCGCTAAAACAATAAAAATGGTGTGAACCAATACAAAATAAGTGATAACAAATACCCAAGTCCAGCCTGAATTAAAGCCACCTAAAAGTATCATCAAAATACTAACAACTATCAAAGCACCTGCCGCAATCAAATTTAACTTGATAGCAAATTTTAAGTGATATTCAGACAAGCTATTGGCTTGACATGTATTCAGCTTCATCAGCAATATAATAAATGCCAGTCCTGGCAAAAAGGTTAAGTTGAGTATCGACCATAGGGCGATAACTGAGGCCTGATTGATTTGTTCTTTACTTTGAATCCGTGCTTGTAAGTTCACTGGTAGCCACCTTTTTTCGATTGCTTAAATTAAGATATTTATAGCCAAACAACTTAAAGTCACTTTCAGTATGTTTGGCTATGTAACCATCAAATCTCAATATTAGGGTCTGCTCTTACCCTAGAAAAACACCGTTGCAATAATCAATGACGGAAATATGATTAAATACATCCTCATTAGCCAGCGTAAGTTTCTATTGGCATGCTTTAATTCCATAAAATGATCGATAACGGTAATACCTTTATACATTACCGTTAAAGCAACAATAATGCTAACTAGCGCCGTCGACTCAAACTGCTCACCCAAGAAGGTATTAAATAGCGTAATGAATATCAATATTGCCCAAAACCATTCTAATTTTGTAAATTTTTTCATAGTAACCTCTAACGTAACACGTAAAGTAATGGGAAGATTAAAATCCACATTAAATCAATCATGTGCCAATAAACCGCTAAGGCTTCAAGACCACTGTGTTCAGCAGCTGAATACTCACCAGAACGTAAACGAAAGATAACCCATAAAATAGCGCAAGACGCCCAGCCGACATGTAAAAAGTGGTTAAAAGTCATATAGTAATAAACGGTATAAAACTCATTAGTGCTGGTACTTAACCCTTGTAGGTTATTCCAATAGAATTCCCAAGTTTTAATGATCAGATAGAAAGCACCACAGCTAACGGCTAGCCATAAATAACGTTCACACTTAATACGATTATCGAGTCGAATATTCATCATGGCTTTTGCCATAAAGTAACTACTCGATAGTAAAATGATAGTATTTGCAACACCTAAACTGGTACTCAAGCCTTGTGGCCCTGTGGCAAACACTTCGGGATAATGATATTTGGCAATAAAGTAAGCGACGAAAAATATCGCAAACTCAGTTAACTCAGATAATATACCGACCCAAATCGGAATATTACCCGGAATTCTACCTGCACTTTCTTCACTCCACGAGTGAGGAAAAATGCCCAGTGACTTATTTGGTGATGAAGTGTTCATATCAACCTTATTCAAATTATCGCTAAAATCAGCGTTAATACTATTTAGTTAAGACTAGTTCAAAAGCGTACTTACACCGAAAATTTCATCAACATAGTGTTCACTAAAACAGTAAAAATTAAGCTTACAATTGCCAGCTGAAATAGAGCTCTCATTAAGTAAATTGTTATTGCCTACGGGGCTATGTGCAAAATTAATAAACAACCCAATATCATGCCGATAGCTTACAGAATTAATGAAAATTTTAAGTGATATAAATCAATTCCCGCTTTAATGCTGATGAATGATTTATTAATACTCCTGTGAACATCAATATTGTTAAAAGAATTGCTCTTACTGGCAGCCGTAGCTAAAAAGCAAATAGTTAATGCTGTACAGCTGCTACTAATCGCTTAAAAATTTAGTGTTGATGTGCTGGCAGCTTTTTGCTTTCATAAGCATCAGCAAATGAATGATTACGATCACGGTGGTTAGCTTCATCATCACGAATTCGCAAAATAACATCTCGTAGCATCGCATCAGACGGTAATTTGTAATAGTCGACAGCAATTTTAGGTGCAGTAACATTGTCGACTTCACCTGTATCAATTTTACTCAAGTATTCTGTGTAACTTTTACAAGCTTCCTCTTCAAAATAACCGACTACGCGGTGCGCAATTTTTGAAGACAACACATAAATTAGGCTATAAACAAGAATGAAAACACCTTGGCCAAGTAATACTAACGTTCGTTCAATCCAGCTTGGTTTAGCAATATCTAAAAATATCATCAGGTGCATTCTTTCATTTTCTGCTTCGTCTAATAATTCACGTATCCACCCTTCATCATCTTTCATGCGTCGCAGTGCTTTTAAATGATTAAACATACCAGCTACCATGCCAGGTACGGCGGCAATCGTTTCCAAAATCACGGCACGTTTAGCGTATTTTTTTCCATAAAAAATGTTTAAAAGAAATTTGAGGCACTGCGTTATTTTGTAAGCAATATGCTCAGAAAGTTTCGAGGCGGTTTTATGTTTCAGTTCAAAGTTTGACATGTCTAACCCTTTTAATTTCAAATGGTAGTAACATCAACATATTGCTTAAGTTTTGATAAGTTTAAGGCTGATTCTCAGCGATATTAACGAATGCCTAAATAAACAATTCCCACAATTTATAAGTAGGGTCACTACACTGTATTTATTAAGCTACTTAAACGATTTCATACATGCTAATTGTTGTATTTAAAACCAATAGGTTCGATACATTTCTATTAAAATTTTTTTGTTTCTCTGCCATGCTGAGAAACTGGCAATATTATAAAACTGAATAGAATTTATAATAGATACAGAAATGTAGTTTTTAGATATAACAGATTGGGTTTATGCTATAGTTTGTTAGCGAAATGTAAGATGAAAAAGGTGTTATTTCATTGGCAAAATATGACATTTTAGTAGAACAAATTCGGCATCAAATTCAATGCGAAATTTGGGCGGTCGGCGATAAACTCCCTTCATTGCGAAAGCAAGCTGAAACCTCAGACATGAGCTTAATGACGATATTAAATGCCTACCAGATATTAGAAAGCCAAGGTTGGATCGTTTCGCATGCCCGTTCAGGGTATTTTGTTGCGCCAAAGATTCAATACGCCAATGCAAAGCAAAATCATTCAGATACCGCCATTCATACCACTGAAAATGTTGATATTAATGATTTAATTTTTGATGTTTTACAAGCGAGCCGAACACCAAATATTGTCGACTTTGGCTCAGTTTACCCTGATCCAACGTTATACCCTCGCCTGCAAGTCAATAAGTCACTGATGGCAGCAGCGAAGACAATGCCAACATCAAGTGCTTTAGATAACCTACCGCCAGGCAATAAAGATTTACGGAAAATAATTTCTAAGCGTTATGCAGCGCAAGGCATAAATGTTCATCCCGATGAAATTGTTATCACAGCTGGTGCGCTAGAAGCTTTGAATTTAAGTCTTCAAGCCGTTACCCAACCCGGTGACTGGGTTATTGTGGAGTCTCCAACTTTCTACGGTGCACTACAATCTCTACAAAGATTGAACTTGCGAGCACTGTCTGTCAGCACTCATCCAAGAGATGGCATCGACCTAGGTTCATTAAAAGAGGCTCTACAATCCCACCCAGTCAAAGCTTGCTGGTTAATGACTAACCACCAAAACCCATTGGGTTGCACCTTATCAGATGAGAAAAAAGCACAGTTGATAGAATTATTAGCTGAGCACAACGTCTACTTAATTGAAGATGATGTTTATAGCGAATTGTATTTCGGTAGCAAAAAACCATTACCGGCAAAAGCCTTTGACAAACAAGGGATGACAATGCACTGCTCATCTTTTTCTAAAACTTTAGTCGCCGGGTTCCGTATTGGCTGGGTAGCGGCAGGAAAAATGGCACTGCCGATCCAAAAACTTCAATTAATGAGTACATTATCGGCCAGTGCGCCAATTCAATTGGCACTAACTAAATACCTCTCTACTCGCAATTACGAAAATCATTTGCGTCAGATGCGCAGAAAACTAGAACAGAGAAAGTTCGCTACGTGGCAAATGCTACGAACTTACCTGCCAGCTACCGTTAATGTGAATTATTCAGAAGGTGGCTATTTTTTATGGCTTGAGTTGCCAGAAAATATCGACGCTATGGATTTGTATCATCAAGCCTTGAAAGAAAATATAAGCATTTCCCCGGGGAAAATGTTTTCGGTGAGTAAGAAGTTTAACCATTGTTTTCGTATAAACTCCTCATTCGAATGCTTTGCGGTAGAAGAGAGAGCAATAAAGAAGCTCGCTCAGTTAATTCACAATTCGATGGCTAGAGGTTGATGAATCATCTACTTTTCAATCAAGCAAAGGTTTTAAAAAATATAAAAAAGCCCCGTAAACACGAGGCTATATATTAATCAGGCTAAACTGTCTTTACAAAAAAGACAACCGTAAGCCTAGAACGGAATATCGTCATCAAAATCAATCGTTGGCTCTTGTGGGTTTACCTTAGGCGCATTTTGTTGCTGGTAACCGCCTTGCTGTGGAGCAGACTGCTGTTGGAAACCGCCACCTTGCTGTGGTGCAGATTGCTGTTGGAAACCGCCACCTTGTTGTGGTGCAGATTGCTGTTGAAAGCCACCTGATTGCTGTGCTGGCTTATTGTAAGCTTGCTGTGGAGCAGCTTGTTGCTGGAAACCACCGCCTTGTTGTGGAGCAGACTGTTGCTGGAAACCACCGCCTTGCTGTGAAGAAGACTGCTGTTGGAAACCGCCACCAGCTTGAGCACCGCTACCGCCACGTGAATCTAACATTTGCATTGTGCCGTTAAAACCTTGAACAACAATTTCAGTTGTATATTGGTCTTGGCCTTGTGCGTTTTGCCATTTACGTGTTTGCAAAGCACCTTCAATGTAAACTTTAGAACCTTTCTTCAAGTATTCGCCAGCAATTTCAGCTAACTTACCGAACATAACTACACGGTGCCATTCAGTTTTTTCTTTTTGTTCACCCGTTTGCTTGTCTTTCCAACTTTCAGAAGTTGCAATAGTGAGGTTAGCAACACCACCACCGTTAGGCATGAAACGAACTTCAGGGTCTTTCCCTAAGTTACCTAAAATTATTACTTTATTGACACCAGCCATGAACAAAATCCTATAATTGCAGTAAAGCAGCGCTCTACTGATTTAACATTACTCTAAGCGACAACTTGCTCAGAATATTAATTTTTAATAACGATGAGAGATTCTATCACTACAGATAAAAAATTACGCTAGATTTACCCGCTTTTTCTAAAATATTTTATCGATAAAAAATCAATTTCTACTCAGCAACAAATAGGTGCTTTTTCATTTCATTTTGCACATCAGCTGGAATTTTTAAAGAGCTCTGATTTTCATAACAAAAATGCACCATCACCGCGGTGCCTGACGCACATTTAATATCGTTCTGCCATAACTCTTGATAAACATCGAACGAAGAACCACCAATTCGACCAATATAGGTGCGTAAGGTTATTTCTTTGCCGTAATAAATTTGCGCATGAAAATTAACATCAATTTTAGCAAGAATAAGACGCCATTCATTAAGATTTAACTCTGGCATAAACCATTTAAAAACAGGGTCTCGTGCACCTTCAAACCAAACAGGCACCATTGTATTGTTGATGTGCCCAAGTGCATCAGTATCGCTAAATCGTGTCGTTATCACTTCACTAAACATAAAAACTCTTTATATATTAAAATTTTGCCAAACATTCTACAGTGATTTTGCGATAAGGTAATTAAATTCGTTACGCTTTGTTGTATGCTTGAGCCAGATTAATAATAAGATCAAAAGACACTAGAACCATGACCGATTTCATAGAAGTATACCCAAATGCCCTAAGTCCGGAGTTTTGTAAAAAATTCGTTTTAGACTTTGATAACAGCAAGCACAAAGTTCCAGGCAGAACAGGCAATGGGGTAGACACCACGAAGAAGCTCAGTGAAGATATTTATTTAAATCAACACGCTGATTTTCAACCATCACTACAAACCATATTACAAGCCTGTGGCGATAATATTACCGATTATATTGGCAAATATTTCTTCAGTTTAATCAGTGGTATTTCACTGACGGTACAACACCCAAAAACTAAAGAGCCAGTTGTACTAACCGCTGATAACTTTGAAGAAGTCGGTAAGCCTAATGTATTTAACTTAGTGCGTTATCTGTTTAATTTGGCGCCTATTAATGCCCAACGTTATGAACAAGGTAAAGGTAATTACGGTTATTGGCACTCTGAAATATACCCTCAGCCGGGCGAAAATAAAGCGCTGCATCGGGTGTTATTATTTATAATTTATTTAAATGATGTTGAGGAAGGTGGAGAAACTGACTTTTTCTACCAAAATAAAAGTATTAAACCAAAGGCGGGTACAATGATCATTGCACCATGTGGCTTTACCCATACCCACCGAGGCAATATTCCTATTTCATCGAGCAAGTATGTTTTAACCTCATGGGTTAGTTTTAACACCGCGCAACAAATTTATACTACTGGCTAAATTTGTATAGGCTCGTTGAATTCAATACCGTTCGTCCTGAACATAAAAAAGGCATAATGATGTCATTATGCCTTCTGATATTAATGTGTAGAGCTAATTACTCCGTTAGTTTCTCTGGTGCTACTTTATCTTCATTAGCTTCATCATTATTTTGTTGTTCATTCCTCAAAAAACCGGCCGCTTCTTCATCCGCACTAGCAATTTGATTTGGGTTATAGCGCGAAGCATTATTCACTTTTAAAATATTCTCTGCATGTTGTAAATCAGCGGTATTAGAGAAGCCTGCAATATTTTCACGTGCACGCAAGAACGACTTAATTTCATCAACAATACTAGTTAGTTCATCATCATTTTTCGACATTGACATAACATAACGTGGCATTTCAACATTGCGAGCGCCACTTGTTGCAAAAGTACTGGTATTAATGCGAGAGCTTACAACCCATGGCGTAATAGACGATTTAACAATGAAATTTTCACTTCGCGTTGAATCGTACATAGACATACCTGTTGATATTTTTGACTCAGCAAATGTGCCTTCTGTTTTCATATACATTAGTAACGAGTTAAATTGCAGTTCAGCCCAAAATATATGAGAAAAGTTTTCCAGCATTCGGCCAATGGTCGTCACGATTTGCCAGAAAAATAAGGTACTAATAAAGGCAACAACGATGATTGAAGTATCTGCCATCAAGGTTTGTAGCGGCTCAATAGTGCCATTATTGGCAGCACGAGAAACTCTACTGATATTGTCAGCAAAATATTGAAAAAACTCAATGCCGGCAGCGATTTGCGGTGCTACGCTAAAGAATAAATAAGCACCTATAACCATCAGTACTTGTGCCAATATAGTACTAGCTAAACGTGTAGTTTTATAACTTGCTGGCTGCTCTACCGAAGAAAACTCAGGTTGAGTTTCAATTAGTAACTCACCCGCAAATGAACCTTTACCTTGGCTTTGCTCTTCTAATACCGGATCAAAGTTCATATAAGTTCGATTCGGAATTTCTTTATAACGACGATTCGCTAAAACAATATTTTCAATATTAATGAAAATCTCGTTAGGGTGCACAGATTCTTGCAAGTTTTCACGATATTCACTCACTTCAGTGTTAGTTGTACTTTGCTGGCTACGTATATTCACTAAGTAAAAAACAAAGCCTGCAGTAACTAGTCCTAAACCGATTAACGTTAATAAACTTGGCCATGCCGAAAATACAGTAACTTTATCTGCAACCTGGTAGAAGCTATTATTTGGGTTAATATTTTGATTAACAAAATGATAACCGCCACCTATTGCAACAGGAAATAAAATAGAGAAAGTGATGATTTTCGCAACACTAGCGGCTCCGGCACTATTCAGTTGTTTAACTCGGTCTAAACTTACTGCGTTAGCAGCCTTTCGCCACGCAGCAACGAGATAAATTAGAATAAAAATAGAGAAAACAGGCATGATGATATGCCCAGCTTCACCAGCTAAACCGCTTGATGAGACAAAGTAAGTCAAACCAAAAGCAATGAAGGCAATAACTGTTGTCGTTAATACCGAGACAATTTCTTGCGAGATATTACGAATCGGGTAAGGTAAAAAAATAAGCTTAGGGAAAATAGAATGCACAAAACGCCCCATCCAACCTAATGGTTCGGTAAATGTGGCATTTTTTCGCCCCATTAACATCGATTCAAGCGTGGCAGACTTATAAGCGAGTACATTTTCTTTACGTTCTAGTGCTGCATTCTCTTTTTCACTTTTCGTTAAGTTATAGGCTAACGAAGATGGTACAGAACGACCAACAAAAAATTTGAATAACTGAAATAAGCCACTACCTGCGCGCTTAAAACCAGCAATAAGTAATACTAAGCCAACCGCCGCATAAACCCATGCTTTGGTCATGTCTTGCTCAATAATATCGGTAACATTGAATACGCTATATAAACCGATCCCTGCAATGGCTAAACCGCCTAAAGTCCGAATTAAGCCTTCTTGTTTAAAAGGGTTTCCAATGCCTAATCCCTTTGAACCAAAATCATATGCCATTATACTTCTCCATCATTTCATCTCGTGTAAACACGTAAATTACGTCCTAATTAACCACCTCGCTAAATTAACTTAAATCACGGTTAAATAACAGGTTATTAGAATATAAACAGAAAATATTTGTTGTTTTTAGCAACAAATTAGAAACAAAAAAGTTTTGATTTGATCAGAGGGCTAGCAAACAGCAATTGCCTTGCATTAGATTAACAATGCAAAGCAATTTTGCCATAAAGAACTACAGGTAAGTGGGTATTAAAGAAAACGTTTTAACAGTCTATCAATTTGCGTCATCTTAATTTTTTTCAGTAACTTTCTCGGTTTAACAGGGTAACTATTTATCCCTTCTATTTGTGACGAGTTAGTAATAACTTGGGTATGCGCGGTTATTCTCTGAAATTCTTCAGTAAACTTTTCAAGTAGTAAGCCTTGCGGATCATCTAATAAAATACCATTTTCGATATCTAATGCCCAAGCTCTAGGGTTTAAGTTACTGCCCGTTAGCATGTGATAACGTTCGTCAACTACTAGCCCTTTTAGGTGAAAGCTGTTTGAACCATCTTGCCAAAGCCTAAGTGTTAGTTGGCCATTATCTAAATACTTTTGACGTCGCGACAAAAATGCCACTAACAGGCGTTCATAAATATAAGGTACTATTTCAACGGTTGAAAAAGTCTCTTCATCGGCGTTGTAAAAGTCATTAGCTTTTTTATCGCCAACGGTCAGTGTTACCTTAACACCACGCTTTAATGCCGCGTCTAAGTCGCGCAATAACGGTTTAGGTAAATTAAAGTAAGGGGTGAAAATAACCAATGAATTTTGGCTACTTTTCACTAAGTCTCTTATCACTCGATTGAGTTGATTGCCTCTACGACCACAGCCAACGAACATAGCTGCTTGAATATCTGCAGACTCACTAAATGGAAATTCACGATATTTAGACTTTTTCAGCAATTTAGTTAAGCGAATAATATTACGCTTAAGAATTTGTTTATCTGGCAAGCCCACTTGATTTAATCTTGGGGCAAGTTTTGAATCTACAAAGTAACGCTGAAAGTAGTCACAAAAATTATCGGCTAAGGCTTGGCTTTGTAAACGATAATATCGGTCAAGTCGATAACGATCTGCTTGCTGCAAGTACACATCATTAATACTGGCGCCAGAATAAAGTAGCACATCATCAATAACCATACCTTTTAGGTGCAAAACACCTAGCAGTTCCTTACGCTTAACTGGCACACCATAAATTTCAATTGACACAGAATGCTGCTGCTCAAGTTCAAGGTAGTAATCACGATTACCACCATGCTCTTTTTCACCAATTAAACCACGTTGTGCTCGGTGGAAATCAACAAACAAACGCACATCTAACTGAGGTTGTTGTGCTTTAGCTTGATATATCGCCGCTAGCACTTCACGCCCAGCTTCATCATCTTGGATATACAGTGCAGAAATATAGATACGTGACGTTGCTTGTGAAATTTCAGTAAGTAATAACTGTTTAAAATCAGCCGCAGATGGCGCTATTTCGATGTCTTGAACAGCAAGTCCCGTTGAGGATTTAAATGTCGCCATGCTAGCGACCAGCCTTACAAGTAAAGGCGCAACAAAGAGTTTTATTATTATTCATTAAAGCGTTTAATTATTTCTTCAAAGTAAATTGGGCTAATTGTACCGCAAGTTCTTCCGCGAGTTGAGAAATATTCGCACCGGCACTGGCTGCATCTTCTGCAGACTGCAATAAGTTGTCGGTACTTTCGGCGATATCTTGGGTATTTCCGGTAATGCCCACTACCATATCACGCTGTTGCTCTACTGCGCTTGATATTTCTGTTGTCGCCATAACAATTTCATTAACATTTTGACTAACTTGTTGGAAGGTTTCAGCGACTTGCGCGGTTTTTTCAACGCCTTGCTCTGCTTGCTCAACACCTGTTTTCATTGCAGCGACTGAACGACTTGTGCCTAGCTGCAACTGTTCAATAATACGCTGTATTTCGCTGGTTGATTCTTGTGTTCTGCTTGCTAAGGTACGCACTTCATCAGCAACAACAGCAAAACCACGGCCTTGCTCACCGGCACGAGCAGCTTCAATGGCAGCATTTAATGCCAATAAATTGGTTTGGTCAGCAATTTCTCGTATAACATTAACGAAAGTACCAATTTCAGAACTATGCACAGCTAACTCATCAATCACCTCTGCAGAAGTATTCACTTGTGCAGAAATGGCTGTGATAACATTCGCAGTATCACTAATCACTTGCTCACCATGGTTAACATTAACGCTAGCCTGCTCAGTTAGTTCTTGAGCGCCTGTGGTATTAGATGAAATAACTTGAACAGAATCATTAACCTGGTTAATTGAGCTAGCCACCTGATGCGTATCTTGCTGCTGCTGGGCAATATTTTGCTCCATTGCCTCGGTTAAGGCATTGATATTAACTGCCGCTGATTTTAATACTGAAACATCATGATTAACATTCATCAATAAATCGTGAATTTTGCCCTGCATTTGGCTAAAACGGTCGGCTATATCGCCTAATTCATCTTTTGAATCTCGAGTAATTTCTTGAGAAAAATCACCATTACCTAATCGTTCAGCAGCTTGGTTTATTTTATTGACGTTTTCACTCAGCGAACGATATATACCAACTAATAAATAGCTAATCGCTAGCATGATCACTACCAACATAACCGACAATAACCATAAGGTTTTCGTACTACTATTTTTTAATTTTTCAATACGTTGCACTAAAAGCTCTTCAGACGTAGACATAAGTGCTAATAGCTTTTGATACTCAGTATCTCCTAGGCTCTGCGCTTGATTCGCACTCCAACTGATACGGTCAGGATTAATCACTTTGCCGCGCAATTGTGCTTGGAACTCATCTAGTGACAGGGTTAATTCATCATATTGATTGAGATATTCAGGAAACATATTCGGCGCAACACGCTTTAGTTGCTCATTGGTTTTTTTATATTGCAGTTGTAGTTCGTCAAGCCGATTGTCCAGCGCTACCAGCAAAGTATAAGTTTCGGCGCTAAAGCCATCGTTGCTGATAATTGAATAGGTTAAGTCTTTAATACGGCTGAGGTACTCCACCATAGCAGGCATTCTAATGACCGCCGCTTCAGCTAAATAAAAGACCTGTGGATCAGGTTCGCGTGATAAGCCACTAACAGCCGATAAAGTCTCGCGTAGCGCTAAGGTTTTATCATAAAACATCGCAAAATCAGAAAATTGCTTTTCACTTGCTAATACTGCTTGCCAGCCGTCGGCTAATATTTGCTTTTCTGCAGTAACTATTTCAAGCGCGTCAATTTGCGCAGAAATATCACCGCCGTTAGACATATTTAAGCGTTTTTCAGCTACCAATTGTTCCAACTGGCTTACCGTAAGTATTTGGCTTCGGCCGTTAAGCTCTTGTTGATATTGGCTTAAATCATGAAATTGTTGTTTAACAATCCAAACGAAACTCGCAATCAGCGGAATATAAAACATTAACGCCAAAAGAGAAAATTTGGCTTTAAATCGTAATGAATTGGATATGGCAATCGCGAGTTTAAATATTAGCGTCATGGTCACTCTTATCTTTATTATTATCAACAAACTGGTATTACTAGCTTTAAGCAGCATACCATTTGACCTCGATAAGTTAACGATTATTTCAATTTAATTTATAGTTGAATTGACTATTTGGTAGTTTATGGCTGTGGCTTATGGCTGTGATAAATTACCTAACAAGCTATTTTATTAACTTGTCAGGTAACTACAGTGATTAAAACAGATTAATTTAAATCTTCGCAGCTAATTCAGCCGCTTGTCTTATCGCTCTTTTTGCATCTAATTCTGACGCGACATTGGCACCACCAATAAGGTGTGCTGCTACGCCTTTATCTTCAAGTTGTTGATATAAAGTACGTTCAGATTCTTGCCCCGCACAAATAATGACATGATCTACTGGCAGCGTTTGCTGTTTATCATCAATGGTGATCACTAACCCATCATCATTTACTTCATCATAGCTAACACCTGCCAGCATTTGTACGCCATTTTTCTGCAATGTCGCACGATGTATCCAACCCGTCGTTTTACCTAAACCGGCACCAACCTTAGTGTTTTTACGCTGTAATAAGAAGATTTCTCTAATTGGCTCTTCCTGCATTTTAGGCTGAATTAAGCCACCATTTTTTTGATAGTCTTTATCAACACCCCAGTTTTGTAACCACTTTTCTGGGTTAGTGGTTAATGACTCGTCTTCAACTAAGAATTCAGCGACATCAAAACCAATTCCGCCGGCACCTATAATGGCAACGCGTTTTCCTACCGGCTCTTTATCACGCAGTACTTGCAGATACGACATCACTTTTTCATGCTCAATACCTTTAATATCAAGCTTTCTTGGCACAATGCCGGTTGCTAATACAATTTCATCAAAGCCCGCAGCAATGAGTTCATCAGCACTTTTTTCTTGATTTAAATTCAAGCCAATATTAAGCAACGAAATCTGCTTGTTAAAGTATCTTAGGGTTTCAAAAAACTCTTCTTTGCCTGGAATTTGTTTGGCGTAATTAAATTGACCGCCAATTTCAGCTCCACGGTCAAATATTTCAACTTGATGGCCACGTTGTGCGGCGTAAACACTAAACGCTAGCCCTGCTGGCCCCGCGCCTACTACGGCAATTTTTTTATTGCTTTTAGCTTTTTCAAAAGTCAGTTCAGTTTCATAACATGCCGTAGGATTTACCAAGCATGAAGCTCTTTGCTGTTTAAAAACATGGTCTAAACATGCTTGGTTACAGCCGATACAGGTATTAATTTCGTCACTTTTGTTTGCAGCAGCCTTAGCAACAAAGTTTTCATCAGCTAAAAATGGTCGTGCCATTGAAACCATGTCAGCTTGGCCAGTAGATAATATATCTTCTGCGACTTCTGGCGTATTAATTCTGTTAGTGGTGACCAATGGCACAGAAACTTCTTTTTTCATTCGCTCAGTGATCCACGTAAATGCAGCTCGTGGTACTGATGTCGAAATTGTTGGCACACGTGCTTCATGCCAACCAATACCGGTATTGATTAACGTTGCGCCCGCTGCCTCAACACCTTTTGCCATGGTAACAACGTCTTGCCAGCTATTACCGCCTTCAACTAAATCAAGCATGGATAAGCGGAATATAATGATGAAGTCATCGCCTGCGCTAGCCCGTACTGCACGAATCGTTTCAATGGCTAAGCGCATTCTATTTTCAATACAGCCACCCCACTCATCGGTTCTTTTGTTCACTTTTACACAGCTAAATTGGTTAATGAGATAACCTTCAGAGCCCATAATTTCAACCCCATCATAGCCAGCTCTTTTCGCTAATTTAGCAGAATGAGCAAAGTCTTTAATCGTGCCTTTAATTTGGCGAACTGACATAGCTTTCGGGGTGAATGGGTTTATTGGCGATTTAACCTTACTCGCTGAAACACTAAATGGATGGTACGAATATCTGCCGGCATGTAGTAATTGCAAACAAATTTTTGTTGGATATTTATGTACAGCTTCGGTTACTTTTTGATGCTTACTGACTTGCCAAAATTTGCTTAACTCACAACCAAAAGGCGCTAAACGTCCGCGAGTATTTGGGCTTATGCCACCAGTAACAATTAAGCCGACACCGCCTTTCGCACGCGCTTCATAAAACGCTGCAAGTTTATCAAAGCCACCTTTTTCTTCTTCTAAACCGGTATGCATTGAGCCCATTAGAGTTCTATTGGCTAGCGTTGTAAAGCCTAAATCTAATGGTGCTAATAAATGTGGAAAGGCAGCGTTATCATTCATAATATGTCACTTTTTTAGTTGTCATGTTAAGTTGCATTTAAAGCTAGTTCAGTTTTTTTGGTCGAACCAGTTACCACTAAAGTATCTGCATTTTTAGTAAAATTCAAGCTTAATTTGACACCTGTCAGATTAGTTTTTTATTCGTCAGATAAAATCTCATTAACAGATGGTAATTTACTTTCCTTGTAATCTGAGTATGCTGCGTATCTTTAGCAGCTAATTTTTAGTACCTAACATTTAGAACCTATGCGAGAAAGCGTTATTAACATCGACAAAAACATTATCATTGCTGAAATTATCTCGCAGCTACAACAAGAATTAACACTGGCGCTGGTTGCTGCAGACAATGCGCACAAAGCGGCAACTGATGATCAGTCCGTGGCAGAAACGCAATATGACACCTTGGCCATTGAGCAAAGTTACTTGGCTGAAGGGCAATCAAGACGTGTTGCCGAAATTCGTCAAGCGATTAAAAGCTTTGAGGATTTTCCAGCTAACTTAGCTGAAAAACAAACAAATATTGTGCTGGGATCATTAGTGCAAATGGAGCAGGATATTGCCAAGCAGCAGTGGTTTTTTATTACCCCTGCAGCTGGCGGTCATCGTTGTCAGATAACTGAGCAAGACATATTAGTGAGTATTACTTTGATCACCCCGCAATCACCAATGGGGGCGGCATTGCTAGGCAAAGAACTTGATGATGAAGTCAAACTATCAATTAGTAATAAAACCCTCTGTGACTTCATCACGGATATAAAATAATTAGCTATTTAATAACGCTTTGATGTTGACTAAATCAGCAGTTTTATCATCAACTTTTAAATAGGCAACAGCTTCATCATGCATAATAGTTGCTTCAATAACACCGGGCATTTCACTCAGTTGTTGGGCAACTTCATAAGCTTTTTCGTCACTGGAAATGTTAGTTTTAAAACTATAAGCCTTAGACTTTTTCAATGGTTTCATCCCCAAAGTGAGTACGACCCAAACCATTCCAAATAGCGACATCACTAAGAAAATAGACTGCTCGCCAAATTCACTGGCAATAAAACCACCTAAAATACCGCCAGCAAATGCTCCTAAAAACTGACTACTAGAATATATTCCCATCACACTACCTTTAACGCCGGCAGGAGCAATGCGAGATAATATTGAAGGCATTGTCGCTTCTAGGTAATTAAAGGCTGTAAAAAACATCATCACTAATATCACTAATGTTGTAATGCCCATTGGTAAATACCAAAGTAGTAACAATGCTAATGTCAGTAAAGCAACAGCAGCGGTGAACATTTGGTTCTCTTTTTGCTTTTTCATACCGATGATCATAAACGGCACCATCAAGAAAAATGAGCCAATTAAGGTTGGTAAATAAAGTTGCCAATGTTGTTCAAGCGCTAAACCGCTAGCAACAAATTGTTTTGGCAAGGTAACAAAACACGCTGTTAGCGCCATATGAAGGATAAATACGCCGCAATTTAAACGCGATAATTGCCCGTCAAATATTAAGCTGCCAAGCTTCGACGGTAAGGCAACATTGTCACCTTTGGGTGCAGTATTAATTGAATTTGGTACGATGAATTGAATGGTTAACATGGCAAAAATGGTTAAAATGGCAATGAACCAAAATAGACCACTCAAGCCAAAAGCCTGTGCGACGATAGGGCCAATAATCATCGCAATAGTAAATGAAACACCGATAAACATACCAATAGTCGCCATGACTTTAGGTCGCTGTTCTTCACGGCTTAAATCAGCAGCTAAGGCCAGTATTGCACTGGCAATAGCACCGGTACCTTGTAAGGCTCGACCAGCAACTACACCATAAATAGTCTCTGACATTGCCGCCACAACACTACCAATGAAAAACACCACTAACCCTGTCAGAATTACTGGTTTGCGTCCAAATTTGTCTGATAAAATTCCCATCGGAATTTGTAATAACGCTTGAGTTAAGCCATAAGCACCAATAGCTAAACCGATCCAAATTGGGCTATAGCCAATAAGTTGTTCACCGTAAATGGCAAATACGGGCAAAATCATAAACAGACCTAACATCCGCAAGCCAAACACAGAGGCTAGCGAAAATGCTGCTTTTTTTTCAATACTATTTAAACCGGATGCGCTCATGAAAATGTTAACTCTACTTAAACTGGATAGTAAACTTTAAACCTAGCTGTTACTAGCTGCCAATACAGCAATCATAAAGCTAGAAAAACGCGCGTATCTTACCACGGTCACCGAATGAACAAAAACAGAGATTTAAGATGAATTCGGATTAAAATCTGTGCGATAATATTTGGTTCTAACTTTATGTTCAGGTCGAAATAATACTTAGTAACTTTTGCCGTAAAAACAGCCTTAATAGGTTAGTATTTTACCGCCAATAATTATTTCAAGTGTTGATATAGCATAAGGTAATTTGCAATCAGTCCATCACTTCATCTGTGGAAAATTTTCGCATAGGGATGACGGGCGTTAAACTGGTCACAATGTCATTATGAAAAAAATTGAAGTCAGGGGTGCTCGCACTCACAACTTAAAAAATATTAATGTAAATATTCCACGCGACAAGTTAGTTGTTATTACTGGCCTTTCTGGTTCAGGTAAGTCTTCATTAGCCTTTGATACTTTATACGCTGAAGGTCAAAGACGTTACGTTGAATCACTTTCCGCTTATGCACGCCAATTTTTATCATTAATGGAAAAACCCGATGTTGATCACATTGAAGGTTTATCGCCAGCCATTTCCATTGAACAAAAATCAACATCACATAACCCTCGTTCAACGGTTGGTACCATTACTGAGATTTATGATTATCTACGTTTGCTTTATGCACGTGTAGGTGAGCCTCGTTGTCCAGATCATCACTTACCACTTACCGCACAAACTATTTCACAAATGGTTGACCGAGTTTTAGCGCTAGATGAAGGCACTAAAGTGATGGTACTTGCGCCTGTATTGCAAGACCGCAAAGGTGAGCATGTTAAATTATTAGATAACCTTGCTGCCCAAGGTTATATTCGTGCTCGTATTGATGGAGAAGTTTGTGATCTTTCTGATCCACCAACCTTAGAATTACATAAAAAGCATACCATTGAAGTGGTTGTTGACCGCTTAAAAGTGCGTGAAGACATCCAATTACGCCTTGCTGAATCATTTGAAACTGCCCTTTCATTGACTTCAGGTACCGTGAAAGTTGCCTATATGGACGAACCAAGCAAAGAAGAATTGGTTTTCTCGGCTAATTTTGCCTGTCCTAAATGTGGCTATAGCATGCAAGAATTAGAGCCACGATTGTTCTCTTTCAATAACCCTGCTGGTGCTTGTCAAACTTGTGATGGTTTAGGTAATCAACAATATTTCGACGCAAGTCGCGTTATTTCAAATCCTGAGTTGAGCTTGGCTGGCGGTGCAATTCGTGGCTGGGATAAGCGAAATTTTTATTACTTTCAAATGTTACAAGCGTTGGCTGACCATTATCAATTCGCCTTAGACTTACCGTTCAATGAATTAGCGGAGAAAACACAGGAATTAATTCTACGTGGTAGCGGTAAACAAGAAATTGAATTTAAATACATGAATGATCGCGGTGATATTGTTATTCGCAAACACCCATTCGAAGGTATTTTAAATAATATGGATCGCCGTTACCGTGAAACAGAGTCTAACGCGGTACGTGAAGAGCTAGCAAAATATTTAAATAGCCAACACTGTCCAGATTGTGACGGTAGTCGACTGCGCTTAGAAGCTCGCAATGTTTTTATTGCTGACACGCCATTACCTGAAGTTGCTGAATATGCCATTGCCGACGCTCTGGCATTTTTCCAAGGCTTAAAACTTGAAGGCCAAAAAGCTCAAATTGCAGAAAAAATTCTTAAAGAAGTTTGTGACCGTTTAGGTTTCCTGGTTAATGTTGGTTTAAATTACCTTAACTTATCTCGCGCTTCAGGCACGTTATCAGGTGGTGAAGCACAACGTATTCGTTTAGCTAGTCAAATTGGCGCTGGTTTAGTCGGTGTCATGTACGTGCTTGACGAGCCTTCAATTGGCTTACATCAACGCGACAATGAACGTTTACTTGAAACCTTGATCCATTTACGTGATTTAGGAAATACCGTGATCGTAGTGGAACATGATGAAGACGCCATTCGCGCGGCTGACTATGTTATCGATATTGGCCCTGGTGCTGGTGTTCATGGCGGTAATATTATTGCTGAAGGCGATGTAAATGACATTTTAGCATGTGAAGACTCACTTACTGGCCAGTATCTGTCAGGAAGAGAGTGTATTGAAATACCGAAAACTAGAACACCATTTGATAAAAACAATGTTGTTAAACTTAAAGGTGCAACAGGTAATAACCTGAAAAATGTTGACTTGGTTATTCCAAATGGCCTAATGACTTGTGTTACGGGGGTTTCTGGCTCAGGTAAATCAACCCTGATCAACGATACCTTGTACAAGCTTGCTCATATCGAATTAAACGGGGCAACGACACAAGAGCCTGCACCACACAAAGAAATTACCGGTTTAGATTTACTCGATAAAGTTATTGATATCGACCAAAGCCCAATTGGGCGAACACCACGCTCAAATCCTGCAACCTATACCGGTATTTTTACCGCTATACGTGAAATTTTTGCCGCCACGCAAGAATCACGTTCACGTGGTTACAAACCAGGTCGCTTTAGCTTTAATGTCAAGGGCGGTCGTTGTGAAGCCTGTCAGGGTGACGGTTTAATTAAAGTTGAAATGCACTTTTTACCTGATGTTTATGTGCCTTGTGACGTTTGTAAGAGTAAACGCTATAACCGTGAAACGTTAGAAGTGAAATACAAGGGTAAGAGCATTCATGAAGTGTTGGATATGACCATTGAAGATGCGCTAGAGTTCTTCGGTCCTATTCCTGCGGTAAAACGTAAACTACAAACCTTAATGGATGTTGGTTTAAGCTATATCAAATTAGGTCAATCAGCGACAACGCTTTCAGGCGGTGAAGCGCAGCGGGTTAAGTTATCGAAAGAGCTATCAAAGCGAGATACCGGCAAAACGCTTTATATTCTTGATGAACCGACCACTGGCTTACATTTTCACGATATTAAGCAATTGCTACAAGTGATCCATCGTTTACGTGACCACGGCAATACCATTGTCGTTATCGAGCATAACCTTGATGTCATAAAAACCGCTGATTGGGTTGTCGACTTAGGTCCTGAAGGTGGTTCAGGCGGTGGTGAAATATTAGTAACAGGTACACCAGAGCAAGTTGCTAAACATAAAGGCTCGCATACCGCGAGATTCTTAAAGCCTTTATTAGCCAACGCAACTAAAAACTAAGCATCAGTTCTGATGTTCTGCCAAAAGGCTTGTTTTTTGTAACAAGCCTTTTTTCTGTCTAGCATCCAAGTTCACTTCCGTTGTAAGATAAATTAACAAACCGTTATCAATTCAATCTAATAACTAAAGTAGTATGCTAAATGACTAATAAAAATAATAAAATGCAGCAGTGGCAAAACCCTTTAATCTATTTACTGGCCTTTTCTAGTGGCTTTTGCATCATGGGTATCGAATTACTCGGTGGACGAATTCTAGCGCCATTTTTTGGCAGTAGCGTTCATATCTGGGGCAGTATCATCACGGTATTTATGTTGAGTTTATCTTTCGGTTATTTGGCCGGTGGCAAACTTTCCACAAAAGCAGCGTCTTTAAATCGTTATGGCTTGATTTTTATTTTTGCTGGTATTGCCATTTTACCAGTAGCTTTTTCATCAGAATGGTTAATGGAAGCTATTTTTCTTGCCATAGAAGACACACGGTATGGCTCACTATTGGCTTCAATGGCGCTATTCTTTATTCCTACTGTTATTCTCGGCATGATCTCACCATACTCGGTGCGCTTGTTGGTCACCGATAAAAATAAAAGTGGCCAAGTTGCAGGCTTTCTGTATTTTGTTTCAACATTAGGTAGTGCCTTAGGTACTATTATTACCTCATTCTATTTAGTATTGCTGTTTGAAGTTAACAATATTATCACCGTATTTAGCAGCATTTTGATTTTACTTGGCCTAAGTGCAATGGTTTTTAATCGCCTAAATCAACCAACTGGCAACAGTGAAAGTATTAACAGTCAAGGAGCGACTAATGAATAAATTATTAATCACTTTTTTAATATCAGTACTAAGTAATGTGCTGATTAGTGCCGCTTTAAATACTCAAGCAAGTGCCGAGACTATTCACAGCGAACGTTCGTTATATCGCAATATATTGGTAGAAGAAAAACGCGGCTTACGTTGTTTAAAATTCAACGTTAAAAGTGCTAAAACCCAACAAAGCTGCATGCTAGTCGACGATCCTCAACGCTTAGTATTTAATTATACTAAAATGCTGTTTGCCAGTTTATTGGTTAACCCAAACCCAGAGCGAATTTTAATTGTTGGCTTAGGCGGCGGTACTATGTCGAATTCTCTACATCAAATTTTCCCTGATGCCACTATTACTAATGTTGAAATTGATCCTGCGGTGATTAAAGTGGCGAGAAATTATTTTGGCTTTTTCGAAAATGAAAAAGTAACTTCAGTGGTACAAGATGGCCGCATTTTTGTTAAACGCGCAGTTTTAAAACAGCAGAAATATGATTGGATTATTCTTGATGCCTTCAATGGCGACTATATTCCTGAGCACCTGATGACGCAAGAATTCTTACAGGAAACCAAAGCACTACTTAGCGATAATGGCGTGTTAGCAGCAAATACATTTTCGATAAGTGATTTATACGATGTTGAATCTGCCACTTATAAATCAGTATTTGGTGACTTTTTCAATGTTAGAAACAAGAAAAACAGTAATCGCATTATATTAACCAGTGAGAAGCCTTTACCACAAGACAGTGTTATTGCCGAGCGTGCGAAAGCGCTTACTACAATATTGCGACCTTTTGATGTAAATATTACGGAAATAAGCCGTTATATGAAGTCTACGGCGATACAACAAGATTGGCCCAAAGATACACGATTATTAACCGATCAATACTCGCCAGCAAACTTATTAAATTTGAAGTAGAAAGTTAACTGCAATTGATTTAATTAAAGGTGAGAAGGTTAAATTAATAAGTCTTACCTGTAAGCCAGCTCAGGCATACAGGTAAGCTAGTTAACTAAAGCGTGACGCCTTAATTAACTTTTCTTTTTCAGGCTTAAGCGTTTTTTACCTGATGACGTTGCAGCAGGCTTTTTTACATCAATGCGTGTTAGTTTTTTCTCAGAATACTTATTAGCCTTTGACGTTATCACTTTATTAGCGTGTTTAATGTCAGCTGCTATATCGATCTTTTTCGGTACTTCAACGGCTTCTGCTTTTGCTTCCATTTTAGGCTCTGTAAAGTCATCACCCATGGCGGTTTTACGCGAGCCAGCTACAGCAGCATTTATTTCCGCCATTTCATTCTCAGTTAAATCACGCCATTGTCCTGGACGTAATTGCCCTAGCTCAACATTCATAATGCGCGAGCGATTAAGCTTCGTGACTTCATAACCGAGATATTCACACATACGGCGAATTTGTCGGTTTAAACCTTGAGTTAAAATAATACGAAAAACATACTTACTTTCAGGAGTAACAATACACGGCTTAGTGATCGTACCTAAAATAGGCACCCCTTTTGACATTCTTTCAACAAAGCGTTCACTGATCGGTTGATCTACCGTGACAACATATTCTTTATCGTGGGCATTTTCAGCACGTAGAATTTTATTAACAATGTCACCATCACTGGTTAGAAAAATTAAACCTTCTGACGGCTTATCTAAGCGACCAATGGGGAAAATACGTTTGGGATGACCTATAGCATCAATAATATTGCCTCGAACCTGAAGCTCAGTGGTACAAGTAATGCCGATAGGCTTGTTATAGGCAATATAAACTCGGTCAGCATGGTTACTATCACTGGCCTTAATTTCCATGCCATCAACACAAACCTTGTCACCCGGCACTACTTTAGTGCCTAGCTCAGGTACTATGCCATTAATAGTCACTCGATTTTTTTCAATCAATTTATCAGCAAATCGACGTGAACAATAACCTGAGTCACTAATGTATTTATTAAGGCGTTTTTCGTTAGTAGACACTAATTTTCCTAAAACAAACGCAGTGTAAAACTGCATATATAAAGATAGTTGCGCTATTTTAGCGAAGTTTCGCCGCTATGTAGAGTGATGATATTTATAAATCAACATTATTAACAATAATCACATAAAAACACGTGTTATTACGATAAGCGTAATAATCATTTACTCAAACTGGTATTTATCATTGTGAAACATCAGCATACACTGGCTATAGTTTACTAAAGAAGCAAAAATGATGACGAAAAAAATGAAAACCTTAACTTTCGAGCAACTACCACAAAGTGGCTTTGCAGGCTTAATTGAACGACATTTTGTCATTAACCAAGCACTATTTGGCCGTTCAAAAACCATTGCATTTCCGGGTTTAGGCAACTTTGTTTACCTCGCTGATGCTAACTTTCTTCCTCATGGTGAAACCCACATGCACGGACATAAAGAAGTTGATGTTATTTCGGTAATGGTTGAAGGTGAAATTGAACACCACGGCAGTTTAGGTCATGGTGAAAATTTACCAGCAGGCTCTGTACAAGTGCAACGTGCGGGCGCTGAAGGTTTTCGTCACAATGAAGTAAACCCAAATAATCAGCAGAACCAAATGATCCAACTTTGGGTGCTACCAGACGAATTAGGTGAACAAGCAGGCTATAAGGTTTATCAACCTAAACTTGGACAATTAACTCAAGTCTACGGTGGTAATAAAAGCCAGAAAAATACTTTTAATAGTCAAATATCTATTGCGGTGAGTAATACCGTAGTTGAGCAGAACATTACTTTGTCTGATGAAGTAATGGTGTATTTGAGTAAAGGGGATGCAGAAATTAACGGTGAAAAAATTAATGCGCGCAGTTTAGTGCATTGTCAGCAAGGAGTTAACTTTACAGCGTTGACACAAGGACAAGCTATATTCATTTATCAAACAGACCAACAAAATGAGGCATTATCATGAAAGTAATTGCATTTGGCGCAAGTTCAAGCCGTAAATCAATTAACAAACAATTGGCTGCACATGCTGCTAACCTAGCAGCTCAAAGCAATGAAGGTACTGACATTGAAGTACTTGATTTAAACGACTTTGAAATGCCACTATTCAGCCAAGACAAAGAAGAAGAATTAGGCCAACCAGAAGCCGCAAAAACCTTTTTCAAAAAACTAGGTGAAAGCGATGCCATTATTATTTCATTCGCCGAACACAATGGTAGTTATACTGCCGCTTATAAGAATTTATTTGATTGGGCTTCTCGTATTGACCAAAAGGTTTTTCAAAACAAACCTATGTTATTACTAGCAACCTCGCCAGGACCTGGTGGTGCAGGTAGTGTATTGGCTGCGGCAAAAGGCTCAGCACCTTACTTTGCCGGTGACGTCAAAGCATCACTTTCTATTCCAAGCTTTTATGATAATTTTGACATGGAAAACTCTCGATTAAGCAATGAAGAATATCAGCAACAGTTATCTGCAGCTGCAGCAGACTTATTAAAATAATGTTGCGACTAGTAGGGAGAATAAAACTCCCTACTGACCTTTTCCTAGTTTCTAACTTATGAGCAGTTGAAGATGATGTTAGCGATGGATGTTGAGCGCTTTCAGAACCGATTTTTCATCGCTATTTACAATAACGCTTGGTTGTTCAGCTTTACCATCAACCCTAATATCACCTACTTTTGTCCCTATCGATAATGAACTACAAGCAGGTAAAGCCAACATTATTATCAACGCTGAAAAGCGCTTTATTTTATCCATATTAACAACCTAAACGCAGGCACATTTTCATAGCAACTTTCTTTATGCACTAAAGGGGACTTTAAATGAGAAAGCATAAGGAGAGTCGCCATAACTGCGCAAATGCTCCAATCGCACAATGCCGTCATTTACACAGGGAATAGTGCCATCTTCTACCCACCATAATACATAGTTAGCGTTTTCAATAGTATGAAACCATTCTTGCTTGCGTCGTAAGTAATCACGATGATGGGTCTTGAACATAAAATCTTTCAGGCTTTCAATGGAAGACCAAACGGACATATTGACAATAATATTTGGGTCGCTAAAGACTTGAATATCAGTAGCGTTACCACTTTCTCCAATTAAGCGCCAAACAAAGCCTTCACTGGCATCTGCTATCGCATTTATCGGTTCAAGGTTATCGGTAAACTCTTTCATTCTGGCATCATCAAGCGGATACTTCGCCTGCGCTATGTTCAATTGTGCAAGTTGCATTTCTCTTCCCTGTAAATACAATATTCTATTTTTTTGCTGCTGAATTGTGGTTAATTTAACCTAATTCTACTTTATAGCCAACACTATATACTGACTGAACGATTTCACTGTCAGCATTCAGACAATTAATTTTTTTACGCAGTTTTTTGATATGGCTGTCGATAGTACGCTCACTCACCACACGGTGATCATTGTAAACTTGGTTAATTAGTTGTGCTCTAGAATAAATACGCCCTGGCTCTTTGGATAGCACTTTTAATAAATTAAACTCAATAGCTGTTAACTCAACTGCTTGACCGTAAACCGTTGCCTGATACTTTTCTTCATTTAAAAAAATAGGCTTTTTAATTGTTTCAGTATCAGGGCTTTTATAGCGTCTCAACGTTGCTTTAACACGAGCAACAACTTCACGCGGCGAAAAAGGTTTGCAAATATAGTCGTCGGCACCTAATTCTAAGCCAATTAAGCGATCAATTTCTTCAACCCGTGCGGTGATCATAATAATTGGGATATTTGAAAATTCGCGAATTTCTTTACATAAAGTTAAGCCATCTTTTACCGGTAACATTAAGTCAAGTAGCACCATGTCGTAAGTCTGACTTTGCAATTCTTCAATAACTGCAGCGCCATCATGCAACATAGTGACATTAAATTGCGCTTGCACCATGTAGTCATGCAATAGCTGGGCAATTTTAATCTCGTCTTCTACTACTAAAATACGGGCCATTGAGACTCCAACTTAAACGACAAAATTTATCTAAGGGTATTTTTCGGTAATGTAATCTTTATCATCAAACCACCACTTTCAGCTTGATGAGCAGATATTTTTCCTTGATGAGCATAAACAATATTTTTACATAATGCTAAGCCGATCCCGCTACCACCGGTTTTTCTATTGCGAGAACTCTCTACCCGAAATAAATGCTCAAAAAGTTTAGCAGTATCTTCGCGAGAAACCCCTGGCTTGCTATCTTCAATATAAATATCAAAGTCATTACTTTTTTCAATTAATCGACAATAAATCTGGCCTGGTGCATCGGTATACTTCGCGCTATTAGCAAATAAATTATCCAATAATTGATTTAACCTTTTTGCATCGCCCCAGGCCGATATTTCTTTATTCGGAATATCTATTGTCAGCGTTAACCCTTGGTTTTGTAGTAATGATCTATGTCTTTCAGCATTAAGTCTTATTAATTCAGTAATATTTAATGCTGACTTTTGGTAGCGCATTGCGCCAATTTCAGCCTCGTTAAGTTCATTTAGGTCATTTATTAAACTTTGTAAGTGGTTAACTTCTTCTGAAATGGAACTAATGTTTTCAATACTTAGCGGACGAATTCCATCTTCCAAAGCCTCCAATTCACCTTTAACAATCGCCAAAGGTGTTCTTAATTCATGAGATATATCAGCAAGCCAACGTTTTCTTGATGTTTCATTTTGCTCTAACGTAGCCGCTAAATCATTAAAATTTATTGCCAAGGTCGCTAATTCATCATGACCAACAATAGGTAAACGTGTTGACAATTCGCCTTGGTTAACCTGAATAACAGCGTGCTTCAAGCGGGTAATTGGACCAACAAAATGTCGGGAGAGTGGAATAGTGATAATAATAATAACGATAAAAATCCCCGCTAATATTAATAGAATTTGTTGGTTAATATCCTCCACAAATTGCAAGTCAAACTTATCGGTTATTTGCTCGGTTGGCGGCAGTGCTACATAGCCAACAATTTCACCGTTAGATAAAATCGATTTTTTAACAAAGTTGGCTGTAAATCTGCCAATTAGCACCTGCTTATCAGCATTAAGTAAACTAAATTTAGGTCTTAATCGTGGGCTATTTTCTCTTAACGTTAATGAGGGTTCATCAAAACGATCTTTGCGTTGATATCTAGGAGCATAATCATCATGTAGCTGATCGATGCCATCAGGGTAACGTAACCCTTGCTCTGATAGCCGCAACACAATGCGCCAATACTCTATGCCAGAATAATTTCGCTTCGGCCTTGAAGAGCTTTCTCGATCAGAGCGATTTGCTCTATTTCTATTTTCTCCTCTAAGCGAGGTTCTTCTTGGCGGCTCATTAAAGCCTGCACGACGAGCAGTTTTATTTAATTCACGTTCACGTGGCTTTGCGCTTGAAGCGACAACTGCTTGCCAACCATTTTGTTCTTGATAAACCGCAGCCAAATTATCAGAAACTAACTGTAAACTTTGCACTTGCCGCTGATTAACATAATTGAGCATGCCACGGTCAAGCCCCCACTGCATTAGCCCATATAAAATCAGGAGCAATGCGAAGCTGGTTAGTAAAAACACTAAGAGTAACTTAGGAAAAATTCGCATGAGGTTATATTTTTTATCCGCTTATAGAACAGTTATAGCGCGAAACAAAATGAATGTCTTATCTTCAATAACATTTGCACATTTTTTCCTCATTTAAGGTACTTTTGTTGAATAAAGTAAACAAAACAAGGCGAATAACTAAATACTTAACCGCTAATAAATTACTGAATAAACAATATAAATACCAAAGACAAATGAGAAAACACCAGAAAAACGAAACATTGAGCGAAACTTTGTCGCCGACCATAAAGCAAATTTTCGATGCTTCTGTGCGCCAAGAAAAACGAGCAGGATTGAAGTAAATAACATCAAATAACCAAGTACCGTATTGATCATCACGGCACTAGTCGACGGTGCATAATAAATAAAAATCAAACCAAATATTAAGCGGCTTAAGATCTCAAAAACATGAAAATATGAATGGTTGCTAAATTTAATAATCGCCGCTGAAAATTCACCCGGATTTCTCATCATTTGCAGGCTTAATAACACCATTAGCAAGCCAAAAATCACTATAAATACCATAAGAAATACCGTGAATATTTTAAATTAGGGCTGTGTGTAATAACTGCCTTTTGGCGGAGCACCAAACAAACTCATTGCCGCTTGCATATTTTCTTGTGGGTAATTTGTAATAGCAAGCTGATGGTTCTCAATACTATTCCAACGTTCAATAATCATAAACTGATCTGAGTGTTCTTGATGTTTTAATACTTCGCATGAAAGGCAACCTTCAGCGCCTGAAATATAAGGCATAAGTTCTTGTAAAAAATTGAACAACTCAACAGATTTACCTTCTGCAGCAGTAAACTCATTAACTCTTACTATTGTCATAATCATCTCTTAAAATATAAATGCCTATATGGTTTACTATCAAAACATTAAGCTTGATTAAAAACAATAGCTAAGCGGCTGAGAAATTTGGCTTGCTTAAATGCATAAGTTTCAATAACCCAACATATCAAACAAAAACCAAATAAACTCCGAAGATGCTCTGCTTTAGGGTAAAATGCGCAATTATTCTCTTTGACAATGCACATGGCCATCAATATTAAAGACCAACCAAAAACGGAAGTGACCTGTTCAACTTGTCAGGCAAGCTGCTGTCGATTAGAAGTAATGATTATTTCAGACACCGGCGTGCCAGAACAGCACATTGAGTTCGATGAATGGGGTGGCGAAACTATGCGACGTTTAGATGATGGTTGGTGCTCAGCATTAGATCGTGAAACCTATTTATGCACTATTTATGAAAATCGTCCGTGGAATTGTAGAGAATTTGAAATGGCTTCGTATGAATGCATTACAGAAAGAGCAATACCGATCGTTATATTAGGCTAATGACCTTAGGGTAAACATCAACTTTTCAAGGAAGGAAAATTCACATCAAGTTACTTATCACACTATTTCTACTTTACTCTTCAGTTAGCTTTGCAGGCGAAGTATTCGACAAGTTTCCACAAGAAATACATATTCATGAAAAATATGTATTTTATTCTCACGGCCAAATTGTTGAAGGTGTAAACCCTACGCCTATTCATCCGCGCTGGGGCAAATATGAATTCCCAAAGATAAAAGCCGCACTAGCAGACAGCAACTACAATTTAATTGCTTATCATCGCCCGATAAACACCACCCCTAAAACGTTCGCAATTAAGTTAGCCAATGATGTTAATCGTTTAATAAATAAAGGCGTAAAGCCAGAAAACATTAGCTTAGTTGGTTTCTCTCGAGGTGGTGAAATAACCATAATAGCTTCAAATTATTTAAAATCACAAAAGGTAAAAATTGCGTTATTGGCAAGTTGCCCAAGCTTTATGAAAAACAATAATAATTTTGAAGTCTATGGTGATATCTATTCAATTTACGAAACGTCGGACATGGTAGGTTCGTGCCAATTCTTAAACGACCAAAGTAAAGCTATTGCTTCTTTTAGTGAAATTTCAATTAGTACAGGAAAAGAACACGGCGCTTTTTATAGGCCAATGCCTGAATGGGTAAAACCTTTAAAAATATGGCTTAAGCGTTAAGATAAGCTTATTTTTTACTTAACCTGAACTCTGGATAATGAGTGATTGATACTCAAGTAAATCAAAAGCTTAGATGGCAAAGTAAATGCTATAGCAAGGTGAACATCACTAATAGACACCATCAATGCTTCATTTTATGCCAGTTTCAAGGCAAAACGTTTATGAATAGTACGCTATTTATCGACGTTTTAACGTAGAAAATCGATTAAAAGGGAGAATTGAGCAAGTGCTGCCTATCCAGAGTTCAGGTTACTTATGCTATTTTGCGGCATTAGGGTATTGAGTAAGCTTATGATTTCATGTGATTGATACAAATCGCCATATCGCGTCACAAAATCAGTAACTTGTTCAGTGTTCGGAAATGAATAATAATGACCACCTTGCCTTTGTTCGGCCGCATCTAAAATACAACCATCACTTAAATTATTTATCGCTTGTTCAATAAGCCGACAGCCGCCAACATATAAAGAAAGTACATGCCATAAATAAGACTTTTCCGACTGTACGTTGATAGTAGCAGTAGCAATAACGCCGCCCGTATCTATTGTGCTATCAGTAATAGTATGTAATGTTGCGGTCAATTTTTTTTCATCATTCAACAGCGCCCAGAATGTAGCCATAACACCACGATAAGCCGGTAATGCTCCAGAATGCAAATTGATAACACCATGCTTAACCAAGTCAATGATCGGTTTTTTCAATATCACGCCATAACGAATTGAAATAATAACATCAGGTGACAATGAACGAATTTTATCAACACCTACAGGGCTATTTATATCATTAAGAATTTCAATAGCGAGGCTATGCTCAGTCGCTATTTCTGAAAAGTTTTTAAAGTCGCCGTCACCGCTATTTTTTGACTTTTCGCTGAGCATTTGAAAAACGTTTTGTTGCTCAAATATAGCCAAACGTTGTAAAGCTTCTGGACGAGTAGCGTTTCCTCCCACTTTACTTGATAAGAACACCGAAACTTTATGTAAGCTTAGTGTTGGCAGCAATAAATTTAGCGCCAAGTTACTAGCAACATCACTATTTAGCAATAGAACAATATTCACACTAATTTATCCCTGTTTATATTCTTTTTTACTTCAACCGACTCGGCTCAAACGTTGAATAACGTGGTAAATCAGCATCCAAATTTTCCCAATTCGCTTTCGAGTCGACAAAATTATGCGACATCGGACGTTCGATTAAGTCAGAGTCAAAAATACCTAAACGCACTCTTATCCGTGATTTATCTTGTGCATTACTACTATAAACAGGGCTGCCACAGTTTTTACAAAAATGTCGAGTTCTGCCAGGCTTAAACGAAAAAGTGCTTAATAGCCCTTTGCCTTTTTCAATAACAAAATCTTCGCTATTAACAAAACCATTAGTAGCATACGCCGTACCTGAATTTTTTCGGCAGAGTGAACAATGGCAATGAATAATATCGCTTATTTCCCCCTTAACCTGAATAACTACGTCGCCACACAAACACTTTCCTGAATACATTTTATCTCGTCCATTCATAATAATTTTATTAAGTTAGCTGCTTAACCATATAATACTTACAGCCTATTTTCGGATAGCCTTGCTGTGTCCACTGTACTTGATAGCCATGTTTTTGATAAAAAGGCATCGCTTGAAAATTTAAGGTATCTAACAAGGCTTTATTGCAGCCTCGAGCTTGCGCTGCTAATTCAATTTTTTCAAGTAATTGACTACCCATTTTTTGACCTCTTAAGGTTTCAGAAACCCACAAGGTATTTATCATCAGCCAGTCACCAAAAGTACGCCCTGCTGCGCCGGCAATAACATCACCATTTTTATCGCTTAGTTTAACCGCAATGGCTTTACGTTCGCTTACTTCCCAACGAGCCCAATTGAATTCAGCAATTTTTTCATCTAAAAATGAGACAAATTCAGCACTTGGTTCGTCTATAATTTCAATATTCATGTTGGTAAATTTTTTCTCTACGATTAATTTTTTATTGCCAATAAACCACTTATAAACTATTCAATAACATCAACTCTTTTGGGTGAGGTTTCATATAGTAAGAGTCCATAATGTACTCATTCGGGAAACGTCGAAAATGATGGCGTAATAAGGTAATAGGAACAATAAGTGGCAATAGGCCATCATTATATTGAGTAATAATTTCAACTAACTCAGCTTTATCATCACTACTAATAAAGTTTTTTAGGTAACCTTGCAGGTGTTGAAGGGTATTGACGTGGTTTTTTCGACTCGCTCTAGTTTTTAACATCACCATCATTTTACTTAGGTAATACTCTAGAATTTCATCGCCCTCTAACTTATGCGCATCTGCAAGCCAACGACCTAGATCTTTAGCCAAATTTTGATTATGGCTCATGTAGATATATTTATGTTGTGCGTGAAATTGCGTTAGCGCTTGCATTGAAAAAGGCTGTGCTAACATTTTTTGCCAACGTGCATAAATAAACACCCGTTGAATGAAGTTTTCTCGCAATACCGCATCACCCAGTCGCCCTTCTTCTTCAACAGGTAAATTAGGAAACCGCTCCATCAACGCCTGTGCATAAATACCAACACCAATGCGGTCAGGCATACTGCCTTTGTATAAGCGTACACGTTCCATGCCGCAGCTTGGCGAGTCTTTTTTCAGAATATAGCCACTAAGATTTTGCAGCCACTGATTCTGCTGTTTAGCACTTTCTTTAAGTTGCTGGGTTACATCTAAGTCAACGGTTTTCGAACCAACACAATGCACTTTTTCATCTATCAAGACTAAACGAATAGCTTCGCGAGGTGTGCCCATACCAATATCAACTTCAGGGCAGAAAGGCACAAAATCAAAATATTCGCTTAAGGTATTATTAATATAAGAGTTTTGCTTGTGACCAGAATCAAATCGAACTTTGTGACCAAGCAAACAACTGCTAATACCAATGGATATTTTATGTTCAGCATCTAGCTTTTCCATATTTAGATTATCCATAAGCAAGCGATCCTTTAGGTTAAAATTAGTCAAGCAATGCCAAATCAGCACTATGTTTTCAATTAACTCCAGTATAACGGCATTTACTATTAAGGCATTAATTTTCATACTTTTAAAAATAAAAAACCCGGAATAAATCCGGGTTTTCAAAGTAATTATGAAACTAGTTCTCTATTTTTCAAAATAAAATTTTTCACGCTTTTTATCGTAGTTACCTACTTCATTCATGCTACTTGCATCATACAAACGACCATTTATCATAGTGTAAATCACGCGGTCTGATAAACGAATGTCTTGGCTTACATCGCCATCTACCACTAAAATATCAGCAAGTTTACCGGCTTTTAATGAGCCTAATTGGCTATCTAAGCCTAAAGTTTTTGCTGACGACATAGTAGCTGTCCGAATAGCATTAAGTGGCGTCATACCACCTTGTGCCATCATCCACATTTCCCAATGCATTGCTAAACCTTCACGCTGACCATGACCACCCGAATTCACTTCAACGCCTAAGTCTTGTAACTCTTTAGCCACTTTCGCAACATTAATGTGGTTGTAATGATGATGTGGCGCTTTCGGACGACGCATTGAACGCGGGTCTAAAAATTCACTTGGTACATATTGACTTAAACGCGGGTGCTTCCACACATCGGTCGTATCATACCAAAAATGTTCACCTGAAATTCCGCCGTATGCTACGCCCATTGTCGGTGTATAGGCCATTTCAGATTGTGACCATAACTGCTTAATATCATCATATATTTTCGCGGTCGAAATTGAATGCTCTAGCGTAGTATGGCCGTCAACAATCATCGACAAGTTATGTTGTAGTAATGAACCACCTTCAGGCACTACTAAAATTTCAGCTTCACGGGCTGCTTGGATCATTTGTTGACGTTGATTACGACGCGGCTGGTTATAACTTTTAACACTAAAAACACCGGCTTTTTTCAAACGTTCAACATGAAACTTGGCATCTTCTAAGCTATCAACGTGCGAGGTATAACCTGCTACTGTCGCGCCGTATAAAATACTGCCGGTAGAAAATAAGCGTGGGCCAACAATGTCGCCGGCTTTTTGCATTTCACTGGCGGCAAAAAACTCAGTGGTATCATTTGATGGATCATGAACCGTTGTTACGCCTAACGCTAAACCGGCATAGTTCTTCCAGTTTTGCTGTGGAATAATTTCATTACTCCCTTGCGGACCATGTGCATGCGCGTCAATGAGTCCTGGCATAATTGACTTACCAGTAACATCAATAACTTTCGCATCGGCTGGCACATCAACATCGCCTTGTTTGCCAACAGCAACAATTTTATTGCCTTCTACAACCACAACACCGTTTTCAATAACTTGTTGACCTTCCATTGTGATCACTTTACCGCCAACAAAGGCGACACGACCAGATGGCTTATCAGCTTTTTCTTTAAAACCTAAGTAGGTTTTTAATGGTTTTGGCTGCTGATCTTTTTTTGCATCATCTTTTTCATCAGCCTTAACGTCAGCTATTTCAAACAAGCCACTAACGCTTGCTTGATATAAGTCAGGGCCTAAACTCCAATAAAGTTCATTTGATTCACCGTTCCAGTTAATACTTTCACCTGCACGTGCAGATAATTTTTTAACCGGTAAATTAGAGGCTTTAGGACCAATATCGATCACTTGTCCACGCTCAACAAATGGCGTTACAAATACTTTAAAACGCTCAGCAAAGGCAAGGTATTTACCATCAGGAGATACTTTATATTCAGTAGCAAACTTACCTTGGTATATAGCCTGCTCTTTTTCAGCAGTTGCTGATGAGCTCAAACTAACTTTTACCAATTGCGGTATTTTACCATCACGCAAAACATAAATGCGGTCATTATGAGCGCCAAAGTGAGGTAATAAACCAGATTCAGTGACTAATGTCGGTGAACCGCCTTTTTTGGTATTAACAGTATAAACACCTGGGTTTAGCCCCCAAGTTGGGTCAGTAATATAACCGCCTTGCACTTTGCGGAAAACTACCGTTTTACCATCTGGAGAAAAACTTGGTTCAATATATTTTCCAGGCTCTTTTGTTAACGAACGGCTTTTACCACCACGGGAAGAAACTAAGCGAATTTCGCCTAATTTATTATCATCCCAAGTACTATAAACTACATATTTTCCATCACGAGAAAAGCTCGGGTTTAATTCAAAGTGAGATTTTTGTTTGGTTAAACGCTTTGCTTTACCTTTAACTTTTCCATCAGCAATAGTGCGCACATAAATATGCCCCATTGACTCATAAACCACCTTACGACCATCAGGTGAAATTTCAACATCACGCAACATTTTCACATCGAAATTATCTTGGTCGATATCTTGTTGAAAGCGCAACGCTGTTTGAATTTTCTTTTCAGTTTTAACGTGGAAAGGAATAACCGTTGTTTTTTTACTCTCAATATCTAACTTGTTAATTTCACCGCCTGACCAGAACACCATGCCTTCACTGTTAGGTAGCCAAGCCATGTTAGGGTAAACGCCATGAATCGCCCAAGTTTCTTGCATATCACGGTCTAAGTCTGAATAAATTAGGCTTTCTTCACCACTTTTTAAGTCATACAAGTACAAGTTTGATTGGAAATCATCACGACTAATATAGGCAAGGAACTTGCCATCTGGTGAAGGTACTGGGCGAATAGCGCCACCTTTACCTGAGATAACCACTTTGATTTCACCGGTAGCTAAATCAAGACGCTTAATTTTGTAAATGCCTTTTTCAGAATCTTTACTGTAATGAAAGGTTTTACCTGGCGTAGCATCTTGAGAGAAATAAACATACTTGCCGTCATGTGAAAAAGCTGGCTCACCTAAATCTTTTTGTTCATTTGGACGTTTGGTTAACATAACGCCATTACCACCGGTTTTGTGGTACATCCAAACTTCACCTGCACCCAAAGAGCGAGAACCAGTGAAGTGTTTACGGCCAACAAGGTAATTTCCATCTGGTGACCAAGCAGGACTATTTAACAAACGAAATGTTTCTGAACTTACCGCTTTACCCGAACTACCATCTGCTTTCATTATCCAAAGGTTGTCACCACCATCTTCATCAGAAGTAAACGCAATGTGCTGACCGTCAGGACTAAAACGTGGTTGCATTTGCCATGCAATATCCGTCATTAACGCGGTTGCTTCACCACCTTCAATCGGCAAAGTATAAATATCCCCTAGTAAATCAAAAACTAAGGTTTCACCATCAGGACTAATGTCCACATTCATCCAAGTACCTTGGCGAACATCAATTTTTGCCGTGGTAAATTCGCCCTGAGGGTTGTTCACAGACCACTTTTCAGCTTTTGCTTTTTCTGCAGCTTTAGCAACATTATCTTCAGCAAAGGCATGCTGCCCAGTACCTAAAATTAGCGCAACGCTGAATGCTACCGAAGAAATTCGGGAAGTAAATTTAGACATTATTTATTAACCTAATTTGATATAAAAATTATTATTATCTGTCTACTAAAACACATCAGCAATAAAAATTTAAGCTTAATGCGACAAATAGTCGCTAATTGCCGTTCAGCGCCAAATGTTAACCATCTGTAAATATAACTTTTTGATAATAAAAAGTGCGTTAAAACATAGACAATGTCCAATTTTTAAGTATGGTAGAAAGACAATTAAAATAAAAACATGGATGGATTTTTATGGAAAGATTAGCAGAAGCACAGGCGAGTTTAGTCGCCATTTACTCACTTTATAATGCGGCAAGTGAAAAAAAACTACCTGCCATTGATGCCAATGACACAGAAACACTAAAGGCATTATTAGAAGTAGTTCAAAATCGCGAAGCAATCGCTTATGTGCAAAAAGTAAAAAAAAGCATACCTAGCGAAGTTGGCGAACTAAAAAGATTACTAGCCGATGTTATGTTGTTGCTTGACGGTGTTGATATCAAAGCCATCAAAGCTCAAAACAAAGTGTCCACGAGTTAGTTTTCAATGTTGGTCACGAACACGTTAATATATCACGCTAAGTATTAGGCTAGTTTGCTTGATAGCCCCAACGCGGCATAATGGTTTGTTCAATATTAAGGTGATCTAGCAAGCGCCCAACCATAAAATCAATCAAGTCATTAATCGATTGTGGCTGATGATAAAACCCTGGTGCCGCCGGCATAATAGTCACGCCGATTTGTGAAAGCGACAACATATTCTGCAAATGAATGGTTGAAAATGGTGTCTCACGTGGCACCAATATCAATTGCCCACGTTCTTTAATCACCACATCGGCAGCACGTTCAATTAAATTATCACTCATACCTTGGCTAATGGCCGCTAATGTTCCTGTTGAACATGGACAAACCACCATGGTTTTTGGCGCAGCTGAACCCGATGCAACCGGTGAAAACCATTGTTCTTTACCAAAAACGATAATTTGTTCAGGTTTAGCAGTAAATTTTTCCGTTAAAAACTCACTTGCTGCACTAGGAGAACTTGGCAATTTCAACCCAACTTCTGTATCAAAAACAATACGAGCAGCACTAGAGCACAAAACAAATACTTGATAGTTAGCGGCAACTAAACACTCTAACAAACGTAAAGCGTAAGCCGAACCTGAAGCGCCAGTGATCGCCAAAGTTATTTTTTTAGTAAAGTTAACACTGTTTTCAATATTATTTTGCTCTACCGAACTCTTTGAATTGTTTTGTTGCTGTTGCACGTATTCGCCTTTATTTAATTAAACTGTTCTAATGCATTATACATCAGCAAGCGCTGATAATAATTTTTCATGAATGCCGCCAAAACCACCGTTACTCATCACAACAATGGTATCGCCTGATTGGCTATTGGAAATAATATCGCTAACAAGCTTATCTAAGCTTTGCTCAACAAAACAAGGCTGCGTGCAGTCATCAATTAATGCATCAACTGACCACTTCACCTGGTCGCCTTGGTAAACATAAACTACATCAGCATCTGTTAATGACTTTGCCAGCGTATCTTTATGTACGCCTGACTTCATGGTATTTGATCTCGGTTCAAGTACGGCAATAACGCGATTTTTGCCAACATTAGCTCGCACACCCGCTAACGTTTTAGTAATAGCTGTTGGATGATGAGCAAAATCATCAAACACTCGTACGTTATTCACGTCGCCTCTTAATTCTAGTCGACGTTTGGTATTAATAAATTCAGCTAAGGCTTCAATAGCGACGGCTGTTGTAACGCCAGCGTGTCGAGCGGCAGCAATTGCCATCAAACCATTTTCAATATTAAAGTCGCCAATTAAGTTCCACTTTACAGTACCCTGAATCACACCTTTAAAACTAACAACATATTCACTGCCATCAGCAATACACTTTTCTGCATGCCAGCCTAAAGCTTTATCATTGCCATCAACGCTGAGTTCAGAAGGTGTCCAACAGCCCATGCTAAGTGTTTCATTAATTGCCGCTTCATTTTTTGGCGACAGTATTAAGCCATTATTAGGCACCATACGAATTAGGTGGTGAAATTGGCGCTGAATATCGCTGATATCGTCAAAAATATCGGCATGATCAAACTCCATATTGTTGATCACTAACGTATTCGGACGGTAGTGAACAAACTTAGAGCGTTTATCAAAAAAAGCGGTATCGTACTCATCAGCTTCGATAACAAAAAACGGTGCAGAGCCTAAACGTGCAGAACAATCGAAATTTTGCGGTACACCACCAATCAAAAAACCTGGCTTCATACCGGCATATTCTAATATCCAGGTCAGCATTGAACTGGTAGTGGTTTTACCATGTGTGCCTGATACAGCTAGTACCCAGCGGTCTTTTAAGACATTTTCTAATAGCCATTGTGGTCCAGAGGTGTATGCTATTTTTCGGTCAAGTACGTACTCAACCATAGGGTTACCACGTGCCATTGCATTACCGACAATGACTAAGTCTGGCTCATCATCCAAATGCTCAATTTTATAACCTTGCTTTAGTTCTATACCTAGCTGTTCTAACTGCGTGCTCATTGGTGGATAAACATTGGCATCACAACCGGACACTCGAAAACCCATTTGCTTGGCGATGGCCGCGATTCCGCCCATAAAGGTGCCGCAAATACCTAATATATGAAGATGCATAAAAGCCTATTTAAATAGTCATAACGCCCGCGCTGCGTATGCAAGCCCGAACTAAGTTGTATACCCGTCCCACTTGAAGATGCAGGTTTCAGCAAGTAGAGAAAGGGTTAGCACCAAGGCATTGATTGAAGATAATAGTTATTCTATTGTCAAAATCAATAACACCGGAGATGACCCTTTATCGGCTTGCCCCTAGGGAGCTAAGCTAGAAAATCAGTTCTGCGTTGCGATACTTGACAAGGGAATAACCATTATCTACGTACCGCGTCTTGATCTGATGTCCTAGCTTAACTCTGAAATTGCATCTTCAAGTGAGACGGGTATAAATCAGAATGCGCTCAATATACCTTAATATAACGAAAATACATATTGCAAAATCAAGGCATTTTGCCCACTATCAATGCGACTAAGCATATAGCCAATCCTCTTGAAGATGCTATTTCAGGTGGTTTAGCTATTCACAACATATAAGGGAATTCATGAGCAAGGCTATTCTACAAAATATTAATGTTTATCCAATCAAATCCAGCGCTGGCATCGAACTATCTTCTAGTTGGGTTGAAGAACTTGGACTAGCCTTTGACCGTCGCTTTGTCGTTGCCGATTTAAACGGTGAGTTTTTCACTGCTCGAACACAACCTCGTTTATGCCTTATTCAAGCTAACCTTACCGCCTCAGGCATGGTGTTAACAGCGCCGGATATGCCTGCTTTAGTCATTACTTACCAAAAGCTAACCAACAACTATGTTGCCGTAAATGTATGGGACGATAGCATTAATGCCCAGCAATGCCTGGCGGACATTAATCAATGGTTTAGCGAATACCTGCAATTGCCGTGTCAGCTGTTATTTTATGGTAGTGACTCTCAGCGCTTAGTAAAAAATAAAACATCACCAGTAAGCTTTGCTGATGGCTACCCATTGTTGTTAATTTCACAAGCCTCACTTGATGATTTAAATACTCATTATCAAGCCAGTGAAGCTGCCATTAGCATGGCGCAATTTAGACCTAATATTGTAGTAAACAACTGTGACGCTTTTGCAGAAGATACTTGGCAACACATTCGTATTGGCGAAGTTGAATTTGAAATAGTAAAGCCTTGCACACGTTGTATTTTCACTACTATTAACCCACAAACGGGTGAAAAGCATCAACAACAAGAGCCACTGAAAACATTAATGAGCTATCGCCAGATTGAAAGTGGTGATGTCATTTTCGGTCAAAACCTTGTCGCACTTAATCAAGGACAGATAAAACAAGGCGATCAGGTCGAAGTATTAAAACGCCAATCTCCGCCAGTTATTGTCAAAAAAGCTCCCGTAAAAGCAGTTGATCTTTCACTTGGTAACAATGAAGCTTCAGCCACGATAGTGAAAAAGGCAAAACCTACACTCTCTTTTAATAGCTTTAATAAAACCATTAAAGGCAATAACAAACAAACTTTATTAGAGCAAGGTGAAGATGCGGGTCTAATATTACCGTATTCTTGTCGAGCAGGTATGTGTGGTCGTTGTAAAGTTGAATTGCTTGAAGGTGAAGTAGAACAACATTGCAAAGACGGTTTATCTGATGAAGAGCAACAGCAAAACTTTATTTTAAGCTGTAGTTGTACACCAATTACTAATGTTGTTATCAGCCACCCAGAAAGAAAGCGCCGCAATGTGCGTAACGACTAGGTAAGAAGCATGATGAAATTAAACTGCGATTTAGGTGAATTTAAAGAAAACAACGACGCAGAGATCATGCCTTACATTGATATGGCAAATATTGCCTGTGGTTTTCATGGCTCTGATGCTTTAACTATTAAAAAAACCGTGCAACTTGCGGTAAAACATCAAGTTATTATTGGTGCTCACCCCAGCTACCCTGATGTTGAAAACTTTGGTCGTCAATCAATGGCTTTACCTTCTGATGAGTTAATTGCCGTTATTCAGTATCAAGTGGGTGCTTTACAGGCATTGTGTCATGCCGAAAACACTTTGGTGACTTATGTTAAACCCCATGGCGCGCTATATAATGACATGATGAAGAATTTAGCCATATTCAAAGACACTTGCCGTGCCATTGCCCAACTAAATCAGCGTAGTTCACCACCATTAGCGCTGATGATTCAAGCGTTGAAGAATACACAACCTTTTGAGCAAATAGCCAAAGCAAAAAACATCACGCTTTATTTTGAAGCCTTTGCCGATCGCGCCTACCAAGATAACGGACTTTTAGTACCTCGCAGCGAAGCCGGTGCGGTATTAAGCAGCAATGCTGCCGTTGTCGAGCGTTGCCAAAAACTTATCAACAAGCAGCCACTATTAAGTATAAATAACCAACCACTTGAGTTTCAACTTGATGCGCTATGCGTACACGGCGATACGCCAAATGCCTTAGCCATGCTTAAAGCATTACGCGCAACTATAAATGCTTAACAGTTAAGGTTAACACTGTGACGACACAAAAAAATCATCAATTAAGTGCAACGTTTAGCATTGAAGTTGTCTCAGAAAACGCTGTGCTGCTAAGTTGGCCACAGCAAATATCAGCTGAGCAGCACAACAACATTATCGTGTTGCAGTCAGCGCTCAAACAGAAGCTTTCATCATTAATAGTAGACTCTGTGGCAAGTTATCATTGCTTGATGATTTACTACCAATTTCAGCTTATTTCTACTGAGGCATTAATTGAAAAAATAACCACAATTTCGACTGACACCAATTATGTCCTAAATAATCCTGATGACAATTTTTCCAATAAGCAACAACCCCAAGCCTGTATTCAAATTCCTGTTTACTACGATACCCTACAGCAATGGGATTTACAGAAAGTTGCTCAGCATTGTGATATTTCAGCCGAAGAAGTGCTAAAACAGCACAGTTCAACGATTTACCGCAGCTATGCTTTAGGTTTTACCCCCGGCTTTTGTTACTTGGCTAGTTTACCCGAAGTATTGTCAGTTCCCCGTATGTCGTCGCCACGCACCAAAGTGCCTAAAGGCGCTGTCGCCATTGCTGAGCAACAAACCGCTATTTACCCTAACGAAAGCCCTGGCGGTTGGCATATTATTGGCCAAACCCCATTACCTATGTACCAATGTAAAAATGGCAAGTTCATTCCAACCATAACCGTCGGACAGCGCGTGCAGTTTTATGCAATTTCAAAAACAGAATTTTTAGCACTCGAACAAAGTGCCACACTATGAGTAGAAAATGATGACAACAAACTACTTAGAAATACTGACATTAAATGGTAAAGCAAGTATTCAAGATCTTGGCCGCCTCAATACCCAACATTTAGGTTTTAGCGTCAGTGGCGCTGCCGATGAACATGCTTACCTTTATGCCAATAAACTCATTACGGATCATTACAGAAAAATAACAGCTTGCAATGAAAGTACGCAAGAAACGTGTCCGGCGTTAGAGATCACACTAGGTCAAATTACCTTACGCGCAAATACAGCCTGCACTATTGCTATCGCAGGAGCTGACTGCCAAGTAAAATTAAATGAAACCCTGATCAGTAATTGGCAATGCTATCAATTACAAGCCGACGATATTATCGACTTTGCCATGCCAAAAATTGGTTTGCATAGTTATTTAGCAGTACTAGGCGGCGTTAAAGGTGATGAAATGCAGCAAGCTTGGCTAGGCAGTTTTGCTCAAACTGAAAACGAAATGGCGTTAAATGTTACTGGCAACAAACTAAAAGTAAGAAGTAAGCTATTTTTCCCAAAACAGGAACTCTTGACGGCTACGACAGCACAAAAGCAACGCTTAAAAAGCGCCAAACAAGTTACCTTCTTTGAACCTAATGCGCCTGAACTGTTCTACCCTCAATCACAAATCACGTTGCGCTTTATTGCCAGCGCCCTGTTTTTACAATTACCCCTTAAAAAGCAAAACGCTTTTTTAACAACCAACTATGTTATATCGCCAGACAGTAACCGTATGGGCTATCGCTTAACATTAAAAAATGAATCTATACCAAAGAATAAAATACTGACTGATAAATTACGTGCAAGCTGTGTGTTATCAAAACCGGTAACCTACGGCATGATACAACTTCCAGCGAATGAACAACCGATCATCTTAATGAAAGAACGCCAAACCATGGGAGGTTACCCGGTATTAGGCAGTGTCATGCAAACAGATTTGTTTCGATTAAGCCAAATGCGCCCAGGTCAAGGTATTAAGTTTTCACTAACGAGCCACCAACAAGCTCAACAACAATTACAAGCCTTCTATAAAAAATTCGTATAAATTTACATTTCACCCGCCAAAACACCCCGTAGTGCAGTTAATAATAGTTATCATTCGTTTACAAACTTACAACATTTACGCTGTTTCAAAGGCTCAATTTTCGATTAGTTCCCCTAAAAATGCACTCATTTATTGTTCCAGATCAGCTTTGCGACACTAATCATGAATTTTTCGCTTTTTATCATTCTCATTCGACCAGAGTAGTGCTAATTTTAGCGCATTAAAAAGTTACTCGTTTTTTGAACAGCTCTGCAAAGCATAAATTAGCATGAGCAATTGCCAAGCACTATTTTGCAATTCAAAATTGTTATGTAACAATATGTAATTAAATAAAAATTTTGTTTGTTATGACAAATTATAATTATTAAAAACTGCCTTAAACAAGCTGGAATTTTGACTAACTTATTACTACAGTTGATTAAAAAATAAACTCTCTCAAGTTTAAAACATTAAGGTTTGATATTATGAAAACTAACATAAAATACACTTCTCTAGCTCTACTTTCAGCTTCACTTTTAAGCGCGCCATTAGCATTCGCAGAAGAAAATGCCGTTGCTTCAGGTGTTAAAAAAGCACTTTCAGATAGCACTGTTAAACTTAGCTTCCGTGCTCGTTACGAAGGCGTAGATCAAGACGGTATTGATGACACTGCAAGCGCATTAACATTAAAAAGCCGTATCACTGCAAATACAGGTAGCTTTGAAGGTTTCTCTGCAGGCGTTGAAGTTGATAACGTTACTGACATCATCGACAACTACAACAGCACAACCAATGGCGAAACTGATTACCCTGTAGTTGCCGATCCAACAGGTACTGATGTAAACCAATTTTTCTTAAAGTACACAGCTGATAACTTTTCAGCAACTGCTGGTCGTCAACGCATTTTACACAACAACCAACGTTTTGTTGGCGGCGTAGGTTGGAGACAAAATGAGCAAACTTACGATGGTTACCGTTTCCAAATTAACCCTGCAAAAGGTTTCTCAGCAGATTACAGCTACATCTATAACGTAAACCGTATCTTTGGCCCAGACAGCCCTAAGGCTGACTTACACGGCCAATTCCATTTATTAAATACCGGTTACAAAATCAATAAAGAACATAAAATTAATGCTTACGCATACTTACTTGATTTTGACACGGCAGCAGCTTTATCAACTGACACATACGGTGTGAGCTACAACGGTAAGTTTGGCCCAGTAATGGTTAACGCTGCTTACGCTACACAAAGTGAAGCTGGTGACAATGCTGCTGACTTTAGTGCTGACTACTACAACTTTGAAGTAGGCACCAAAGTAAGTTCAGTAACATTATTGGCCGGTATCGAGTCTCTAGGTAGCGATAACGGTGTTGCTTTTTCAACACCTTTAGCAACATTACACAAATTCCAAGGTTTTGCTGATAAATTCTTAGGCACTCCAGCACAAGGCGTTGAAGATGTTTACTTCACAGCTAAAACCAAAGTAAACGGCATTAAGCTTTCTGCGACTTACCATGATTTATCATCAGATGTTGATGGCATTGACTACGGTTCAGAAATCGACGTTGCTGCTGGTTATGCATTTAACAAAAACTACAGTGTTTTAGTTAAATTAGCTAGCTACAGCGCTGACGACCACGGTACAGACACTGATAAACTTTGGGTACAAGTTGCTGCTAAATTCTAAAGAGAATTTGCAATAACCTAGTTTCCTAGAAAACTACTCTAAAGGGCTTAAACAATGTTTAAGCCCTTTTTATGTACAGGATGTACGGTATATCGCGATCACATGGATGTGAGAGAGCGTATATGTACAGGCCTCTCTCAGACTTCCTATCTTCCGAGACATTAGTGTATCCGTGCACGTCGATGTACGATATGTCGCTGTCACTGAATATGAAAGAGTGGCAGTACCTGTTAAATTTCAACCTCAAATTTGTTAAGGCCAAGTCTAGGGGTAGAATGGTCAGAAAATAAAGCTTAGAATAGCGCCCGCTTTCTAGCTTGAAATTTTTACAGGTGCCCTTTGCTATTAATGATCGACAATTACGACTCTTTTACTTTTAACTTAGTGCATTATTTTCAAGCGCTTGGTCAAGAAGTGTTGGTGGTCAGAAATGATGAAATCAGCATAGATGAAATAACAAAGCTAGCGCCACAATATATTGTCATATCACCTGGCCCATGTGATCCGAATGCTGCCGGCCTTTCCCTAACGGTTATTGAAAAATTTAAAGGCCTTATCCCAATATTAGGTGTTTGTCTTGGGCATCAATGTATTGCCCAACATTTCGGCGCTAAAGTGATTAAAGCCGACAAAGTCATGCACGGCAAAACCAGCGAAATATCACACAATGAGCAAGGGTTATTTAAAACCTTAAAACAGCCTTTAACGGTTACTCGCTATCACTCGTTAATTGTTGATCGCGATACTCTGCCCGATGAATTAGAAGTTACTGCTTGGTTATCAAACAATAATCAAATGGAAATTATGGCTTTGCAACATAAGCATTTAGCTTTGGCTAGTGTGCAGTTTCACCCTGAATCAGTTCTAACGGAACAAGGTCACCAATTACTAGAAAATTTTATTAAGCAATATCATCATCACTTAGCAATCAAATAGATGATAATATTAATGAAATAAGCCAGCATGTCGATAACCTGACTAGCCATTAAACATTAGCAAACCTATAATTAAGCACTGATGCAAATATTTGAAGAAAACACATTAGTTTCCCCTATCTATAATCGCGCACTAAGCTTAGCGATAAGTAAAGATTTTGCGCATCAAAAAAATGGTAAAGTGCAAAACTCGGTACAACAAAACAGCGAACAGTCGAATCGTCGCCGCGAGTTGCTTGCTATAGAAGAAGAAGCTAATAAGAATAAAATTATTCAAGCCCATGGCCACGAGCATTTTAAAGCTCAAGTAATGAATACCTTCTTCAATAAAGTCAGTGGTCAAATTAATAAAGATTTTGAGAACAAAGAAAACCTCTACAATAATGTTTTAAAAATAGAAGATGCCGCACCATCTATCATGGAAATTCTAGCGATAAAAGCGGCTTCAATAAACCGAATTACCCCACTCGCTAAAGCCCTACCTTGGTTGTGCAGTGAATTAATAAATTTAGTCAATAAACCGCAATACCGTAAGCGTTCGGAAGTTCAAGTTACCGAGCCCAGCCTTGCATTAAGTTATGTAGGTTTAGACAACCTAAAATTGGTCATGCCAACATTTATGTTAAAGCATTGGCTACCAACTAGCATAGCGCCTTTTCCGTTAATGAAGAGAAAAATGTGGAATGACAGTTTGTCGGTAGCATTAGCTTCACAAAAATTAGCGAAAGAGCAAGGCTTAGATGAATTCACTGCATTTGCTGCCGGTATGCTAAGTAACTTAGGGTTATTGGCGGTCACCCGCGGTTTTCTTGATACTTATACTGAGCTTTACACTAAAGAGCTGCGAAGTGCTTATGAAGGTAAAGACAAAAAGCTACATGATGTTTTAGTCGAGCTTAGCGCACCTCCAGAGTTGTTATTAGAACAATTGGTACAACGTAGCAGTAAAGTTGCCGCTGATATGGTTGAACTAATGCGATTTGATCGTTTACAAATAACCGAAACCTTATTTGACTTAGCTTATGCGACAGATATTAAACACATGTGTCAAATCGCTAAAATAGTGACTAAAGCAAAAACTTATATTGCGTTTCGCAGCCTAGCCAAAGAAGATCTAATCACCAGTGACGAAGCAAAAGCGTTATTAACTGCCGGCCAATTGAGCACTAAGGATATTGCTTTACTTAAGAAAAGTGATATTGACCACATTAAATTAATTTTTAATTAGACGTTGTTAAACAGCGTTAGCGTGTAAGCAGGGCTAAATTCCGTATAAACATAAAAACAAAATCTCATTTATTTTCTCAAAATTCTCCAGAAAAAACGGCTAGCAAAAAGCTCTCTCTCTTTAAATAATAAGAATATCTTTCGAAAAATTGTCATACACCATAATTTTTTTTTGATTAATTATGAAATATCCACAGTAATTAAAGATCTCGCAAGTTGACATAAACCGCTAGTATCCCTCACAACACCGATAAAACCTCAGAAACATAGTTATGCATTAATATTGAATAAAAACGGTCAAGCCTTTGTTTTATAAGGCTTGCAGCGCAATCACGCAAGACAAAGCTAGATTTTTCTGTCATAATTGCTGTCTATTTTTTAATTAGTCAGACCTTTACTTGGTCAAATGGCTAAATAAAAACACACTATTGATTACAATATCCTAAATACAAGAGGAGTTTACAATGTCTAACCACTTTCCGGTAAATCGTGAATTATTTGATGATGTTATGGTACCTAACTATTCACCATCAGCTGTTATCCCTGTTCGCGGCGCAGGTTCTCGTGTTTGGGATCAACAAGATCGTGAATTTATTGATTTTGCTGGCGGCATTGCGGTTAACTGTTTAGGACATTGTCATCCTGCATTAGTTGGCGCATTAACCGAGCAAGCGAACAAAATTTGGCACTTATCAAACGTTATGACTAACGAGCCAGCATTACGTTTAGCGAAAAAATTAACTGACAACACCTTTGCTGATCAAGTTTACTTTGCTAACTCAGGTGCAGAATCAAACGAAGCAGCTTTAAAACTAGCACGCCGTTGGGCATTAGATAACTTTGGCGCTGAAAAATCACAAATCATCGCATTTAAACAAGGCTTCCACGGTCGTACATTCTTTACGGTTACTGTTGGTGGTCAAGAAGCTTATTCTGACGGTTTTGGTCCTAAGCCTGGCGATATCGTTCACGCTGAATACAACAACTTAGAAAGCGTAAAAGCACTAATTTCTGATAAAACTTGTGCCATTGTTATGGAACCATTACAAGGTGAAGGCGGTATCGTTTCACCTACAGATGAGTTTGTGAAAGGTGTTCGTGAACTTTGTAATGAACACAACGCATTATTAGTTTTTGATGAAGTGCAAACAGGTGTTGGCCGTTTAGGTGAACTTTACGCATACATGGATTTAGGTGTTACTCCAGACATCTTAACTACTGCAAAAGCACTTGGTGGCGGTTTCCCTATTGGCGCTATGATCACAACAGCTGATATCGCTAAGCACCTTAAAATTGGTACTCACGGTAGTACATACGGTGGTAACCCACTAGCATGTGCCGTAGCAGAAGCTGCATTTGACACAGTAAATACTCCTGAAGTATTAAACGGCGTTAAAGAAAAAGCACAGCTTTACATTGATGGCATCAATGCAATCAATGCTAAATACAATGTTTTCAGTGAAATTCGTGGTAAAGGCCTTTTGATTGGCGCTGTATTAACTGAAGCATACAAAGGCAAAGCAAAAGACTTTTTAAATGCAGCAATGACTGAAGGTGTTATGACTTTAGTTGCTGGCGCTAACATTATTCGTTTTGCTCCTTCTTTGGTTATTCCAAACGAAGATATCGCAGAAGGTTTAGCGCGCTTTGAAAAAGCTGTTGCGAAACTAGCTAAGTAAGTACCTATTATTAAAAACAACTAAACACTTTCATTATGGCGGTGTTTAGTTGTCTCATTGAGAGTTTTCTATGATTATTATACGCCCTATACAAAACAGTGATTATGATGCACTTCATCGTATTGCTGTTGAGTCAGGACACGGTTTTACATCACTACCGGTCAACGAAGATTTGTTGAAAAAACGTATTTCTCATGCAGAAGTATCTTTTAATAGCTCAGTTACTCAAGCAGGTAATGAAGGCTATTTATTCGTTATGGAAGATACGACAACAGGTGAAGTTGTTGGTACTAGTGGCATTGAAGCTGCGGTTGGTCTAGACGATGCATTTTATCATTACCATTTAGGTAAAGTTGTGCATAGCTCTCGTGAGCTTAATATCTACAATACAGTGGAAACGTTATCTTTGTGTAACGACTATACTGGCGCTTCAGAAATTTGTACTTTATTTTTGAGCGAAAGCCATCGTAAAAATAGTAACGGACGTTGTTTATCACGCTTTCGTTTTCTGTTTATGGCTGAACATACTGAACGCTTTTCAGAAACCGTTATTGCAGAAATGCGTGGTGTTTCAGACGAAGACGGTTCATCACCATTTTGGAAATGGTTAGAAGAGCACTTTTTCTCACTGGACTTCCCTACAGCCGATTACTTAACCGGCATAGGTAGAAAAGAGTTTATTGCAGAATTAATGCCTAAATACCCAATTTACGTCAGTTTGTTGAGCCCTGAAGCACAACAAGTGATTAACAAGGTACATCCAAAAACGGTGCCTGCCTTAAGATTACTTGAAGCGGAAGGATTTTCTCGTCGCGGTTACGTTGATATTTTTGATGGCGGCCCTACAGTTGAAACGCAAACAGCGTTAGTTAAAACTGTACGTCAAAGCCAAAAATGCCAAGTATTAATTGGCGATGTTGCTAATGATAATAAATATATTATTTGTAATAGCAAAGTAGCAGACTTTAGAGCAACACAAGCGCCAGTATTATTACGTGAAACTGCCAATCAAGTGGTGGTATCACAAGCGGTTGCCGATGCACTAATGGTTAATGAAGGAGACTGGGTTCGCCTAGTTGCTAATTAATCAATAGTCTTAATTTATTACGATACTCATGAGCGATACACGCGCAGAGGAAGAAACAATGTCACACAATGTACAATTAATTAATGGCAACTGGGCAACCGGTTTAGGCCATGAAATATTTTCTAAAAACCCCGCTAAAAACGAAGTAGTTTGGCAGGGTAATACAGCATCTCCAGCACAGGTTGATGAAGCTGTTATGGCTGCGCGTACTGCTTTTGAAACTTGGTCTAATATGCCTATTGAAGAGCGTATTGCTATAGCGGCAAAGTTTGCAGAATTGCTAACTGAAAACAAAGAAGCATTTGCTACCACAATCGCCCTTGAAACGGGTAAGCCACTTTGGGAAACTCGTACTGAAGTTGGCGCTATGGTTGGAAAAATTGCTATTTCTGTACGTGCTAATGAAGAACGTACAGGAACAGTTGAAAACCCTATGCCGGGTGCAAAAGCCTTTATTCGTCACAAGCCACATGGCGTTGTTGCGGTATACGGCCCTTACAACTTCCCTGGTCACTTACCTAACGGTCATATTGTTCCTGCACTTATCGCTGGTAATACCGTGGTTTTCAAGCCAAGTGAATTAACCCCTATGGTTGCTGAAGAAACCTTAAAACTATGGTTACAAGCAGGCTTACCGGCTGGCGTAATCAACATGGTTCAAGGTGAAGTTGAAACAGGTAAAGCATTAGCAAGTCATCCACAAATTGACGGTTTATTCTTTACGGGTAGTTCAACAACGGGTCATTTCTTACATGAACAGTTTGGTGGCCAGCCAGGTAAAATTTTAGCGCTTGAAATGGGTGGCAATAACCCACTAGTTGTTAAAGATGTGACTGACATTGATGCTGTAGTACATGACATTTTACAATCTGCATTCATTACTACAGGTCAACGTTGTACTTGTTCTCGTCGTTTATTTATTGAAGCTGGCGAGAAAGGCGATGCAATTTTAGCTAAGTTAGTGGCTAGCACACAAGCGATTAAAATTGGTTACTATGACGATGAAGAACAGCCATTTATTGGTTCAATGATTTCTGAGAAAGCAGCGTTAGGCTTAGTTGCCGCTCAACAGCAATTGTTTGACCTTGGTGGTGAATCAATCGTTATGATGAAGCATCTTGAAGTAGGCACTGGCTTTATCTCTCCGGGTATTGTTGATGTAACTAACATTACTGATATGCCTGATGACGAGCATTTTGGTCCATTATTAAAAGTGTATCGTTACACTGATTTTGATGCGGCAATTGACGAAGCGAACAATACTTCATTTGGTTTATCTGCTGGTTTACTAAGTGATAGCGAGGAGTTATATAACCACTTCTTCCGTCGTATTCGTGCCGGCATCGTAAACTGGAACAAGCCAATTACTGGCGCAAGCAGTGCTGCCCCATTTGGTGGTATTGGTGCCAGTGGTAACCACAGAGCTAGCGCATTCTATGCAGCTGATTACTGTGCATACCCTGTAGCATCAGTAGAGGCTGAAAAAGTTGCACTACCTGCAGCCTTAAGCCCAGGCTTAACGATTAAATAATCTTTATCATTTAATCGTATGAAGTTTCATTGCCCAATAAAAAAAGCTGGGATACGTCCCAGCTTTTTTAAAAATATCGACCAAATATAACTGCCGTTCTGAGTGGTTATCAAACACGTTTGTCCTAAATATTTGTTGAATAGCTTTATTCACTGAATACCTAGCTAAATAGCTTTTGCATACCATTCAATCGACTCTACACATTAAGACCGCACGTCGACACAAATTTTATTTTATGCATTTAGGAATTTAACATGACTCCAGTTAAAAATTTATTTAACAACATTTGGCAAAACTATTTAGAAGTAACTCCTTCCGCTGATAAAGTTCATCAGCTTTTAGGTACAGGTAGTGATTTGATAAACGATCACGTTGCTTACCGTACTTTTAACATCGCAAAAGTTAACATTGAGAAAATTTCAGCTCACTTACTTAACTTAGGTTACACCGAATGTGGTGAATACCACTTTGAAGCAAAAAAATTATACGCAAAACACTTTGAGCATGCCGATACAAACTTACCAAAAGTATTTATCAGTGAATTACTTGTTGAAGAGTTCTCACCACGTGTACAAGAAATCATTGAAAAAATGGTTGCTGGTATCAATGAAGGCGATGTTAACGTCGAAAGCTTCTTATATTCTGGTACCCACTGGAAAGTAAGTCATCAAGAATACTTAGACCTATTAGCAGAAAGCGAATATGCTGCATGGGTTTCTGCATGGGGCTACCGTGCAAACCACTTCACAGTAAGTATCAATCACCTTGAAAGCTATGACTCAATTGAAGCCGTAAATGATGCCGTCAAAGCCGGTGGTTTTACATTAAACAGTGCTGGCGGTGAAATCAAAGGTGATGAAGGCGTGAAACTAGAGCAATCATCAACAATGGCCGACAGCGTACTTGTTGAGTTTTCAGATAAAACGGTAGCTATTCCAAGCTGTTTTTACGAGTTTGCAAAACGCTACCCTCTGGAAAATGGTGAGCTTTACACAGGTTTTGTTGCTGCATCAGCCGACAAAATTTTTGAAAGTACAAACGCTGCCGCTTAATGCAGAGTTAAATACAGGCAACCATTTCTAGAGAAATAGTTGCCTGCTTTTATTCTTCAATGCCCCACCTCCATTTAAGTCATAAACTTAACTTTTGTACCTTAAATTTATATACGGATTCTACGACTTGATCGTAACCTCAATTTACAGGTAAAGTAGTACACCAACCTAAATATATAGTTATACTAAATGGTTACTGATACCGAAGGTTATATTCACATAATTGAATACCTAACCGCACACTTAAATCTTTTCGAAAACAGTGAAAACACCGCAAAAAGCAGCAGTGTTCTTGAAGTAATAGAAGAGGAGATGAGTGAACAAATCATCACCTTATGTAACCAAAATGAAGCTCTGACGTTCAATCAACGCAATACTATCA
>CAJXQI010000021.1 GCA_913058395.1 uncultured Colwellia sp. | reverse complement strand
AACAATTCCTCAATAGCTCAGTTGGTAGAGCAACGGACTGTTAATCCGTTTGTCCCTGGTTCAAGTCCAGGTTGAGGAGCCACATTAAGAAACCTGCTTTTTAGCAGGTTTTTTTTCGTCTGAAATTTGATATTTTCATATCCACTTGTTCATTACCAATAGCTCAGTTAGTAGAGAAACAAACTTTATTTTTATAATTAACAGACGCTTGTCCCTGTTATTTTTTTTCAAGTCCAGTTTGGTGATCCACAGCGGCCTAATACAATCTACACTTATAGTAACGTCCTTATTAAGCTTCGCAAACCTCGTTTTAAAACAGCTAGTTATTTAACCTACTTATTGCCATATCTTACTAACTAGATAAAATGCTTCCAATATTATTTTGTACAGTTATCGGAGAACGACATGGAGTTGGATTTCTTTAAGGATTTAGAAACTGAAATCAAAGAAAAACTAAAAGGTTTTGGTTACCCAATACCTAGTTTTAAAGAGCTAAGAAAACAACACATTAATGCTAACGAAGCTCTCCTAAGCTATAAACATTACGATATAAGAAACTTAGTGCTTCACTTTCTCACAGTGACAGAACGCAGGATACCGATCAAAAAGTGGAGCATTCATATATCTCCACAACTACAAAAGCGTACTGAAATAGTAAATATAATATCGATGCTATCTAAGGGCGAAGATATAAATCCATTTCTAAGTAAACAAGTTAAAGGTAAACATCAAAATAAAAAAACTGATTTACTTCGCTTTGAATGGGGAATCTACCATATTCATTTGGAAAAAGGAGGTAAAGGCGATGAAATGCTATTCGCGTATTTTGATGGCAATGAAGCGTACTTGCTAGACACCTTACTTCATGAGAAAAGCGGTGCTCAACACATAACTTGGACCAATACTGACTTGATACAGACATTACACGACAACTGGCCCCACGTTATTTCACATATGATTTTTAGAACGGATAGTGAAGAAGTTATAACACAGGAAGAACGTAAGGCTGTGAGGATAAATGCTGCTAATGCCAACGTAACAGTCGCAGATAAAACGGAATACATGCCGATTGGTGGTGGCTTTACATCTAGCAAACACCCCCAAAAAGCCGCAATAAACGCATTACGTATTATTAAAAGAACAGATGAATTAGAATCAAAAATTTTGAATAACGAGCACAATATCAATAGCCTACTTCTCATTGATAAACCGAGTACAAACTTAAAGATCAAGCTAGAGTTAACTGATGGGCTTAATCTTAAAGTTATTAACACAGCCAATAAGAGATCATTTGAGATTGATGAACCTTATTGATGTAATAATCCAGTTAAAAATACACATCGCCCCCTTACTAAACACACCTGTATTCTGTTGTTAGAGTAAAGGTTAAGCCTACAAGTCAGGTATACATCACCATTTTGAGAAACCTGATTTTTAGCAGTTTTTTTTAATCTAAAATATAGTGAATTGGATATTACGTCTCAATAGCTCAGCTGCTAGAGCAATGGACTGTACTCTTATCAAAACAAGTATATGTTTACCTACCTGCCCTCTGTGAATTCAGTATCCCCCCATTTTTATTAACTATTTTTCCGGTATAGACATAAAAAAGCAGCAATAAAACAATTGCTGCTTTGATAATTTATAAATATGTCTTAGATAAGCACTACCTAGTTAGTGGCTAGCCTTCGACAGTAATTATATAACTAGCGTTTAAACTCTGAAGTTTTGCTCCATTTAGGCCAAACACCTTCGTTAGATAGCTCATAGCCAATTTCAAAGAAAGCTTGCATATCTTCAACCGCACCAGAAAGATCCCATTGCTCATTATATTCATCACAGGCATTGTGATAACACTTAGCTAAAATAGGATTCAATACTTCACGTAAGGCTTTAGTAGCGGCATCAACAGGCTCTGGGCCACTCTTAGCATAAAGAGCTGGGATACCGATATTAGCAAAGGCGAAATGATCTGAACGATAGTAAATACCTGCTGCCGGACGAGGATCACCTGAAATAATGCGACCTTGCTTTTTAGCTGCAACTGTTAAGTATTCATCAAGTTGTGACTGACCTAAACCATAGACAGAAACATCTTTACTACGGCCATTAACGTTTAATGCATCCATATTAATATTAGCAACAGTTTTAGCTGCAGGGATCACAGGGTTTGCAGCATAAAATTTAGAGCCTAATAAGCCTTGCTCTTCTGCAGTTACCGCCATAATAGTAATTGAACGCTCAGGTGCTACAGGTAATTTCGAAAATGCTTCAGCCACTTCAATTAGAGCTGCAGTACCTGATGCATTATCAACGGCGCCATTATAAATTTGGTCACCATCTTTACTGGTATCTTTACCTAAATGATCCCAATGTGCCGTATAAAGAATATGCTCATCAGGTTTTACACTACCTGGTAAGGTAGCAATGAAGTTATATGATGTTGATTTTTTAACAGTATTTTTCACAGCAACAGAAGCTGTTAAGTCTCCCATATCAACATGGTAGCTACCTTTAGCAGCTTTTGCTTTTGCTTGTTCAAAGTTTAAGCCTGCATTTGCAAATAACTCTTTCGCTACGTCGGTATTAACCCAACCTTCAACAGCAACACGCCCTTTATTAAGGTCTTCACGAACAAAACCAAATTGAGGCCCAGTCCATGAATGTTCAACCACTGACCAACCATATGATGCTGGTGCAGTTTCATGAATTATAATTGCACCTTCAGCACCTTGACGACTCGCTTCTTCATATTTATATGTCCAACGACCGTAATATGTCATGGCGTTGCCATTAAATAATGCAGGATCTTTAGTGGCAAAACCTGGGTCGTTCACTAAAATAACAACCGTTTTGCCTTTTACGTCCAGTCCTTCATAATCATTCCATTGGTACTCAGGCGCATTAACACCATAGCCAACAAAAACTAAGTCAGAATCTTTAAGTTGCTCAAAATCGCTAATACGGCTTGAACCCATAACCATATCGTGACCATATTGATAATCTTTACCACCAATCGACAAAGTCATTTCTGGCGACGCTTCGATAGATACCATAGGCACAGCTTGTAAAAAGCTATCACCGTTGCCTGGCTTAAAACCAATTGCGGTTAATTGCTTAGTTAAATAATCAAGCGTAAGTTCTTCACCTTTACTCGATGGTGCACGGCCTTCAAACTCATCTGAGGCAAGTACTTTAATATGTTCGGTAAGCTGTTCTTTATTGATACTATTATAGCTTGCGGTAAAATCGCTAGCAGTATTAGTTTGCTCAGTATTTTGCGTACCACAGCCAGTTATAACCGCTGATGTAAGCAAAGTTAAAGCTAATATTTTTTTCATATTTTTATTCTTAAGTTGCGAATGACGCAACGATTATAAACAAATACAGACCAAATTAGGTAGGTCTAATGAACAAATTAATACAGCTAAATATTCACCAGTAAATCGATACATTTATTTAACAAATTCATTCTATTGGCAAGCAAATATAATCACAGAGTTTATAGCCTCAAATAAATGGAAAAAATTGCTGCCTTACTCTTTGATATAAATCATATTTGACCACGTTTAATGTTGCTACTATGCTAACGTTTTCAATCAATAGGTTAATTGCTATGCCACTTTCCCGTAAAAGAAGTACACAACATAAAGTTTACATTCCGTCTTCAGCTCGTGAAAATCAATATTTACTCGCCAAATTTAATATCACCGAGCAATTAATTGAAAAAATTGCGGGCCCTGTCGATTTAAATAGCGACCAACCATTTTTACCGTTTTATAAAAAATTGTCAGAGATGTTCTTTAAAATTAATGAAGAACTCGATATTGAAAGTGGCCAATTTGTTGCCAATGACAAATTTACCCGTATTCGATTTAGCCCTGAAAAAATAACCGCTCAAACTGAGCAACAAATATTATTCCTTTATAACTCTCGTTATCACTTTAGCCAAAGTGCACATTACGACGGTCATAAACAAGCAAGTAAAATTCATTTAGTTTTTCTAGCCAATGGTGATGAAGTAAGACACAACTCTGCAATTTTTCATCAAAAAGTACTGAGTGCGATTACTAAATTTACAGAGCAAACAGGTATCAGTACCGATGAAATGCGCGTATGTGATCACCAGCATTTAACCTACGACTTGTTTGCTAAAGACAAAGGCGTTCAAGGTAATCAAGTTCATAAACTGCGCAGCATTTCAAATCGCTATGCCCCTGATGATATTTCATTACCAGAAAACACTGATGAATTGACTTACGCTATTGTTGATATGCCAATCAACCGCCGTTTACGCAACTTAGTTGAACTAGACCATAGTGAAGGTGAAAATTACAACCCACTTTATAACTTTATTGCTGACGCCTTTATTAGTGCAGCTAAAAAGCATCACTTAAATAATGGTGCTGTAATTGCGAATGGTCTAGTGCCTATTGTTCGTCGTAGTGATGATGAAAATACCATCGCGAAAGGCGAATTAATCATGCTGGGTTATAACCCTAAAAATACTAGTGGCGGTTACACATGCAAATGGGCTGCTGATCAATTAGTTGATAGTGTGCAATTTGTTTTTGTTGCCAGTGAGCAAGATAAAACAAGTCATGGCTTTGGTAAATTCCTTGTGCAAATTGAGCATGCTTTACATAGCATCGCTGAAAAGCTTGAATACGTGAATGATAAAGAAGAATTAAATGTGCGTTTTCATCAGCATATTGGCTTTTATCAAGAAAAGTAGACACAATTTCTGGAACATTATTAAAACGTGGCTAATGCCACGTTTTTTTATTTCTACCTTTTAACTACGAAAGGCGATTAAATTACAGTACCATTCAACTCTCTTAGTATTTTATCTCTATTAATCACCGATAGGTATTCAAGCATTGATTGACTTCACTTTGTTAAGCCTTTTTATCCCAACATTTTTCATCGTTAGCATAACACCCGGTATGTGTATGACTTTAGCCATGAGCTTAGGCATTACCATAGGCGTAAGAAAAACATTTTGGATGATGTATGGTGAACTATTAGGAGTCGCAACAGTCGCGATTGCTTCTGTGTTAGGTGTTGCAACATTAATGAGCAAACTGCCAGAATTGTTTCAGGGCTTTAAAATACTTGGTGCGCTTTACCTTGCCTATGTTGGTATTAATATGTGGCGAGCGAAAGGAAAGCTCGCACTTTCTGCAGAACAAAATACTCAATCAATTAATAAATCAAGTTTATTCAAACAAGGTTTTTTCACTGCAATTGCTAACCCAAAAGGTTGGGCATTCATGGTATCGCTACTTCCGCCCTTTATTAATCCCGATTTACAACTAGCTCCTCAGTTAAGCATGCTAGTAGCCGTAATATTACTATCTGAGTTTATTTGCATGACGATTTACGCCACTGGCGGAAAAACTATTGGCAAAGCGTTAACGCAGCGTAATAACGTACAATTACTTAATAAAGTATCGGGTAGCTTGATGATTATGGTCGCCATTTGGTTAGCGACTAGTTAATCGTCGTTTTGAGCACGAAAGCAACTAGAACGGATAGTTATTGCCAAAACAGAGTTTAGCTACGATGGCTGACGATAGTTAGCATTTTTGTATAATTTTTTTTGTCATTATCAGTAAAGGTTAGCCATATTTTCCAAGTCATTTTTTCAGCAGAGCAACTACCGACTAATACTTCGCCCTGAAAGGCTTGAATGTTGTTTTGACTCATTGATTCGGCATTGTCGACAACTGTACCTGTAGATACCGCTTTTACATTACCTGTGCTATCCGCATTTATGCTTTTTTCTAAAAACAAAGGGATTTTCCCCATAAACATATCAACACCTTCCATATAGCCACTAACGGTATTGATAGTTTTAGCACCGGTATAATTTACAGAAATGTTAAATGCTTGTTCTGCAATTATCTTATCTACATCAAACAACACGTCGACACGCCCTTCTGCTACATCAAAAAAACACTGACTTTGTTGTTCGATACATTGCATCTTACGAGCGGGGTCATTATTTTCTTTACTAGCCTGAGCATTTTCGCCATTACAGGCTGAGCCCAAGATTGTCAGCGCGGCGAGTAAAGCGCTAGTCGTTAATTTTCTAATATTTATCATTAGCAAAGCTATAGGTAAGTTCTTTGTTGGTAATGATACCCAAAACACGGTGATATTTATCACTTTTTTAAGCGTTATTTTTGATTTGAAACAAATCTCGTTTCATTCAGTGTTGCTATAATTTTGCGCATTATCACCTTTATTAATCCTGATACTTAATAAACGACCAAGTGACAGTAGGCTACAAAATGACAATATGCATTAAGGTTAAACAACCTAACACTAAATACATAGACTGCGACAGTTGTTCAATGCAACCGGTTTGTTTGCCGTTAAAAGCGGGGAAAACGGAAGTGTCGATTATGGATAGCTACTTATCTAAACGTAATATCGTCACTATTTCTACGCCCTTGTTCCAAGAAAAAGAAGCAGCAAGCGCTATCTATGCTGTATGTTGCGGCAGTTTTAAGCTGACTGAAACATCACCTGAAGGTAAAGAAAAAGTCATCGGCTTTCGCTTTCCTGGTGAGCTTATTGGTGAAGATGCCATTCACACCGAACACTATAATTACAACGCTGTTGCTGTTGGCAACACCACCGTATGTCGAGTGGATTTAGATGAGCTTAAAGAATGTGGTAAATTGATGCCTGAATTACAACTAAGTTTAATTTCCTTGTTGAGTAAACAAAACTCGATGTTACGTGAGGAATTTACTTCTGTTGTTGCAAAACACACCGCAGAAAGTCTATTAGCAGCGTTTATTCTCAATATGCTAAAAAGAAATGCTCAATATCAAGAAACTGAATCCAAGCTGCATTTACCCGTTGGTCGTGATGTAATTGCCAATCATTTAGGTTTTCGCCGCGAAACGTTAAGTCGTATATTTTCTAAGTTTCAGCAGAAAGGTTTACTTTCTATTCAAGCAAAAGATATAGAAATATTGGATTTACCTGGCTTGCAAGATGTTGCATACAATTGATAACAATAGCTTTTATAATGTGCTACAGGTAATCGCTCAGCACATTATTATTTTCAACCACCTGCCATAACGATTAAATTTCAAACAACTGTTATCTCGCTGTTTTTCATAAACTAGCCTACCTTTAAGAGTAACTTTTCGCTTCAAGTCTATTAATCATAATTTTTGTTTTTTAAATACCGTACAAGATTACGGCAACTTCGTTTTTTTTATTGATTTAAATCAAGCTTTGCAGTTGATTTATATCATACGCGAAAGGTAAAATTACAGTGAATTTGAAACAGCTCGTAACAGAGTGTGACATTTATCACTGCTTCTCAGCAATTTATAATAAAAATGAAGAATTTTTATGCTTTATTGCAAAATCTAACCAAGTAACGGAACAATAAAAATGACAACAACGCTTGATCATCCTTCCTATAACTTCAATGTGGTGCGTCAATTCACCGTAATGACAGTTATTTGGGGGATCGTTGGTACTCTAGTGGGTGTTCTTATTGCAGCACAATTAATTTGGCCTGCATTAAACTTTGAAACACCGTGGTTAACATATTCTCGTCTTCGTCCACTGCATACCAATGCGGTAATTTTTGCCTTTGGTACCAGTGCCCTGTTTGCTACTTCATATTATGTTGTTCAGCGTACATGTAAAACGGCTCTATTTGGCGGCAAGCTTGCGTCATTTACCTTTTGGGGCTGGCAAGCGGTTATTATTCTTGCAGTAATAACACTGCCACTTGGTTATACATCAAGTAAAGAATACGCTGAGTTAGAATGGCCGATTGATATTTTAATCGCCGTGGTATGGGTGAGTTACGCTATTGTATTCTTTGGTACTTTAGTTAAGCGTAAAACGTCACATATTTACGTAGCAAACTGGTTCTTTGGTGGTTTCATTATCACCGTTGCAGTATTGCATATCGGTAACAGCATGGTTATTCCTGTATCGATGATGAAGTCCTATTCCATCTACTCTGGCGCTATTGATGCCATGATGCAGTGGTGGTATGGACATAATGCCGTAGGCTTCTTATTGACTGCTGGTTTCTTAGGTATGATGTATTACTTCGTACCAAAACAAGCTGAACGTCCGGTTTACTCTTACCGTTTGTCAATTGTTCACTTTTGGGCACTAGTTTCTCTTTATATTTGGGCTGGTCCGCATCACTTACATTACACTGCACTGCCAGATTGGGCTCAATCTGTTGGTATGGTTATGTCTATCGTATTATTCTTGCCATCTTGGGGTGGTATGATCAACGGTATTATGACGTTATCAGGCGCATGGCATAAACTTCGTCATGATCCAATTCTACGTTTCCTAATCGTTTCATTATCTTTCTACGGTATGTCGACGTTTGAAGGCCCAATGATGGCGATTAAATCTGTAAACGCACTTTCTCATTACACTGACTGGACTGTTGGTCACGTACATTCAGGTGCGCTAGGTTGGGTTGCTATGGTGTCAATTGGTGCAATGTATCACTTAATTCCAGTGCTATTTAACCAAGGCCGTATGTACAGCATTCGCTTAATCAACATTCACTTCTGGATGCACACAGCCGGTATCGTTTTATACATCGTTGCTATGTGGATTTCTGGTGTAATGCAAGGGTTAATGTGGAGAGCGGTAAATACTGACGGTACGTTAACTTACAGTTTTGTTGAAAGTTTAACGGCGTCTTACCCATTCTACTTCATCCGTTTTGTTGGTGGTGTATTGGTTGTTCTAGGCTTCTTATTAATGGCTTACAACATGTTTAAAACTATTGGTGCTAAAGACGGAAGTCTTAAGCCTGTTGAAATAGCTTAAGGAGTCAGACCATGATCAACAAACACGAAAAAGTTGAAAAGAACGTTGGCTTATTCTTTATCTTTACTATTTTTGCTATCAGCATCGGTGGTTTAGTTGAAATTACGCCGCTTTTCTTCCAAAAAGCTACTACAACTCCGGTTGATAACTTACGCCCTTACACAGCCTTAGAAATGGAAGGCCGTGATGTTTATATTCGCGAAGGTTGTAATGTTTGTCATAGCCAAATGATCCGTCCATTCCGTGCGGAAACAGAACGCTATGGCCATTACTCAGTTGCCGGTGAGCAAGTTTGGGAACATCCTCATTTATGGGGTTCAAAACGTACAGGTCCAGATCTAGCCCGTGTTGGCGGTCGTTATAGTGACGATTGGCATCGTGCGCATTTACTTGATCCACGTTCTGTTGTTCCTGAGTCAAATATGCCTTCATTTAAGTGGTTAGCTGAAAATACGCTAGACGGTGAATTAACCGGTAAGAAATTATCAACGTTTAATTTCCTAACACGTAATCGTAGCCATAAAGACGAGCAAGGCAATGCAATTCCTCTTTACTCTGAATCTGAAATTTCTGGTGCTAAAGCAGCAGTTAAAGGTAAGTCAGAGATGGATGCATTGATTGCATACTTGCAGTCTCTTGGTCATGCGTTGAAATAATGATGATGGATTACGGCACGCTTAGAGGGCTAATTGCCCTATTAATATTGGCACTATTTATTGTCATTGTGGTTTGGTCATATTCAAAAAAGCGCAAAGGCGCATTTGATGAAGCGGCAAATTCAATTTTCGAAGAAAAAACGGAAATAAAACACAACGACAAAAATAACAAACAGGAGACTAATAATAATGTCTAGCTTCTGGAGTATTTGGATTTCGGTTCTTACCTTAGGCACATTAGTAGGTTGTTACTTAATACTACGCATGTGTTTAAAGAACTTTGCAGGTGTTGAAGAAGGTGAGTCTATGGGCCACAGCTTCGACGGAATTGAAGAATTAAACAATCCACTACCAAAATGGTGGAGTACTTTCTTCTTGTTAACAATCATTTGGGGTTTTGGTTACTTATTGCTATACCCAGGTTTAGGTAACTTTGAAGGTCTATTAGGCTGGAAAAGTTCAAACCAAGGCATTTTGAATTTATCTGAGTCAAAAGCGAGTGTTATTAACGCGAAAGAGTCAGGCATGTTAGTTCAATATGACCGTGAAGTTGCAGCTGCTGACGCAAAGTATGGCCCAATTTTTGAGGCTTATGCTGCGCAAAGCATTGAAACTTTAGCTGGTGATGAAGAAGCACTTAAAGTAGGTCAACGCCTATTTTTACAAAACTGTTCACAATGTCATGGCTCTGATGCTCGTGGTACTACAGGCTTCCCTGATTTAACTGATAAAGACTGGTTATACGGTGGTTCACCTGAAACAATCAAAGCAAGTATTATGCATGGCCGTAAAGCTAATGGCATGATGGCTTGGAGTGCTGCATTAGGTGGCGAACAAGGCGTTAAAGAAGTTGCTGCGTTTGTTATAAGCCTAAGTGGCCGTGAAGTTGATGCTACAGCCGCAGAAGCAGGCAAAGCTAAATTTGCCATGTGTGCAGCTTGTCACGGCGCTGAAGGTAAAGGTAGTGCGGAAATGGGTATTCCATTAGGCGCGCCAAACTTAACAGATAACGTTTGGTTATATGGTGGTTCTCCACGCGCTGTTGAAACATCAATTGCTAACGGTCGTGCCGGTGTTATGCCTGCATGGGATAAAATCCTAGGTGAACAAAAAGTTCACGTGATCAGTGCTTATGTTTACAGCTTATCGCAAAAGTAAAACTCATTTATAACAAATGTGTTTACGACTAAAAACAAAGCCTTGGTGTTTAATTACACCAAGGCTTTTTTATGTTTACGTTACAATTAAACTTCATCAAATTAACGCTTTTTTAATAGTGCCTATTTAAGAAAGGTCGTATAATGTCGGCACTATCTGCAAATAAGAAAATTTCATGAAAACATCTTGGTACCAAGAGCCTTGGGCATGGCTTGTATTTATATTGCCTTTTACCGCAGTAGTTGCTGGTATTGCAACTTTCATTATTGCCAATACAAATCCAGACACCTTAGTTATTGACGATTATTATAAAAAAGGTAAAGCGATTAACCTTGAGTTAAGTAAGGTTAAACACGCACAAAAATTAGGTATGAGCTTTGGTTTAAAGCTAGTTGGTGATCAACTTACTATTCGCCCAACCGGTATTGAAAAAGAATTTCCATTATTAAATGTTAATTTCTATCATCCAACCTTAGCTGACAGAGACTTTTATTTAGCATTAACCGCTGATGGGAATGGTAATTTCACCCACTTTTTTGAGTCTGACCAAGACACTCCAGGTAAATGGCGCGTTACTATTAGCCCTTTTGAAGACCATTGGAAAATTCAATCGGTGATCAATTTGCCACAATCAGAATTCATTGATATTACGCCGACCCCAACTGAAGCAAAGTAATGAGCCGGTATTAGTGAGCATTTATTTATGAGTTTTGGTTGTTTTCATTGTGGTGAAGTTGTTCCCAATGGCATTGATTTACATACAGAAATAGATAATAAAAGCCAGCCAATGTGTTGTATTGGCTGTCAAGCTGTGGCGCAAACCATTGTTGATAATAATTTAACAGACTACTACCGCTTCCGCAGTGCCCCCGCACAAAAAAGTGATGTGCTTATTCCTGAGCAATTACTACGTAATGAAATTCTCGATGATGAAAACCTTCAGAGTGAGTTTGCCTATTATCATGACGGTTTCAAAGAAACCATATTAACCATTGAAGGCATAAGTTGTTCAGCCTGTGCTTGGTTAATTGAAATGCAGGTCAGCAAACTTAACGGTATTAACAAAGTTAATGTCAATGCAACCACGCAAAGAGCGACAGTGCAGTGGCAAGAAGAGCAGGTAAAGCTAAGTGAAATTCTTAGCCTGATTGAGAAAATTGGTTATCATGCCCTACCATTTAAGGCCAGCACAGCTGAAGAGATAAATAAAAAACAAGCTAAGAGCTTCATTAAACGTTTAGGTATTTCGGGCATTTTAATGATGCAAGTAATGATGATTGCCTTTGGTTTATATTTTGGAGCTTTTTCCGATATGGCCGAGCACAACTTAGTATATTTACGTTGGGCAAGTTTATTTTTAACCATTCCAATTGTCAGTTACGGTGCATTTCCATTTTATAAAAGTGCCTTTTTCGCGATAAAAGCGAAACAGTTATCTATGGATGTTCCTGTTTCCATTGCGATAGGCCTAGCCTTTTTAGCCAGTGCATGGGCAACAGCGACTCAACAAGGTGAAGTGTATTTTGAGTCAGTATCAATGTTCACCTTTCTATTACTTATTGGTAAGTTCTTAGAGTTTCGTGCTCGCTCTCGTGCTGCCGATGTTTCGGCAAATTTATTAAAATTAATGCCGATGACAGCTACTAAGTTAGTCGACAGCCAAGAAAGTTTTATTGCGGCAACCAACTTAAACGCTGGTGATATTATTTTAATTAAGCCAGGTGAAACCATCCCTGCCGACAGCGAAATCATTTCAGGTAGTAGTCAAATCAATGAAGCCATGTTATCTGGTGAGCAACATCCTTTACAAAAAAATATTGAAGACACTATCTACGCTGGTACGATAAATGGTGATGGCAACTTAACCGCAAAAGTAAAACACAATAATCAAAAGTCATTTCTTAGCCAATTAATTCGCTTAAGTGAAACATCACAAACCCATAAACCTAAGCTGGCAAAATTATCAGATAAAATAGCGCAGTATTTTGTTGCTTTGATACTTTTCACCGCCTCTTGCACGGCATTTTACTGGTCACAACACCAGCCGACTGAGGCCTTTTGGATCACGCTATCTGTATTAGTAGTTACTTGTCCATGTGCGCTATCACTAGCCACACCAACGGCATTAACTTGCGCAACTACTCGATTAAACCGTGATGGTATTATGGTTAAATCCGGCCATGTTTTAGAAACCATGCCTGCCATTGATGCAATGGCGTTTGATAAAACGGGCACACTAACGACAGGTGAATTTACCGTTACAGAAGTTGTCACTTACGGTAAGTTTGCATTAGAAAACAACGCTGATGGTAAAGCGCAAGTATTAGCAATTGCCGCAGCACTTGAAGCACACTCAGCTCATCCACTTGCTAAAGCATTTAGCGATTACCGTGATTTTAACCAAAAAACCACACAAGTTGTTGTTGCTCCCGGTGCAGGAATTTCAGGTGAAGTTAACCATGTTCATTACCGAATAGGTAAAAATTCATGGTTATTAAGCGATAACAGCCAACAAGCCCATAGCGCGCAATGTGTGCTAATGGAAAATGAAACCTTAGTGGCTGAATTTTATTTACATGACGGTATACGCGAAGATGCTAAAGATTTAATCGACTTTTTGCACCATGAAAATATTACCACGTTGATGCTTTCTGGCGATCATTTAGTAGGCTGTAATAAACTTCAAGCACAGCTGCAACTACAAAGCGTGCAAGCAAACTTATCAGCTCAAGATAAAGTGACGGCTATTAAGCAGCAGCAAACAACACATACAGTTGCCATGATTGGTGACGGCGTTAACGATAGCCCAGTTCTAGGCGCGGCCCACTTATCGATTGCCATGGGTAGCGGCACAGATATTGCCAAAAATGGCGCTGATGTTATATTGCTTAACAACAAGCTAAAATCAGTTCAAACGTTGAGAAGCGTATCTGAGCGCACAACGCGAATTATCAAACAAAATTACCTTTGGGCATTTGGTTACAATGCCATTGTATTGCCCTTAGCAGTGATGGGCTACATTGCTCCATACATGGCTGTTGTTGGTATGTCGGCTAGTTCAATTTTAGTGGTAAGTAATTCTTTAAGGCTATTAAAAAAATGAGTGTGATTTACATATTAATCCCCATCGCTATTTTATTGACCGCAATTGGTATCTATATCTTTTTTTGGGCCGTTAAAACTGAACAGTTTGATGACTTAGAAAAGCAAGGCATGAGTATTTTATTTGATGATTCAAATGATAAAACCAAAGAGCACAAAGAAAACAATAGCGAAGATAACGCTTTAACAAGTCAACAAGAAAAACAAAAATAAGCGCTACTATGACACTCGATTACTTTTCAGCATTTGTTATTGGCTTATTGGGCTCAGGGCATTGTATTGTTATGTGCGGCGGTATCAGCACCATGCTAACGACGGCAATTTCTAAAGAGATAAATCATAAAAAATATCGTATTGTCTTTGCCTATAATTTTGGTCGAATAGCTTCATATAGTGTTATTGGCGCACTTGTCGCCTTAACAAGTTCAATGGCAGCAAAAAATATCGGCGTCCCTATTTCTGCCTTAAAGACAATTGCTGGAGTATTCCTTATCTTACTCGGCTTATATTTGGGGCAATGGTTAATGTGGTTAAGTCATGTTGAACATATTGGTAAAAAGCTTTGGCAATATATATCTCCGAATACCAAAAAATTCATTCCAATTAAAAATACCCGTAGTGCTTTCGCATTAGGCGCTTTGTGGGGCTGGTTGCCTTGTGGTTTAGTTTACTCAACGTTAACTTGGGCATTAGCCAGTGCTAACGTAGTTAATGGCGCTTTAATTATGCTGTTCTTTGGTTTGGGTACTTTACCAGCTTTACTTTCAGTTTCATTAGGTACAATTAGTGTCAAGTCCTTACTGAGCAACCTATTCTTTAGAAAGCTCGCAGCCATTCTAGTGATTTTATACGGTATTTATACTATACTTATTGCATATCAATAACGCATCTAATATGATCCATATCATTAAAATGCAAATGAACTATAGGTCGTTATGAGTACTAAATCTTGTTCTGGTCAGCAACATATTCACTGTCAAAACTGCAGTATAAGCGAGTTATGTCTACCGTTTTCTCTTAACGATAAAGAGTTAGATTCGTTAGATAATATTATCGATCGTAAGCGACCTATTCATAAAGGTGAGCAAATATTTAACGATGGCCAGCCAATGCATGCTCTTTATGCTATTCGTTCTGGTACATTTAAAACTTATACCGTAAATGAGCAAGGTGAAGAGCAAATCACTGGTTTTCATTTAGCGGGTGATTTACTAGGTTTTGATGCTATCGCTGAGTCTGAGCACCCTAGCTTTGCCAAAGCATTAGAAACCTCGATGGTTTGTGAAATCCCTTACAATACACTTGATAATTTATCGAACAGTATGCCAAAGTTGAAAAAACAAATTTTGCGCATGATGAGTACAGAAATTCGTAGCGATCAAGAAATGCTGACTTTACTTAACCGTAAAAATGCAGAGCAACGCCTTGCCACATTCATTAGCGCATTAAGTAGCCGTTACCACGCTCGTGGCTTATCAGCATCAGAGTTTCGTTTAACAATGACGCGTAGCGATATTGGTAATTACATTGGTTTAACGGTTGAAACCATTAGCCGTTTATTAAATCGTTTTCACAAAAATGATTTAATCCAAGTTGATGGTAAATTAATTACTATTTTAGACATTGATAAACTCAATGAGTGCGCTGCTCTTTAGTTCCCCCCTGCTTTTCAAAATTTCCTTATTCTAATAATTCACGCTATGCTTAGCGTGAATTATTGTTTATATTTGATACGATAGTAATTTGATTTAAAACAACTATTATTGTTTCAAAGTGGTCTATTGTTATAACAGTAGACAATTGATAAAGGAATTAGCTATGGAAAAGTATCAAAAAATACTCGCGATTGTTGACCCAACAACAGAAGATCAAAAAGCGTTAAAACGCGCCATAGAATTAGCCCGAAAAACCGGCGCTAGTATTACCGCATTTTTGACCATCTATGATTTTTCTTATGAAATGACCACCATGCTGTCAAGTGATGAACGTGAGGCTATGCGCCAATCGGTTATCAACGACAGAACGCAATGGTTACAGTCAATTCTCTCAGAGTTAGCCGTCGAAGAACTCAATATTGATTGTCAGGTCATTTGGCATAACCGTCCATTTGAACAAATCATTGAGCAAGTGCTTAAAAATGGCTATGACATTGTCATTAAAGGCACTCATCAGCACGATAAACTGAAATCAGTTATTTTTACTCCTACTGATTGGCATATTTTGCGTAAATGTCCGTGCCCAGTATTGCTGGTAAAAGAACATTTATGGCCAGATAATGGTAATATTGTTGCAGCATTAAATATTGGCAGTAATGAAGAAGAGCATAAGTCACTTAACGATAAAATAACGGCTGAAGCAAAGCAGCTTACACAAGTGATGAAAGCGAATCTACATTTAGTCAACTCATTTCCTGGCACACCAGTTAATATCGCTATCGAAATTCCTGAGTTTAATGCCAGTGATTATAATCGTTCAATGCTATTGCATCATGAAAAGTCTATGCATGAACACGCGACAGCATTTAATATTGAACAAGAAAACACGCATATTAAAGAAGGCTTACCTGAAGATGTGATTCAAAGTGTTGCTGATACATTGGATGCTGAACTAGTGATCTTAGGTACTATCGGTCGCACAGGGTTATCTGCCGCTTTAATTGGAAATACCGCTGAACATGTTATTGACCGACTCAATTGTGACGTGTTGGCATTGAAACCTGACGGTTATATTTCACCGCTTGATGTTGAATAACCTGATCTAGTACAAATTTTATGAAATTGAAGTTGAACTTGGCCGATAAAGTGCCCTGTTCAACTTTTTTCATTTGGCCTCTTCGGCTATACTACGCGCCGCAATTTATTAGGAATTAATTATGAGCGCAGATTTAAATTCAACCCTTACGCCGAGTCAAGAAACACAACTACATAAACTCGAAAAACGTTTACGCCGTCATGTTGGTCAAGCGATTGCACAATATAATATGATTGAAGATGGCGATAAAATCATGGTGTGTTTATCAGGTGGCAAGGACAGTTATGCCATGCTTGAAATTCTGATGCGCTTAAAAGAGTCTGCACCTATCCATTTTGATCTTGTTGCTGTTAATCTTGATCAAAAGCAGCCAGGCTTTCCTGAACATATTTTACCTAATTATCTTGAATCTCTAGGTGTTGCTTATCAAATCGTTGAAGAAGACACTTACGCTATTGTTAAAGAAAAAATTCCAGAAGGTAAAACCACGTGTAGCTTATGCTCACGCTTACGTCGTGCTTTGTTATATAAAGCAGCCAAAGCATTAGGCGCAACCAAAATCGCTTTAGGCCATCACAGAGATGACATGGTTGAAACCTTAATGCTGAATATGTTCTACGGCGGCAAGCTAAAATCAATGCCAGCAAAGCTAGTGTCAGACAATGGCGAGCATGTGGTTATTCGTCCATTAGCCTTTTGTAAAGAGCAAGAACTTATTCAATATGCACAGTTAAAGCATTTCCCTATTATTCCGTGTAATTTATGTGGCTCTCAGCCGAATCTGCAACGCCAAAATATTAAAGCCATGCTACAAGATTGGGATAAAAATCATCCTGGTCGAATTGAGTCTATGTTTACCGCAATGCAAAACGTTGTACCTTCACATTTATGCGATGGCGAACTATTTGACTTTAAATCAATTGATAGCGACTCAGGCATTATTGATGGTGGTGATACGGCTTTTGATCAAGAAGGCTTTGTCAGTACAAATTCGGTTGAAAAATCTGCCGTGCAAGTTAACGCTGCTGACTTACTAAATGTTGTCGAAATAAAATAATTCTACTATTCAAAACTTAACTTTAGCTCAATTTTAAACAAGGCTTTCTCATGCTCGAAAAACTGTTTCAGCTACAACAACATAATACAACGGTAAAACAAGAAATTATTGCCGGTTTTACCACGTTTTTAACCATGGCCTATATTATTTTTGTTAACCCAGCGATGCTAGCTGATGCTGGTATGGATCATGGCGCAGTTTTCGTTGCTACCTGTATTGCAGCAGCCATTGGTTGTTTAGTGATGGGCTTACTTGCTAACTATCCAATCGCACTAGCGCCTGGTATGGGCTTGAATGCATTTTTTACCTATACGGTAGTACTTGATATGGGCTACACCTGGCAAGTTGCACTTGGTGGTGTCTTTGTTTCGGGTTTAGTATTCATTATTTTAAGCCTATTTAATATTCGTGAATGGATCATCAACAGTATTCCACATTCATTGCGTTTTGGTATTGCGGCAGGTATTGGTTTGTTTCTCGCCTTCATCGCCTTAAAAAATGCAGGCATTGTTGTTGATAGCCCGGCAACGTTATTAACTTTAGGCGACATTACGGCATTACCTGCAATATTCGCAGCTATTGGCTTGTTTTTAATTGTTGGATTAGCCAATAGAGGTGTTAGCGGCGCAGTTATGATCTCTATTCTTGTGATCACTTTACTAGGCATTATTTTCGGCGACATTCAATACCAAGGTATAGTTTCAATGCCGCCATCTGTTGCGCCAACATTTATGCAACTTGATATTTCTGGTGCCCTCGAAGTGGGTATGCTTTCCGTTATTTTCGCTTTTCTTTTTGTTGATTTATTTGATACCTCAGGCACTCTTATTGCGGTTGCACAGCGTGGAAATTTATTAGACGAAAAAGGTAACTTCCCACGTTTAGGAAAAGCGTTATTAGCGGATTCAACGGCAACAGTTGCGGGTAGTGTTTTAGGTACATCAACAACAACAAGCTTTGTAGAAAGTACCGCTGGTGTTGCTGCTGGTGGCCGTACAGGCTTAACCGCTGTAACGGTTGGTATTCTATTCTTATTATCACTAATGTTTTCACCACTAGCCGCTATGGTACCTGCGTACGCAACAGCTGGGCCGTTATTTTATGTTGCAGTATTAATGCTAGCAGGCTTAGTTAATGTGCAATGGGATGATTTATCAGAAGCAGTCCCTGTTGCCGTTATTTGTATCACCATGCCTTTAACTTTTTCAATTGCTAACGGTATCGCGTTCGGCTTTATTAGCTATGTTGCGGTACGTGCTTTTAGTGGTCACTTCAATAAGATTAATCTCAGTGTTTTATGTCTAGCATTGTTGTTCTTATTTAAGTTTGCTTTTTTTGCTTAACTTTTGCTTTTAAACTTTTATTTTCTGGGAAAATGACCAATGTCTATCACGTCAAAAATTTGTAAGTCGGTGCTTTTTACAAGCATAGTATTAGCCAGTTCAGTCAATGCTGAAACGCTGTGGAGTGACAACTCCATTAGTTATTTGAAAAATGTTGATGACTTTCAATTATTAGAAAACGACAATATTAATGTTATTACTTTTGAACATGCTTCAGGGCATAACTGGGGTGATGTTTTCTTTTTTGCTGACCGAATTACCGCAAGTAAAGACAGTAACAACGGTCGTTATGAAGAAACCTATGGCGAATTATCTGCGCGCTTAAGTTTAAGCTATTTAACAGGTAACAAAGTAGCGATAGGGCCAATTAGCGACTTATACCTAGCAGGCACTTATGAACATGATACCGGTAATAATGACGGCTTTGGTTTTGGTTTTAACAACTACTTAGTGGGAGTTGGTGCATCATGGGATGTTTCAGGCTTTAACTACTTACAAAGTAATGTTTACCTTGCTGAAAACGACGATACTGACAACGATTATCAGCTTACAGTCGCTTGGGGTTACCCAATTGCGATTGGCAAACATGACATTATTATTGATGGTTATTTAGATTGGTCTTCTGCAGCTGATGATCACAGCGCTGATTTTCATTTTAATCCACAAGTTCGCTTAGATGTTGGTAAATATTTTGGTAAAGCAAAATTTGTTGAAGTGGGCATTGAGTATTCATACTGGCATAACAAGTTTGGCATTAGTGGTATCGACAATGAAAACACAGTTAGTGCGATGGTAAAGGTTCACCTATAGCGCTAGAAGCAAAACAGTGTAATTCAAATATAAAAAAACTCGTTAATTATTAACGAGTTTTTTGTTTTGGGACTTAATAAAACTAAGCTTAGTTAACATAAATTAACCACAACTAATCAGCGTTAAGCGCTAAATAGCGTCGGTTATGACGGATCATTTCCGTTAACTCTAATACATAGTCGGTACCGCGTTCTGAATATGGTATTAGCCCAGTCGCGAGTATTTCAGGAGACAAAGGTTGGTCTTGCTCTCTTAATTGCCCTCTAATGGTTCTAAACACCATATAAGCACTGTTAGTATTAATATTCTTTAAATAGCGTGATACGCCTTGCTTTACAGAGCTATAAGCAGCAACTTCATGCTTAGCCCCTACATTTCTGCCGCTAGGCACCATGCCACAGCCTTTTTTATAACACCAAACGCCAAAAAAGTTTAAGCCAATCCGAGCAAAGCGAGATGTACCCCAAGCAGATTCATTCGCCGCTTGTACCAATATCAACGCTGGTGGAATGACATCTACCTTCAATTGCAACTCATAAAGTTGCCTTAAAAGTGAAAACTTCTTACTGACTCGATACTGCTTACTTAAATCAGCAACAAAGGTATGTTCTTGTTCAGTAAAAGGTTGCTCTAGTGTCAATTGCGCAATCAAACGCTCAACTTCACTGCGCAAGGTTAATATGCTTTCATTCTCAGCCAGTATCGCCGGTTTAATAAAAGCAAAAAATTGTTTTTTCTTTTCTTTAACATCACGAATACTGGCAAAGTCAGGCAGAATTACGTCATGTAATGGCTGCTCAATAACTTTAACCACTTTAGGTATTATTTTCGGTTCTTCTACAGTAACCACTGGTACTTGCTCTTTAACTTGCACAGGTAAAAATGTAAAAGGGGCAATTAAGCCAATACCAAGCAATACTATAAAAAGAAAACCTAACAAACGTTGTTTACTAACTATCATCAAGCCTTAAGTTCCTTCTGTCGCGGATATATATTACTCATCATGAGTACTCATAAGCTATTATTTATTATGCTGAAAATGTATCAGTGATCGAATCAGGCTTATCTGTTGAAGTTTGCATTTGCAAACCAAAAATTTCCCGATACAAAATGCCTTTTACGTTGTAAAACATTGGCGCTATAAAGGTTAAACAAAAAAGAAAAAATGCAATAGCGATAAAGCCAAGCTCTGAATTACCTGCTGCAGAAATAGGTAGTGCGGAGACAATCATTGCTAATGCCAACAGTACATATATTGAAAATAACTTAAACCACTGAAAACGTGTTGCTTGAATACAAACAGTAATTGCTTTCATCGGTGATAATCGCTTTTCAACAACTAAAGGCAGGGCTAGTGACAGTGCAACCGCTAAAAATATACCAGGTAAATAAAATAAGGTTAAACCGATAGTAACAAGCGTAGAGGTCAACAAGGCACAAACAGCAACCCAACTACCACGTTTTAAAAAGGCAAAAACTAATTGAGAGCGCGTTTTCAATCCAACAGAATGAAATACTCCCATCATCTCGACACCCACTAAAAACGGGTAAACAACTAACGTGACAATAATATTAAGCAAGGTAACCGATTGTGGATCTTTAATGACCACTTCAATTCCACCTAATGGTGCGCTAGCAATCATTGAAACAAACATGCCAATGAGTAAACAAATAAATAAACCCAAATTAATTGCCATGCGAGATTTGAGTGTTATTTGCCAAGCTTCTTTTAGAATAGCTGCAACATCAAGGGTGTATTCACCTTTAATAGCTGCATCAATGCTGCCACCAACTTTTACAATAGGAAGTTTTTCCACAAAAATATTTACCTAAATGAGAAGCAGTCAAATGCTTCATTACTACATAATGACCAGCAGTATATCGCAAATAGCCTGCATCTGTGAATAAGCTTCAAACGGATTCATATTATATTGAAGTTGTGTGAGCTAAATATAAATTATAAAAATAGAAGGGAGAATCAATGATAAAAATTAGTAAGGGGAAAATGTTGAGAACAAAATAAACGCTTAGAGTCAGTAAGTTTATTGTCTAGTTAGATTATATTGCTTTACATCGCTTCTCAAAAGCAAAAATTAGCTTTTAATTGCTAGTAGTTTTTCACTATAAAAGTGCCATAAGTCTTCAAATGATTTGAAATGGTAAACTCGACCTTGGTAGCTTGTTTTCATAATGCCTCCTAATACTAGAGGCACCATTGTACAATTATCAACCAAAGCGAACTGTAAACCATATGTAATAGTGCGTTGCAATACGTCTAATATATAAACCTTTATTACAATTCATACCCGTTTCACCTGAAGATGCTGTTTTCAGCAAATCGAGAAAGGGTTAGCTTCAAGGCATTGATTGAAAAGAATAGTTATTCTATTGTCGAAATCAATAACGCTGGAGATGCCCCTTGATCTGTTTGCCCGTAGGGAGCTAAGCTAGAAAATCAGTCCTGCGTTGCCATACTTGATAAGGGAATAACCATTATCTACGTTTCGCGCCTTGACCTGACTTCCTAGCTTAACTCTGAAATTGCATTTTCAAGTGCAACGGGTATATGATTGAACTTGAGTAATTTATTATCCGTTAAATCTACTATTAACGCTCATGCTTAATGTTTTTCAATAAAGATTGAAAGTACCCTGCGCCCTTCTCATGCGCCAAGGCAATATTATTCTCCGGAATAGCTTCGGGATCTTTATAAACCTTTAACACTCGCGCCATGCTTTCTTCACGAATTAAATGTAAAGTTGGGTATGGAGAGCGGTTGGTATAGTTACCGGCATCATCGTAGTCAACGTCAGAAAAACAGTACTCAGGGTGAAAATTAGCAATTTGAAATATGCCTTCAAAACCCTCTTCAACCAGCAAGTCATTACCATAGTCGACTAAATCTAAAAAACGATTAAAGTCCCTAAAGCCCTGCTGATAAATTACCAAACTTGTTTCAACTTCAGGGTTGTCCTGTAGATAGTTACACTGCAGTAGTAGTTCTTTGATCGCAGCTTTAATTTGTTCTTTTTCACTAAGATGATAATGAATGGTTTGATTAACAAATTCCTTTTTTGCGAATGGGCAAAAATTCAGTCCAATAATCACTTGTTCAAGCCACTGTTTTGTTTGTTCTATTTCAATTTTCGTCGTCATGTTAATTGTTATAAACCTTGCAATTTTTACTAATAATCTAACTATTTATCGACTAACCACTTAACTGGTGCTACTTAACTGTTACTACTTAGCCATCATTACTTTGCTGTAACTGCCACATGGCAAAATAGTGTCCTTGCTTCGTTAGTAGTTCTTGATGAGTGCCTTGCTCAATAATTTCACCTTGTTGCATAACAATAATATTATCGGCATCAATGATAGTCGATAAACGATGAGCGATAACCAAGCTAGTTCGGTGCTCTGCAACTTCTTTAATCGCGGTTAAAATCGCTTGTTCTGATTGGCTATCGAGTGACGACGTCGCTTCATCAAACACTAATATACGAGGATTCTTCAAAATGGTTCTCGCGATGGCTACTCGCTGCTTTTCACCACCCGATAGTTTTAAACCACGCTCACCAACAATGGTTTCAACACCTTCAGGTAGTCGTGAAACAAAGTCTGCCAAATGTGCCAATTCAAATGCATTATTTACTGCCGCAGTATCTGCGCTCGGTTCACCATAGTGAACATTAGCAAACAAGCTATCGTTAAACAGGACGGTGTCTTGCGGTACTATCCCTATATTTTTTCTTAAGGAATGCTGACTAACTTCATGTATGTTTTGACCATCAATTGAAATGGCACCTGAATCACAATCATAAAATCTAAACAGCAACTTTACTAACGTTGATTTACCAGAACCACTTTCACCGACAACAGCGACTTTTTGCCCTGACTTTATCGTAAATGATAAGTTCTTAATGATTGGACGCTTTGCATCATAAGCAAAACTCACATCTTCAATTTTAATTTCCGCCTGTGACAATGCCAACACACCTGCATTGTCAGTATCTTCAACCTTGGGTTTTCGTAACATGAGCTCGAACATATGCTCAATATTCGCTAGAGACCCTTTTATTTCTCGATAAACAAAACCAAGGAAGTTTAAAGGAATAAATAACTGCATCATAAAGGCATTAATTAAGACAAAGTCACCTAAAGTCATTTGCTGATGAGTAACTTGATAGGCTGCCAATGCAAGCATCGCGGTCATAGAGCAAGAAATAATAACCGCTTGACCACCATTTAGCGCAAATAACGATAAACGGTTTTGCATCTTAGCGGTTTCCCAACTCTCAAGCTGCTTATCATAAGCCTTAGCCTCATACTCTTCATTGGTAAAATATTTAACGGTTTCATAGTTCAGTAAACTATCAATGGCTCGAGTATTACTAGAAGAGTCAGCCTTGTTTGCGGCGCGAATAAAGCGTATACGCCAGTCTGTAGCAAAAACTGAATAACCAACATAAAGCACAATTGACATGGTAGTGATTAGCGCGAACCAAATGCCGTAATTTATCAATAAAATACTCACCACCATAATAATTTCAATTAAGGTTGGAATAATATTGAAAATCATAAAGCGCATTAAGAAACTAATGCCCGAGGTGCCGCGATCAATATCTCGTGATAAACCACCTGTCTGGCGATTCAAATGAAAATCGAGATCTAATTTATGTAAATGCTGAAATACTTTTAAACCAATACGTCGAATTGCACGTTCAGTGACCCGACCAAATAAGGTATCGCGAATTTCTGCAAATAAAACAATAGTAAGACGTACTAAACCATATGCCCCCACCAATGCGAATGGCACAAGAAAAATACGGTTTTCTTCCTGTTTATCTAAAATATCAACAATATCTTTTAGAATAAACGGTAAATAGACACTAGCAACTTTGGTTAAAATCAAACAGGCAAGCGCAAGGAAAATACGGGCTTTAAATTCAAATAAGTAAGGTAGTAGCAGTTTAACTACACGCCAATTAAAGGTCGTTACTTCCTGTTCGGATTGAATAGGTCTGCGCATAGTTGATAAAAAATCCCGACTGTTTTGTTAGCAATACGTCAACAATGTATTGCTCAAGTAAAGATCGCTATATTAGCACTATTTAAGGAAACAATGCTTAAAACTTCTATGCTTAAATAGCGTTTACAAAAAGGGGGTTATACAATTTCATAGCGCTATTTATGATCTTTTTTTTGCTCTGTGCTAACGTCAATAGAGGGTTATTTCAATTTTTACAACACTTTTCGATAAGGTCATATGCTCGCATTAATGAACAACATACTTGATCGCTGCTTTTTCACCATCACCTTTATTTTAGGTGTGCAACTTCCTGAGTTTATGCAGCAGTATCAACAGCGCCTTTCTGGTCATTTGAATGAAGCTCAACTGCAATTGGCTCAATTTCAAGATATAGCTCAACAGCACTTTGAAGGTAGCTTGTCGACTATGATTACACGCTACAAAGGAAATAGTGAGGCGTCTATTATCAATACTGGTGAGTTAATTGAGCGATTATCAATACGTGTAGAATACTTAAACGCTCACTTAGCACAGATCAAAGCAACAGATTATTTAGCTAGCGTTTATCAATTTATTTGGCATTTAGATAAGCAAATCGCCGTAGCTACCTCAGAAGATTTTTCAATGGCCATTCCACTTGAACTACACGCTATAGCCACTGGAGTTACTTTAGCGATAACAAGCTTAATATTAAAAGAACTTTTAATTGTTGCCGTTAGAGCTCCTTTTAAAACCAAACCTGTCGATGAAGTGAAATAGCTGATAGCAAACCTAGCACTTATAAATAGTACTGGTTTCATTAAGTTTGTGATCTTGTTGTGCGTAGAAAAAAATCAAGATAAGGCGCTTGATTGACTAATAGCAGGCTATTGGGATTGAACACACAGGTTTTTAGTTCCAAACAAACCCTAAGTACTCACATCCTTGTGAGCAACGCTGCCTTGGGTTATTTTAACCAACACAAGTGAGCAATAACTTAATGAAATTGGTATAAGCTACAGACTTAAAAAACTAAGCACAAAAAAAGGCTGCCGAAGCAACCTTTTATACTGTACAAAATGCAAAACTGATTTGCTGACTTATTTGCCGTTGCCGTCTTCGACGCGACTTTTAAGCTTTTGACCTGGGCGGAACGTTACCACTTTACGTGCAGAAATTGGAATATCTTCACCTGTTTTAGGGTTACGACCTGGGCGCTCGCTTTTCACGCGTAGATCAAAGTTTCCGAAACCAGACAATTTTACTTGTTCACCTGACTCTAAAGTTTCACGAATTTCTTCGAAAAACACTTCAACCATATCTTTTGCGTCGCGCTTGCTAAGCCCAACTTTTTCAAATAAATGTTCTGCTACTTCTGCTTTAGTTAGCGCCATTTTTTAATCCCTCAGAGATGCATTTAGTTCAGTTTTCAATGTGTCGACCACTCGGTCAACTACGTCAGTGATATCCTTTTCTTCTAGGGTTTTATCGATATCTTGCAATGTCAACGCAATTGCTAAGCTCTTAAAACCAGATTCAATACCATTACCTCGGTATACATCGAACAAGTTTAGATCAACTAAATAATTTCCGCCAACCTTTTCAATAAGTTGTAGAACATTATTTGCACTAACTTGATCTTCAACAACAACTGCTATATCACGTCGATTCGCAGGAAAGCGAGATATATCAAGCGCTAGCGGGATATTTCGCACACAAACTTCACTTAATAAAAGCTCAAAAACTAAGGTGCGACCGTTTAGTCCTAATTTTCGTTCTAATTCAGGATGTAACGCTCCAATATGGCCAACAAGCACGCCATTTTTATGAATAGCTGCCGTTTGTCCTGGGTGCAGAGCATCAATTTCTGCTTTTGAAAATTGATAAGCATTAACGTTGCTAGTTAAGCTTAGTAACGCTTCAACATCAGCTTTTATGTCATAAAAGTCAGTCGCGGCTTTTTCAATATCCCAATGCTCTTCACTACGTTGACCACTAAGCACACCAGCGATCATATTTTCTTGACGAACTCCATTTTCAGCACTTTCATCAGGAATAAAACGTAAACCCGTTTCAAATAAACGTACGCGGCCTTGCTGACGATTTTGATTGTAAATAACTGATTGCAATAATCCCGTCCATAAACTCACACGCATTTCTGACATTTCGCTCGAAATTGGGTGTGGCAAAGTCATCGTTGCTTGATCTGGGTGAATTTGCACTTGTATTTTAGGGTCAACAAAACTGTAAGTAATTGCTTCTTGGTAACCGCGATTCACTAAGGTATTACGTAATTTACTTACCGGCAACACCGCTTCTTTTTGCTCACGCATTGCCAATGTAGCTTTTGGAGAAACATTTGGAATGTTGTTGTAACCAAAAATACGCGCCACTTCTTCAATTAAATCAACTTCGATGCTGATATCGAAACGATAAGCTGGTACTACAACTGTCCATACTTTATCTTCGTTCCCGCCATTTTCAGCAACATTAAAACCTAAGCGAGTTAATATTTCAGTTACCGTTGCATCTTTAATGTGATGACCAATACGACCATCTAATTTTGCACGACGTAATGTTACCGTTCGTTCTGCTGGAATATTATCTTTCGATACAGCTTCAACAATAGGACCGGCTTCACCGCCAACAATTTCTAGTAATAACGCTGTAGCACGTTCCATTGCATCACGTTGTAATTGTGGGTCAATACCACGCTCATAGCGATGTGACGCATCGGTGTGTAAACCATATTGACGTGCTTTACCTAATATAGCTAATGGCGCAAAAAAGGCACTTTCTAAAAAGATATCTTTTGATTCGGTAGTTACACCAGATGCTAGTCCACCAAAAATACCGGCCATAGCCAAAGATTTGGTGTCATCAGCAATCACTAATGTTTGTGTTGATAGTGTTACTTCGTTTTCATCAAGTAAAACTAACTTTTCACCTTCGTTCGCATAACGTACGTTAATAGCACCATCAATAGCAGCTAGGTCAAATGCATGCATCGGGTGACCTTGCTCTAACAACACATAGTTAGTTACATCAACTACAGGGTCGATTGAACGTGTACCACAACGACGTAGCTTTTCTACCATCCATAAAGGTGTTTGTGCATTTACATCAATATTTTTAATCACACGCCCTAAATAACGAGGACATGCTTGTTCTGCTGATAAGGTAATAGCAACAGTATCATCAACTGTTGGTTTTACCGCAGTAATTGTTGGTTCAGTTACGCTTAAGCTATTTAATACGCCAACTTCACGTGCCAAACCTTTAAGGCCTAAACAGTCACCACGGTTAGCCGTTAAATCAACATCAATAGTAACGTCATTAAGGTCAAGATATTCACGAACACATAACCCTAGTGGTGCATCACTGGCTAATTCCATAATGCCATCAGCGCTTTCAGCTAAGCCAATTTCTGATTCACTACATAGCATGCCGTGTGACGGTACGCCGCGAAGTTTAGCCTTTTTAATTTTAAAGTTACCTGGCAGTACAGCGCCAACAGTTGCAACTGCAACTTTTAAACCTAAACGACAATTTTTTGCACCACAAACAATGTCAACTAACTCGCCATCATTAAAATCTGGACCTAAATTAATTTTTGTTACTTGTAATTTGTCAGCATCAGGGTGCGGGCCACACTCAACCACTTCACCAATTAACACGCCGGTAAACTCACCAGCAACAGGTTCTACGGCATCAACTTCAAGGCCAGCCATGGTAATTTGATGAGCTAATTCATCTGAAGATATAGCAGGGTTTACCCACTCACGTAACCAAGATTCACTAAATTTCATTATATGGCTTTCCTACTTGAACTGTTTTAAGAAGCGAAGATCATTTTCAAAGAATGAACGTAAGTCATTTACGCCGTAACGTAACATGGTTAAACGCTCAACCCCCATACCAAAGGCAAAACCAGTATATACTTCAGGGTCAATGCCGACACTGCGTAAAACATTAGGATGTACCATGCCACAACCTAGTACTTCTAACCATTTACCGTTTTTACCCATAATATCAACTTCTGCTGATGGTTCTGTAAACGGGAAGTAAGACGGGCGAAAGCGTATTTCGACTTCTTCTTCGAAAAAATGATGTAGGAAATCATGCAGTACGCCTTTTAAATGCGTAAAGCTAACATCTTTATCAACCATTAAACCTTCTACTTGATGAAACATCGGTGTATGAGTTTGGTCATAATCATTACGGTATACTTTACCTGGAGAGATAATACGTAAAGGCGGCTGTTCTTTTTCCATGGTGCGAATTTGTACACCAGAAGTTTGCGTACGCAACACTAATTTAGGGTTAAAGTAAAAAGTATCGTGATCTTGGCGTGCAGGATGATGCTCAGGAATATTCAAGGCATCAAAGTTGTGAAAATCATCTTCAACTTCAGGACCTTGTTTAACTGAAAAACCTAAATCGCCGAAGAAGCTTTCAATTCGTTCAATGGTGCGAGTAACAGGGTGTAAACCACCTAGTTCGTCACCACGACCAGGTAGCGTTACGTCGATAGATTCAGCAGCAAGTTGTTGCTTGATAACTTCGGCACGTAATAATTCGCCGCGTTCAGTCAACAGTTTTTGTACTTTTTGTTTAGCGATGTTAATCACTTGACCCGCTTTGGGTTTTTCTTCTTTTGGTAACTTACTTAGGCCTTTCATCTGTTCCGTGAACAAACCTTTTTTCCCTAAAAAGTTAACGCGAACTTGGTCAAGTTCTGCAGGATCAGTTGCCGCAGCAATTGCTTGTTCTGCCTGCAATATAATATCGTCTAAATTCATGAGTTCCTCTAAAGCGTGTTTAAAGCGGCTATATTCATAATAGTATTAGTCATATAACGCATTAACATCGGCCAATATTGTGGCCTTTAGCTAGACTTTTTCGATTAATAAAATGGTGAATGATTTTACACAAAAATCGGGCGAGAAAGTAGAGTAAATCTACGTTTTTCAACAAAAAGTTAGTGCTAGTTAACTTTTATATTTGTAAAAAGAAAAGAATTGGCAATTATTACGACTTAAACATAAAAATAAGCAATAAATTTAAAGGTAAATTCATTGTTTTGAATTGCTCCGAATTTTCGTCCCATGCAACGTGTCATACTTTTCGTCTTTAAAATATAAAAAGGCTTCTTTATAGAAGCCTTTTGTTCTCAGTGCTTAAACATGCAAGTTATGATTTACAGGTTGTAACCAGACTCATCATGTTCAATCAAATCAAGGCCGGTTATTTCTTGCTCTTTTGATACTCGTAAACCTTTAGTCATAAGCGCAACTAATTTAAATAATAGGTAAGACACTATTGCTGTATAAACAATGGTTGAGCCAATACCGACTAATTGCACACTAACTTGTCCTAACATCGTACTAATGCCTTCAGCATATCCATAACCACTAAAAGCGCCAAGTTCGGTCGATGCAAATACACCAGCGAGCAATGTCCCCAATATACCGCCAACACCATGCACAGGAAAAACATCTAAGGAATCATCTATTTTAAGTTTTTGTTTAATATAGACCGTTGAATAGAAACAAACGATACCGGCAGCAACTCCAATAATTAAAGCGCCACCAGGTCCAACAAAACCAGAAGCGGGCGTGATTGTGCCTAAACCAGCAACCATTCCGGTAACCGCACCTAAAACACTGGCTTTACCAAACTTTTTCCACTCAATAGCTGCCCAAGTTAGCGCCCCGGCGGAAGCAGACAAGTGTGTCACTAACATTGCCATAGAAGCATCGCCATTAGCGGCCAAAGCACTACCACCATTAAAGCCAAACCAACCAACCCACAACATACCAGCACCAGTCACTGTCATAGTAAGGTTATGAGGTAACATAGGCGTTCTAGGAAAACCGTGACGTGGTCCTAATACAACGGCTGCAACTAATGCCGCTACACCTGCGGTAATGTGAACAACAATGCCACCAGCAAAATCATAAACCCCGAGCTGTGCCAACCAGCCCCCCCCCCAAACCCAATGCGTTACAGGCGCATAAACCACTAACAACCATAGCCCTGAAAAAATTAATACTGCGGAGAACTTCATTCTTTCCGCATATGCACCAATAATAAGCGCAGGGGTTATTACCGCAAAGGTCATTTGAAATAACATAAAGAGACTTTCAGGTATGTCACCAGAAAGTGCATCTTTAGTGACTCCAGCCATTAATACTTTACTAAAATCACCTATCCAAGCATTACCTTCGCCAAAAGCCAAGCTGTACCCCAAAACAAACCATAAAATAGATGAGACTCCTGCAATAGCAAAGCACTGCATCAAAATAGATAAAATATTTTTTCTACGTACTAATCCGCCATAAAACAAGGCAAGCCCTGGTAAGGTCATCAATAAAACTAACGCCGTAGACGTTAATATCCAAGCAGTATTAGCGCCATTAAGCGCAGGCTCTACCGCAAGACTGGGTAAAGAGAAAGTTAAAGCGAAAAGTGTGATCATTATTTTTTTCATTTTTACATCCACATTCTAATTTTCAATTACAGCTAACAAAATTCTGATATATAAATTCATCAAGCTAACAAGACTTAAATAGCCTCATCATCAGTTTCACCGGTTCGAATACGTGTAATACTCTCGATATTAGTGACAAAAATTTTGCCATCACCTATTTTTCCGGTTTGAGCAGAGCTAACAATGGTTTCAATAACACGTTCAGCAAAGTCATCTTTAACAGCAATTTCAAATTTGATTTTGGGTAAAAAGTCTACTGAGTATTCAGCACCTCGATAAAGCTCGGTATGTCCTTTTTGTCTACCAAAGCCTTTAACCTCAGTAACAGTCATACCATCAATACCAATTTCACTTAATGCTTCACGTACATCATCCATTTTGAATGGTTTAATAATTGCGGTTACTAATTTCATTCGCTCACCTTTAGTGCATTTACAATCTATTTAGATTTTTAAATTTATTATTTAGATGGTAGTAAGCACCATTTATACCCACAGTTAAAAACGTCATCAAAACAATGCACTAAAACAAAACAAGACAAATACGTGAGTTTAAAAGCACCAAAGCAGTGCAATTAAGAAACAAAAAAGAGCTATTTTGGTGCATCACATAAAGGTTTGTTTATTAGGCTCTAACAAAATTAAGCAGAGAAAATAAGAGTTTAATGAGAAGTACCTGAAACATGGATGTGATATCAAACGCCGCTATGTTAGCGAACATTTAATTAATAAAATATGATTCAGATAGACCCCCTTCCTTGATATTGAATACCTAGAAAATACAGGGCCAACGAAATTAGTATATGGAAAATAGAAACAACTGATGGTAATGCTATTAACAGCCTGAGTATGGTATCCACCCATTTAAACCCTGTGCTATTTAAAAGCTCCAAGGTATTGGCTTTTTTATTATTCCATAAAAAAGCCCCGCGATTGCGAGGCTCTATATCAATTGAAAATTAGCTACGTTTTAAGCATTTATTCTTTATCTGCGTCTTCTTCGACGAGGTGCTTTTGAAGCTTCATCATCAATTTCTACTTCAACTTTAGCTTCAACTTTAGCCTCAATGGACTCCACATTCGAACTCTTACCATCATTGCCAACTAAATCGGAAAACTTATTCTTCGTAGACTTAGGCTCTTCTTTGGTAAAAACTGATTTAAATATATTTTTTACACCCGACTCAAGTTTTGTCTGCAGTTTTTGATCATCATCAACTGACTCAACTTCTTTTTGAAGCACTTTTTCTTTCGCTGTAGCAACTTGATTAGCTTTTTCATTTGCTAAAGTGTCTTTCGCTATCGTTGCTTCTTTAGGCTTTTCATTAACGCTAGTGTTTGCACTGTCGTTTTTAATACTTCCCATATGCTTAGGTGTAGGAATATTAGAACGGGTACTGATAACTTTCGCACCTGTTGGTCTCGGTGCGCGTGTGTTAATAGCTTTCCCATCAACTTGCTTTTCAGCTTTTTGTTCTTCATCTGCACTATTTAAAGTATCTGATTTTTTTTCAGTACTCACTGCAGTTTCTACTTTTTTCTCTACTACTACATTTGCTGAAGGTTCAGTTTCTGGTACTAATTTGATAACAGAAGCATTCGTAGGATCTTTCTCTACGTCCGGCTTAGGTAGATCACTTGAAGGCTGACTTTTTACTGTAGGAGGAGGAGTCACGGCTGCTTTTACAGAAACTGGCGTTTTTACTACTGACTTCTCTGAAACTTTCTGATTAAAGTCTTTTACAATACCAGATAATTCTTGCTGTGATGTCTGAACACTTTGTCTAATAACATTTAGCTGATTTTGCAATTCATGATACTGCAATTCAATTTCATTGATATTGCCTTTCACTTCATCACTAAGATTAACCGTTAATTGCTTATAATTTGCAATTTCTTGTTCAAATTCCTGCGCGATGGCTTCGCCACTAGCAAGCTCTTTATTAAATTGCTCTAATCGCTTGCTTAATGCTTGTTCTTTCGATAAAAACTCATCAACAATTTTTTGCGGAAGTTGAGCACCTACTTTACGTTCAGGTAATAATGCTGAAAATTCATTAATGCTATTTACTGGCAGCCACTGTGTGTAGCTTGCCTGCCAACCATAAGCATCATTATTTTCTACAACATATTTTTTTGCTGACGCTAAGTCTAATGGTTCGGTGACTTGACCGTTTTTCGAAAAAATCCATGTATTCATTATTTATCTTCTTCTGCTGGAATTACATTAACGGATGACATTATAAAATTAAGTACTAAGTTAATTTACTTTTTGTCACAAGGTTTTGCTGTAGGGCAGCATACTGTTGCTCAATGGCCGCAATAGCAGTCTTTATTTCATTGTTTAAGCTGTGCGTTAGTTTTTGGTAACGATTAAGTTCTTCCGTTACTTTAGAAATATCACCTGTAATCGGTGACATTTGCTCATCTAAATTATCAAGTTTAGAAATAAGCTGACGCTCTCCTTCAACAAAAGCATCCATTAGTTCTTCAGGAATATCGACAGGAGGAGTTGGAATATTATCAGCGATAGTAAATTGGCTAATTTGATTCACCGGAGTCCAATGAGTATATGATGGCTGCCACGCATATAAATATGGATTACTTGCCACTAACTTTTGTGCTTCGGTTAAATCGAAGGGACCAACTATTTTACCATTATCTAGAAGAAACCATTTATCCATTACGATACCTTTTACTACATTTTTAATTACATTAACAATTAATGACTAACATTACCAAACTTAATTACATAGACAAAGTAGGTTTATCTGAGTTCATCATAAGCGTAATTGCATTTTCGATTTGTTGACTTAAATTATCTAAATCTTCAATGAACATGACGCCAATACCCGCATCATTACCATTTTGAGCATTATGAGGAGTAACCCAGCTTACCTGTGCCTTAACACTAGTAGATTCCAAAGAATCTGGAAGGCTTACATGAAGATTAATTTCTGTTCCTAAATCGTAACTATCATCAGTACGAAAGAATAATCCACCATGCTTAAAAAAAGGCATGTATGAATCATAAAGATCAGCGTTGTCATAATATTCTAATAAAATACTTTCCATTGTTTATATAAGTCCCTACTTTTAGTAGTTTAAATTGTATAAACACCAACCTACTACCTTATTATTTTAACGCATCATTTAACTACTCTCTGTAATATCTGTCAAGTTTCTTTACAAAATTATAAATAAAAATTAACAAGCATTTTTCCTATTCCCCTATTTTAAATATAAAAAAGCCCCGCTAATGCAAGGCTCTAAATATTAAAAAAAGAATATTAAGTTAGTCAATCAACTGATATTCATCACGCAAAATATTAATCACTTCTTGCTTAGGATTTTCAGATAAAACAATTTTTTCACCGGTTATTTTTTCTGCAATCGCAATGTAGGTTTCTGAAACAGCCATTAATACTGACTCAGGCAATTCGTTATCACGAGCTAGTGCTTCTCGTTCTGCCATACGATCCTTATTTAAAAGAATATCAGCATCTGGGAAATGATTTAATAATAACTGACGAAAACCTTCTTTTGAGTTTTCAACAACTTTACCTGCACGATACTGCTCACCATCCCAAATACGTGATGAGTCGGGTGTCCCTACTTCGTCCATATAGATGAGTTTGTTATTACCACTGCGATCTTTTACGTAGCCAAATTCAAATTTTGTATCAACAAAAATTTGGTCGAGCTTGGCAAGAGCATCAGAAATAACATCAAAGCCTTCGGTTAGAAACTTTTCATAAAGCGCAATATCATCTAACGATTTAAAATTAAAGGCAGCAAAGTTATCTTCAATACTTTTGCGGGTAATGTTGACATCATCAACCGCTGGCACACCTGAAATACCTTCCAAAATACCTTTAGTTGATGGGGTTTGTAGTAATTCAGGTAACTTGCTGTCTTTTTCAAGACCTTCAGTTAATTTAATTCCACAAAATTCACGTTCACCTTTCGTGTATGAACGCCACATTGAACCAGTAATATACTGACGACAAATCGCTTCAATCATTACTGGTTTAGCTTTTTGCACGATCCAAACAAATGGATGTGGAATATCTAAAATATGGCTATCTGCTAAGCCTTGTTCTTTAAATAACTTAAACCAATGATTTGAAATAGCATTTAATGCCGCCCCTTTTCCTGGAACGCCTTTCATGCCACCTTCACCACGCCAAATACAATCGAAAGCAGAAATTCTGTCGCTGATCAGCATAATGGCCAACGGCGTATCTTCGGCAACGTCATAGCCTTTTTCTTCAATTAATCGACGACTATCAGCTGCTGTTAACCAGTATACAGAGCGCACTTTTCCACTGTGCACCGGAGCGTCAGTGCGAATAGGTAAATCATCATTCACCGCTAAAACTTGATCAGCTAAACTCATAATAAGACCTTAGATTCCTATAATTACGTTACAGATTAAATTAAACTTTTAACTAAACAGGCTTGTTGCTGTTATAAACCAATTTAGTTAACCCTTCATTTTAATGTTTTCATTTCGTTGACCTATTAGTCAACTTTTTAAATTTTGAAAAAAGAAAAGGACGCCTAGGGCGTCCTTTTCAAAGAGCTAATATCTCAAACTTATGCTAAAGAAGCTTGCGCTTTTTCAACTAAGAATGTGAAAGCTGCTTTATCGTATACTGCGATGTCAGCTAGGATCTTACGATCGATTTCAATAGAAGCCTTTTTAAGACCATTAATGAAACGGCTGTAAGATAAACCATTTTGACGAGCTGCTGCGTTAATACGAGCAATCCAAAGTTGACGAAATTGACGCTTACGTTGACGACGGTCACGATATGCGTATTGGCCAGCTTTAGTTACAGCTTGGAAAGCAACGCGATAAACGCGACTACGAGCACCGTAGTAACCTTTAGCTTGCTTTAGAACTTTCTTGTGACGTGCACGCGCTTGTACACCACGTTTTACTCTTGCCATTCTATTTCTCTCCTATTAACCGTGACGTAAAAGTTTTTTAACTGACTTAATGTCAGCAGCCGCAATCATGCTTTTCGCACGAAGGTGACGTTTTACTTTAGTACGGCGCTTAGTCAAGATATGACGAAGACCAGCTTGTTTGAACTTGTAGCCATTAGCTGTTTTTTTGAAGCGCTTTGCAGCACCACTGTTGGTTTTCATTTTAGGCATGAATATTACTCCGCATTCACACAATAAATATTTTCATATTTAAGGTGTTGCCATTGAAATTTAGTAAATTAGGCGAAAATCTTGTCACTGAAAACAGCGCAAGATTCTACTTGCAGGCCTAAGTTTACCCGTTAAAAACAATACTGGTGAGCTAACATTCGAAAATGTTAACTACTTGCATATACCAAATATTGATTATTTTTTAGGTGCTAGAACCATCACCATTTGTCGTCCTTCCGCTCTACGAGGGAAGAATTCTACTACTGTTAGCTCTTCTAAATCCTTTTTAACACGAGTTAGAAGTTCTAAACCTAGTTCTTGGTGGGCCATTTCGCGACCACGGAAACGTAAAGTTACTTTAACTTTATCGCCACCTTCTAAAAAGCGTTTCAAGTTACGTAGTTTAACTTGATAATCGCCTTCATCTGTACCAGGACGGAATTTAATTTCCTTAACCTGTATTTGTTTCTGCTTTTTACGCTGTTCTTTTTGTTCTTTAGATTTCTCATAAAGAAACTTGCCGTAATCCATAACTCTAAGAACAGGAGGTTTAGCTGTTGGGCTAATTTCAACAAGATCTACACCGGCTTCTTCAGCTTGATCCATTGCTTCATCTAATGTGACGATACCACCAGGTTCTCCGTCAAATTTAATCAAACGAACTTCGTTACCTGCAATACCAGTAATCAACTCATTTAAACGATGTGCTGGCTCTTTCTGCCCGCCTCGTTGTCCACCTTTAATAGCCATGTTCCTCCAAAGAACGTTGTTACCAAGTAAGTACTATAGTTGACTTACTTGGGGTAAATAATAATGTTGCGTGTTTATACTACCGAATGGTTATCTGCGAGCCTTAACTTCATCAGATAAATTAGCAATAAAGTCGTCAACCGACATTGTTCCTAAATCTTCACCACTTCGAGTTCGTATTGAAATTTCGCCAGCTTCCATTTCTTTATCGCCAACAACTAACAAATACGGAACACGCTTTAAAGTATGCTCGCGGATTTTAAAGCCTATCTTCTCATTTCTCAAGTCTAGTTTTGCTCTAAATCCACTTTCTTTTAGTTTTTTAACAACTTTTTCACAATATTGGCCCTGTTTATCGGTAATATTCATCACAGTTGCTTGAATTGGTGATAACCAGGTTGGGAATTTACCTGTGTACTCTTCGATCAAAATACCGATAAAACGTTCTAATGATCCTAAAATTGCACGGTGAATCATTACCGGAATATATCTTTCGTTGTCTTCACCAACATAAGTTGCGCCTAAACGCTCTGGTAGTGCAAAATCAAGTTGCACGGTACCACATTGCCAAGCACGGCCTAAACAGTCCATTAAGGTAAATTCAATTTTAGGACCGTAGAAAGCACCTTCACCTGGTAAGTACTCAAACTTAATATCACTGTCTGTTAAAGCTTGCGCTAAACCTGCTTCAGCTTTATCCCAAATTTCATCACTACCGATGCGGTTTTCAGGGCGAGTTGACAATTTAACTACAATATCTTCAAAACCAAATGAACCATAAACGTCATATACCATTTCGATACATTTAGTCACTTCAGCTTGAACTTGCGACTCCATACAGAAAATATGAGCATCATCTTGCGTAAAGCCACGTACGCGCATTAAGCCATGTAAAGAGCCTGATGGTTCATTACGATGACAACAACCAAACTCAGCAATACGTAATGGTAAATCACGGTACGATTTCAACCCTTGGTTAAATATCTGTACGTGACCTGGACAGTTCATTGGTTTAATCGCATATTCACGCTTTTCAGATTCAGTAGTAAACATGCCGTCGGCATACTTATCCCAGTGACCTGACTTTTCCCAAAGACTTCTGTCCATCATCATTGGCGCTTTAACTTCGTCGTAGTCATATTCGTGTAATTTCTCACGAACAAACTTTTCTAATTCAGTATAGATAGTCCAACCATCATTGTGCCAAAACACCATGCCTGGCGCTTCTTCTTGCCAATGGAATAAATCTAAGGTTTTACCAATTTTACGGTGATCACGCTTTTCAGCTTCAGCCAAACGAACGATGTAAGCTTTAAGTTGCTTTTTATCAGCCCATGCTGTGCCGTAAATACGTTGCAACATTTTGTTTTCAGAATTGCCACGCCAATAAGCGCCAGCAACTTTCATTAATTTAAAGTGATGACAATGACGCATGCTTGGCACATGTGGACCACGACACATATCAATGTACTCTTGATGATGATAAAGCGCAGGTGTGTCTGACTTATCAATATTTTCATCAAGAATTTCTAGCTTATAAGTTTCGCCACGCTCAGTAAAGGCATCGTAAGCATCTTGCCACGTACCTGTTTTCTTAATGACTTCATAACCCGTGCGAGCCAGCGTAGTCATTTGCTTTTCTAGCTTAACTAAATCGTCTTCGGTGATTGACTCTTCTAAATCAACATCATAATAAAAACCGTTTTCGATTGTCGGGCCAATAGCCATTTTTGTATTTGGCCATAATTGCTTAATAGCATGACCTAATAAATGCGCGCAAGAGTGACGAATAATCTCAAGTCCTTCGGCATCTTTACTGGTAATAAGTTGCAACGCTGCATCTTCATTAATTAATTCACAAGCATCGACAAGTTCGCCATTGATACGACCTGCTATAGTTGCTTTCGCAAGACCAGGACCAATATCTAGGGCAACGTCCATTACAGAAACTGCTTGTTCAAAAGAGCGTTGACTACCGTCAGGGAGAGTAATTACAGGCATGTATTTTCCTTTTTCAGTGGTGGCACATACGAAGTGTCACTTGATTTAAATTATTTTTGCATTTGTATGATGACTCAGTATTTATTAATACACTTACTGCATTTTTTAATAAACACCAAGGAAATTCGCCGTAGAGTACCCGAAAGCAGGTATTAAGTACAGTATTCACGCTGCCAATTTCCCCTCCAAAAACAACTTTACTACCGTTACTTTTATTAGCATAAATACAATTAGCCGTAATCCCCCTTATTACTTGGCTAAAACCGTCCTTTAGTAGTGCGTTTTTCTGCTTATAACTTGGAGGGTGCTGATAATGTAATTAACCATCTTGCCCATAATGGCGCAAGCCTGTGGCATCCTAAAACATCAAATATAATGAGTAAGGTTAATTAATGCCTCCAACTATACCTATTTAGTAAATAAGCTTGGTATTAATAAACACTCAATGCCCTATTAGCCTTTTGTTAAGTGCATTTGGTGATATGCTTTAGGTAGCAAATCAATTTTTTGAACAAACACCTTAATATGGGAGTTACTTTATTGTCAGCCACCTTAGCAAATTTTTTCGCTTTTACCTTGCTAGCTGTTTTAGCGCTTATAACAACTGATACTCAAGCAAGTGAAGCTCCGCAATGGCGATCATGGAAACAGAATAATGAATTAAGTGTTGTTTATCGCAAAAGTCAGTATAAGGGCTTAATAGAAATTAAAGCGCAAGCTAAGCTTAATTCCACCTTAGCAGGCTTTATTTATTTTATTGAAGATCTTAAGCACATAGCAAATTGGCTAGATAACGCCGAATCAGCCGAAATCATTCAACAAATAACCGCCACAGAAAACATATTCATGACAAGATTTAATGGCATATGGCCAGTATCGCCGAGAGAAATGTTAATTCACTCGCGTTTTTGGCAAAACAAAGACCTTTCAATTGAAATAGCGGTAACAGATGCAAGTAATGCGATGGAGAAGTCAAAAAAAGCTATTCGTATGAAGGTACATAATGCTCATTGGAAAATAGTGCCAACATCAGCAAATAGCATAGAAATTACTTACCAGTTTATTGTTGACCCTAATGGTAATATTCCACAGTGGTTAACTAAGCCAATGACACTAAACGGCATTTGGACCACGCTCAATAATATGAAAGAACAATTGCCGATAAGTAAATGGCAAAAAGAAAGTAGAGCAGATATTCAAGAGTTTAACTAACCCCAACTTACTTAAGTTTATGAATTTGTTGTACGTCGAAAAGTAAATCAAGGAAGGTGATGTGCACTACTGACTATTGATGCGGTACATTGAGCCTTTAACATTTGATAAAAGGCTCTACTTTAAAATACGGTTTATTATTGGCTTTTCAACATTGAAAGTGCCATCGCTTCAGCAACTTTTATACCGTCAATACCAGCAGACAAAATACCGCCAGCATAACCCGCACCTTCGCCCGCAGGATACAAACCTTTAGTGTTGATACTTTCAAAGCTTACTTTATCACGAGTAATATTAATCGGTGACGAAGTACGCGTTTCAACAGCCGTTAACGTAGCATCAGCCATTGAAAATCCTTTTATTTTACGTTCAAAGGCAGGTAATGCCTCACGAATTGCAGCAATGGCGTAATCAGGTAATGTTTCACTTAAGTCACAATATTTCACACCTGGTTTATATGACGGTTCAACAGCGCCATGTTCGCCGCTTTTACGACCAGCAAGAAAATCTCCAACGAGTTGAACTGGCGCATCATAGTTTTCACCACCAAGTTTGAAAGCAGTTTCTTCTAGTCGGCGCTGAAACTCAATACCAGCAAGTACATTGCCTTTACTGCCATTTTCATCATAGTCTTCCGGTGATATACCGACCACAATCGCACTATTGGCATTGCGCTCGTGACGAGAGTATTGGCTCATACCATTTGTTACTAAGCGTCCTTCTTCTGAAGCTGCGGCAACAACAGTACCGCCAGGGCACATACAAAAGCTATAAACTGAACGGCCATTAGTACAGTGATGCACTAATTTATAATCAGCCGCACCTAATATAGGGTTTCCGGCATTTTTACCAAAACGCGCGTCATCAATCACTGATTGCTCATGCTCAATTCTAAAGCCAACTGAAAATGGCTTAGCTTTTATAAATACGCCTTTTTTATGCAACATTTCAAAAGTATCGCGCGCACTATGACCGATGGCTAAGGCAATATGCTTAGTTTCAATCACTTCACCTGACGCTAAAGTTAAGCCAGTTACTTGCATGTTGTCAGAATCGCAGGCTGCATTTTCGTCGACTTTCGCAAAGTGAATATCTTCGACACGTTGCTCAAAACGTACTTCGCCACCAAGGCGGTTTATTTCTGCACGCATTTGTTCAACCATAGTCACCAACTTAAAGGTACCAATATGGGGCTTACTGACATATAAAATTTCATCAGGTGCGCCGGCATCAACAAATTCATGTAAAACTTTACGACTATAATGCTTAGGGTCTTTTACTTGGCTGTAGAGCTTGCCGTCAGAAAATGTACCAGCGCCACCTTCACCAAACTGAACGTTAGATTCGGTATTAAGAATTTTTTTACGCCAAAAACCAAAGGTATCTTTAGTGCGCTCACGAACTTCTTTACCGCGTTCTAAAATAATAGGTTTAAAACCCATTTGTGCCAAAAGTAAACCAGCGAACAAACCACATGGGCCCATACCAATTACCACAGGACGCTCGGTTAAATTCTCAGGCGCTTGACCAACAAATTTATAGCTAGTGTCAGGGCTTGCTTTTATATCTTGTGCTTTAGCATGTTGCAGTAATAGTTTTTCATTAATACTGGTATCAACATCAAGGGTATACATTAAAATTATGTTGCTCTTTTTTCGTGCATCATAACCACGTTTAAATATTGAAAAATTAGTTAACTGCTCTGCCGTTATTTTTAATATCGCAAGAATAGCTTGCTCTAACTCTTCAGGTTGATGATTTAGTGGTAATTTGACGTTAGTTAAACGCAACATAATGTGAATCCAAAGCAGACAAGGGTAAAAATTGGCGCCATTTTACCTGATAGTGCTAGCGATACCAATACAAAGCGAAAACAACAATTGAATTTGTTTGTAAGCTAGGTATGATCCGCACTTTAATAGTAAACATGCTACCGAGTTAATAATTCGAATAGCTAAAATGAGCAGAAAAAATGGCTTTTGTAGTTACTGACAATTGTATTCAATGTAAATACACTGATTGCGTCGCGGTTTGTCCAGCCGATGCTTTTCATCAAGGACCAAATTTCTTAGTCATTAATCCTGATTCATGTATCGATTGTGATTTATGCCCTGTTGAATGTCCTGCTGATGCTATTTATCAAGAAGATGATGTTCCCAATGACCAGAAAGACTTTATTGAACTAAACGCCGAGTTAGCGAAAAACTGGCCAATAATCAATGACGTAATCCCCGCCCCTAAAGATGCTGAGCAATGGGATGGCGTGCCAAATAAAATTGAGTATTTAATAACTGACATCGAATAAGCCAGCACCCTCTCATTACTTATCCTTTACTTTCGCTCACAATCAGTTAGTTACCAATTTACCGCTATTTTTCATCTTCAGCTATAATGTCTAATAGTCTATTCTGACTTGGTAAATAACATGTGGCGAGCCATTGAGCAAAACATTACGCAAGTAATAGGTCAGCAGTTCAGCATTAAACACAAGCAGCCAGTTACCGGTGGCGATATTAATTTATGCTATTGGCTAAGTGATTATCAGCACAATTATTTTATAAAACTCAATGATAAGTCTCGGCTACAACAATTTGAATCTGAAGCCTATTCCCTAGCACAAATTACTCAGTTAAAAACCATGTCATGCCCTAGTGTTATTGCTACTGGCACAACTTTAGATAAAAGTTACCTGATCTTAGAGTATCTACCTTTTAAAAAAGCAACGGCGAAAGAATGGTTCAACTTTGGTGAACAATTAGCACGCATGCATAAAACATCCACTCATGGTCAGTTTGGCTGGGAGCACGACAATTACATAGGCACAACGCTTCAGCCAAATGGCTGGCAAAGTAACTGGCGAACATTTTTTGCCGAACAACGTATTGGCTGGCAGTTACAATTACTCGCAGAAAAATCAATAAAACTTGGTGACATTGAACATATTGTTGATGCTTGCCACGACATACTGCAACATCACCAAGTAACGCCCTGCTTAGTACATGGCGATCTTTGGCAAGGAAATCTCGGTTTTAATGATGACGGCGCTTTCATTTTCGACCCCGCAAGCTACTACGGCGACCGAGAAGTAGACATCGCCATGAGTGAATTATTTGGTCAATTGCCCGGTGAGTTTTATCAAGGCTACCAAGGTGCTTACCCTTTAAACAATGACTATGATAAACGTAGGTTGGTCTACAACTTTTATCATATTCTTAATCACGCAAATTTATTTGGTGGTGTTTATATTGAACAATGCAAAGCTAATTTAACCCGTATTCTAGCATTACATTAGGGGGTAAAAAGTTCGCTCTTTAGTCAAAATTGACCATACTAAATTGACAGGTTTTATTGATAGTTCTAGGAGGAATTATGCCTGATGAAGTTAAAGAACAACGTATTGAATGTCCGAATTGCGGTCACAATATTCGCGTTGCATTAGATGCCAGTGAAGGTGACCAAGACTATTATGACGAGTGCCCTGCATGTTGCATGGAAATGCATCTAAATTTACATGTTGATGAGTATCATAAAAAAATTCAGCTCAAGGTTAATAGCGATAATGAACAAATATTCTAACTGAATGTTCACTAGTAACTATGAGTTCGCAACAAAATTGGGCATGAACGAATAGTAAAGTATTATAGGTTAAGCTTCATACGCTCAATAGTTTGTACAATTGTCATCGTTTGTTGGTCAAATTCAATATTCACTTTGTCGCCAACAGCTACATTTTGTAAATTGGTGCGCGCTAAAGTTTCCGGTATTAAATGTACAGAAAAATGTTCATCAACTTCAGCCCCCAGCGTTAAACTAGTGCCATTAATACTGATAAAACCTTTAGCAAATATATACTTTTGATATCTCGGTGCTAATGCAAAACTTAAAGTGCAATTATCAGCACTTTCGATACGATTGATAACGCTAGCTTGGATATGAACATGGCCGCTTAGCATATGGCCACCAATTTCATCACCGATTTTTAACGAGCGCTCAACATTAACCTTTGAACCCAGCTCAATCTCGGCAAGGTTAGATACTCTTAACGTTTCGTCAATTACATCAAACGCTATAAAACTTTGTGATCCATTTAAAACACCAAACTCAACAGCAGTTAAACAAACACCATTTATAGCAACACTTGCCCCTGTTGCTAAACCTTCTAAATATTGGTGTTCAAGAGCTATTTTTAACCTAACCGCATTATTCTTAGTTAATATTGAAATTACTTCAGCTTGTGATTGCACAATACCTGTAAACATATATCATCCAGATAAATAAATATTTTTTTCATTCTACCAATAACGCCTAGCGAAATAATTACCTAAATGAACATTAATCGATTTTTTTCCAATAGCAAAAATCTAATGAAATTGGCGTACCCAATTTTAATTGCACAGCTGATCCAAAATTTAATGGGTTTTGCCGATACCGTTATGGCGGGCCGAGTGAGCGCGACAGACATGGCTGCAGTTGCTGTTGCCAGCAGTGTTTGGCTGCCATTAATTCTAACCATATCTGGCTTAGTGATGGCATTGGCGAGTATTATTTCCCAATATTCTGGGGCAAAAAAATTCGATGAAGTGGCAAAAGCAACTTACCAAACGGCATGGATAGCGGTTTTCTTTTCAATCATCATCATTGCGCTTTATTACATTGTAACTCCACTGCTGATTGACTCTCTGTCATTAGAGCCAGAGCTAAAGCGTTTAATGTTCGATTACTTAGGTTACATTGTTTGGGGCGGCCCGGGTTACTGTTTATATTTAGTATTACGCAATTATTCTGAAGGCTTATCTCACACACGCCCAACCATGATAATCAGCATTTTAGGCTTACTTATTAACATTCCGGCCAACTATATATTTATTTATGGTGAGTTCGGGATGCCTGCATTGGGTGGTGCCGGCTGTGGTATTGCAACAGCAATTGTTTATTGGGTAATGTTTGTCGGTATGTTTACCTATGCTTACTTTTCAAAGCATTTAAAGCATGCGCCACTGTTTAATAAATTTTATTGGCCACAATGGCGTGAAATAAAGAACATTCTATCTTTGGGTGTACCAATCGCTTTTTCATTATTATTTGAAGTTAGTTTATTTGCTGCAGTCGCTATTTTATTAGTGCCATTTGGTGCCAATGTTGTCGCTAGCCATCAAATAGCAATTAACTTCTCTGGCTTAGTATTTATGGTGCCATTAAGCTTAGCCATGGCTGTTACTATTAAAGTCGGTTTTGAAGTGGGTAATAAAAACTTAGAAAAGGCAAAAGAACTTTGCCGTTATTCAGTCATATTGGGGCTTGTCATTGCGATAGTAACAGCAGCAATAACCTTACTGTTTAGCCATCAAATTGCAGAAATTTATACTATAGAAACAGAAGTATTAGAACTAGCAGCAAGCTTAATGTTTTTAGCCGCACTATTTCAATTTTCAGACGCCATACAGGTTATTTCTGCAGGCGCACTTCGTGGCTATAAAGACACTAAATCAATACTATATATCACCTTTTTCTCATACTGGGTTGTTGGTTTGTCGTTTGGTTTAATATTAGGACTAACAGACTGGATAGTACCAGCAACTGGTCCGTATGGTTTTTGGATAGGTTTTATATCAGGCTTAACAGTTGCCGCTGTTTTATTAGCATGGCGCTTAAAAGTAATACAGAAACGCTTTGATGATGAGCAAGCAGCACTTGCATAGTAATATGCGTAGATATAAGCCAGTTTGCCGAATTAAACAGCAAACAGATTCTATTTTACATAAAACTACTTGCACATAATAAAACAGATCGCTAACATAGCGCCCGTTGAGATAAAACTCAATAAGCTCGCTTAGCTCAGTTGGTTAGAGTACTTGCATGACATGCAAGGTGTCGCAGGTTCGAGTCCCGCAGCGAGCACCAAATTAGGGTTAACAGCCCATTAAAAGAACCTGAGAAGCTTTACTAATAAGCTCCTCAGGTTTTTTTGCTACTAAATAAACCCTCAACGCTTTGCTAAATAACATGATTTAAGAAATTAACTTATAGATGAGGTGGAAACCAAACATTTTTTATTTTGCCATCACGGACTTCGTAAATAGCAAAAACAAGCCTATCTTCTCTCCCATCACTTAACCCCGTTAATCTTTCATAGTCGATAACTATTGGCCCATTTACCATTCTTTTTTCGATTATAACTTTGAATTCTTCTGGTACGGTTTTTAAGAACTGGTAAGTTTTTAACAAGTCCTTTTTGCCAACTATATCTGTTGTATCATCCCAAAGGTCTTGCATTTTTACGTCAGAAGAATAGCAACTAGCAAAAAGCTCTACATCATGTGCGTTATAAGCATCTACTTGTGCCTGAACAACGGTGGCTGGATCTTTACTTTCAGTACATGATAATACCTCACTACTATACATACTTATAATTGCGAGAATTGATACGATAATAATCTTCATTGCTATAACCTATCCTTGATACATACTCTGTGAGAAACCCAATAGCTTATTAAGTAGATGTTTCAGTATTTACCATCTACTTAATTTTCACTTAAAATAACTCAACATTATTTGTTTTCAAAGACTTATCGTACTATTTTTTTGGTAGGAACTCATACTTATAGCTGAGAAGTATCAATCATACCTATGGCTTTTTCATTGGAAAAATAAGGTAATACCTCTAATCTAAAGGTCACCATCGCACACTTTGCCCACTGTTTATTAAATTACACCTTACGAGTTTTTCTCATTTAAAACATTGTGCATCTGTTAGCGTCACTGCAATAAAAAACGGCACTGATCAATCAAATGATACTAGTACCGTTTTTATGGCTTGAAGTTACTTGTGCTATGATAGATATCGGTAATTGCTATGCATTCTTCTAAGCGGCTGTTAGATAATAAAATTATTTAAATAAGTTAGAAAATCAGTATTCACCTTACTTTAAACCACTAAAAATAAAGCTAAAGTTCCAGATCAAACACAACACTTATCGAGGCAGAAAAAACGATATTTTCTTGTAAGTAGCGACCAGGTTTAGCGCTACTACTTCCCATACGAGCACTGACACCATAATTTTCCGCATCACTATTGGCGCCAAATCTATGGTGACTTTGGTTAGCGTTAGAATTAATGCTATAAATTTTTCCTAACTTGGCATCAAAGGCATTGGCTAATATTTTCCCTTGTGCTTTAGCATTGTTTACAGCAAGTGCATTCACTTCTGCTTTTAATGCTTGCTCTTTAGAAGATTTCAATTCGATATTTCTAATGGCATCAATTTTTACGCTTAAGGCAAAATCCATAAAGGCATTTAATTTTTCGATATCATTTAATGTCACTTTAAGTGTCCGACGAGCAATATAACCATCTATCTTATCGCGCGAACCTTTATTATATGAATAGCGTACTTCCGTTGCGATATTTGACGCAGACACATTGGCTTCGTCGATTTGAAAATCACTTAAACCATCAAGTAATTTGTTAACCCGTTCATCGACATCTTTTTTGGCATCTAAACTGCTTTTTTTACTACTTTCTACCGCTAAGTGCACAATAGCGATATCTGGCATTGCCATCATTTCAGCTTTACCGGTAACAGCAATATGGCGATTATTCGGTAAACTGGTGTTAGCTAACGAAAGCGCAGAAAAAGTTAATGTGGAAAATACCAGTAATCCAATTGAGGTTAAGTGTTTCATAGACATTCCTAATAAAAAATTTATAAAGGTGAATAACTACCGCTAATGAAAGCAATGCAGCTATTAAAATATTAATTTAGACCATGATTAGATAGTTAAACTAGCAAAATTATGACCATTTAATGAAGAATAAGTTTCTAACTTATCAGTACTTTTGAATATTGCTGCTAAGAATAAGCTATCGAACATTAATCCTAGCTGAACGAGTTAAATTCAAACTAAAATCAATCGATGAATAATTAGCAATTTTTTCAATATTTGTCTCGATTTGTTGATAAAAATCATCTACCTTTCACTTGAAATAAATCAACATTATTACTGTTTAAATGCCAGTACTTGGCTTTACCTGAGAATTAACGACCATGCAGATAATTGACACACTGTTACAGAACAAAAGCTTTATTACGGCGGTGTTAGCCATTCTCATTATTACCTTTAAGTTGCTCATTACGCGATTTATTAAGCGACGCGCTAAAAAGAAGAAAATAGATAAGCGCTTTACGGTTAATCTACTCAATAATATTTTTAACTTTGCACTTATTTTTATGGTTTTCAATATTTGGTCTGTAGAGATTCAAAAATTCGCTTTTTCTATCGCCGCTTTTATCGTTGCAATAGTGTTAGCAACACGTGAGTTTATTCAATGCTTTATTGGCTTTATCTATGTCATATCTAATCGACCATTTCGAATAGGTGACTGGGTTCAGGTTGGCAAGCATTATGGTGAAGTAAACTCGATGGATTGGGTAAACTTAACAATTCTAGAAGTGAATATAGATAATTATCAATTTACTGGTAAAACTTTGTTTATTCCAAATAGCCAGTTAGTTACGAGTCCGATAAAAAACTTAAACTTTTTAAAACGTTATGCCGTGCATCATTTTACGATCACACGCGACGGTAGTGTTAACCCTTTTGACTTTATTGATGCGCTAAAAGAAAAAGCTAATAACTACTGCGCAGACTTTAACGATGTTGCGGTTCGATACAACCAAGTGATTGAAAATCGTTTAGATATTAACATCGCTGGCCCTGAGCCACATATTGAGGTTGCTACGTCTAACTTAGGAGATACCCAAGTCATTTTTACTATTTTTTGCCCTACAGAACGAGCAATGGAAATAGAAAATAAGCTCACCGCTGACTTTATGAATTTTTGGTTTAGTGCCAAAAGTTATACTTAATCATCAGACAGTTATACTTTCATTGCTAAGGCAAGATGGTGTTGAATAAAGCTATCTTTGCCTTGCATATAGGTATTCATATCATGTAAACACTGTTCGGCTACACCTCGTTTTAATTCAGCATATTCCAAGGCTACAGTCGGGTTACTGCGCAAATAATCACGAAAAGCTAAATGTTTTAAGGCATGAATATCATTACGTTTAAAACCATGTAAATGGTGGCTGCGATTTATGCCACCTTTTTGAAAGTATCGACGGCCAACAATACCGTTCTCACCCTTGGCAATATATCCCAACGCACCAAGTTCTATATGCTTTTCTTCAAAGCAAGACAAACAATCAACTTCAACTAGAATATCGATAATAGGTTTAGCAGACAAACCTTGAACTGACGTACTGCCAATATGATGAATGGCAACATTGCTATCAGTAAACACTATTTTCAGCGCAGCTTCTTCTTGCTGGAATTGTGCGGGCCAGTTACTGTTGTAATTATCTACTACTATCTTTCTTATCATTATATTTACTCAAACAATTCGAGTTAACTTATATCCAGCCTAATACACCAGCAAAAACAACAATGGCAATAATATTTATTGCGTATAAGCCACCAACTACCTGTAACTGTTTTTTCCTTGATGGCATGTCGTAGACCCAATAACAAACGCTATAGAAACTCAAGTAGCCAACGGAGAAAAGCAACCAAGGGGCATCAGCATTCCACCATGACCACTCCCACGTTAACGCACCAATGTGGTTTAATGTTATTTCCACCAGAACACTAAGCATTGAAAAAAGAATGGCAAAAAACCAGCGGTTATTTAACCCTAAAATTTTCATTTTAGGGTCTTTAGGCAAAGCAAGCGTTGCCACAATACCCGAGATGGCAAACATGAAACAAATCTCAACATTTAAACCAATAAAAATTAAAAATGCAGTGTCACCAGGAGCAGCCCAAACTGGTGCATGTTGAGTAAAATGAAAAACTAATGAATTCCATATTTCATTAAACCAATCCATGCCCCAAAATGCCAACCCAGCAAGAAATCTAGACCAGTTCCCACGATCAGCTTCTTGAGCGTAGACATAAATAACAATCAATAATAAAGGAATTACATACCAAGAAAATTGGCTAGTATCTCTCAATATCGCTAACGCTTGGGAGCTCGATTCGGTAGGCATAACATTGAAACCATTAGTTTTTTGTTAACATGCTACCACAAGAAGAGATACTTTAAATAGGGAAGTAATAAATAAGAATAAGGCAATTACATCAGGTAGTACTTAAACCTAAGCGGCTTAATTCAGCATAAACATGAGCCATAGCAATGCTATTTTCTTGCAGCGAACCATCACTAGCTGAACGGGCAATAAAACCTAAGTCAGAAATGTTAAAATGAGCGTCAATGTTGACACCGGCTTTGATCAAACAGTCTTGGCTACAAGAATCTCCACAGCCTTCGATTAAGATAACTTTTCGACCTAAACACTTAGCTTTAATTTTTTCATCCGAAACCGCCATAAGCCATGAAATGCATGACATTTCAGCTATACCGTCACTATCTAGTGTTAAGGCAATATCATTCGCCATCGTTGCTAAGTGCGAACAGCCAGAACAAGAAAAAACTAATGGCTTATTGTTTTTCATTACATATTCCAAAGTGTTAACTTGTTCAAGGTTAGAACAAATTAAGACGTAAAAATTACGCGAATTTCATTATCGACAATTCGCTTACAATGCCATCTTAGTCAACTTTCCGGCCAACACTTTGATGTAGATCAATGTTTTTTAGCTTACTATCCAGGTTAATTGTTATGAGATATTTCAATTTGAAATGAAAGAAAAAGTTATTTTAACTTTACACTTTGTAAGTATGTGTTTTCATACGAGCAATTCTTTTGCTTTGTATTTTACTAGCAAGCCTATAGAATTAGCTGTTTTTTCAATTTGAGTCCAATTCATGCTTGTTCGTTTTTTAACAATTTCCATCTCGTATTTTCTTATTTTTGCTAGCTCCTTAGGTCTTAACGCCAATGCAAACGAACTACAGCGTTTAAATAAACAACTCGCGGCTGATTTTGCTAAAGAATTAAAAAAGCACAATATTCCTGGTGGCGCATATGCCATCGTAAAAAATAATAAGGTCATCGCATTAGAGAAGTTTGGCTATACCGATACCAAAAAATTAAAGAAAGTCGACAACAATACAGTCTTCCGTTTAGCCTCAGTATCAAAACCATTTGCTGCAACTATCACCACTATGTTGGCGCAAGAGCAGCAATTAAACCTGTCCGACCCAATTACCAAGTATTTGCCTAACTTTACCCTCGCCACTAAAGGTGCAGCTGATAAAATTCAATTAAAACACTTACTAAGTCACTCTAGCGGACTAATGCCAAATGCTTACGACAATTTATTGCATGAAAATTGGAGTATGGAAAAAATAATTAACCGCTTTGATCGCGTTAAGCCAATATGTCAGCCAGCCAAATGCTACGGTTATCAAAATATCGCCTATGGATTTTTACAGCCAGCAATCGAAGCTAGCCAAACTAAAACCTATTCCACCTTGCTACAAGAAAGAATATTCTCACCACTAAAAATGGTAAATGCTTCTGTAGGCATTGATGTTTTTCGTAACAACAGCAATACCGCTAAACCCCATATATTAAGAAAGCGCATAAAAACAGGCAGAAAAGACAAGCAAGGTAATGATATTAGAAAATATGTTTGGCGTACTGTCGATGTTGAACCCGACTACTATAAAGTCGCGCCAGCAGCAGGAATTAATGCCAGCATTACAGATTTAGCGAAATGGTTAATTGCTAATTTAGGTTATCAACCTACCGTGCTTTCACCAGCATTATTAGACGAACTGACCACACCACGTATTAAAACTAAAAAAGATTTGCGCCGCAGATATTGGCGCAACCATTTAACGGATGCGCACTACGGTTACGGCTGGCGTATTTATCAGTTTGGTGACCACCCAATAGTTTATCACTCAGGCTGGGTTGCGGGTTTTAGAGCTGATATTGGCTATTCGCCTGACTTAGATATTGGTTTTGCCGTACTGATTAATGCTGAATCAAATGTTATCAATAAAATAACCAGTCAGTTTTGGTCAAAAGCTCATAAGAAATTGCTAGCAAAAGTAAAACTTAGCTACGATTAAGATATTAAAAACTTCAAATGGCCAATACCAAAAATTGCTGGATTATATGTCGATAGATCTAATTAAGTAGTACGTTGGCCATATCTCTCGTACTTGGCTTTCCCAAGCGGGTACAACTCTGCCATTATCGTCTTGCAAGAGCCAAACTTTGGCCCATTTTTGAACATTTTTACCTGACTTACTCAGCTTTAACGGCAAAAATCTACGTTCATAGTTGCGACCTTGATATTCAACAACACTGCGAGTTCTTGCTCTACTGTATAGCGCATTTAGTGCGGTATGGATCACCTCAACTTCTGATAACGGCAGCAGCTTTTGATTTTTCAAGCAGGCTACTATCTCAGCTTTCTTAATAGCGACTTGCATATAATCATCTAAGTAAGGGGTATAAACCATGCCCGTTAGCCCACGAATAGAAGCAAGCTCTCTATCAGCTAAATCCTTTAACGGCATAAGCTGATGATTAATGTCGTATAGCTCACTAAGTACATGAAGCTCATTATTTAATTTCGACAATCGTTATTTTCCCAGAACTGATTAGTAGTATTTGTATGACTCAATAACCTCAACTTAAGGTTATATGCAAAAATTTTGCAATATGGAAACAAAGGATAAAGCTTTCGACTTACAATTTCGACCTACAAAAAATGGTGAAGAAAGCACATAGTAGCACTATCATTCGACACTAGCGCCTGCTTTCGTAGGCACTGGTGTTTCACACCTGCCATAATTTAGCCACAATTGCTCATTACATTGCCCTGATTTAACCGCAAGCAACACTTTTTCTCTTGTTTAAATAAGCAGTATCACAAGGATATTGGAGAATACAGGTGTTCAATTCAAACAAAAACTTAAGATTAATAGATTATCAAGACTCATATTTTTATCAGCAAAAGCGTAAAAAGGCGCGCCGTAAATGGTTGAAAGCTTTTTTGGCTATTACGCTACTTTTAATACTGGTGGCGGTTGTTGTGCCATTAGCACAAAGTCAAAACATCAACAATGATCTGGGCTCAGCTCAATTGTTCAATGGCGATAAAAGTGGAAACAGTCTTATTCACGGCCCACAGTTATTGTTTAATCACCCTGATAAAAACAAACGCGTCGCACTACCAATCGATATAACCGCAGATATCGAGGTCAGTGGTTTAATGGCCTATACACAAATAAAACAAGTTTTTATCAACCCATATAATCTTGAGCTTGAAGGCAAGTATCAATTTCCATTGCCGGAAAATGCCGCGATTAAACATTTATCAGTCAAAGTGGGTGACAAAGAAATCGTTGGTCAAATAATGGAGAAAAAAGCCGCTAAAGCTGTTTATAACAAGGCGAAGCGTCAAGGTAAAAAAACCAGTTTAGTGCGGCAACAACGAGCTAATTTATTTACCAATAATATTGCTAACATTCCTGCGCAATCAACCGTGGTAGTTACTTTAACTTTTATTATGCCGGTGACATTTTTCAACGACGAGTTAAATATCAATTTACCGTTAGCCATGACCACACGTTATCAACCCGCATATTATCAACAGTCTCCCGCTGAGCTGTATTCAGAAAATGGTACTTCGGAATTTATAGCCTTAAATGAAAGGGTCTTAAACGAAAGTACCTCAAAGAAAAACACCTCACATGAGTATACGTCATACAACAGCGCATCAAATAATAGTACAGAAGACTTTCCAGCGTTAAACCTAAGCGCACCAAACCTTAATGCACCAAACAGCAAGGTTTTGGCAAAAAGCCAGGCAACAATTAATATTAACCTCAACGCTGGCGTGGCAATATCTTCTGTTCGAAGCACTAGCCATGCCATTAATACCAAAGTAATTGATAATCAACAGTCACAGTATTTAATCACCCTATCTAAAGCTCGAAGTATTGCTAATCGAAACTTTAATTTAACCTGGCAGCTTGAGCCAAGCCAAAAGCCACAAATTAGCAGTTTTACAGAACAAGTTGATGGCGAGTATTTTACCTTACTGACCTTTTTTCCACCGCGTGCTGATAACACTGAAGTAATAGCGCGAGATATTATTTTCATTGTTGATACCTCTGGCTCTATGCAAGGTAGCTCTATGGCGCAAGCAAAAGCCAGTTTGCAACATGCTATATCGCGGCTAAATGACAACGACAGTTTTAACATTATCGCCTTTAGTGACTCGGTTAATTTGCTCTTTAGCAACACCCAAATGGTCAACCGTCGTAACATTAATCAGGCACAACAATTTATCAATCATTTACAGGCCGATGGCGGCACCGAAATGTACCGACCTTTAAGCCAAGCATTGGTCATGGCAAAAAATAGTCAACAATCATCACAAGCTATTCGCCAAGTGGTATTTATTACTGATGGCGCCGTTGCCAATGAATTTGAGTTGATGCAATTGCTTGATGGTGCGCAAAGAGACTTTCGCTTATTCACCGTTGGCATTGGCGCAGCACCGAATGGTTATTTTATGAAGAAAGCGGCTCAGTTTGGTCGTGGCAGCTACGTGTTCATTCAGAACAATAATGACGTACAAGCGAGTATGTCAGCCTTAATGACTAAAATTAGCCAACCTGCGGTCAGTAACATTGAGCTAATGTTCGACAACAAAATTCATCAGCAAGTTGATGTTTATCCGAAAAAGATCACAGATTTATACCTTGGTGAGCCCATGCAAGTCGCTATCAAATCTAAATTTCCTATCACTAGCGTGCAGCTAACAGGCGATACCGCATTTCAGCCTTGGTACCAGCAGTTGATTATTGATGACAACCAAAAATCACAGGGCATATCAACAGTATGGGCGCGTAGTAAAATTGAAGACTTATTAGATGGACTCGTAATGGGCGCTGATAAAGAGCAAGTAAAACATCAGGTCATCACAACCTCAATTGCTCACCAAATTATTTCCCCATACACCAGTTTCATTGCTGTTGAAAAACAACCTGAGCCTTCTTTACAAACAGCAGCACAAAAGTCGAACATGCTAGCAAAAGCCCATGAAAACTTAATGGTTGCTATGCCTAAAACAGCACTAGGTTGGCACCAGCAATTTATACTTGGCTTGTTATTAATGTTAATCGCACCTTTAACCTTACGTGCCTGGTCGAAGTAACATGTCGACTATCGCCTTTAAAGCGTTATTACTTATCGGTAGCTTACTGTGCATTAATGCCAGTTGGCTACCAACTAAAGCATGGCTGTCACAAGCGTTAATTAGTTATAGCTGGCAAGAAGCAATGACGCAGCAAAACCAACTTCAAGGCAATAAAACAACAAATACGAAAGTTGCAATAAAACCTTGGCCATGGGCTGATACTTTTCCCATTGCCGAGTTGTCATTTAAACGCCTAAATGAAGATATTGTTGTGCTAAATGGTGGCGACCCAACCACACTGGCGTTTTCAGCTGGCGCTATTGCGCCCTTTAATCAAACCAATAGCGCTCAACCTTTTGTCGTTGCAGGACATCGCGATAGTCATTTTGCTTTTTTGGAGGATATACTAATGAAAGATGTCATTTCAATGACAGATCAACACGGGCAAAGTCAGTTATACCAAGTTGAAGCGATTGATATTGTTGACGCTTCATCAGGGCAATTACCGGTTCTAGCCAATGACAGCAGCTTAATCCTCATTACCTGTTACCCATTTAACGCCATAGGTAACGACGCTAACGAACGTTACGTCATCACCGCAAAGCTTTTGTAAATTTCAATATTTAAAGACCCGGTCCTAAAATGAAAAAGCTAGCCGTTGATCATCAACAGGCTAGCTTTTCGCTATACTTAAACCACTTAAAGGTGCAGTTTCAGCGCTAAATTAATCTCGCTACTTTACAAAATGCTCACTATGAAAACGTAAATGCTCTTCAATAAAGCTAGCGATAAAGTAATAGCTATGGTCGTAAGCTTCATGCTGATTTAGCACAAGCGGATAATCACTTTCTGTTGCTGCAGCCACTAACGCTTCGGGCTTTAATTGTTCAACTAAAAAGTCATCACCTTTACCTTGGTCAACTCTTGCAGGCACAAATTCAGTAGCGTTACGCATTAATACACTAGCGTCATAATCATGCCAAGTTGCTTTATCATTGCCTAAATAAGCACTAAAAGCCTTTTGTCCCCACGGACAATTAACCGGATTAGTAATAGGACTAAATGCCGATACTGAGCTATAACGACTGGCATTTTTCAGTGCTATCATTAACGCGCCATGTCCGCCCATTGAATGACCTGAAATTGCCCGTTGCTGAGTTACAGGAAATGTTGCTTCAATCAACTCTGGTAATTCATTAACAATGTAATCATACATCTGAAAATGCTTATTCCACGGAGCTTGTGTCGCATTAACATAAAAACCGGCACCTTGGCCTAAGTCATAGCCATCATCATTGGCAACATCTTCACCTCTAGGGCTAGTATCAGGCGCCACAATGGCAATGCCTAATTCTGCAGCTATACGTTGCGCGCCTGCTTTTTGCATAAAGTTTTCATCGCTACAGGTTAAGCCTGATAACCAATAAAGTACTGGAACTTTTTCACCCTTTGCAACCTGTGGCGGTAAATAAATCGCAAAACGCATAGTGCCATTAACACTGTTTGAATAATGGCTGTATTGTTTATGCCAACCACCGAAGCTTTTATTGGCACTGATATTTTCTATCGTCATTGGAAAACCTTTTAACTGAATCCTAAGCTTGCCTTGAAGTGTTTCAAGGCAAGTATCTACTATGCACTAAGCTTGTATGCAATAAGCTTAAAAACTACTTATCAAAATGAATGACGGTTCGGATACTTTCACCTTTGTGCATTAACTCAAATGATTCGTTAATATCTTCTAAGCCCATAGTATGAGTTATAAAGTCACTTAACTTGAATTCACCTGCTAAGTAACGTTCCACATAATCTGGTAATTCACTGCGACCTTTTACGCCACCAAATGCCGACCCGCGCCATACACGACCAGTCACTAACTGAAATGGACGGGTTGATATTTCTTGGCCTGCGCCAGCAACACCAATAACGACTGACTCACCCCAACCTTTATGACAACACTCTAAGGCTGAGCGCATTAAGTTAACATTGCCGATACATTCAAAAGAGTAATCAACACCGCCGTCTGTCATTTCAACAATAACGTCTTGAATGGGCTTATCGAAGTTTTTCGGATTGATAAAGTCAGTTGCCCCCAGTTGCTTAGCAAGGTCAAACTTACTTTCATTAATATCAATGGCAATTATACGACTCGCTTTTGCCATGGTTGCGCCAATAACCGCTGATAGGCCAATGCCACCTAAACCGAAAATAGCGACAGTTGCGCCTTCTTCAACTTTTGCCGTATTCATAACTGCGCCCATACCTGTGGTAACGCCACAACCGAGTAAACAAACTTCTTCTAATGGTGCTTCTTTATTCACTTTCGCTAAAGAAATTTCTGGTAAAACCGTGTATTCAGAAAATGTTGAACAGCCCATGTAATGAAAAATAGGTTGGCCGTCTTTGTAAAAGCGCGTAGTGCCGTCAGGCATTAAACCTTTACCTTGAGTTTCACGTATTTTTTGGCATAAATTAGTTTTGCCTGATAAACAGAATTTACACTCGCCACACTCTGGTGTGTATAACGGAATAACATGGTCGCCCACTTGTACACTAGTAACACCTTCGCCAACTTGCTCAACAATGCCGCCGCCTTCGTGACCTAAAATAACCGGGAAAATTCCTTCAGGATCATCACCTGACAAAGTAAATGCATCGGTATGACAAACACCTGAAGCGATAACCTTAACTAACACTTCACCTTTACGCGGTAACATTACATCAACTTCTTCAATTGATAATGGTTGTTTAGGGCCCCAAGCAATCGCCGCTTTTGATTTAATAAATTTATCAGTCATCTCAAATCCTCAATACTTATAAAAGTTAATTTTTCATCTGTCACTAAACGCTTTTCGCTTACTTAGTAACTGAGTGTGCAAAAGTTCATGCGGTTTATTTTAAAAAGTACAAATAACTATAGTTGAATATAATCAGTCATAACGATTTTTCTAAAACTGCAAACTTAATCAATGAAGCTATTATATTTATTTCCTGTAAAATGATAATATAGCAAAACAACAAATTACTTTTACCTATATGTAACAATTAGGTTTAAGTGATCGATAGAGACTAAGGAACAAGCATGAACTTTGATGGTATTAGTGAGTTTGTTTATGTTGCAGAAACAACCAGTTTTACTCAGACAGCAAAGAAGCTCAACATATCTACCGCACACGTAAGTCGTAGAATTACCGCATTAGAGCAAAGGCTTAACGTCAAGTTACTCTATCGAACCACGCGAAAAGTATCATTAACCCAAGAGGGGCAACTTTTCTACCAGCATTGCCGCAGTGTTTTAGATGGTATTGAAGAAGCAGAGCGCGTGGTGACTAACTTGCAACAAAAGCCACAAGGTCATATAAAACTAACGGCTCCCGTAACCTACGGTGAACAGAAAATACTGCCCTTAGTCAATGACTTTATTCAACAGCACAGTGAGGTTCAGGTCAGTGCATACTTGAGTAACCAAAAAGTTGATATGGTTGAACAAGGTTTCGATTTAGCCATTCGTTTAGGCAAATTGGCTGATTCAACATTGATGGCGAAGAAGCTAGGGAGTCGAACAAACTATCTTTGCGCTTCACCACAGTATCTTGAAAAATACGGCATGCCGCATTCATTATCTGAGCTCAACGATCATAGTTGCTTGTTAGGTACACTAGATTATTGGCGCTTTAAAGTCGCAGGAAAAGAAAAAACCATTAAAGTTAAAGGCTCGCTTCGTTACAATAACGGCACGGGATTAACCGATGCGGCATTAAAAGGCTTAGGCATTGTTCAGCTACCTGACTATTACGTGAAAGACTTTATTTCACAAGGAAAGTTATTGCCATTACTAAGCCAATTTCAAGAAGCCGATGAAGGCATATGGGCGGTATATCCGCATAACCGTCAACTCTCGCCAAAAATACGTGCCTTAGTTGATTACTTAAGTGAGCACCTAGCCCTTTAACAGGCTTCACTCTTAACTAATAACTAACAGCTAATAACCTTTAACTTTATCAACACACTCAGGCAATTGACCCGTTTGTCGATATTGCAAAATGTTGTCCGCCACAATAGTACAGGCAGAATTCATATTGGTGGGTGCTGAAATATGCGGTAACACAGTAATATTCGGGTGCTGCCAAAATTCACTAGTACTTGATAAAGGCTCTTGTTCAAATACATCAAGTACCGCATGCTTAATCTGCTTATTGTCTAATGCTTTCAATAAATCATCAGTCGCAATAATACCGCCACGAGCAAAGTTAACCACTGAACTCCCCTTCGGCATTTTATTAAGTAACGCTGAATTAACTATCCCTTTGGTCGCAGGCGTTAGCGGTAACAAACATATTAGAATGTCACTTTGTGCCGCCATCTCAGCTAAGCCACTTTCATCGCTAAAAGTCGAAATATCCGCTAAGGTTTTAGCAGATCGGCTCCACCCCATCACCTGAAAACCATTACTTTTTAACTGCATAGCACTAACGCAGCCTAATTCGCCTAAGCCTAAAATGCCAATACGTCTTTGACTAGCTGGAACATAAGCTTGTTGCAGCCATTGCGTTTTCCGCTGTTGCCTCGCATAAGTTGGCATATCACGGTGTAAATATAAACTCCACGCCAGTACCGCTTCTGCCATCGTTTGGCTGAGCATAGGGTCAACCAACCTCACCACTTTAATCGCTGACGTTTGCAATGTTGCCATCAATTTTTCAACGCCCGCCCACACACTATGCAGCCAATGTAAGTTTTTAAATTGTGACAATGTGGCTAAATCAGGGTTAGCAACAATGGCTAACGTGCAAAGGTGTTTTTGATCATGGGGCACATCATCCGCTAAAATAATACTCTCACTGGGTAGCGCTTCACTAAGTGCTTGAAGCCATAAAACTTGTTCATTTTTTGCTAGTTGGCTGATAAAAGGGATCATAATCACGCACTTATTGTTTGATAATTTTGCTATTTTACCTCAACATAGCAACGTTTTAATCTATTGATAAACAAAAACTTATAATTTTGTTATATCATCCGTACCCTAACTAATGTATAACGACGCCATGAAAGTACCTAAACGCATACAGCCACTTGTTGATGATGGCCTAGTAGATGAAGTAATAAGCCAATTAATGAGTGGTAAAGAAGCCACCGTTTATATGGTTCGTTGTGGCGACGATATTCGCTGTGCAAAAGTCTACAAAGAAGCGATAAAACGTAGTTTTAAAAAAGCCGCGCAATATCAAGAAGGCAGAAAAAGCCGAAACAGTCGTCGTGCTAGAGCAATGGAAAAAGGCTCTAAATACGGTCGTGATCAGCAAGAATCTGCATGGCAAAATGCTGAAGTGGACGCACTATATAAATTAGCCGAAGCAGGTGTTCGCGTACCTCACCCTTTTGGTTGTTTTGATGGCGTTTTATTGATGGAGCTAGTCACCGATGATGAAGGTGATGTAGCACCTCGATTAAACGATGTTGTTATGTCTGAAGAACAAGCGTTAGAAGATCACACATTAGTCATGCATTACGTAAAGTTGATGCTTTGCGCTGGTATTATTCATGGTGATTTATCAGAGTTTAACGTGCTAGTAGACGATTACGGCCCTGTCATTATCGATTTACCACAAGCGGTTGACGCCTCCGCTAATAACAACGCCAAAGCCATGCTAAAACGCGATGTTATCAATATGACTAATTATTATGGTCAATTCTGCCCAGCGTTGAAGCAGAGTAAATATGCTGATGAAATGTGGGCATTGTTTGAAGCTGGTGAATTAACACCTGAGTCTGAACTTACCGGGTTATTCAAAGAAGATACCGCCAGTGCTGACGTAGATACGGTATTAGAAGAAATTAAAGCCGCTTTTGAAGAAGAAGAAGCAAGAATAGCCCGAATTGGTGAAGCAAATGCAGTAGATAGTGAGTTCTAACTATTTATACCCAAGCCACTTGAAAATGCAGGATTCAGCAAGTCGAGAAAGGGTTAGCACCAAGGCATTGATTGAATAGAATGGTTATTCCATTGTAGAAATCAATAACGTAGGAGATGACCCTTTATCGCCTTGCCCTATGGGAGCTAAGCTAGAAAACCAGTTCAGCGTTGTAGCACTTGATAAGGGAGCAACCATTACCTGCGTGCTGCACCTTGCTCTGATTTCCTAGCTTAACTCTGAAACTACATCTTCAAGTGGCTTGGGTATATAACAAGTATCTAGCGTTCATTTTTAGTAAAAGAATAAGATACTGCCAATGATCAAACTTGCTAGAAAAACAGTCTCACACCCCATCAGTAAAACCGGTCGCCAGCCAACCGACACCACTTGCTTTAATGACGTTTTTACGCCAATAGCAGCAATTGCTACCACTAGTAAATTACTCGATAAGCTTCGAATAATCTCAATTAGCCACGCTGGCATCACGCCAATATTCTTTAAAAAGGCTAAAACGAAAAACAGGATTAAGAAGCCTGGAATAAAGGCACTTACGCCACCACTCATTTTGCTATCTCGCTCTTTAAAAGCAAAAAACACCATCATCACAATTGGCATTAATAGCGCTACTCGCAATAATTTTATATAAGTTGCCACATCACCCGCTTCAGGAGAAATGGTATAACCGGCACCAACCACCTGTGCAACATCATGAATAGCACCGCCAATAAAAACCCCGGCTAACTGATCAGAGAAACCTAAATAACCGGTGAGAATAGGATAAAAAATCATTGATAACGTACTAAACGTAGTAATACCAATAACCGTAAGCGCAAAATACTTTTCTTGAGATTTATCTTTGGGTAACACCGTTGATATAGCAGCAGCGGCAGAAACACCACACACGGCAACCGCGCCACCAGAAAGTACGCCAAAGGTTTTTGGTAAACCTAATACTCGGGAAAATAAAACTCCAAAAATGATGGTTAACGCCATGCTAGTCATGACAATTAACGGTGGAGTGATTCCCAGTGATACGATGTCAGCAAATGCAATACGCACGCCCAGTAAGCCGACACATAAACGCAGTAACTCACGAGAGCAGAAATTTACACCTTGCTGAATATTGCTTTTACGATAAAAAGCATGGGCAGTTAAACCTAATAATAAAGCGAACAGCATTACAGGGGCTTGATAACGGGTAGCAATTATCGCCGCTACAATGGCTATTACCGTGCACAATATTGTACCTAGTAATTTAGCTTTCAAATTTGCCAGCATTTATTGGTTAAACCGTAAAAATTATGTTCATGAAGAGTATGAATAAATTGTATCACTAGTGATGACAATATTAGTATTTTTCTATCGCTTAAATATTAAAAAAACCTGCAATTGCAGGCCTTTAAAACAAGTAACAGCGTCTACATTATGCTGCTAATTAAACCACTTATTATTAATACCTTTAGCGGCAAAGCGTACTAAGAAAAATGCGATAACAATAACCATTATTGGCATAATCATTCCGCCGGGGCCGTATACGTCAAACGAGTTACTGATGAAAAATGAGTGAAACATTTGCACAACAACGCCAACAAATGAGACAACAAATAACGGGTAACACATATTTTTCTTCAACACTAAGGCCAAACTTCCCAGTGCACCCGCAAAAACGGCAAAAGCAAAAGCAACAGTAGCCCATATTGGCGTAGTGGCATATAAATCTTGTTCGGCTTGCGGTAATTCAGCAATCATTTCTGGCGTCATCATCATTTGACCAACAAACGCCATTACCCCGAGTAAATTCCAAACAAACGCTAAAATCGCTGCGACTTTAAACCACTTAGGTATAGCAACAATCTCTGGTGCTTGCTTGTTTTCAGCTTGCATATCTTCAGACATAATTCTTCCTTATTTTTCTAATTATTAAGAATCTCTTATGTCCTACTTATATCATAAAGTTATGAATTCTTTAATTAAAAATTACTCGCCCCAAATATCTTTTGGTTTTAACTTTAATACCTTACGTTCACCGGGTTTACGTTCAACCTTTTTTTTATTAGGGTTAACATAAATCTTACTTGCTTTAGGCTTCGCCGCATTATAATTCTTGTTTTCTAATACTTTTTCTAACTTATCTGGCGCATCTTCAACAACAGAACTTTTCACTTGCGCTTTAGCACGACGCTGAACATGAAATTTCTTATCAACACCTTGTAAAAAGTTACGTAATACTTGGTCTTTACATTCGCGATAATTTTTATGCTCAGGCTTGCGAGAAAATGCACTCAACTCAGGCTTATTCAGCTTAAAGTTTGCCAGCGCCAACATATCTATAATGTCTTCAGCTTTTAAATTAAAAGCAATTTTAAGCTTAGTTAAAATTATATTATTGTTCAAACGCTTTTCAGCTTTAGGTGCTTCGCCTTCTTTCTTACCGCGACGTTCATTAATAAAACCATTTAAAAATGCGGCAAACGTAGAGTCAGTACAATTAACATAAGCCGGATCTTCTTCTTTCTTTAACCAATTACTGATTTGATCACGAGTCACGGTTAAGTCACCTGAGGCAAAAATCGAAATCACCTTTTGATCATTAAAATTAAAGGTATATCTTAGGCGGCGTAAAACATCGTTATTAGTCACAAACTTCTCCAAAAAACCAACGATTTTCGTTGGTTAGTGTTGTCTTCATTGATAAGTTAACCTCTAAACATTTATAGAGCACCGACCTAAAAGAAAACAACACAATAGCTATTCAATTACGCAATATTATACACGCTTTAAATGTTGAGATCTTTAAGGACGTCAGTTAAATATTGCTGTTAAAAAGCAAAAGCGTAATGAAGCTTCATTTAGCGGTTAAATTTCGCATAATACTCATGGTAAGATACTCGCCAAATTGCATTTTTCGCAATGCTGATGGCTTATATCGCCATCAAAATTATAGTTAAACATTAAAGAGTGGTCATGAGCAAAAACGTTAATCTATTCAATCCAGTTTTAGCAAAAAGTCGTGGTAAAAACGCCGATAAGAAAGTTTGGCAAAACCTGCCTGGTAGCAGCGCCAGCCTCGCCATATATCATGGGGCATTATCTGCTGAACAACCAATTTTATTGTTAACTCATGACACACCATCAGCAATACGTTTAGAGCAAGAGCTTGCTAGCTTAAATCAGCAACAGCAATTACCTATTTGTTTATTTCCTGATTGGGAAACCTTGCCATACGATACGTTTTCACCACATCAAGACATTATTTCTCAGCGATTAGCCACTTTATACCAATTATCACGCATGGATAAAGGCATTGTTATTGTGCCGGTTACTACGCTAATGCAACGTTTAGCGCCAAAACAATATTTAGAAGCAAATAGTCTAATTATTCAAAAAGGCGATAAGAAAGATTTACACCAGCTGCGACAAGAACTAGAAGCAAGCGGTTATCGTTATGTTGACCAAGTGATGGAGCATGGTGAGTTTTCAGCTCGAGGCGCCATTCTTGATTTATTTCCAATGGGTAGCAAAACCCCCTTTCGCTTAGATTTTTTCGATGATGAAATCGATGAAATTCGTTTATTTGACCCCGAAAACCAGCGTTCAAGCGATAAAGTTGCCGGTATTGACTTGTTACCGGCGCATGAATTCCCAACCGATACTGACGGAGTAAATTTATTCCGTAGTCAATATCGAGAGCAATTTACCAGTACTATTCATAAAGAATCTATTTACCATCAAGTCAGCAATGGCATTATGCCAGCCGGAATAGAATATTACTTACCGCTGTTTTTCCAACAATCTAATACCTTGTGTGATTATTTATCAGACAATACTCTGGTTATCGTTAGTGGCGATATCGACAAGTCACTTGCTAGTCATTGGACTGATATTGAATATCGTTATGAAGACAGACGCTACGATCCAACACGTCCGTTATTGCCACCTAGTCAATTATTTCTCAATAGCGAAGAGCTATATAGCGCATTAAAACCTTTTGATCGCATCAATTTAAAGCCAGAAATCATCGATGATGATGTTAAAACCGCGCAAGTGCAGTTTGATGTCAACGTATTACCTGACTTAACCATTGACCATAAGTTAAAGCAGCCATTTGAGTTACTTAATAATTTTATTGCCAGTAAAGAAACACCTACTAAATTATTGTTTGTTGCTGAAAGCCAAGGTCGCCGCGAAAGCGTTTTAGAATTACTGCAACGTAATCAAATTAAACCCACTAATTTCGATAGCATTGAAGACTTTGTTAATAGTGACAGCGATGTAGGTATTACAGTAAATGCTTTAAGTGCTGGTTTTATCTTTCAAGCCAAAGGTAGTGCTAAGAAAAATTCTATAGCGCTAGTAACTGAAGCTGAGTTGCTCGGTGATGTAGTCCGCCAAACGCGCCGCCGTAGCAAGCAACAAGATATTCAAAACGACGCAATATTTAAAAACTTAGCAGAGCTGAGTATTGGCCAACCCGTGGTTCATATCGACCATGGTATTGGTCGATATATGGGACTACAAACCATAGAAAATGGCGGCATAACTACCGAATTTTTAGTCTTAAGCTATGCCAGTGAAGCTAAACTTTATGTGCCCGTTGCCTCACTACATTTAATTAGCCGTTATTCAGGTGCTGATGCTGAGCATGCACCACTGCATAAACTGGGTAATGACACTTGGAGTAAAGCGAAACAAAAAGCCGCGGAAAAAGTTCGCGATGTGGCGGCTGAATTACTCGATATTTACGCAAAACGCGCCAGTAATCACGGTTATACTTTTAAACGCGATAAAGATGAATATCGCGCTTTCGCTGACAGCTTTGGTTTTGAAGAAACCTTAGACCAAGAACAAGCGATTAACGCGGTGATCAGCGATATGCTATCTCCACAAGCCATGGATCGCCTTGTTTGTGGTGATGTTGGCTTTGGTAAAACCGAGGTCGCCATGCGCGCCGCATTTGTTGCTGTTAACGACGGTAAACAAGTGGCGATATTGGTACCAACAACGCTACTTGCTCAACAACATTATGAAAACTTCCGTGACCGTTTTGCTAATTGGCCAGTAAGCATAGAAGTACTTTCGCGCTTTAAAACCACCAAAGAACAAAATGCCGTTATTAAAGACGTTGAATCAGGTCAAATTGATATTTTAATTGGCACTCACAAACTACTGCAAAACAGCATTAAATATAAAGACCTTGGCTTATTGGTAGTCGATGAAGAGCATCGCTTTGGGGTTAAACAAAAAGAAAAAATCAAACAGCTACGTTCAAATGTCGATATTCTTACCCTAACTGCTACGCCAATCCCGCGTACTTTAAATATGGCAATGGGCGGCATGCGTGATTTATCCATTATCGCCACTCCTCCAGCTAAGCGATTAGCGGTAAAAACCTTCGTTAGAGAGCGAGATGAACCACTGATCAGAGAGTCAATATTACGTGAAATACTGCGTGGTGGTCAGGTCTATTTCTTACATAATAATGTTGATACCATTGATAAAACTGCTGCAGATATTCAAGCATTACTACCAGAAGCAAAAATTATTACCGCCCATGGACAAATGCGTGAACGTGAACTAGAACGCATCATGAGCGACTTTTATCATCAGCGTTACAACGTATTAGTTTGTACCACCATTATTGAAACCGGTATCGATGTACCTAGTGCCAACACCATTATTATGGACCGAGCCGATCGTTTAGGCTTAGCACAATTACATCAACTACGTGGTCGTGTCGGTCGCTCGCACCATCAAGCTTATGCTTACCTGTTAACGCCACACGAAAAGCGTATGACCAAAGATGCTAAAAAGCGCCTTGAAGCTATCGCCTCACTTGAAGATCTCGGTGCTGGTTTTACCTTAGCGACCCATGATTTAGAAATTCGTGGTGCGGGTGAGTTATTAGGCGAAGACCAAAGTGGTTCAATGAGCCAAGTGGGTTTTAGCCTCTATATGGAAATGCTTGATGCTGCTGTTGCCGCATTAAAAGACGGTAAACAATTAACTCTTGATCAAGTAATGAAAACGCAAACAGAAGTTGATTTACGCGTTGCCGCCCTGCTGCCTGATGACTATATTTTCGATGTCAGCCTACGATTAAGTTTATATAAGCGCATTGCTAGCTGTAAAACCAAACAAGCTTTAGACGATGTGCAAGTTGAGCTAATCGACCGTTTTGGTTTATTACCTCAGCCTGCAAAAAACTTAGTACACATTGCCAAGCTTAAGCTCAAAGCAGAGAAAATTGGCATATCTCGCATTGATGCCGGTCCTGCTGGTGGCTCAATTGAATTTAGCAGTGATACAAAAATTGATCCTATGTTCATTATTGGTTTAATTCAGCAGCAACCTAAAATTTATCAAATGGAAGGGGGTAATAAGCTTAAGTTTAAGCAAGTAACTGAAGATGCCAAAGCACGTTTTGTATTAATCACCACCATGATCAACGAACTAGGTAATCACTTGCGGGCAAAATAGCTAACTAAACCGCTAGCCATGAGTAAAAACACTAGGGTAATAAGCAAAGGTAAATGATTGATAATTTAAGTATTGATCTACTTTTGCTATTATCCGGTGGTAACATCGACATTGTCATTGCCGACAACGGCTACTAACAACTGGAAACTGAATGAAATTTAAGCAGCTTTTACTATGTGCCATCACAATTGCGTTACCGCTTTCGGTTAACGCTGCGTCTGATAAAAGTAACGATCGTTGGTTCGAAATTGAAGTGATCTTATTTAGTCAATTAGGTGATAAAAGCCTGTTAAAAGAAAACTTTCCTGATGGTAGTGAACTGCCGAAATATCGCCGAACAGAAGACTTACTCGCGAGATATTTAAACCCTGACATTGCCAGTTTAAAACAGCTATTACCTAGTTGTGATTCACCACAATACAAACCTGATTTAGTCAGCCAAAATGCTAAATTACCCACTATTTTTACTGAGAAATCATTAGCTGATATAGCGCAACTGTCATCGCTAGCAGAATCATTAACAGCTGAGTCATCGGTAGCATTAAATGAGCTTAATAACAGTACGAATAGTTTTGGCGACGGCACGGCAACTCCAGCCACAAGTACAGAAACAACAACTCAGCCAGTAGAAACTGAAACTTTCGCATCGCAAAATAATAGTGAAAACGTTAGCTCATTCGAAAATGAGTTAACCGCTGAGCTTTCTGATGAAAAACGCGCCGAGATACAAACTTTAGTGCTTGCTGCTGAAGCCGAGTTTAGTGATATAAAATTTCAATACACTCCTAAATCAGCTTCACAAAGTTCAGATAAATTTTCGCGAAAAGTCATGTGCCGAATTGATGAAGCCTATTTCGCAGAAGTTAAAGCTAATGATCCAAGTTTTGATTACAACGGTTTTACTGTTGATAAAATGCCATTGAAAATCAATGCTATTGAAGACATCAACAGTGATATCACGCATCTGCTAAGTAAAGAATCGTTAAAGCTTGGCGATGTTATACAAGATTTAAGATACACCAAAAATTTCCGTCCTATTTTGCATATGGGCTGGCGCCAAGTCGCTCGACCTAAAAAGCAATCTATTCCGATGAAAGTTTACGCTGGTGATAATTTTGCCGCTGACTACCAAAAGCAGTTAACGCAGTACCAATTAGAAAAGCGTCAACTAGACTTACTTCAGTTGGACAATGACCAAATTGAACAATCACCGTTAGTTAACGAAACTGCTGTTGAAACCAATCAAGAATTGCTACTGGCACAAGCGAAACAAAAACGCATTGCCAGCATTGTAGAACAAATATCATCTGTTTCAGATGACACTGAGTTACTATTAAACTCAATTGAACATGACGACTTATCATTAAAAATCAATAGTGATACTGCTTTAACAAATGAAGATAACATTGCACCAATACCACCAGTGCAAGATTGGTTCATTGATGGTTTATTTAATGTTCATTTGAAACACTACTTATTTATTACTGCTGACTTCACCATTTTAGACAAAAACTTAGCAGAGCTTGCTACAGCACAATTAGCTAACAGCACATCCGCATCAACAGATAATGGCACTAACGACACTGTCGACAACTCTGCCTTAGCAACACCAAATACACCAGTACAAGCGAAAGCTATTCGCTTTAAACAAAACCGACGCGTTATTAGTGGTGAAGTACATTATTTTGATCACCCTTACATGGGCATGATCGTACAAATTAGACCTTACAAAAAACCTAAGCCTGAAGAAGATAAATAAAAATATCTTAATCAGAAATAGAAACAATATTCAGAGGACATTATGGATAAAGAAGTTGAAATTCAAGCGGCGGTATTTCGCCGTTTATTAGCACATTTAGACAACCGTAAAGACGTACAAAATATCGAATTAATGAACCTTGCCGGCTTTTGTCGTAATTGTTTTTCAAAGTGGACTGTTGCTGAAGCAAAAGAATTAGGCGTAGACGTTGATATTGATACAGCTCGTGAACAGGTTTATGGTATGCCATACAGTGAGTGGAAAGAAAAACATCAGTTACCAGCGACTGATGAGCAAATGGCTAAATTCAATGAACTGAATCCTAAAAAATAATATTTAGGTAATAAGTACTAAATAGTATGAAGGAAGTTGCTGTTTATGAAGTTTTATAATGTCGTAATCATAATATTCTTTTTGTTGATAACTGATTTAGCGCACGCTAAGCAGCAAAACCTTCGTACGTCTTACTACCGACAGAACACTGCGCCGCAACTATTTTTTAATAAAAATGACCAACCTATTGGCGGTATACTTTTCGACATAACTCATGCAATTGCTAAAAAAGTTGATATGAAACTTGAAATGTTGCCTATTCCTCGTAAAAGAATAGAACAATCATTACAAAGAAATATTATTGACATGCACTGCGTTGCCAACCCTAAGTGGTATAAACCAAACACTTTTAAATGGAGCAGCGTTCTTTATAAAAACCCTGATATTTTAATTAATAGGCAAGGAATAACAACCTTAGCCGAATTATCTCAATATGAAGATTTAAAAATTGGCACTATCTTAGGCTATAGCTATCCAGAGTTAACGCCATATATTAAGAATAAAAATATACTTCCTGTAACAAGTCTGTCGCCTGCTAAAAGTTATGAAAAATACCGAAAAAATAAAGTTTCTGGCTTTATAAGCGCCTCTATCGAAGCATCTTACTTTTCCAAAGAGCAAGAAGACTCAGTAATACCATTGAATAACAACGACATACATTGTGTCTATTCTCCAAGCATGAATACGTTAACTGTACAGAATATCAATACCGCAATTAATCTTTTGAAAAGCTCCGGTGAAATAGAGTCGATATTAGGTAAGTATAAAAAGCTGCCAGAAAAAATATTTCAATATGGCGACAAAATGACTGAATGATTGAATGATTGAATAGCACTATTCAATATTGTTAGTGTTTATTAAAGTGATTAATAATTAAACTTTAACAAAGAAAGCTGGCTCCGCCGTTCTACGATCATTTCTATCACGAGACTCTAACCAACGCCCTCTGTTTATTCGATTTTTACGACGATCTTCTCCTAAACGTCTGTCTTCACCGGTTGGCAAATTATCCATCGTTGTTACTTTTTCTGGCTCTGATCCTGCGCTTAATTCAACGTCATCACTTTGATTGTTTTGATTACTTTCATTCTGACGTTGACGACGGCTATCTTTGGCTGATGGTGCAGCTTTTACGGTATAGCTTGGCGGCAGTAAATCAACGAACACTTCCATAACTTTCTCTTTCGACTACTAAATGATTATCACTGTACATTTAATCGGCAACCCCAAAAAAAAGTTTAGCTATTTTTAACATTGACGCTATAAAAAACACATGGATTCGAGAAACAGCCATTTACAACTTTTATACTAAAAAATGATTTTTTCTACATACAATAAATCATCAAAAATGTATGGTTAACTGAATAGTAAATTAGGAAAGTAATATGCGATTTAGTCACACAAAAATAATATTTATATTGGCTATATTACTGGCGACAAACGGAGCCAATGCACACCAAACATCGATTAAAGCAGCACCGGTCAAGCCAGCACCGATTAAACCAACAGCGATTAAACCTACAGCGATAAATAAAAATTATCAGCTCACTATTAATCAAATTGCAGACAATGTTTTTCAGCATATTTCATATAAAGAAATAGAAAATTACGGCATGGTGCCTTCCAATGGCTTAATTGTCACTAAAGCTACAAATGCTTATATTATCGATACGCCTTGGACTGAAGCTGACACTAAAAAGCTACTTGCTTGGATAGAAAAGCAAGGCCTAACTGCTATTAGCAGTATTTCAACACATTTTCATGATGATCGCGCAGGCGGTATTCCCTATTTAAATAGCGCATCGATAGACACATACGCCAGCAAATTAACTAATGAATTACTTATTAGCAAAAATAAGCAAGCGGCTAAATATAATTTGTTAAGCAGTAAAAGTAAGTTTGATACCGAGGGGACTATTGAAGTTTTTTATCCGGGAGCAGGACATTCTCGCGACAACATTGTGATATGGTTACCTGAACATGAACTACTTTTTGGCGGCTGCTTTGTCAAAAGCTTAAACAGTAAAACATTGGGCTATACCGGTGATGCAGATATCACACAGTGGCCTACTTCAATGCAAAAGTTAATTAATAAGTACCCTACCGCGAAACAAGTGATACCAGGACACGGAAAAACAGGAGACAATAAATTACTAACTCACACGCAAAAATTAGCACTTAAAGTAAGTGCTATAACGAAACGTGAAAAGCAGTGATGTTAATTGATAGCTAACAAGTGAGGTAAAAATAGCCGTTAACTATAAAAAGGTTTCAACTTCAGTTTGTGTCAAATAACGCCATTCACCTAAGGGTAAATCTGCTAACTTTATTGGCCCAATCTGTTCTCGATGCAAACCCACAACTTTATTGCCTACGGCAGCGAACATACGTTTAACTTGATGATATTTACCTTCGGTTATCGTCAACAACACTTCTTGTTCATCAATTTTTTCTAATTTTGCAGGACGAGTTAAGCTGTCTTCCCCCTGCAATTGCACGCCAGCAGTAAACTTTTCTGCGGTATCATCTTTTAATGGGTTACGTAGCCATACGCGATAAACTTTTTCACACTGCTTTTTCGGGGAAATAATATTGTGCGACCAACGGCCATCATCGGTGATTAAAACCAAACCAGTTGTATCGGCATCCAAGCGCCCTGCGATGTGCATATCGAACGCCCTATCAACATCAATTAAGTGTAATAACGACGGATAGGTTTCATCCACATTTGAGCAAATGGTATCGACAGGTTTGTGCAGAATAATATAACGAGAACTACGGGCTGTTAACTCTTCACCATCAATGGTAATACTGTTATTTTCATGTACTTGTGTTGAAGGGTCTTTAATAACAACATCATTAACTAGTACCGTACCCATTTTGAGCAATTTTTTTGCTTCGGTGCGGGTAAGTTCGGTACTTTTACAAATAAATTTATCTAATCGCATAGGAAATGATGTCGCTAACAAAGTAATAGAATAAAGGCGACGCTATTATCGCCATTTAAATTATTTTAGCAAGACTATAGCCAAACTACTTGCGGATGCTGACTCAGCTAGCACAGTACCAGTAGCCTGCACCAAGTTGCGCAGTTATAAAGCCAATAAAATCGCTGTTGTTAGTCCACGGAGCAAGTTGCTCTTGCGTAATAACAACTTGATCACACATTAGCTGCACAATAGGCGAAATAGCTTTGGGAAATTCAACGGTTTTGCCATCAATGTAGCAAATACCTTCAGTTAACGTTTCAGGAAAATAAAACGCTCTCACGCCACCTAAGCGCATTAAATTATGCTCTGCAATGGCAACTTTAATATCGTCATCAGCAATTAAATCAAGATCAGGTTGCAAGTCTAATTCATGCTTAGCTTGAGTATAAAAAGCGCCAATGAAGTGACGTAACATTTCATCATTATCTGTTAACGAGGCGAGTTGCTGCTTTATTTTCGCAAAATCGTTCGCATCAATTGCGCCGCTATGCTGTGTTGCTTGGCGTTCAGGGTCGGTAATTAACTGGCCACCTTGTTCATTATCAATCAAATGATCGGCAAAACCACTGAGTAAACTCACCGCTGAATTCGTGCGAAAGCCAACTGAAAAACTTAAACTTGTTTCTAAGGTTATTCCTTCATGCGGAAAGCCTGGTGGAATATATAAAATATCACCTGGCTCCAACTCAACGTCAATTATGGCTTCAAATGGTTCAACATGTAAAAGCGCTGCATGTGCTGCAAACTCACGATGTTGGCCTTCATCACCAACACGCCAATGTCGTTTACCCGAACCTTGGCAAATAAATACGTCGTACCAATCAATATGTGGCCCTACGCCACCACCAGGGGTTGCAAAACTGACCATTAAGTCATCTAAGCGCCAATGCGGAAGAAAACGAAATGGTTCTATCATTTGTGCCGCTTCTTCCGACCAATTATCGAGAGCTTGCACAACCAGCGACCAGTTTTTATCACCTAAGTGCTCGTAAGATTCAAATGGGCCAAATTCAGCCTGCCATTCTTCACCTTTTTTATATACTAAGCGCGACTCAACTTCCTCTTCACAGGCTAACCCGGCAATTTCATCAGCGCTAATTGGGTCTTGAAAATGTTTAAAGCCTTGGCGGATAACCACAGGTTTTTTCTGCCAATATTCACGTAAAAAATGTTCTTGATTGAATTCGTCAGCATTTAACTGGACCATATTAATAACCTTTTATGTTCTCATTCATGCCAATTAACATCAGTTTATTGGCAGTTTACTATTTCAGTAGTGATTTACGCGACTGACATGCCAGCAATTTTATGCCAGTAGCCATTACATTCTTCCACTCCGTCAAGCGGATATTTCTCAGGGTTCACTAGCTGATTACCAAAGCGATCAAGCATGGTAAAAGCTTTTTCGTTATCAGCACTAATACGGGCAATATCAACCCCCATATTTGCCATTTCTGGCACTTCATTCACCAAGTTGTATTGGTAACCAGACATGGTTTGAATACCATTTAAAATGAATACACGTTCGCCTTCTCGGCTATTCATTTTTCGCCCTTCAGGGTATTTAATGCAGCAATACTTACAATCGTCTTTTGGTCTATCTTCTGAACGAGCAGTAAAACAGCGTGCTGAGTACGCCAAAGGCATGTAGCCCCACGAAAATACTTCACACTCAAATTGGTTACGAATTTTTTCTTCTTCTGCTTGTTGCAGTAAAGTTTTCAGCCAATCACCAGAAACTTCTACCGGCATTACCCAGCGGCTCATACCTTGTCGAAGTAATACTTTTAAGGTCGCAATGTTGTAGCAGTTAATTGCTGGGCCTGCGACAAAAGGTAAGTTTAGCTCGTGCATCATTTGCACGGCGCTTAAATCATTCGCTTCAATAAGCAATTCACCATTGCCACACAAACGGCGCATGGTTTGAATTTCTGCCGGTGACTCCAACAATGCCATGGTTGATAGCACGATTTGTTTGTCACTATTACTGGCAAGTTCTTTGGCAAGATTTATCCAGTCTTTTGCTCGTAATTCACGGCGCTTAGAACAAACCGTTTCACCTAAATAAATAATATCGGCTTTGCTGTCTAATGCTTGTTGATAATAAGCTTCAACATCGTTTTTTGGCCAAAAAAACAAACTAGGACCAAGAGAAAATTTCATATTCATTTCCAACTATCTATTTAAATATTTGCTTAACTATTTCGTTACTTTCCGAAGTAACCATCAACAATGACCATCGAAAGTAAAAAAGCTTACTGCCATTTGCGGTGATATGCGCCTAACGTAGTTTGGCTACCTTCGGAAAGGTTCGATAGTGTATTCATCCAAGCTTGTTCAACATCGTAGGCGTCTGGGTTTTCTGCAAAACGGTCTAACGCCATGCGCCACGTTTTCGCAACTTGTTCCACATAGGCGGGGCTGCGCTGGCGTCCTTCAATTTTCACTGAGGCAATACCCATTTTTACTAGCTCAGGGATAAGTTCTAAGGTGTTTAAACTAGTCGGTTCTTCTAAGGCATGATAAACATTGTTATCAACTTCAAAGCGGCCTTTACATAAGGTTGGATAACCGGCGTTTTCATCGCTTTGATAGCGGTCAATCAGCACGTTATTTAAACGACTTTCTAAGCCTTTGTCGGTTTCTTGCCAACGAACATATTTAGCAGGAGAACAAGCACCCGCAGTATTTGGTGACTCACCTGTCATGTAAGAAGATAAGTAACAGCGACCTTCTGACATAATACACAAGCTACCAAAGGCAAATACTTCTAGCTTTACTGGGCTGGTTTTTGCTAACTGACGAACTTGTTGCACCGACAATACCCGTGGCAAAACTACACGTTCAACGTCAAAATTATTTTTGAAAAACTTTATCGCTTCTAAGTTGGTTGTTGACGCCTGCACTGACACATGGCGTTCAACATCAGGGTATTTAGTCGCTGCGTAATCAAGCACGCCCAAATCAGCAATAATTAACGCGTCAGTGCCAATGGCAACCGCATTATCAACCGCTTTACGCCAGCGTTCTTCGCCGTCAGGATGAGCAAAAGTGTTAATGGCTACATGGAGTTTTTTGCCATGTTCGTGCACGTAATCTGCACCTTTAGCAAGCTTGCCATCATTAAAGTTAAGACCAGCAAAATGACGTGCATTAGTATCGTCTTTCATGCCGATATAAACTGCATCAGCACCATTATCAATAGCTGTTTTAAGCGCAGGTAAATTACCCGCAGGACACAAAAGTTCCATATTATCCAAACCAGAATTTATTTTGTTTGGCAGTGTACCTAGGTTCAGGCAGAGATTATTTGATATAAAATAACTAATTCATAGCAAGTGAATTAAAAATGAAAGCTTGTTTTTAAGTAACATCAAGATACAAGTCCAACTTTGATCTGCTTCATAATAACGGTAGAGCTCGCATGATAATGTAATGCTCATAATTTAAATAAGTAAAACCTAAAGTTGTGACATTGTTATTTCAGTCACCATTTAGCGTGTGGAATTGACCTTGATTAATCAAATTACCGAGCGACTGAGCTTACAAAAGCTACCGTTTAGCATACGAAGCCGTGCCCTATCACTATTGCCTAAAATACTTAAGCCTAGCTTACGCTTAGTGCCATTTAGCGCACAAAATAAAATGCTAATATCAGCATTGCACTCGGTATTTAAAGAAGCGATTGAAGACGGTGATTTTGAATTTTTAACTGACAAATGGCTGAAAATATCCATTACCGATATTGACCTACATTGGTGGATTAGCTTTGATCAAGACCAACTTATCATGGCAGCGCCACAGCTAGCCATTGAAGAAGATGTAAGCTTCAGTGCTTCAGGCGATGACTTACTACTTATAGCTGGGCGTAAACAAGACCCAGACACCTTATTTTTTCAGCGCCGTTTACACATTGAAGGTGATACAGAATTAGGCTTAGAAGTGAAAAACCTAATTGACGCCGTTGATGTTGACCAACTACCTAGTAGCGTACATAAAATTATTAATATACTGGCTGATGTGGTTGAACAAACTCAGCAAGAAATTAAGCATGGTGTGCTGGTTTAAGAAAAAGACATCAGTAATTTCAGGACTCAGAAAAATGTGCGCTGTGACAGAAAATGTGACTTTGAAATTCAGCAACGGTTACTGATCTCGTAACGCGCCCCTAATTTAGACACAAACTTTATTTAAGATATAGTCCGCTTTGCCACCAAAGCAGTCATTCATTTAAAGCTACTAGTATGACTTCTTTTTGCCAATAACGCCGTTAACGCTTAATGATTTAATAAAGTATATTACAACTTCCTGTATTAAATGGATCAGCTTTTAGATTGTTTACTAATTAATATAACGCCAAAAAATATAATAACTGTGGCTATGTAGTCTAATAATTCGATTGTTTCATTAAGGAATGCAGAACCTAAAAAAAGAGCGACTACTGGCGGTACATAGGTCAAGGAAGACGCTCTAACAGCACCAAGTTTATCCACAACATAATAGTAAAGTACATAAGCTAGTCCCGTACCTACAATTCCCAATCCAACAACTAAAATACACAATGACACGATATTATTACTTATAGCAGCTAACCCTGATTTATCAGTAACAGCAAATAAAATTAGTGATGCATATCCTAGCTGGTAGGTGGTTAATGCAGCAGCGGGAAGTTTTAAAGGAACTATGAATTTGCGAGCATACACAAATGAAACCCCTAAGCTCATAGAACCTAATACCATCCATACTACCCCTAAGAATAAATTCTCTCCTGCTTTTCCATTTAGTGGATTAGCAATTAGTACAACCCCTATCAAACCGATTAAAAGCCCAAATGCTCTGTTCACTGTTAGCTTTTCATCGGAAAGAAAAATAATAGCAGCAATAAGTGAAAATAATGGTATTGATGCACTAACAGCGCCTGCTAATCCCGACTCTAATAATGCAGTTCCTTCAGAGAAAGCATAGAAATAGAGTGCTGCTGCCAAAATAGCCATGATATTAAAATGGAAAGAATGTCGCAGTTGATTAAAATTAAGCTGCTTGGTCAGCAAAGCGAAGCAGCCAATGGTTAAAAATCCAATGAAAACTCTGACCAATGCTACCTGCATTGGGGATATTACATCCGTAGACCATTTAATAAATACAAAATTTGTACCCCAAATCATTCCTAGTACAAGCCAAGCATAAACCGCTTTATTGTTCATTTAAGCACTCCCTAAGGCTTTAAATTCGCTAGAGTTTGAAGCGTTTTTCGCAAGGACTCCCACTCTTCTATACCACTATCTTTAATAATACTTTCCTGAGCTTTTGCCCAATACGGCATAACTTGCTCAATTGTGGCAATCCCTTTCGCTGTCAACTCTGCAATCTTTGCTTTACCTGTACCTGATTGAATAATATTGATTTTTCCTGCATTAACCATCGGTTCGATGGTTCGATAAAGCGATGTTCTTTCCATAACTAAATCCTCTGATAGACGAGCCAAAGGCATCGGACCATTTCGTTCCAATGCTCTTAATATAGAAAGTTGCACAATACTGGTATCTGTATTGGCTAAAGCTTCTTGATACCTGCGAAATAGAACTCGATTAGCTTTTCTCATCGCTGTAAAAATGCAGTTCTTCATGCGGAGCCTATTAGATGTAAATACATGATGCAATTACATCATACGTATTAGTATGAGTCAATATACTTGCAGTTGATGGGGACAATTAATCTAAAGTATGTATTTCCTAATGTCTGTAATTCGACTCAGCATACACCTACAAAATCAAATTGAACGGCAGCAATGAGCTTAAAGCGGTCTTCAGATAGTAGAGACGTTATAACTTCACTTAGCACCCTCTCTTATCTGCACATTTAAATCAATATCTAATTAAACTGACAAAATAAAAACTACTGACGCACCAACTGCAACGGCTTAGCCAAGTAAACAAACGCCAAACCAAACGACAATCCAAATACAATAAATGTACCTGCGCTTTCCCAGCCGTACGGCAGAATATTGAAGTAAAATAAAATATTCTCGACAAAACCTAACGCAAAACCACTAGCCAGTAGCGCTTTATTATTTAGGTTATCTCTAGCTTTAAATGCCTTGCCAAGTAAATACCCAGCCACAGGAAATATTGACCATATAATAAAAACGACAATTGAGAAAAATATCGCTAACGGTGAAATGCTAGCGGTGATGAGCTTTTCGGTAACCGCATACGACTGTGCAAAAATATAGCCTAAATATAAATACAGCATAAAATCTCTCTAAGGTGTTTTGACATAACCACTACATGGCTATAGCTAAACATGAGTTTACAGAGATTACTTTTTAGGGTTTTGATCTAGTACAAAACTACGAGATTAAAATGTTGTTTTGTTTATTCTTTGCTATGACTCAAAAGTGTTTTTTCGGTTAACCTGCAAAGACATAAAGCAGGCTAATTTTCTTAATAGAATGAGCACTTTGATACGAGAGTATGCGTTGCGATGAACTTATTTAATGGCAACTGCTCTATTGGTCTTTTTTCCCTATAAAATTTACTAAAATTCTATCGGCATTGGTAATTTTCATCGGACAAAAAAAAGGTTCGCCAAGCGAACCTTTTTTAGTTTATTTCGTTAGTCAGTATATCAAACACAAATTCGATTTAATGTTGTATCAACTTCAGCGGCAGTTCTTTGTTGCATTTCAGCTAACTCAGCCACCGATGATAAGCCGCTATTCAATTCACGACTTAGTTCCACCACCATCGACATATTATCGTTAATAGAGGCTGTAGAATGTTGCTGCTCAGTTGTACCTTGTGCAATTTGAGTCGTCAGCGTATCCACTTCGGCAAATACTTGACCAATTTGTTGAAGTGCATCAACTACTTGCTCTGAATGAACCAAACTGTCTTGGGATAAGCTTTGACCACGACCAATCGCATTTACCGCATTAGTCGACTTTTCCTGTAAACCTTCAACCATGGCATTAATTTCAACTGTGGCTTCTTGCGTACGATGTGCTAACGCTCGTACTTCATCTGCAACAACAGCAAAGCCTCGTCCTTGTTCACCTGCTCGTGCCGCTTCTATGGCAGCATTCAACGCCAATAAATTTGTTTGGTCAGCAATGCCGCGAATAACTTCTAACACAGAGCCAATACGTGAACTCTCTTCTTGTAATAACGCTAAATCAGTTGCCATTGCCGTAACTTCTTTGGCGAAGTCTTCAATGGTATGTTGACTAGTATTTGAAGCATTAGTGCCTTGCTCCAAAATAGACAGCACTTGGTTAGTTGTTTCACTCACTTGCGTGGCACTTTCTGACAATGTGGTTGATGTTAATGCAACTTGGTCAATCGAACTTGCCATTTGCTCAATTTGCGTAGCTGATTGATTTACTGCACCAACCGAATCGCCCATTTGTACTGACAAAGAAGCAGAGCCTTGCTTTAAGCTGTCAGACTCTCCGCGAATTTCATGAATAACGTCAGCTAAGTTGTCAATAAACTTAGCAAGATCATTCCCCACTTTCGCTAGATCATCATTGCTTTCATCTTGTGTTAACTTCTCCGGTGCAACATCAACACTAGCCACTTGGTCAATGTATTGTTGTAATCGTTCAATACGTTGAGTCAATTTTTTCTGAGAATAAATATAACCGGCAATAGCTTGTATAACTGTCATCACTATTAGTAAGCTGGTAATTGAGGCTTGACTAAAATCACTGCCAAAAAATACAACGGTGATAATTGCAATAATAGCGATAGCAACTGTGGGTAAGAGTAACTTGATACTGAGGCGATTCGACATCTTTTTTCCAAATACTTATTTATAGTTATTTTTATTGTTTATGCTAAACAGAACTTTTGGCAATTCATGCTACAAGCCAGCAAATAAATTACATGCTATTGTGTTAATTTACTATTAATTTTTTCAGTAATACAAAATACAAGGCTGGTATTAAACAGCTATCTAATTAAGGAAAGTATGATGACATTCACCACAATTTTGATAATTGTTATTGCGGTTGGCTCTGTTTTCGCAGGAGTTTTATTGCTAAAGCAGTCAGCGAGTAAATTTGAACTTACTGATGAACAACAACAAAAAGTTAAAGACAGAGAAGCTGAGCAACGTAAAAAAGATCACGAACAAGAATAGTTTTCGTCATTTGGACGAGTTTAAACCCGCCTAAGTCACTACCTTTTTACCTGACGGGTAAATTGTGTGCTTCTTGGCTAACTTAGCAAAGCCAGTTCCGTAACTATTATGAGCTTAATTCTTGCGCAAGCTTTTCATTAAAATATAACCTGCTCATGCGCTGGCCATACTATTCTTCAATTCATTCTTAACAGTGTCATCACCACTGAATTTAAATAAGATAAAGCCAATAATAAGACTCACAGAGCAGCTTAATACGCCAAGTTTAGTAACAATTGATATTAGACCAGTTTTTTCTTTACTTGTTTGCATAACAGCATAAAATCACACTATATTTTCCTGACTGGTTTTCCCATGAGTTCAATACAGCATTTATTCGAAAATAATCAGCAATGGTCTGACAAAATAAAACAAGAAGATCCTAACTTCTTTAAAAACCTTTCTGAACAACAAAATCCGGAATACTTATGGATAGGTTGTTCTGACTCGCGCGTACCAGCTAACGAGTTACTAGGAATGCAACCAGGTGAAGTTTTTGTTCATCGTAATATTGCCAACCAAGTTATTCATACAGATCTTAACTGTCTTTCTGTTATTCAATTTGCCGTCGATGTTTTAAAAATAAAACATATCATTGTTTGCGGACATTATGGTTGTGGTGGTGTTATTGCATCACTTGATAATAAAAGCCATGGTTTAATTGATAACTGGCTGCACCACATTAAAGATGTTTATCGTTTTCATAAAGAACGCTTAGATGCAGTTGAAGATAAAGAAGAACGTTTGAAGCTACTATGTGAATTAAACGTTATAGAACAAGTTGCCAACGTATGTAATACCACCATATTGAAAAAGGCATGGGGTATAAATCAAGACGTTACCGTACATGGCTTTGTTTACAACCTACATGACGGTATTTTAAAAGATTTAAACGTTTCGATTGATACTGACAAATAGTATTAAAATGATATAAAAACTCGTTTTTAGCACAAAAGGCTTAACTTTCCCGTTAAGCCTTTTTTGTTTGTTCTTCCTCTCACTCAACATAGTGAATTAATGACTTCACATTTTTGATTGCAGATAAAATGTTAGATAAGCGACATTCTTCTTACGGTTGAAACGAATTTAGGGCAAAATGTCGGGCTTAAATTATTGGTGATTGAAAAATAGATATGGCAAACGAAGAGAAAATATTCATTATTGGTTTACCGAGAACAGGAACCACTAGTGTTTGCGCTGCAATGCTAACGTTAGGTTTTCGTGTTGCACATACAGCTTACACCGACCGCGCGTTTAATGAAGCACAAGTTATCGCCGATACGCCAATTTTCTATGACTATCAAAAGCTAGACCAAGCTTACCCCAACGCAAAATTTATTTACTTAGAACGCTCATTAGAAAAGTGGTTACCGTCAATTCAACAATTATTGGCACGTATGCATGTAAACTTAATTAGAGACGATGGCGGTTTTAATCCAATCATAAAACGCTGTTACCAAGGAACATTCTCACCCTACTCTATAGAGAACATTAATAGCTTTGAGTTTCTAACCCAATGTTACCAGCAGCATAAATCGCAAGCTCAAGCACACTTTAAAAATCGAGCAAGCGACTTTTTATCAATTGATATCAGTGCTAACGATAGCTACACAAAACTGACCCAGTTTTTAGCTATTGAAGAAAGTTTGATTGAAAATTCAGCTTTTGAAAAGCTGAACGTTGGCGGTAAAGTTACCGCTTGGAAAGACATAAAAAGTGACTTAAAAGTCGACTCGACCAATAAAGGCCGAGTGACAAAATTACCTTACTTAAGCTAAGTCTGCTCTAGTTCCCAATTACTGCGTTGGTTTTACTAACGCAGTATTTCGCGGAACAATCATAGCTGCAAACATAACCGCTAAGGCAATAAAAATAGCAGAAATAACTAAGCAAGCAATAATACCGTAGGCCTGAAAAGTCCACCCTGAAAGCACTGTCCCTAATAACCGACCACCAGCATTCGCCATATAATAAAAGCCAACATCAAGTGATACACCATCTTTGCTCGCCATATCGACAATAAGAAAGCTATGCAAAGAAGAGTTAATCGCGAATAACACAGCAAACGCAGTTAAACCAGCAACAATAACCCAAGTGGCAGGCAGCCCTGTACTTAAGGCAACTGCCATTAAACTTGGTACGATGAAAAGTAACGCTCCCCATTTTGCCGCATCTTGTCCATTTGGTGATTTACCTGATGCTTTAGCCGTTAATTTGGGGGCTTGTGTTTGAATAACGCCATATAAAATTATCCACGCGGCAATAAAGCCGCCTACCCAAGTGTGTTGCCAACCAAACTCAGCCGCTAAAAACACAGGCAATGCGATAACAAACCAAACATCTCGCGCAGCAAATAGAAATAACCTTGCTGCAGATAGTAAATTAATCGCTCGACTTTTCGACAGTACGTCTTTAAATTTTGGTTTGTTTTTCGCCTTACCTATATCTTGCTTCAAGCTAAATAAACTGAACAGCCAAACTACAGACAACGCCAAAGCCATTAATGTTATCGCGCCAGAAAAACCAAACACTGTTAGCAGTAAGCCACCAAGAAAAAAGCCAATACCTTTCAAGGTGTTTTTTGAACCCGTTAATACCGCAATCCACTGATATAGTTTGCTGCTATTGTCTTCTGGCACAAGCAACTTAATTGAGCTTTTAGCACTCATTTTATTGAGGTCTTTGGCAATACCAGACAATGCTTGCGCAGCCATAACATAGGCTACAGTTAGTAATTCGCTTGGTACAACGAGCATAGCTAAGGCAACAATTTGCAAGGCTAAACCAATATTCATGGTTTTATTAAGGCCTAAACGAGCCCCTAACCAGCCACCAACTAAGTTAGTTACAACGCCGAAAATTTCATAAAATAGAAATAGCATCGCAATACTTAGCGGGCTATAACCTAGCTGATGAAAATACAAAACCACCAGCATACGTAAGGCACCATCGGTTAGGGTAAATGCCCAGTAATTACCGGTAATAATTAAGTATTGCTTTACCTGTTCAGATAACCCGATTAATGCCTTCATATGGTTATTTCTACTTACTCAATTAATATAAAACGCAGTTAGTTAAACGAAAGTCGGACTAGCTTTTCGCTAAATCTGAACGACCAACCAGTCGAGCTATTTCCGCTGTACGGTTTGCATAACCCCACTCGTTGTCATACCACACATAAAGTTTAACTTGTGTACCATTAACTACCATTGTTGATGGGGCATCGATAATACTTGAGCGTGGATCAGTTTTATAATCAATAGAAACCAAAGGACGCTCTTCATAGCCCAATATACCTTTTAGTTCGCCATCTGCTGCCGCTTGTAAAAAATCATTCACTTCTTCTTCTGTGGTGGCTCTTTCTAATTCAAAAACACAATCAGTAAGCGAAGCATTTGCCAGAGGAATACGCACGGCATGGCCGTTAAGCTTACCTTTAAGCTCAGGGAAAATATGCGTAATAGCCGTTGCCGAACCAGTCGTTGTTGGAATTAAACTCATGCCACATGCTCTAGCACGGCGTAAATCTTTGTGTGGCGCATCTAATATAGTTTGAGTGTTGGTAATGTCATGAATAGTGGTCATTGAACCATGCTTAATGCCAATTTTTTCATGAATAACTTTAACAACAGGTGCGAGGCAATTGGTGGTACAAGACGCAGCAGTAACAATTGGGAATTTATCAGCGTCATATTCATGGTCGTTAACACCGACAACAATATTTAAAATACCGTCTTCTTTTACTGGCGCAGTAACAACTACCCGCTTCACGCCTTGGTCTAAATAAGCTTGAAGTAAAGCTTTGGTTTTCATTACACCTGAGGCTTCAATAACCACATCACAACCTGACCAGTCAGTATCAGCAATATTGCGATTTTGACTACAAACAATTTTGTTATCATTGATAATAATGTCTTCAACTGCATGCGTTGCTTGATGCTGCCAAATACCGTGAATAGAATCAAAATTCAGTAAATGCGCTAAGGTTTCAGCGTTGCCTGCAGGGTCATTAATTTGAACAATTTCAATGTCGTCCCAATCATATGCTGCACGCATTGATAAACGTCCCATACGGCCAAAACCGTTAATACCTATTTTAATTGTCATGATGTTTTCCTATCAAATATGAATTTCAAATCGCTTAGTGAATTAGTGAATTAGTGAACAAATGAAGCTTGGTAAATATTTACTCGCAGCAACTTGCAGCTCGAGTTGGCCTGTCGCCCATTTGATTTAGAGCGCGAAGATTTTCAGCAATAAAAGCTGAGTTTTCAGCTACAGTTAGCTTAATAACTTCTCGCGCCCAAGCGGGCATATCGGGGTTAATTCCATAATAAACCCATTGTTTTTGCTTGCGCGTTAACAACACTCCAGCATTTTTTAGCAGTGCTAAATGACGAGATATTTTCGGCTGGCTTGGCTCATTAAGGGCAACCATAAGCTCACAAACACATAGCTCCCCTTCTTTCGCGATAAGCAATATACTTTTTAAGCGAATATCATCAGCTAGGTTTTTATAAAATTCTGTCGGTGTCATGCAAATTTTCAATGCTAGTATTTATTGTCGATAAGTTTACACCAGCACACAATATAACAAAATAGTTATATACGTTTTTTGTTATTAAATAACTTTTCTCTTTAAAAATAAAACAGGCTGTTTATCAGCAAATAAATTAACTTTATATTTTTCAGCGATATAACAATTACGAACAAATTAATGGTTGAACAGAATTCAAATAAGAACTATTATCAATCGCGTTATCAATCATCAGTGAATATATATTATGTTTGTTTGTATTTGCAAAGGCATCACAGACCACCAAATTAAGCAGTTAGTCACCGAAGAAGGTGTCGGATCTATGCGTGAGCTAAAACAACACCTGCCGTTAGGTTCACAATGTGGTACTTGTGTTAAAGTGGCGCAAAACATAATTGATAACACAATTATTGATGAAAGCTTATTCAAAGAAGTAGGCTAAGCAATTCTTACAAGGCAATAACCTCTGCCACTACAACTACAACTACAACTACAACTACAACTACAACTACAACTACAACTACAACTACAA
>CAJXQI010000020.1 GCA_913058395.1 uncultured Colwellia sp. | reverse complement strand
TTACCGCCGTGAAAGGGCGGTGTCCTAGGCCTCTAGACGATAGGGACACTAAAACGATAAAACAAAACCTTACGGCTTGTTTATGTAATCCGACAACCTATAAGGTGCATCCAACTACGTTTATCTTTTTAACTATCTTAGCGTTATTACTAACACTACTAAATAATATTGGTGGAGCTATGCGGGATCGAACCGCAGACCTCTTCGCTGCCAGCGAAGCGCTCTCCCAGCTGAGCTATAGCCCCACATAGAACACATCGAAATAAAACAAGTGGCCTAATACCTATTCTATTTCTCCTCCAGGAAAGTAACTGAGTTACTCCTTGAAAGCGAGGCGCATTCTAAGCAGCGACCATGATACTGTCAACACTTATTTAAAAAAATAATGCATTTTTTTAAAAGAATCTATCTAAGTGATTACTTATAGAACAAGTTGACTAAATTTTGTCTTATCAACTGTTTATATTAGCTGTTTTTAGATAAATCCCCAGTGATTAAATAAAAACGCTATCGATAATTTGTAATCTAAATCAAATAATACACGCTAAACTAGCTATATTACCTTACCTACTCTCACAGAAACTGTGGCTTGTAGCTTTATTTATCGTATACTTAGCGTTATGGTTAATGCTCAATTGAAAAAAATAATAGTAATATGCAGCTAAAAGAGCTCAATGTTGTCGCCATTGGCGGTGGACACGGCCTAGGTCGGGTACTATCTACCCTCTCCTTTTTAGGCAATCAACTTACAGGTATTGTCACTACTACTGATAATGGTGGTTCAACAGGTAGGTTAAGAAAGCGAAGCAGCTCCATTGCATGGGGCGATTTACGTAATTGTCTTACTCAATTAGTTGATGATAAGTCTGTCGGCAGTCAACTGTTCGATTTTCGCTTTGATGGTAAAGATGAACTGGGTGGTCATAACCTTGGCAATCTAATTCTTTACGGTTTAGGACAAATACATTCTCGCCCGCTTGAATCTATAAAATTGGTTCGCCGTTTGTTAGGCGTTAAAACCCAAGTATTTCCAATGTCTGAAACGCCAACAGATCTGATGGCGTTTTATCCAGAAGGACGCTGTCGTGTTGGTGAGTTATCTGTTGATGAAATGCCAGTGATGCCAAAAAACTTAATGTTGGCACCGTTAGTTAAAACGCTACCGAGCTGCGTTGATGCAATACTAAATGCCGATTTAGTTATTTTGGGCCCAGGAAGTTTCCTAACCAGTATTATACCACCACTACTTGTACGTGATATTAGTAATGCGTTAAAGCAAACCAGTGCTCATCGAGTTTTTATTGATAATATAGTTGCTGAAAATAGTCCTGCTTCAGATTTATCTCTAGATGAAAAACTAGCATGGATTGAAGAGAATATCGGCTGTTTACCTATTGATAGTGCGATATGCCATGATAAGACTGTGAAATCAACGCGTATAAGCGTCTGTCATCACGAATTAAGCAGTGACACGGTTAGTCATTACCATAGTCGAGATAAGTTAATTTCTGCCCTCAACATTTGCATTTCAAAAGCAAAGAGTGAAACAGAACTAAAGCAAGCTAGCGCGGTAAGTTAACAACTCATGTTTATAACTCATTTACTTATAAAAGTGAGTCATAAAAAAGCCAACGATTTATCGTTGGCTTTTTTGTTTTTCGAGCAGAAAACTAATAAATTTTTAGTTAATTAAAGCCACGGTTATCTAAATGGAGAATTAACACAACTCTATTGTTTTTACTTCTGGCTTTCATCTTGACTAATGCGGCTAGCAACTGCGCCAACTTGATCTTTATACTTAGCATCATCACGTTTGTTATAAGGTCTTAAGGCACTTGATGACATAGTTTCAAAGTTCAGTGCCGCTATTTTCATTTTAGGACGCAATGCTAACGGTAATTTACCACTGTTATAAAATTCTAAAACTATTTGCCCTGACCAACCGGGATCAATTCTATGCGCAGTAACATGTACCATTAAGCCTAAACGCGCCAATGATGAACGACCGTCTAACCAACCAACAATGTTATCAGGTAAAGTCACTGACTCATAAGTCACCGCTAATGCTAGCTCTCCTGGATGAAGGAAAAACGCTTCGCCATCAGGAATAAAAATTTCATCACTCATAACTGAATTCATTGCTTTTTGCATTTCATCTTTCGGACCACTTAAATCGATATATGGCGCGGTGTGATCTTGAAATACTCTAAATTCATTACCTAAACGAATATCAACACTAACGCCTGAAATCATACTACTGTCAGGTGTTGGCGAGATTTTAATCTCGCCTTTGCTAATACTTTCTTCTATATCTTTGTCGCACAATCTCATGATTATTCTTCTTAGGCTGAGGTTTAACAAAACAGGCCAAACGCCTGCTTAAAATAGTAAATTTCTACGCTTTCATTGAGTATCTATAAATAAAAGACTTAACTTTCAACAATACTCGGCGTTGTTGGGCTGCGCATATCCAATTGATAATATAATTGTGCGGCAACATTTCGCGCTATTTTACGATAGAGCTGCGCCAATTCACCAGTGCTATTTTCATTTATTAAACAGCTACCATTGTCGGCATCTTCTCGAATACGAATATCTAGCGGTAATTGCCCTAATAACTGTGTTTTAGCGCTATTAGCAATACGTTCACCGCCACCTTCACCAAATAAATGTGAATGATGACCACAATTATCACACTGGTGGTAACTCATATTCTCAATAATGCCCAATACCGGCAGCTTCACTTGCTCAAACATCGCCATGCCCTTCACAGCATCAACTAAAGCAATATCTTGCGGTGTAGTAATAACTAAAGCGCCTGCAACAGGTACTTGTTGTGCCAACGTTAGTTGAATATCGCCAGTGCCTGGCGGCATATCAACAATCAAATAGTCTAATTCGGGCCAGTCTGTTTCATTTAATAATTGAGAAAAGGCTCTGCTTGCCATGGGGCCGCGCCAAACGGTAGCGTTGGCATCATCAACAAGAAAGCCAATCGACATTGCAGATAATCCATCAGTTTCCAGTGGCGTAATTAACTTACCGTCGATTGAGGTCGGTTTTTCACCTTTTAGTCCCAACATGGTTGGAATTGATGGACCATAAATATCAGCATCTAAAATACCGACACTACAGCCTTCAGCAATTAAGCCATACGCTAAATTCACCGCCGTAGTCGATTTACCTACACCGCCCTTGCCTGATGAAACGGCAATGATGTTTTTAATGCCTTTTATCGCATGTTGTCTAACAGGCTCTACTTGATAATTAACGTCAAAATGAACTGGAAGCTGCACTAGCTCGGTTAGTTGCTCAGCAACATCATTTAACTCGCCATCGCAGGGAAAAGGTAATAAAGCTTCAATAACTAAGTCTTTTTTAATCATCGCCATGCTAAGCGATTCACTAACACTGAGAAAACCTAATGGGAAAGTAACCGAGCGATATGCATCAAGAAAGTGGTTAATTGTTTGCTGAATTTCAGCTTCAAGCTCATGCTTGGCAGCTTTATTTTTTGAGAAAAGATTTGATAACATTTTTAAAACGCATTTTATCTAACCTTTATCACATAAAGGCGATAATTCTTAATGAAAAGTTATGACAAATTCTGTACCATTCGCTGCATAATTACCACCAATAATATGTAAACTTTATATGTCTTTATCAAAGTCATCTGTACCATCTGCAGATAAACGTAAAATTTTAGTTACTTGTGCCCTTCCTTATGCGAATGGTTCGATTCACCTTGGCCATTTATTAGAACATATTCAAACTGATATTTGGGTTCGTTTCCAACGTATGCGTGGTCATGAAACTTACTTTGTTTGTGCTGATGATGCTCATGGCACGCCAATCATGCTTAAAGCGCAAGAGCTTGGCATTACACCAGAAGAAATGATCACCGGTGTGCGTGAAGAACGTATTAAAGAATTTGATGACTTTCACATTAGCTTTGATAATTACCATACAACGCATAGCGATGAGAACAAAGAGTACTCTGAAAAGATTTACAATGCTTTGCATGCCAAAGGCCATATTAAAACCCGCACTATTTCACAATTATATGACCCAGAAAAAGGCATGTTCTTAGCTGACCGATTTGTAAAAGGTACTTGTCCGAAGTGTAAAAGTGAAGATGAAAATGGTGATAGCTGTGACAACTGTGGTGCAACGTATTCACCAACAGAAGTACTTAACCCACGTTCAGCAATTTCAGGGGCTACACCAGTATTAAAAGATTCTGAACACTACTTCTTTGACTTACCTGCTTTTGAATCAATGCTAGCAGACTGGATACGCAGTGGCACTTTGCAAGAAGAAGTAGCGAATAAACTGTCTGAATGGTTCGAACAAGGTTTAAAGCAATGGGATATTAGCCGCGACGCACCTTACTTTGGCTTTGAAATACCGAATGCACCAGGTAAATTCTTCTATGTATGGCTAGACGCGCCTATTGGTTATATGGGCAGCTTTAAAAACCTATGTGATAGAGACTCAAGTATCGACTTTGACAGCTTCTGGAATAAAAATTCAGACGCCGAGCTATATCACTTTATTGGTAAAGACATTATTAACTTTCACAGCCTGTTTTGGCCTGCGATGTTAGAAGGTGCTGATTACCGTAAACCTACCGCGGTTTTCGCTCATGGTTTTGTTACCGTGAACGGCGAAAAAATGTCTAAATCTAAAGGCACGTTTGTGAAAGCAAGCACCTATTTAGCGCATTTAAATCCAGAATATTTACGTTATTACTACGCAACTAAATTAACTCACAAAATTGATGATTTAGATTTAAATCTTGAAGACTTCGTGCAACGTGTTAACTCTGACTTAGTGGGTAAAGTGGTTAATATCGCTTCTCGTTGTGCAAGTTTTATCACTAAACGCTTTGACGGCATGTTATCAACTAACATTGATAACCAAGCGCTAGCTGATGAAGTAATGGCGGCAGGTGATAGTATTGCTGCTCATTATGAAGCTCGTGACTTTGGCCGCGGTATGCGCGAAATAATGGCGCTTGCTGATAAAGTAAATGAATATATTGCGATTAAAGAACCATGGCAGCTTGTTAAAGACGAAACCAAACAACAAGAAGTACAAGATATCTGTTCATTAGGTATCAACATGTTCCGCACGCTGATGATTTATTTAAAACCTGTACTACCGGTACTTGCCGATAGCACAGCGGCTTTCTTAAATGACGAGCTTATTTGGGAAGGACACAAAACCTTATTAACTGATCATAAAATCAATAAATTTAAAGCGATGCTTCAACGTGTTGATATGGATAAAGTTAATGCGATGACTGATGCTTCAAAAGAGAGTTTAGGTGGCGCACCAGCAGAAGAAGAAAAAAAACCAGCTAAGAAAAAGAAGGCTGCGAAGGTAGTTGATAATTCAGCTGCGCTTGCTGATCCATTAGCTGCAGACCCAATTTCTGAAGAAATTCAATTTGATGATTTCGCTAAAATTGATTTACGCATCGTTAAAATCATTAATGCTGAACATGTTGAAAAAGCTGATAAATTAATTCAACTAACCTTAGCACTTAATGAAGAAGGCACAGAAACTCGTCAAGTTTTCGCTGGTATTAAATCAGCTTATAATCCAGAAGACTTAATTGGTAAGCACACTGTTATGGTGGCTAACTTAGCGCCGCGTAAAATGCGTTTTGGCATGTCTGAAGGTATGGTATTAGCCGCAGGCCCTGGCGATAAAGACTTATGGATATTAAATCCAGATGACGGTGCTAAAGCGGGAATGCGTGTTAAGTAATAACTAAAGCGTTACACCTAAACAGCGAAAGAAAATTATTAAGGCAAACCTTTTACGTAGATTGAACGTAATAACGGTTTGCCTTTTTATGTACAGGCCTTTCTCAGACATCCTGCCTTTCAAGGCATTAGTGCATCCATGCACGTCGATGTAAGGTATATCGCGGTCACATGGATGTGAAAGAGTGTGTATGTACAGGCCTACTCTCAGGCGTCCTGTCTTTCGAGGCATTAGTGCATCCATGCACGTCGATGTACGGTATGTCGCGATCACATGGCCATCCATGACTTGACGGCATTAAAGCATCCATGCTCGTCGATGCACAAAAGCATATCTATCAGGCTTCCTGCCAACAATTTACTTCTATCCCTTTGTTCTAACCTCTTAGTTTAGCTCTGAAAAGCCATCCTTGAATGATTTGGGTAGATAGACCGTTGCTTGGCATCTCTATTCGTATCTAGATCTTCAATGGATTTTGTAGCTTGGATGATGTCAGTATATTGAGCAGGTAAATTCATCTCTATTGCTCCTATAACAACGTGATTTAAATACCAACCGTAAGGTTTTAATGAGGAATCAATTTTTATTGCAAAATAAATTAAAGCTTCGAAAGTTTCGCCTAAATTATTTCTTACTATTACTGTTTTTGCGTCGTAACCCGAACCTAAACTTTCAGCTCTATCTAAATAAACCTTATCATCTTCATGCATATCAAAAAGAGCACCTATAACCACATCCTCTTCATTATTTGTTTGATAAGCATCGCACTTCCCTGAGCCATCATCACTTTCCATGTGAAAACGTAATTGATGTCCAACAAGTGTAAAAACCCCGTGTCTTACCGCACTTGGCACTCTTTCTTGCAACCGTGCCAATGACATATTTGAACCATAAGCAAAATACTTCACAAACTCTCCAACGCATTTAAATTAGTTATATAAATATTTTAGAAATAACTCTATCCTAATAAATAAGCTAACATAACATTGATAACATTTGTGTAATCACAGTAAAATTGATGCTTATGTTTGGCCACTTAACGCATGAAAAGGTTTATGTTTGGTTAATGTTTTATATTTTTGCCAAAGTACTTCAACTTTAGTTTGCCCTTCAATTTTCGAACTACACATATTTACAAACTGCACTTCAACTTGATTTTCAGGCTTACGTTGACCTTGTTCTAATAAAAATAAGCGGCTTCCCACATTGGTAAGTAGTTCAGATTCCGCAATACTGAAATCACCAGATTTTCTAAATCCGCGTGGGAAATGAACATCGTCATAAAACAACTCTTGCTGAATAAAACCTTGTACTAAAGTCATATTTATCCCTATTGACAGTGTATATAATTTGGCGGATTATGCGGCTAAGTTAACAAGCTGTACAACAAATAATAATTATCGTATCGATAAGAGATAGCAACGTGGACATTGAATTAATTAAAACTTTTTTGGAAGTTAAAGATTGCCGACATTTTGGTAAAGCAGCAGAAAACTTGTATCTGACTCAAGCAGCTGTAAGCACTAGGATACGACAACTAGAACGATATTTTGGCGTTACCTTGTTTCAAAGAGCAAGGAATAATATTCAGCTAACATTAGCAGGAGAAAGGCTGGTTCCTCACGCCGAAAGTATGCTAAATACGTTAAGAATGGCGAAGCAGGATGTGGCACTAACTTCAGAGCAAGTGACGCAAATATCTATTGCAGGCACACCAAACACTTGGGATGTTTATATTCACGATGCGATTTCAAAAATATATATTGATCAGCCCCATATTAGTTTAATTGCAGAAATTTTGTCACGAGAGCAGTTAACTCGGCAGCTATTGGAGCGCACCCTCGATGTTGCTATCTTATTTGACCCACCTAAAGTTGAAGAGTTAAAAATTGAATCATTACACATGTTCAAATTGATACCTGTGACAACATTCCAAAATAAAATTATAACACCGTCAGAAGTTAAGCGTTATATTATGATTGATTGGGGCACAAGCTTTATTAATTGGCATGCTAAAGAAGTTAAAGGTATTTCTATTCCAGCAATTAGAACCAGTACTGCTCGAATAGCATTAGATCTTATGTTGCAATGCGGTGGAAGTGCATATCTACCTGATATGCTAGCAAAACCTTTTATTGAAGAAGGTACACTTTTCGAAATAAGTGCACTACCGTCATTTGAACGAGAGCTATTTAGCGCTTTTCATAAAGAAAATGAAAACGAAGAACGCATTATTGAAATTAAGAACTTACTGAGAAAAGATGAACCTGAAGCTCCGGCTATTATGATGGCTAGATAGTTTAGAACACCATTCTTTATTCAAAAAGCCAATCCCCTCTATTAAAGTAAATTATTTTTATCGTTAACTTAAAAATATTTTACTTTTCTTCATTACTAAAAACATAGATTATCCGCAATAACTTGATTTGTATTGTGGTGGCATCAATATGACCATTGATTCTGATTACGAACTTCCTTTATCCGGCGATTCAGATATTAATAGTACCGATTCTTCTAGTGAGTTTGGCAATAGCGTTGCTGATTTTGATTTAGATACAGCTTCAACGGATGGGAGCACGCCTAAACAAAACAACAAACGTAATTACCTTGCCAAAAAGAAAATTGAACAATTAAAAGAAGAGCGCCAACTACGAAAGCTTTTCGATGATGACTATGATGATTGGGACTAGTTACAAAACCCTACGATCTGATATAGCCAGTTTTTCGCTAGTTTACATTAGTTAAACTAGCGTTTTAGTATTTTAAACATAATATTCGAGACTTCACTCACTCCACTGTGATTTGAATCTCACACTTCAAAGGCAACACCATGAATATTCTTTTTTTAATGTATCCTTGGGATAAAATTGATCCTGAAACAGATTCAACTTTGAGACTCATTCACGAGTGTGTTTCAAGAAATCATACCGTCGCCATTGCAACTCCGCATAACCTAACCATGCGAGATTCTGTTTCGAGTGCTTTTTGTCAGGTTTTTAAAAAAGAGCACACTACGCCTACGAGTATTACATCCTTTTATAAAAAGGCAGAGTTTAAAAAGTCACAATTACCACTTGCTGGTTTTGACTCTATTATTATGCGTGATAATCCGCCATTAAATCCCATTACCTTAAATTTTCTTGATTCAGTACGTGAAGATGTTTTTATCATGAATGATATTGATGGTTTACGGATCGCTAATACAAAACTCTATACCGCATCGTTTGACGACCCTACTAATCATTTCATTCCTGTGACCCATGTATCTAAAACGCCCGAATACTTAGTTGATGTATTACGTGAGTCTACAACTGGAAAAATGATCATGAAACCGTTGGATGGTTATGGTGGCCAAGGTGTTATTTTAGTTGAAAAGCATGCTCAAAAAAGCTTTCACTCATTGTTAGAGTTTTACATTAACAGTGGCGAAGGTGGCAATTACGTTATTTTACAAGAATATGTTGAAGGCGCAGATGCTGGCGATGTGCGTATTTTAATGCTAAATGGTGAGCCTATCGGGGCTATGAAACGCGTGCCTGCAACAAACGAAGTCCGTTCAAATGTTCATGCTGGAGGCACAGTCGTAAAGCACACATTAACAAAAAATGAAAAAGCGCTCTGCAAACATATTGGTCCTAAATTAGTCCGTGATGGTCTGTATTTTGTTGGTATTGACGTCATTAACGAAAAATTAATTGAAGTTAATGTGCAAAGTCCTGGCGGCATTATGCGTATAAACAAGTTAAACAATGTGAAATTACAAAAGAAAGTAATCGACTTTGTAGAAAGTGTTATCAACGCTAAAGAAGCACTCGCTCAACGTAAAAACGAATTTAGAAAGGCAATAAACGATGCTCACGTTATCTGAACAAGAATGTATTGCACTCATCAAAAAAGGCGAGTGCTTTCATGCTGAAGTTGAGTTTGGCGCTTTTATTGTCAAAATAGAAGAGTATGCACCTATTATCTGTGCGGCAATTCACAATGGCCATAAACTTCGTCCAGAACTAGAAAAGTCATTTCTGCTATCTGATGAAGAACGTTTTTACGAAGAAGACCCTTATACCGACGAGCTCATTTCTTCTTTCCCTATACAATTAATAGGTAACGATTCACGATTTGAGTATGACTTAAATCGTGCTAAAACCTTATCAACTTACTTTAAAACAGCTTGGGACAAACAAGTCTGGGAAAAACCGTTAAGCCAGAAGCAGCGAGCAAAAAGCCATAGTAAACATCAGTCATTTTATAATGTACTGGAAGCAATAATTTCAGTTATTGAAAAGCAATTTAAAAATGCTATTGTATTCGACATTCATTCCTACAATTACAAGCGAATTGAAGAAGATACACCAACATTTAACATCGGCTCCGGCCAAATAGATGTTGAACGGTGGGGAAATATTGTTAGTCAAATGGAGAAGCAACTCAACTTTATTGCTTTACCTAACCTAGATGTTAGGGCCGCCACTGATGAAGTATTTCATGGCAGAGGCTATTTAATCACTCATGTAAATGCTCATTTTGACAATACTTTGGTATTACCTATCGAAGTTAAGAAAATTTTTATGGATGAATCATCTGGTGATGTTTACCCATTAGTTTTAGAAGAGCTTAAGGCCGGCTTTAAAAGTGCAATCAGTGAAACAGCGGCATTTTTTGTTCGACGTTATGGAAAAAAGAAAAAAACTCAAAAAGCTGACATGCTGTCATCAACAATAAGTGCGGAAGTTATCTCTCTTGATAAAAAACTTTATTCACTTTGCAAGACGGTTGAAACATTAAATTTCATTAATCCTATAAATTTAACTGCCCAACGAAATGCTTTTTTTAAAAATAGCTACATTTCTCCAAATTTTAATTATAAGCAACTAGATATTAATCCATATAAATTTAGAGAACAGCTATACAAATTGCCTGTTGACGATATAAATGATGCCGATATTCAACAGCTATATCGTCATGTAATTGACAACTTAGCAAGTAAAATTGATTTATTAACGACTATAGGTACAGATGATTTTGTCTACAATTCTTTAAAATACTATGGTGAGCCTAGCCATGTTGATATCGCTAATGCCCGTTTTTTACTTCATTTAAATACAGAGAATGACGGAAATGGGGACGATGCATTAAATGCTGATGAAGCCATTCGTTATTTCAAAGAAAAAGCTCAACTTTGGGCATTGAATTGCAGAATTGAAAAATCATCTAAAGTTGTTGCTAAAGCTATGGTAAATAATGAAAAAGCATTATTACTTATTAATAAAAATGCCTTATTCACCGAAAAAGAGCTACATGCCTTTGCTTACCATGAGCTTGGTATTCATATGCTAACAACCATTAACGCGAAAAAGCATCCGCTTAAGATCTTTAGCCTTGGTTTGACTGGCAATACACATACTCAAGAAGGGTTGGCACTTTATAGTGAATACTGCTCTGGCAGCTTAACTATACAACGTTTAAAAACCATTGCTTTACGGGTTATTGCGGTTAAATACATGTTAGAACATAATGATTTTGTTAAAACCTATCATGCGCTAATGAGTGAATTCAAGCTTGAAAAAGACTTTGCATTTACGCTCACAACACGAGTCTATCGAGGTGGTGGATTCACCAAAGATTACCTTTATCTAAAAGGCTTTAGGGATGTGATTAACTTAGCTAAAGCGAATTCAATAGATAATCTATTAGTTGGTAAAGTAGGCACTTTAGATTTTGAAATAACAAATGAAATAGTTGAACGAGGCATGATTGCTAAGCCCCAACCTTTATTTGATTTAACCTATAAATCATCAGGGGATACTGTCTTAGACTTCGTTATTGATTCGATTAGGTAACTTAACACTATGTCTAAGTATTATTCGAAACTTATAGCATAGAGTTGATGCTTACAGCACACACTAATATGAAATAATTTAGTAAGTTCAAATGCATTATTAACCTTATACCGATTAGGTACTACAACACTCATTTAGCACGGCTTGGGTATATACCCAAGCGACTTGAAGTTGCACAATTCAGCAAGTCGAGAAAGGGTTAGCGCCAAAGCTTTGGTTGAATTGAATAGTTGCTTTATTGTAAAAATCAATAACGCCGGAGGTAGTTCTTTATCGCCTTACCCGAAAGGCGCTAAAGCAGAAAAAGTCTCGCGTTGCAGCACTAGATAAGGGAGTAACCATTATCTTCGAACTGCGCCTTGCTCTGATTTACTAGCTTAATTCTGAAACTGCATCTTGAAGTGGCTTAAGTATATATATTTCCTTAGCTTTACTATAATCTAAGTATAATAACTCAAATAAGACATAGCCTTAGCCTAACTATGAGCAAATTCAAATTTAGCCAGATACCATTATCTGTTCGTATGATTGTCGCGATGGCACTCGGTCTAATTATTGGCGGTGTGGGAACCTCGTTATTTTCAACGGTTAACCATTTAGCGAATGCCTTTGTCATGTTATTACAAATGACAGCGCTACCTTATATTTCATTATCGCTAATGGTTGGTATTGGTAGTTTGTCGGCACATAAAGCCAAAAGCGCTTTAAAAAGTAGCTTACTCTGGTTATTAATACTTATTGCCTTAATGCTATGTTTTATACTTTTAGCACCTTTATCATTTCCTAATTGGCAAAGCGCCGAGTTTTATAGTGCTAGCACCATTAAAGTAAGCCAAGAATTTAACTTAATCGAATTATTTATTCCGTCAAATCCATTTAATGCTTTTGCAAATGCCGTTATACCGTCTGTCGTTTTATTTAGTGTTTTTATTGGTATCGGATTAATGCCGTTAAAAAATAAGCGTCAGGTATTAACCGTGCTTGGCAGCTTGCAACAATCTGTTAGTAACATCAGTAACTTGGTAATGCGTTTTGCGCCGATTGGCGTTTTTTGTATTGGTTGGCGTGCTGCATCGACGCTTGATGCTTCGCAACTTGATGGTTTAATGATTTATGTTGCCAGTGCTATGGTTCTCGTCATATTACTGTCTTTTGTGGTGTTTCCTGCCCTATTAGCCACCATTACCCCATTTAGTTACCGAGCTATTTTAAAAGCATCACGTGAAGCCATGGTAACCGCCTTTGCTACTGGTAGTTTTTTTGTGGTTATTCCGATCATTGTTGAGAAAACAAAGCAGCTAATCACCGAGCAATATCCGCATAGCAACGATGCTGATAAGGTATCTGAGGTTATCGTACCGATAACCTTTAGTTTACCTGTTGGCGGCAAGCTATTATCACTATTATTTGTCTTGTTTTCTGCTTGGTTTTCAGGAGCCTACATTGGCTTAGAAGATTATATCAAGTTGGTTATTATTGGCGTTCCTCAGCTATTCGGTACCAGTACATTAGCCATGCATAACTTGTTAGCGTTATTTAATGTTTCCAATTCAATGTTCGATTTTTTCATTGTCTCGGAAAACTTAGCCGTTGGCCGATTATCTGCTTTATTATCAGTCACTTTTGCCAGTTGTTTACCTTTACTTATTGCCACCAGTATGGCGAAAGCCTTTCGAATTAAAAAAGTTGCTTTAGTGCGCAATCTTGCTGTTATTCCGCTACTTTCAATTGTTGCTTTTATCAGTTTAAAATTCGCATTTAGCGCTATTAGCTATCAATACCAAGGCTATAGTAAGTTTATTGAACGAGATTTTTTAATGGAAAACGTTGAAAGTCGTTACCTCAATGAGCCAGAAGCTAACAGTAATACTGCACAACCTTTTGTTGGTGTATTAACTCGTATTAAACAGCGCGGTTTTATTCGTGTTGGCTACTTTCGTGATGACCTACCCTATTCATTCCATAACCATAACGGCAAACTTGTCGGCTTTGATATTGAAATTATGAATCAGCTTGCTATCGATTTAAATGTTAACATCGAATTTGTCAAAATATTCCATCATCAGGCAAAGCCATTACTAGAATCAGGGTATTTAGATATTACTTCAGGCGTGCCCGTTATTCCTGATAACATGGCGCAATTTACGCTAACCATGCCTTATAGCTCACAAAACATTGCTATTGTGGTTAAAGATCAAAGGCGCGCAGAATTTACTGAGTGGGAAAAAATATTGCAGCGAGAAGATCTCACCTTAGGTATTCCAGAAACATTTTTTTATCAAAAGGCTGTAGCACGTAATTTTACTAAAGGTAAAGCGTGGGAGATATCAACACCACGACTATTCTTTAAACCAGAATACGCGCATATTGATGCCATGGTTTTTGGCGCAGCAGCATCTTCAGCATGGACACTACTTAACCCTGATTACACCGTTGTGGTGCCAAAACCTGAATTAGCGCCATTATATATGGCTTTTCCAATTAACAAGAATGACCATGCCTTTGAACTATTTATGCGTAATTGGATCTCAATGAAGCAACAAAGCAAAACTATCGGCAAATTATTCAACTATTGGATTGAAGGTAACTCCAGCTTAGTTGTTTTGTCTGAGACCGAATAGCAACTGTATATAGTCTAAATAAAGTTAAATTAATCAAATTAGTACATTAAGCAAAGTGAATTTAAAATAATGAATGTAAAAGCAAAACTCAGTAGAAAAATCAAAAATATAACGCTTAACAAACGTAATACAGCTACCGTAATACTTGTCTCTTCGCTAGCAGTTGGCTGTGCAAAAATTAATGATATATCAACTAACCTTGACCGCGATAATTTCAAGCATTACTTCTCTCCCACCAAAGTAAAAATTGTTGAAAGTGAAAAAGAGTTAACGGGGAAGTACAAGTTTGTTGGACTTGTTGAAGGTGAGTCTTGCCAAGCAAAAGCCCATCATGCCGCGCCAAATGAAATTGATGCTCGTACCCAAGCCCGCAGAAAAGCTTACGAATTAGAAGCTAACGCCATTATTTTCAGTCGTTGTGTGATGATAGAAGAAGATCAAGCAGCCAAGTATTGTGTAGCATCAACGGTTTGCTATGGTCGCGCTTACCAAGTTGAGCAACCAAGTAATGACTGAAAGCGTTAATTTCAATGTTATTGGCACTATCGATTCACCATACAAAGAAAAGTTTGCTATTCCTCGCCAGCCCGGCCTTGTCACTGCTGCCCAAGGGCAGTTGCGTTTAACTGGCTCAGCAAACAATATTGAGCTAGTTAGAGGCTTAGAGCAATTTAGCCATATTTGGCTGCTGTTTGTTTTCCATGGCACTCAAGAGCAAGGCTGGAAACCACTAGTGCGTCCACCACGTTTAGGTGGTAACAAAAAGCTGGGTGTTCTTGCCACTCGCTCTACCTTTAGGCCTAATCCTATCGGAATGTCAGTGGTTAAGCTTGATCGTATTGAACAGAAAGACTCACAAGTAATTTTACATATTAACGAACTAGACTTGCTTGATGGTACGCCAATTGTTGATATTAAGCCTTATGTGCCTTATGCCGATATTGTTCCAACAGCAACGGCAGGTTATGCTCAAGAAAAGCCAACAACATCTATGGCAGTCGTATTTAATACGATCGCAATTCAACACTTAGCGATTTTTTCTAGCGACTATAAAGACCTCAAGCAGTTAATTATACAGGTGTTAGAACAAGACCCTCGACCTGCCTATAAACACGATAAATTAGATACAAGGGTTTATGGGATGGTTTTATATAATTTGAATATTCAATGGCAAGTTAATGAACAAAGCACAATTGAAGTAACTGGCATCCTAAAAGTAAAAGAAAATCCTGACTCAGTTTAGAGCACTAAATTAACTTAGTATAATAAGAGATATAGACAGTGTGTTTACTCGAAAATTTCGAGTCTTCTCATTGTCTTAACCCATATTAAAAGTCAATTCCTGAGATGTAATCACCTAGTTGCTCAACAACATCTTTATATGCGGAACCGCTGCTATCTTTTCAGCTTTCGAACATTAACCCGTTAACGAGTTGAGAGAATTTATTTTGTTTGCTTTTTTCAGTAATCTCATTCGTCGCCAACATACTAATTTCTGCTATCTTACTGCGCTCATAGGCAGTTAACGTTGGATCTTCTAACAAAACCTTTAAATGCCCTGGTGCATCTAATATTGAACCATTCAAAATTAGTGTTGCTGTTTTAGCCAGTGTAGGAATCCAAGCTTTATCCGTTTCTTTTGATACCTTCGCAAAAGTGTTTTCAACAACTCTTAAGTTTCCTTCTCTGACCGCTATACTGCCAACAATTAAATTCGCAATTAACTGCTCTTTATCATACTTTTCAGCAAAGCCATCAAATTCAGGGTTAGACTTTATCTTGTTCGATTTTTCACTAGCTAATTCAACCCAACCTTTATTATACATTGCCAAAGTTAATGCTTTTTCTGCAATGTATTTATCCTTTAGCGTAGAAGACTTTCTCAATGCAAGCTTACTATCTGCAATAGCAAAATCGGCATCTATACCTAAGCTCCACATAAAGCCTAAAATGGCATGAACTTCAGCCCTTTCTAATTTATTTTCATCTTGAGTGCTAAAGTTGACTGCTTGTGTAATGCCACGAATACTTTCTGTTGATATTTTTCTATAAGCTTTGAAGAGCCATTTCTTTTGTAACTTATCAAACTTCTTTTGTTCTGAAGTTAGTGATGCTTCTGCCGATATAGAAAAACCGACAAGACTAATAAAAAGTAGTTGTACAATTATTTTAGTTAACATTTTTTTCATTTTTATTAAGTAGTTGAGATATGTTTTGTTCTTTCAATTTAAATGCTCCGTGTACAGTTCCTTGGTAAAACTTGTCATGAATAGAGGATACTGAGAAAATTATTTTAGATTCAACATCAACGTTAATACTATTTTTAAAAGCAATAAGCTCAACACCAGCAGCATCAACCCTACTACCCGAAAGCTTGAGAGCTTGTTGCGTTTCAATTTTAGCATTAGTCATATTTATGACTGACTCTATTGCCGTTAACGCACGCCCTTCACTGTGAAGAGTTAGGTTTTCTGCATTAACCAATGAATCAATAACATCCATTTTATTTGCATTTATATTAATTAATTGAATATTGCTGCAATTTTTTAATATTATCTCGTTATACGAACCTGAATATATTTGATCATTTTTACCATCACAGAGTAAGTTTGTTTTTTTATCTGTATTCGATACTAGTTTTGGAGCCTTACTTACCTTTGAAGGAGCTAATGCTGAAGCCAATAAGTGTTGAAATTCATCACTATGACTTTTCATGGGTACGTGATCAGCACCTTTTATTACATGCAATTTAGCGCCTTTTATTTGTACACCCAACACTTTTCCAGTGCGCAATGGTGCGACATTATCAAGCTCGCCCCAAATTATGGTGGTATCGACATCAATTTGAGGCAGTAATTGACTAAAGTCCTCTTCAATTAAGCTAACTGCAGCATTTATATTGGAGTTACTCTTAACAAGATCCCATGTTAAATCACTACTTTCAATAAATTTAGAAATAGAATTTATACTGGTCATTTCAACTATCGAACCGCCAACATCATTCAATTGCACCATTATATTTTTAAATACTGGTGGGATAATATTTTCATTAACGGGTAGCTTACTTGTATGTTTAATAAAGGCTGTTTTTTCCAAAATCCCAGCGACATCAACAAGAACTAATTTATCTATTGGTTTAGTGGTTATAGCACTAAAACGAAGACTTACCGCCCCCCCCATTGAATGACCAATAACATTTAATTTCTGCTTAGAAAAGGTTTCGACAACTGCATTTAAAATGAGAGCATAATTTGTCGGTGAATATCGCCCTGAAGGTTTTTCAGAATAACCAAATCCCGGTAAATCTATAGCAATAATATGATATTTTTTAGCTAAAAAAGGGATTGTAGAATACCAATCTTTCATGCCCAATTGCCCAAGACCATGTACCAATAAAATACTTTGTTTATGTTGCATGCCCGTTTGTAAAATGGCAATTTTGGAATCAAAAATAGGCTCTTGAAAATAACTATAATGCCAATCCTCAGGCATATTATTTGGCAATGAAATTGTCGGTTTGCTTTCTTTATTTGATTGCGATGTAACGCTTTCTTTTACTTGCTTATAGCCAGATTTCACTTTATTAAGCCATGAATCGGCATAGCTAAAGTGGCTCGCAAGGAGACACAAAATAATAAATAAGCGCAATGGCATACCAAGATTAATTTAGAATTAGCAGGATAATAACAAAACATCTCGATAAAATCAGTGATATTTACTATTAAAATAATGACTTATAATAATTAAAGTATAAAGTCCGATTACCGCGATTAAGGTAAAGATAATCATGTAAACTTTGCCCAAGCGGTGATAACAATAAAATGAGCAATAACCATTGAAAGCACTACAAAATTACCAATCAGGTATAGAATTAGTTACTTTAGCTGCCTTATGGGGCGCTTCATTTATGTTTATGCGTGTTGGTAGTCCTGAGTTTGGGCCTTTTCTGTTTACCGCATTACGCACTGGTATCGCCGCACTATTTTTATATTTATGTTTAATAAAGTATCAACAAACGAATGCCTTGGCAGGACGATGGCGACAGATTTTCGTGGTTGGCGCATTAAACACGGCAATTCCATTTGCGTTATTTGGTTATGCTACGCTGACGTTAACAGCAGGGACAACATCGGTGATCAATGCAACAACGCCAATGTTCGGCGCTATCGTTGCGTATTTTTGGCTAAAAGATAAATTAACACTCAGTGCGACCATCGGCTTAATTATTGGCTTTATCGGCGTCTATTTATTGGTCTCAGAAAATTTGCACTTTGGTGATTCTGCACGACAAGATAACAGTACTAACGCCTTGGTGCCAACATTAGCCGCCCTACTCGCCGCCATGTGCTACGGTATTTCTGCCAACTACACCAAAAAGCACTTCACAGGTATTAAACCTTTAGCACTAGCCGCTGGCAGTCAAATTTCTGCGACAGTAATTCTTTTGCCGATTAGTTTATTTTTTATTCCTGAAACAATGCCAAGTTCAGCAGCCATAGGCTCAGTGTTATTAATTGGTACTATCTGTACTGGTGTGGCTTATATTCTATTTTTCCGCTTAATCGCGCAATTAGGCCCAGCAAAAGCCATTTCAGTGACTTATTTAATTCCTGCTTTTGGCATTCTTTGGGGCGCAATATTTCTAGACGAGAAGATCAGTTTAACTATGTTGCTTGGTGGTGTGGTGATACTAATTGGCGTGGCATTAACAACAGGTGTCATTAAACGAAGGTGAATTCACTTAGCACATCATTCTTTGCCATCCATAGCATCAAGATACCTTCAAAATAAAGTAGTCGAGTACTCTTATCGACAACAAACATTGACTCTTCATCGATATGCATGGATGCACTGATGCTTCGAAAGAGAGGAGGCATCAGAGAGGCCTAAAAATAAAGGCTGTTATTAAAACAGCCTTTATGTTTAACCTAATGTTTATCGAGTATTTTTAATCAGTCACGTAAAGGTAACTGATTCTATCGACTATTGCTGTTTAACGACCTTGCCTGATTTCATCACAAAATCAACATCAAGTAGCTCTTTTATGTCATTTAATGGGCTAGCATCGGTGGCAATAATATCGGCAACTTTCCCTATTTCAAGTGTACCTAAGCTTTTTGATTTTCCGATAAGATCAGCAGCGTGAAGTGTTGCTGAAACCAAAATATCTTGCGGTGTCATGCCAGCTTTAAACATCAACTCTGCTTCTCTGGCGTTGGTACCGTGTTTTGAAACACCGCTGTCAGTACCATATGCTATTTTCACACCTGCTTTATAAGAGCGTTTAAAGTTCTCTATCATATCACCACCAACACGGATGGCTTTTGCTTTGATTTCCGGCGACATAAAATTAGTTGTCTTAGCCAAATTAACAACGGTATCTCCAGCCATCAGCGTAGGTACTAAATAAGCACCACCTTTTTTAAATAATTTAATACTTTCTTCATTGGCATAACTACCATGTTCAATACTATCAACGCCTGCACGTAAAGCTGCATTTATGCCGGCAGCTGCATGGGCATGGCTAGCAACTTTACGTCCAAGTGAGTGAGCGGTATCAACCACTTCTTTAATTTCATCATCAGCCATTTGTTGGCCTGTGCCGGTATCGGTATCAGACAATACACCACCAGTTGAAGTGATTTTAATAACATCAGCACCGAATTTTATTGCTCTACGTGTTGCTCTTCGACAGTCATAAGGTCCATCACAAACGGTTTTTGCAGTGTGAAGCTCCATTAAATCTGGTGCCATACCATCTACATCACCATGGCCACCGGTAACCGCAACACTTGATCCTGCAGCAACAATGGTTGGCCCTTCAACCCAGCCGCGTTTAATACCGTCACGTAAAGCATAACTTTGTTCTGCACTACTGCCCAAGTCACGTACGGTAGTAAAGCCAGCCATCAATGTTTTCTTGGCAAAATAAGCACTCTTCATTAGCGTATCTGCGTCAGACATATTGACCATTTCACTATCATTATTTGGCCCAAGTTCACCTTGTAGATGAACATGCATATCCATTAGTCCAGGCATAACAAAACTTGATGATAAATCAATTAACTGCGCATCATTCGCAAAGTTACTTGCCGCAACAAAACCCGATTTAAGTGCTGATATTTTACCGTCGGTGATCACTAGCGTTTGCTTTTTTAGTGGAGCTTCACCTGCAACAACAAGTAACTCTCCTGCATGAATAACTGAAGTATCTGCCAAAACTGACGGAGACAATGCTGCACTAACTAATAGCGCTATCGTTGTCATTGAAGATTTGAATGTAAACATTTGCTAAGCCTTATTGTTATTGTTTTGATCTGGATGTAATAGAGACAATAACAGTATGGCAAAAAAATGTTCAAGTGAATTCGATAAACTGAAAGTTTATTCAGCTAAACAACAATTAAGAAAGCTTAAGCCAAGTTAAGAGCAAAAATGTTTGCTTAAAAACATCTTTTCTAAGATATAAAAAAACCGGCAAATAGCCGGTTTTATAAGCGATAAAGCAATGGATTGCTTAGTGCTGGTGACCGCCTGCGCCGTGGGCATGGCCATGTTCAATTTCTTCAGCAGTTGCTTCGCGTACGTCAACAACTTCTAAGTCAAAAGTTAATACTTTACCTGCCAATGGCGGATTAATATCAACCGTGATCATGAATTTACCTGCTTTAATAACAGTAACTTGGCGTTGACCACCGTCAGTATTTACTACTGCAGTCATTCCTGCTTTCCATTTTGCGCTTGGCGTAGGTAAACCTTGTAAGTGCTTGACTGGTACACGTTGAATCGCGTCTTCTTGGCGTTCGCCGTATGCATCTGCTGGTTGTAATGTAACTGAAAACTTCTCGCCAGTTTCTTTGCCTGTTAACGCATTTTCTACGCCAACTAACATGTTTTTATAACCGTGTAGATAAGCTAGTGGATCTGTAGCATGTGAATTTTCTATTTCAACGCCAGCTTCATCTTTAAGAGTGTAGTGAAACTGAACAACGGTTTTATCAGTAATTTTCATTTTATTTCCAAACAAGTTTTCGTCGCTCACCATAAAAATGGTGAAAATATTTGCCGAGAGTTTAGCAAAATACTATTAGGCACACCACAATCAATTACCTAGCATACGTCAGGGCTGTTTATACTAGGCCCAAAGTAATAGAATCACTACGCTAGCAATGATAAGAAACATGCCTACATATTCTACAAGCGATATTGTCTCTTTAAAAATACGATAAGTAATAAACAAGGTAATAAAAAATTCTACCTGCCCTAATGCTTTTACATAGGCGGCAGTTTGAAAGCTTGTCGCGGTAAACCAGCCAATTGACCCCATAACACTGGTAATGCCAACAAATAAACACAATCGCCATTGACTAAACATGGTGATGAATTGTTGTTTATCTTGAACAAAGATGTAAATAACAGAAATTAACGACTGCACCGTGATCATAAAAGCCAAGGTTACCGCTGCACTCAACATTAAGTCGGTATTAAGCGCTAGGCTCGACTGACGAATTAGCAAAGTAGTTATGGCTAAAGCTAAACCAGAGGCAAGGCCAAAGCCAGCACCTGGATTTTGAAAAATATCGCGCAAGGTAAATTTAACTTTTGAAACCAGCAATACACCAATTACGCCAATAACCACTGAAAGCCAGCCTAGCCCCGTCAAGCTTGCTGAAAAAAGTGCAACACCAACAACAGCTACTTGAATAGCTTCCGTTTTAGCCAAACTGGTCGCAACAGCAAAATTACGATACTTAAATGCTGCAACCAAACAAACCGTACCAATAATTTGCATGACACAGGCGATAAGTGCATATTGCAAGAATTGCCCATGTAATGTCGGCATCGGCAATTCGCGATAATCTAGCATCCACCATAAATATAACAGGGCAAACGGTAAAGCATAAATATACCTAACACCTGTTGTTGCCATCGCATTCAAGTGCTGTGTCAGCTGCTTTTGCCCAGCCGTGCGAATTGCTTGCATTAAAGCGGCAAGCAAAGTGAAGTAAATCCAAATTTCCAAGCAATTTTCAACCTACAAAAATGTATGAGTAACCATTGTATGATTCAGCTATCATAAATACTATGACTCAATGCACTTGGGTTGACATATTCAATATTAAAATCATCTATATAGAAGCGTTATCCTGTAACTATCAACGCAGTCAAGCTAGCAGTACTTCCAACAGCCTGCTACATTATTCGTTTGGCCAATCGCTTATATCCCCCATAGGAATAAATTATGCGCTTACTTTTATTACTCGCACTTACCCCATTCATTAGCTTCGCCCAGGTTATTGGCAGTGATAACCATGGTTTTCAAATTAAAATTGAACGCCAAGTTAAGGTTAATCAAAAAACGGCATATCAGCAGTTTTTGCGGGTCGATAAATGGTGGCACCCTGATCATACTTGGTTTGGCAAAGCTGAAAACCTTACAATCACGCCGACAGTTGGCGGCTGTTTTTGCGAACAGGACAATGAAAAACAAGCCAACCACATGACCGTATCTTACGTTGACCCAAACAACGAAATAAAAATGCTTGGTGGATTAGGCCCATTGCAAATGATGGGAATCAATGGCGGCATGTCATGGAAATTCGAAGCCATTGATGAAAACAACACTAAAATCACTTTCCATTATCAAGTTTCTGGTTACGTTAGCGGCGGCATGACCAAACTTGCTCCCATTGTTGATAAGGTACAACGAATACAGGTAACTCGATTAACTAATTTACTGAATACTGGCCAAGTAGAGCTTAAGCAATAGCCGAACACTGGTCTAACCTGTTGAATGAGAATTCAAAACAAGGTAGTTTAAAAGCACTAGTTACTGAACAACCAAGGTTTTAATGCATCAACTTCATTCACTTGATGGTTACATTCAGCGTATTTTAATTGCTGAATACCACGATAAATTACTTTTACTTGATGGCTGTTGTCGTGCTGACATTGACGTTATTGAAGACTTTATTATCAACAAACTCAATCGTAAAATGACTGATTTAGCACTAATTGTTGTTACGCATATGCACCCAGATCACGCGGGCGCTGCAAGGTTTTTAAGAAAAAAGTATGGCTGCAAAATAGCCGCATCTAACGTGGCTGGACAGTGGTATTCAGGAATTGATGGCAAGTTAATGCACTTAACGGATGTATTGCTAACTTTGTGGGTAGCTGGTCGTAAGAAAAAAGTGAAAAAGTTTGTTTATTACCCAAGTACCTTAACACCTGATTATTACTTGAGCGATCAAGTTTATTTACCTGGCTTTGATGATTGGCAGGTGCACTTTACGCAAGGCCATACCGATAGAGATATATCACTACACCATAAGCCTAGTGACCAAATTTATGTTGCAGATTTAATGGTTAAAGTGAGAGAAGCATTTATTCCCCCCTACCCAGTGTTTTATCCGAAAAAGTATCTTTCATCACTAAATAAAATTAAAGCGCTGAATGCTCAATCACTGATATTGGCACATGGCGATAAAGTGCAATTATCAGATAACGAATGGCAAAAATTGGTTAACTTAGCGCCAACTAAGCCTGTAACTCATTGGCGCTCAGTAAAAACAAAACTTAAACGGGTTCTATTCAGTCGGTAAATGCTGTTTAGTAGATAAGTTTTCTTGGTGGATAATTCAAGAAAGCACGATGTCGTTGCTTCAGGCTGATTTACTCATTAATCAGCCTAGTAATTTTAGCTTTGGTAAATCCATGCTAAAAAAGATTTTGAATCATTTACGTTAGTAAACTGGATTAATTTTGTGCCCTGCTGATCTGTCACTGCTACATTGTTTTTGTTAACAGAAATTGATCGAACCGGTGATGCGATCGAATAGATCGTACCTTGATATGTATAAGACATAATAAACTCTTTTAATGTGCGCCTATGCGCATAAACAACAAAAGCTATATTATTGTGGCGTGAAACTTTGATATTTCTTGAGTTTAATTTTTCAGAATAAAACTTTAAAGAATAACAATTTTTACGAGACACTTGCTCGCAAAACTAACAATAATTTAAGCTTAATAAATTATGTGATGACTAACTGTGAAAGGGAAAGACAAAACGCGATTTTAATAAACAATCGGTTAAATAAACTAGATGGGAATAATTAACGAGCGCACTATATAGGTAATTGGATACAAAGTAAACCTTTGGTTTTTATGTAGACAGCCTATTACAATAGACTGTCTACAACATTCGTTAATGGTAAACAGTTACGCCATTAAGTAACAATAAGCTATAGCTTATACTACCATTTATATTGTGCCTTAATGCTAAATCATCAATCCCAGCTGGAAAAGTTAAGCTTTTATAAATGATTTCGCTGCTTAGTTTATCTCTGACTTCAAGCTGGCCATCCCTTAAAACAATCCGATTTTTACAGTGAGTATCCGCAATAATACATGATTGCAATTCTTGTCCAATAAAATATTCTGATTGGTAACCTGATAAACCTGGTTTGAGCACTTCTTTTGTCCAATATAAACTATCGACAACTTCATACTTTCGAATATTAGAACCGTCATCACCTGAAGTATAATAATCAAACACCACTTCAATTTGATCATCTTCGTCATATTGAATAAATTGCACATCTGAATTGGTTGGAATATTTAATCCGTTGCCCCAAAACTCATAATTTTCATGCTCAAATACAGTTGTTAGTAAACCATTGTCTAATCGATAGAACAAATAACCATCTTTATCTAAAAATGTTTGAGATGATAAATGTAAAGGGGAGCCAACTAAACTACCAAAATTTGAGTCAATGAAAGTACCGTCATTTTTATTAACAATGTAACTGTCACCTGTATTTTTAACTAGCAATTTATCGTTAGTTATCACTACCTCTGTATAAACCGATATATCATTTATTTGGTTACTCCAAAGCATAGCGCCAGTGTTATCATATTTTGCTAAACCATTAGCATATGGTGTAGGTAAAGAGGCATAATAAAACAATTCATTATTAACAACCTCTGTTACTAAAATATTACCTGCAGTCCAACCGGTAGAATTATCGAATTCTACCCACTGTTTATCATCATCTAATTTTATCGCAGCGTCACTCGTGTTAACAGTTACAGTATTGTCATCATGTAACTGAGCGATATTTGACAAGCGCGAGTACGTGTTATCAAACTTAGCGCTAGTATACTTTTCAATGAGATTATTACCTTGAATAGATAAAGCTGATAATCCTGTTGCATTCAACGGCAACTCATCATCTTGATATGAAACATAGGCAAGTAATTCATCAATACCGTCACCGTCTAAATCGAGTACTGACAATACCTTAGAAGTGCCAGAGTGGGCTGAAAAAAACATATTTTCAGGTATAGATGACTCACTAATAGAAAAGTTACCATTATGATCAACATTTGCTAAAAACCATTTATCCGCTTCAAATGTTCTCGCTTCTATAAAGAGCACTTCTTGATCACCATCACTATCAAAATTGCCAATAAAAAAGCTCGACTCTATTTCTGTAGTATGAGTTTGCAAACTTCCATCTTCAAACTTATAAGTAGTGTTGTTTGACATTAGTAAACAACTTCCACCGGTATTCAAAAATTTTATGTCTTGATAATTACTTCCAATTTCATCAATTAATTCACCGGTTTTTAATGAGTAAATTTCTTTATTCGTAATTACGTCACTATATCCATCTTCATCTAAATCACAATATCCAACATGCTTGCCTTCTATGGCTTCTATGGTGTTTTCTAACTCAAAAGTCGCAAGATCATAGCTACGAATTTTTCTTAATTCTCCTCGACTCAAAGTAGTTGAAATTGTCATCTCTATTTCGCCGTCATTATCTATGTCATCAAAATAAAAATAACCTAAGCCAGTAAAGCTTCCCCTATGCCCATTCATCGTAATAATTTTACTTCTGTCTCCTGTTACACCATCTTCAAGCCATAAATACCACAGTGCATCTCCATCGATATAATCCTCGCTTACTAAAAAGTAATCTAAAGTTCCATCACTATTCACATCGAATGAGGCTGCATACCTAAATTCAGCTGGCATAGATTTTTTTACCAGCTCAATATCAATTGCATTGTTTTCATCTAGAAATATTCGGCTTGAAAATGTATCAGGGTAGTTAATAGCGCCAATAAACTGTTCTTTAGATTGATGACTAATCACACCTTCGTGACTATATTGAGCAGATGGTAAAATCTTCTCAATATTTTTAAAAAGTCGATTTTCAGTATAATCAGGTGAGCTTGAAACCGATATTGTCGAAGAAGCACTTGTTGCTTTATCACTGTTACTTACAGCAATAGAAAAGTTAACATCTGTAGAAGAGCCAAAATCCATAATATGGGCAGACCACTCTATTTGGCCATGTTCATCAATAGTCATACCATAAGGGCCATACACAATATGATATTCAAATGGCCCATCAAGTGCATCATTACTCACTAAAGCTTGTCCCTTTGCTATAGCATTAATATCGATAGTTGGTGCATCCATTTCTATCGTAAATGCTGGAGGCAATTTTTCAATAGTGATAACAATAGTTACCGTGTTTGTTAACCCTTGAGCATCAACTACTGTCAACTGAATAGTATAGTTACCAGGTACATTCGCAGAAAAAGTTGGCGTAGCGCTATCTCCAATATTCCATACAGCGTTTGCAGGGGCATTAGTAACGGCCCAAGAAAACTCAAGTAGATCTAAATCTGGATCGGACGAGTTTGCAGCGCTAATAACAATCTCTTCCATTCGAGAGCTTGAAGTCGTAGAAGCGGTAAGTTCAGCTTGTGGTGTTTCATTTACGTCATCAAAAAAGCTTTGAGGTATATTATTTAAGTCAATTATTAGCGGAATTGTATTTTCGTTGAGATTTACTGTAAGTTGCTTTCCTAATAGTACCGAAATGTACGCGGTATTTTCAGCGGAAACAGTTAAGTCAAAACCTAAGGTGTTCGAGTCATATAACTTTGTCGTTTCAAGAGATAACTTGCCGTACTCTGTCGATAATATTTCACCTGAATAATCGATACCGTAATGCTCTCCCCATAAACTAACCTGGGCTGAAAAGTCGTTAAAGTAAAGTTGTTCATTGCTCTCATTGGTTAACAGTATTTGATATGTTGCCTTATGCTCAAAACTTGAATTATTTGACTGCCTAACTTTAATATAACCAGATATATCAAGTAATTCATTACTCGCTTTATCAACCATGGTAAGGCTTGGAACAATATTCATGTCCATTAATTCGCTTGCGTAAGCGCGAGTTACGTAAATGTCGAGTAAACCGTTAGCAATAACGCCACCTTGAACACATTGTTTATATGTTACTTCTAGGTGTGTTGAGGAAACTTCCTTAATTGAAGCACTACCACTAGTACAATTTATATCACTGGAACCACTCGCTGTTGCATCATCGTCAGAGTGGATAAAAAATTGTTGATAAACATCACTAAATGACATTGCATGTAACAGGTCAAAGCCTATCGTTAAATCAAAGGCTAGGTTGGTGGCTTTGTCAGCCGTGATATGCCTAATATCTGATGCCCCTGTATAGCTAGGCTTAACTAAGTTATCTGATGGTGGCGTAGGAATAGTTGGTGTATTTGAGCTAGATGAAGATCCCCCTCCACCACATGCCGATAAAATAATGACGATAGCTGTTGCAAAAAAACATCTTGCTGAATGATTAAACACAATAAAATCCCTTTATTTAAGCACTTAAGTTAAGTCAACTTAGTGGCACCTATAATATATTATTGATCTATAAAATCAATTTGCTTTTACATAAAAGATTCCAAATACCATTTCAAGCCATACCCAATACAGCATTGTAAATTTTTGTATTTTAAAACCTTAAACCAACATTAACTTGCATGGTAACGATATCGTTCTTCTAGCTCACTAACGCCTAAACCGCTGTGCTTTTTCACTTCAATTTGTACATCAATACGCTTTTTAAGCGCATCAACATGGCTTATCACGCCAATCATTTTGCCACTGGCGTTTAATGAATCAAGTGCTGATAAAGCTATCTCTAAAGTATCATTGTCTAACGTACCAAAACCTTCATCAAGAAACAGTGAGTCGATACTGGTTTTCGCACTCACTAAGTCTGATAAAGCTAATGCCAAGGCTAAACTTACTAAAAAGCTTTCACCACCTGATAAAGTTTTCGTATCACGTACGCTATCAGCCTGCCAAGTATCAAGCACTTCTAACGCTAAACTATCACTTTGTTGACGTTGTAATTGATAACGACCATGTAGTCGGTTCAACTGCTCGTTAGCTAAATACACTAAATGCGAAAGTGTTAAACCTTGCGCAAAACGTCTAAACTTAGCGCCATCTGCTGCGCCAATTAAACCATTAAGATGCGACAAATCATCGAGTTCATCTTGTTGCTTAACAATTTCAGCCAATAAGCTTTGTTGTTCGCTGCGTTGTTTTTCGTTTTGACTAATTTGTTGACTTAATTGTCCTTGACGCATTTGTAATTGCTTCAACATTTCAGTACAAGCTAATGCTTTAGCATCAAAAGCGTTAACATCTAAATTCTCAGCTAATGCTGCATTGTCGGCGAATAACAGTGTGGTTAATAAAGAGCCTTCAATCTTTCCATCCGCTTTATCAGTTTGCAACGATGCAACTAACTGCTGAGTCCTTACTTCTAACGCCAGCTTAGTTTGCTTTAATGACAATAATTGTTGTTGAGCTTGTTGCAGTTGCGCATGTGCTTGCTGACTTTGTTGCTCAATATTCGCTTTCACGTCAAGCAATTCTTTACGTTGCTCAGGGCTTAGCAGTGCTGCGATGAAATCTTCATGTGTCGCAAAAACACTTTCATCAATGGCTGCTTGCCAAGCTTGTTCAGCCGCTTGTTGCTGCGGTGTAATATTATTAATTGCTTCGACATTGCCTTGCAACATACCGGCACAATTTTGCAGCTGAATTTTTTGTTCATTAACAGCATTTTGCTGCTTAGTAAGTGCCTGCTCTTGCGCTAACTGTTGCTGCTTTAATTGCTGACGCATTTGTTGGGCATCTTTATCAGCAAATAATGTCTGGCGCTGCGCTTTATCGTCACTCCATTGCTTTTCAATTTGCGATAATTCAGTTTGTAGACCTTGTTCAGCTAATGTTAATTGCTGAACTTTACTCTCTGTAATAGCTAATTGCTGCTGAAGTTGCTGCATCACTTCATTATCAGTGTTCACTGCAGTTAATGCGGTTTGATAATGACTACTTTGCTGTTCAATTTCATTGAACCAGTTTTGTTGTAATTGCACGAGTTCAGTAAATGCATTTTCCGTAATTTCATTATCTGTCACGCTACTATCTATTGTTTGCTCATTATCAGCCATTGTTGCTTGACCATAAACGCCAAAGCACTCAGCAATAACTAACTGATCGCCTTGCATAGCCTCTGACAATTTCTGCCATTCTTGAGCAACTAATGCTTGTTTATGATTGATGCTTTGTTTGTTCTGCTCAATTTGTTGCTGTAGTTGGGTAAACTGTACGGTTTGTGTTTGAATTAGATTCGACTGATTAAGTAGTGCTTTCTCTTGTGAAGAGACAACTTCAAGCTGTTGCTGGTGAGCATGCTTTACTTGTTGTAATTGACTATTAGCATTATTAAGTTGTTCAAAATGCTGTTGTCGAGCATGAATATTTTCTTTAATTTGATCGAAAGCAGACAACTCAAGATTAAGCTGCAATAACTCACGTTGTTGTAACCAGTTTTCAGTCAATTGTTGCTGTTCTTGTTGTTTAACACCTTGATTTTCAGTTATTAGAAGAAGCTTTTCTTTCAGCCTATCTTGCTCGGCAGATAAGCCCTTGCCTTGAAGTTCGAGTTCTTCTAACTCTTTAGTGAGTTGCTTTAAGCGCAGTTGGTGTTCGTTATCAGCTTCGTGATTTAGCGTTTGATAATCAGCTATCGCAGGATGTTCTTGCGAACCACATAACGGACAAGCTTCATCGGCTTTTAAATTAGCTCTGTGCTGACTTAACGACATGATAGTTTTTTGCTGTTCAACAATTAACTGAACGTCGGTTAACGCAATTTTCTGGCGTTTATATTGTTCACGCAATGGAGTTAGTTGCTGCGCTAATTGCGTCAATTGCTGATTATCAGCATGAAGCGTTTTATCAATTTCATTTAATTCAGTGCTTAATGCCTGATAACGTTGGGCATTAATTAAAACTTGCGCTTGCTCCGCCACTGTCGACTGCATGTTATGCAATTGCTGTGTAAGTTCTTGCTCATTCTGGCATTGATATTGGTTTAACAGTTCTCTAACAGCACTTGCTTTCGCCGTTAATTCTACTTGTTGCTGTTTAAACTCAGTTTCAAAATGACCTAGTTGTTGCTGCGCTGTGGTTAGATTAGTTGCCAAACTATCCGCTTGCTGCTGCAGGTTTTTATCTTGTGCAAGCAACTCAAAGGTTAGCCTTTTCTCATTAACCAATTGCGCCAATATATTACGCCATAAAGGTAGTTTTTCAGGCAATGCGGCTAAATGCTGTTGCTGTTGAATAAACGCCTGGGCGCTGGTCATTTTTTCTTGTTGTGATTGCTTACTAACCGCCAATTTTTCACATGCTGCTTTGCTTTGCACAGCCTCATTACTTGCCGATGCTAATCGACTGGCTTGTTTATTTTTCTGTTCTTCTAGCTGAGTTATTTTTTGATCAAGCGGCAATACCTGTTCAACAATTAATTGTTCTGTGCTGTGTTGTTGGGCAATAAATTTCTCATGCTCAAGCATAAAGGCAGTTAATGATTCATTCGCAGCATCAACAGCAGCATTATTTTTAGTAACATCGCTTTCAAGTAACTTACGTTGGTCATTAAGTTGTGATAATTGCTGGTTAAAATGCTGTAATTCTTGATGCTGCGCGCGTAACTGCTCTGCTGGCTCAGACAAGGCTAGTACTTGCAGTTGTTCGGTATTTTCAAGCTGTAACTTTTCGGCAGAAACACGCTGTTGCTCAGCAGTTTCTTGCGGCCTGTTAGCTTCTTGTATATTCACTAGCCATTGTCGAACCTGTTGCCAATGAGCTAATTGAGCTTCTATTGGCTGTTGTTGTGCAGTAACTTCACTTTGTTCTCGACTAATTTCTTGTTGTTGCTCTTCAGTCAGTAACTGCATGCCAGAACTTTTGGCTTGTAATAGCTTTAATTGGTTATTCGCATCTTTGTGCTGCTCAAAAACCGCTTTAGAAATATCGCCGTATATTTCACTGCCAGTTAACTCTTCCAACAAGTCAGCCCGCTCGTTGGCTGGTGCATTTAAAAAGGCAGCGAATTCACCTTGCGATAGCATCATCGACTTTCTAAATCGAGAAAAATCTAAACCCGTTAGTCGTGCTATTTCAGTGCGAATATCAGAAACTTTTGTGGCAATAACTTCAGCTTCGCCCGCTTCAACCGCACTTTCAACATCGCCATTAGCCGGCGATAATAGCTTAGCTAGTTCGGCAGTAGGCTTTTGCAGGTTCCCTTCAATACTGTTCTTCGCTCGGCGTTGGCTCCAAAATGCTCGATAAGCTTGGCCTTTCACTTCAAACTCAACTTCTGCCATACAATTTGCGGTATGGCGAGTCATCAATTGATTTTGCTTATCGGAAATAGTTAGGCGTGGTGTTTGATGATAAAGCGCCAAACACATGGCATCGAGTATGGTAGTTTTACCTGCGCCCGTTGGTCCAACTATGGCAAAAAGCGCACTGGTATCAAATGGTGATTGCGTAAAGTCAATTTTCCAATGACCTTTCAACGAGTTTATGTTTTCAAAGCGAAGCGATAATATTTTCATGAACTTTGCTCCGCTTTTTTATCTGAACTGTTATCAATTTCAGTGAGTTTACTTAGTGATTTTTCAACCGGTAAAGGCTCTGGCGAAAGAGCTAATTGTGTTTGCTCTGCAATATTAAGATATAAACTATTTAACCGCGTTTTACGGTTTTGTTGTTCCTCACTTTGCCACTCTTCTAATGCCATACGGGCATCAAACACTTCTTGCACGCTCAACTCACTCAAGGTTATTTTTTCTTGCTGGCTTGGCATTTGTTGACGAGATTTTTTGCTGCGCCTAACCAGTAACACTTCAACAGGTAACTCTTTTATAATTTGTTCAATACGCGCGGTCAAATCTTGTAAATACTCTGCACTTTCAATTTCTATATCGAGCCAAATTTTTTCTTTAGTGTTTGCTGGCTCCTCTAGTGCTTGGTTATCGTTAACTACCGCAGCAATATCGTCAGATAAACTTTCTAAATTTGTTTTTACCATGGCTAATGGTTGTACACAGGGAATATTACTTAGCTCTACATTGCTAAACTCGCCATTTTCAAATTCAACAATCACAATGTTCTTTTGGGTTTTAGCTTCATCAAAACTTAATGCGATAGGTGAGCCACAATAACGAATATGATCACTCTTCGTTACTTTTTGTGGCCTGTGAATATGGCCTAAAGCAATATAATCAGCATTAGGGAATTCACTAGCTGGAAAGGCTTCTAGCGTGCCAATATAAATATCGCGCACAGAATCACTCGTGGTTGCGCCAATAGTAGTTAAATGTCCGGTAGCAATAATAGGTAAACGCTTACCATCAATGAGGTTGGCATTCGATAATACCTGCGCATGTTCAAACAGGTGTTGATAGTGAGCAGAAATAGCTTGTTGTAAAGAACGTTGCTTTTCATCTGCCGATTGACCTGCGTAACTTTTAACAATATCGCGAGGACGAATAAAAGGAATAGCGCAGATCACCGCTTGCTGCTGAGTTTTAAGGCTTTTAAGGACAAAAACTTGTTGGTCTATATCTTCGCTAACCGCTGATATCACCTGTGTTGATAGTTGCTGTAATAAGTTTTGTGATTCTGACAGCATAGCAACAGAGTCATGATTACCTGCTAATACCACTAATTGACACTGCACTTGATGCAACTTGGCAATAAAATCAAAATACATTTCACGGGCATAGCTTGGCGGCGTGCCGGTATCAAAAATATCACCTGCGACAACAATGGCGTCTATTTGCTGGCTTTGTGATTGTTCCACTAACCAATTCAAAAACTGTTGATGTTCACGTGCTCGACTTTTGCCGTAAAAATGTTGGCCTAAATGCCAGTCGGAAGTGTGAATAATTCGCATAATTGAGGGAAACGCCAAAGTCATAAAAACCAAAGCAATGATTCTACCGACTATGCGGCAAGCTTACTACTAACTCGCTAAGAAAGCTTGTAGAGGGTAGTTAGCAACCAACGATGTTTTGCCTGTTATTGTACAAAAAAAGTCTAATAAGGCATGACAAATATGGCTTATTAAATTCCTCAACTATACTTGCTGTATGCCTTTAACAAGGTATTCACTAAAGCATTAAATAAAAATATATAAGCATTGCCCTTGTTTGAAAGTTAATAAAATAAACAACAAAGGAAAGCAATATGGAAAATCAAATTGTCTGGGTTGATATTCCCGTGATAGATCTCACCCGTGCTAGCGAGTTTTATAGTGCTTTACTAAATGGCGAGATTAAAATAGAAGAGTTTGATCATTTCACCTTTGGCATATTACCTCATGCCGAAACTAACGTTTCCGGCTGTTTAGTGCCTTCCCCACCAGAGCAAATATTTACCACCGGCCCGCTTATTTATTTCAATGTAAATGGCAGATTAGATGATGCGGTCAAGCAATCTGAAATGCACGGTGGTCGACTAGTTGAAGAGAAGATATCAATGGGTGGACATGGCTTTCGCGTCATTATTCATGACTCTGAAGGTAACCGTATTGCACTACACAGTAATACGCCTTAGCTTAAAGAGATCAGCAAGGTTTTATGCTATGAATTTTATATGAATAGCATGTCAAAATATGTTTGTTTGAAAAGATAAACCTCTACGTTACAGTTATCTAACACAAAAGTGTTATTTGCTTTGATTAACTAATTTTTTAGCTGCAACTTTTGTCAGCTAGTATTTGCAGGTAAATTTCAGTGGTGTTAGCGTAGTGTCTACTTTGAACTTTTAGCAAAGTTTACTTAAATAATGCACATTTAAGAGGTTTATTATGGATTTATTACAAGGGTTACTGCTAATAACCTCTATTCATTTACTTGCTGCTGCTTCACCTGGACCAGATTTTGTTTTAGTTTCACAACAAACATTATCAAACGGGAAAAAATCAGGCTTTATGGTCAGTATTGGTATTGCTTTGGGTTTGTCAGTACATATTTTGTATTCTGCACTTGGCCTTGCAGCTGTTATTGCTAATTCAATCACAGCACTTTGGGTAATTAAAATTATTGGTGGCTGCTATTTGTTATATCTAGGTATACAAGGCATTCGTGCTAAGCCAATTAACAAGCTTGCAGAACAACAAAAAGCTATCAAACACTCTAGTTTAAAAGCGGTTTCCAAAGGCTTCTTATGCAATGCATTAAACCCGAAAGCACCAATTTATTTTGTTGCACTATTTACTGTTGTGCTCTCCCCAAACTTACCAACCTTGCACTTATTCATTTACGGTATCTGGATGATGGTATTACAGCTATTATGGTTTTCTACTGTCGTATTATTGCTTTCTCGCCCCAGTGTGAATGATAAGTTTCAGCGCTTAGGTCATTGGATTGATCGTATATTAGGTAGTGCGATGATTTTAATGGGCTTAAAAATATTAACCAGTAAAGTTAATTAAGGTTGTGTCGAAATGTCAAAGTCTGTAGATAAAAAATATGAAACCTTTGCATCTTTTTATCCCTTTTATTTAAGCCAACATGAAAACAATACTTGCAGAAGGCTGCACTTTATTGGCTCAAGTTTAATTATATTTATGCTCGCATATATTTTAACTAGTACAACTTGGATATTACTCTGGACTATACCTTTGCTCGGTTACGGTTTTGCATGGATTGGGCACTTTTTCTTTGAGAAAAACAGGCCTGCAACATTCACCTACCCTTGGTATAGTTTATTAGGTGATTGGGTTATGTATATAGACATTTTACTCGGCAAAATAAAATTCTAGTAAAAATAAATTCGCATTATTTACAAAACATATGTGAAAAAGGACTGTTGATTTGCAACTATACATATCACTATTACGAGGCATAAATGTTGCAGGACAAAAGTTGATAAAAATGGCTGACTTACGCGCCTTATATCAGCAACTGTCATTCGACAATGTGCAAAGTTACATCCAAAGTGGCAACGTAATATTCACCACTAGTGAAAATGAGTGCTCTCACATAGCTAAGCAAATAAATGAGGCTATTTTTGTTCAATACAAATTTGATGTACCAATATTTGTATTGACAGCTGATGTGCTACAAAATGCCAGAAATAACTTACCTTTTACCGATATAGACGTTGCTCAAGATGGTAGTAAAGTATTGTTATGTTTTCTGTCTAACGTACCTAGCCATTCTATTGAATTGTTAACACCTTACCTGAAGAGTAACGAACGTATTGCCGTTATTGATAACGTACTTTATTTACATTGCCAGGACGGCTTTGGTCGCTCTAAGTTAAGCCATAGTCATATTGAAAAAAAGTTACAAGTGAGTGCTACTTCACGAAACTTAAAAACTGTAGACAAATTATTAACGATGACAAATGCCAACAAACATGCAGGTTAACGTTAATATCACTGTTAATAAACATCGGTTGAATTATTAAATTACGCCTCTGTACTCTTCTATTCCCCTTTAAAAGCGCTTTAAATAGCTCTTTAAATATTTGTCAGCCTTCTTAATTACTACGTTTTAAATGTAAAAAATACATAACATGATGTAAAAAATATTTGACTCAACAGATTATCTCTACTAAAGTCAAAATATATTTACTCAATGTCAAAAATATCATACATCAAATTTAACTATTTAATAAAATTCATTGATAAATAGTTTACTAAAAACGGGGAATGATTATGTCGTATAAAGAACGCAGTATTTGGGTTTCATTAGCCATTACGCTATATATTTGGTTTAACTATTTTTCAGAGCTGTATTGGTCTGTGCAACAGCATACTTTGACCACTAGCAGTATGAAGTCAGCACTACTTACGGTAGTTATAATGACAATAGCCTTAGAAATTCTACACCATATCGTTATCGCTATTATTGATAATAAAAATGCTAATTACGATGAAGATGAACGAGACAAGCAAATATCCTTAATTGGAAACCAGAACGCCTATTACATATTAAGCTTTACCGCCATTGCTGCTGTGATTCATCTACTTTTCCCTTTAATGAGTCAAGGTTTGGTTGATGCTTTGAGCTTACCTAGCGAGTATGCAATCATTAACATTATTATTTTTGGTGCGTTGACGGCTGAAATCACCAAATTTTCAACGCAGATTTTCTATTATCGTCGGGGATTCTAGTGTGGAGAAAAAAATAGTTAATAATATAAGACGCTTGCGCTTTGATGCTGATGAAATGACTCAGCAAATGCTAGCGGATGTTGTCGGGGTATCACGACAAACCATTGTTGCCATTGAGAAAGACAAGTATTCGCCGTCACTAGAGGTTGCATTTAAAATTTCTGAATACTTTAATGTCCCATTAGATACAGTATTTAAGTATCGGTAACTTAACGCGGCATGTATTTTAAAACGCTTAATACATGCCATTTTGCTTGTCGATTTTTACCAAAGTACTTGGTCAATTTCATTTAGTAAATCTTGAGCGTGGGCGTTTACAATGTTGGTTTGATTCTTTTTAATTGCCATTTCCAACTGCAAGGCATATTTGGATAGGTTGGCAAAACCAAACATTTGTGCAGCACCCGCAATACGGTGCGAAAGCCTAGCAAGCTGCTCTAATTCGTCATTATTAATATGTAATATTAAGTCTTGTTGCTCTAAAACTAAATTTGACTTAAATTCTTGTACTAAATCAGACATCGCCACTTTGTTAAAGTTGTCATTGGCTTTTTCTGCCGAAATATCACCTTCGTAATACTTAGCTATGGTAGGTATAAATATATGTCGTTCTATCGGTTTTGATAAATGGCCATTAAAGCCCAGTGATAAATAATGTTCTATTTCATGCGACATGGCATTTGCTGTTAACGCAAAAATTGGTGTGTCGCAGCCTTTTTGACGAATTATTTTAAAAGCTTCAACGCCATCCATTTCTGGCATTTGAATATCCATAAGAATCAATTCAGGTTCATGCTGTTCAAATAGTGTAACCGCTTCCCGACCATTACGAGCGGTAATAACATTCAAGCCTAATGATGCTAATAAACGGGCAATTAATCTTCTGTTATCGTTATGGTCATCCGCTAATAAAATTGTTCCTTGGAGCTGCTCATTTAAGATATCAGTATCTTCTTCTGTCACCATAACCTTGCTTTCAGCAACAATATTCTCAGCATTTATAGTGCATGGTAGGCTAAAGGCAAAAACACTACCTTGATTTAATTCACTTTCTACCTCAATGGTACCGCCCATAATTTTGGCGAGTTGATCTGATAAGCATAAACCTAAACCCGTACCACCAAAGCGTCGGCTAATACTGCTATCACCTTGGGTAAAGCTTTCAAATAAATTATGCAACTGTGAACTACTCATACCAATACCACTATCAGTAATTTTGAAAATTAGCCGATCGTCGCTTTGCAGTATTTTAAGTTCAACATGACCCTTAGGAGTAAATTTAATCGCGTTAGAACATAAGTTTATTAATATTTGCTTCACTCGAAAGCCATCAATTTCAATAACAAATGGCGATGCTAAACTATGAACAATTTCGAATGTTAATCTTTTTGACGTTGCTTGCAAGGTAAACATATTGGCTAGTTCTTGCAAAATGTCATGTAAATTTTGCGCTTGCAGCTCTAACTCTATTTTATTGGCTTCAATTTTACTTAAATCTAAAATATTATTGGTTAGCTCTAATAGGTGCAAACTATTGCCATGAATAATTTCTACTTCTTTGGTAATGTACTCTTCATCAACATCACCACTTATTATCGCTTCAGCTTGGCCAATAACTGTCGTTAGTGGCGTTCTAATTTCATGGCTCATATTAGCTAAAAACTGACTTTTAATATTATTGGCGTTTTGTAGTTCTAGCATTAAATATTCAAGTTCATTGGTTCTTTGTTTCACCTTCGACTTTAATGCTTTTTTAGAGCGGCGTTCAATGTCTCTGCGCGCAATTAAAAAACCAATAAGCAAGGCACTACCAATGACAAAAATAATAAAGTTTCGTTGTTGTTCTTGACGATCCATTTCAAGTTTTTGTAAGCGCTTTTGTTGCTTTAGTTGATCAACCTCTTGCTTTAATTGTGCAGAGTCAAATTTTGCCAATTTAGTATTGAGTTGATCATTTGCCAATGCGATATTAGCTTGTAAAAATTTCCGGTGGCTCTCGACTGCTTTTAAGGTTTGATTTTTTGCGGCATAAATAAGCGCTTGTAATGCTAAGTTATGTTTTACCTGCTCTTTGTAAAGCATCTCATTTGAAAGCTCGCTAGATTGTTGTATATGGCTTAATGCTAAATCTAACTTCCCTTGGTGAAAGTAGGCTTTTGCTAAACTATATAAACTGCCAACAAAAGCCTTGTCATGCCCTTGTGCTTTACTTTTAACTATCCCTTCTTTGGCATATTCAATCGCTTGCTCAGTATTGTTAAGATAGTTATTTAATTCGGCAAGATTATGTAAAAGTGCAGCAGCATTATAATCATCTTTAACCTTACGACGATAAGCCAACGATTTAGTCATATAATGTAAAGCTTGTTGGTAATCACCCGCATACTTATAAGCTGAACCTAAATCACCGTAAGCGGCTGCCAGCCCCACCTCGTCAGAAATTTCTTTACGTTTTTCAATAACATCTTTAAACATTGTGATCGCAGTATCGAAGCGCTTTAACTGCAAATGAAATATCGCAATATTAAACTTAATATCGATTTTATCTTCTTTACTACCAAACGCTTGATATAGCGGGTCTGCTTGTTGATAACTATATAGTGCTTCTTCAAGCATACGCATAGTTGCATAAACAAGCGCGATATTATTGTATAAGTTAGCTTGAGCAATGGGTGCATCAATGGTGAGGTAATAGTTAAGCGCTTGTTGGTATGCTTCTACGGCTAAGCTGTTATTTCCTTTATAATAAGCATAAACGCCAATCCGTTTATACGCATCAGCTTCAGGCTGTTTTAAATTAAGTTTATTAGCAAATTCTCTTTCAGAAACAGCACTTTCTATTGCTTTATCAAGTTGCCCTAGTTGTTTGTATAACTTACCTTGTATTGTGAAAGCAGATAATTTGCTCAATGATGAAAGTGTGTTGTCTTGTAGCAATTTTGCAATTTCTTGCAATGCCTGATTCTTATCAGGCATACTTTCTATCGTCAGTAGCATCTGATCTGGTTTTTGCATATCTGTAGCAAAAGAAGCATTTATATAACAGAAAGAAAACAACACAAACAACAAAGTCGTTCGATAGACTACAGCCATCGATAACACCTTAAAACACGCAGGTTTCTTATTACAAAAGAAAGGTAGCTAGTTATAGCATTTTGTAAAAAATGTCACAACGATGAATTAAGTATTTGATGCGTTAGAGATAAGTTTATCTAGTGTATGCCAACGAGTGATTAATTGAATTTTATAGGGTGCAGGGTGTAAAAAAAATCGCATGGCAGTCATGGCATTGCTGCAATAACTGGTGATAATGTAACGACACTTTTTCAATATTTCTTTGCTCAATAGCTTTTAGTAAATACTTAGCCTGATAATACATCGCCGTTTCGAAGTCTTTATAACGCATAACTTCTGCGCCCAATTCTTCAACTAACTTGGCCATTACATCAGTAGGTACTTTACTGCGTTGAAGTACCTTTTTTGCCGCCAGTTGCATGGCAGTATAATTTTCACCTGAAATCCCTTGTTGTATTTGCTCACTTCCATCTGATAAAGCGCGCATTATTTCATTAAGTGATTGATTCTCTGTGTCGCTAAAGCTGTTACCAATTGCTGACATTGAAACAAATATCCAGCAAAAATGATAAATAGTTTTCATCATTTAGTCCTTATAGATGTATTGATGCAATTGGTAACTTTTATTCAAGGTTTAAGGCTAATTTAAGGTCAATGTTAATTGATAGCGTAAAAGATCGTGCTCGAAGTCAATATTATCAATGCCTTGATAAAAGTTCGAATAATCTTGATAGTCATCGGTAACTAAACTTCTAACTAAAGTTACCTGAGTATTAAAAATATCACTATCTTGATTAATAACATCTTCATATCCTGGTAAATTAACACTGCTAGGCAACATCCCTGATGACGGGCCATAAGAGGTCCATTTTACTGGTATCAATTGCTCTGGGGATAATGAGTACGCTGTATAGTCGAATGCTATTATCGCCATAGGGTAATTACTAGCTGCGCTATAGTCATAACTGCCATCACTTGAGATTTCGCTATAGAAACTATCATCTAAGTCAGGTACAGATTTAACGGCTTCAACGTCAAAAACATCTTGTGTGCGGGTAGAGACTTTTTGATGCTTACTTTCAAAACTTGACGTTCCAAATACACTATCTGTTAACCTCACTAATTGAACTGACTCGGCAAGATACTCACTTTCGCTTGAATAATTATGGCTATCAAACACCAAGGTTTGAAGCGAATTTTCCGCCACTTGCGTACTAAAATGGTGTCCTGAAGCAAAATTCTGAGTATGAGTGAAGCTATCATGTTGCTCTGCTAGTATTTCATTTGCTGCCACCTCTACTGCTGCAAGTTGCCAAATACCTTGTTCATTACTAGTAAAGTCTGTTAGAAAGTCCCCCGCCCCAATGGCAGCACCTTCATCATCAATACCCGAGACCATAAATGTTGCTACTGGCCAGTTAATACCGTCACTGCTACAAGCCTTTACTTGATTAAACTGTGTTGTTTGATCATCAACACTTTTTAACGATTGGTAAGGTAGTGAGCTTGAAGCTTGATTGATAGTATTGAAACTTCGATGACGCAGCAGTAAGTCTTGCGTAATACACTGACATTCTTGACTGGTTTCAGCGGGCTTAAAAGGCGATAGATATTGGTAGTTTTCTTCCGCTAATGTCCCATAAAAGCTCACGATATCTAGTCCACTAACAGATTCAGTTTCACCATCAACATTGGTGTCCTCAGCAACTATCGTATAATTAATATATTGAGATGAAGTGGTAAAAGCTATTTGGCCGTCGACATCAGCATTGTAGCTTTGCAATGTTTGCCAGTTATCATCCTGCAACAGTAATTTAACCCCTGTTACCGGAACATTAATACCGCATGCATTGCGGTAACTAGCGGTTAAATTAAAGTGATATTCGCTGTCAGGTTGCTCAACTTCCGCTTCAGAAGACGTACTTGAGCCACAGCCTTGAATAAGAAAAATAATAATTACAAACACAGCAGATTTAAAACTAAACATTAAAACTCCATTAAATTTACAACAAAAAATAGCAATGCCATGGCCATTAATCGGCTCTCACAGCAGTTAACAAAAACAGAACTTGATAGTAGGGCTTGATAGTAGAACTACGAAGAATTCACTAATGTCACCAAATCGAAAAGCTGACTACTACCAATTACGCTGACACTATCGCTAGTCAGGGTTGCACTGTGACTATTGACTTGAATAACATGTAAATGGCGCAGGTGGTCTTGATTCAACACGGGTAAAATAGTGCCATTGGCTTCGTCTATTAATCTCAGCTTAGATAACTCAAATACATCACCAAGTTTTACTCCGTGCTGTCGGCCATTATTTATAATAATTTGGTTGTTTTCGATACTAACAATTTGCGCGATGCTTGCCTGGCACGCCAAGCTATCATTAATATCAACAACAGCACTGTTAACGGTATTGAGCATCATGCGACCAAAGTCACTGCGCCAAAATAGGCTGCCATTGGTGTCAACAACATAGGCATCTTCAAATGGCCAATTAGCCTCATGGTGATAACTTTTCTCTAATAAAAACCGGCTTCTTAGTGCATCATATAAGTAAACATTTAACGTGAAGTTTCTACGGACATTAACATCGTCAATCAGCAAATTATCTTTAACTTGTTCAAACAAACTAACGTCACGAATATAGCCAAACAGAATAAATTGGCTTGCATGTAAACTAGCGAGATATCGAGCGGTTTCACCGAGATAACCCGACTCAATATCTAAAGAGGTTGTTGAGGTAAGTGATTGAGTTAACAATTCAACTTTTGCCACGCTTGACTCTGAAAGTAACTGTTGTTTAAAACGTTTTGAAACTTGCCTACCTAAATCAAATAAACCACCTGGCGCCGCTTGCGTTTGTTTAAGTAGTGGCAACTGAGCAATAATGAGCGACTTTTTTAATTTTCGTTCGAAATCACAATCATTAAAAATATCAATGTCGACTTTTACGGTTACCGATAGAATGTCATTATCAATTGACTCACTGACAATTTCGACTCTGCGAATGCGATTCTCACTTTTTAGCGTGGTTTTACTGCTAATTAATAGTCCATCTAACGAAACGTTTTCAGCACTAACATAGCTACTTGTTAATAACGATGCATTAGCTATAGCTCGCTTAATTGCCATAGTGCGTTGTTCATCAAAATTAAAACTTTCAATGCGCACTTTTGCACTGCCTTGGTACCATTGGGCGGCACTATTAAAGCTAATAAAGACGGCCATAACAAAGGTGTTAAACATCAGTAAATACATGGCATTAGTTCGAATATTGAACATCATTTTCTCTAATCAATTATGCTGAAAAGTTTACTGAGTAAAGACGGTGATTGGTTTTCTTGCATGTCACCTTTACCGCTAAATTCTATCCGAGCATTACCGACTTTTACTGAACTAATCGTGTTATCTAAGGCGATATCTTCAACCCGTATTTCACCAGAAAAACGGATGTATTCTTCACCTTTGTTTAGCGTGATCCATTTTTCTCCCGCAACAATTAAATTGCCATTACCCATGACTTCCCACACATAAACGGTAATGTCGCCTTTTAAGAAGTTCTTTTGTTTAGTTAAGGCCGAACTATCAAACTCTTTTTCCTGTTCGTAGTCTGCACTTAAATCGTTGTTGCCCACATTTACAGGGCCTAAATTAAGCGTTACTGGCTCAAGTGCAAAACTGCCCGATTTATCCGTTTTATAATTTAACGATTTAGTTGCAGAAGTTTTTTCCTCTAGACGCACTAAAATCATGTCTCCGACTAAGTAATGGCTGCTAGGTTGATATAACCCAACAGCTTTAGTTGGCGAGAAAAGCGACCCCGTTGGCGCTTTGACTTGGGTAATTTGAGCACTTCTAATCGGGCGAAAAGCAGATTCACCGCGCATGATTTCATTGGATTTTGCTGATATTGGTCTTTGGCTGACTTTAGGGTTACTTGGCGCATCAGAAACAACCTGTTCATCAAGGTTAGTACTACTGCTACATGCTTGCAGCAGTATTGTTATCACAAGGATTTGAGAGATTCTGTTATGCATAATATTGTTAAGTAGAATTAAAATTAACGTTATTATTTCACCTTAACTAATTTATTTATTTACAGTTTTTTTAAATAAAACTAAAGAAGTGTTAATTATGTAATGAATCGTAAAGCTGCTTGCTAATATCAACTCAACTACCAAAAATAGTTTACGTGACTAAAATTTCAAACAGCGATAACAATGAATATGAATGTGCTAAACCAGCTAGCAAGTACAGGGCAAAATACAGCCTCAACAAGCCCTCTTACCAGTACTAGTAGTGATATCGCTGATTGGGCTCAGGACTCTTTTGAGCAATTGACAAATTTCGACTTTGCAAACAGCTTTAGCAATTTACTCGACGAGGCAAGTAATGTATCGAAGCTTAATAATCCACAAGTCGACAATAATGAAGTCGTTGATAACCTTGCTTTGACAGAAAATAAATCACTCAATACAAACGACCTTTCAAGTATGCAAAATAGTTTATTGTCGACTCTAGGTTTATCAACACTAACTGGCGGCGATGAAACTACGGTGCTTTCACAATTAATTTCTGCATCGGATGCTTCATTAGAAAATTTACAATCGTCACTATTAACTAACCTTCAAAGTAACTTATTTACTGCTTTTACCAAGCCTGAAACGTCATTAATTGAAAGCGAAAAGGCAGAAAAAAATGCAGAAAGTGAAAATATAAACTTGAATGACACTACCGAGCCCTTCGCTGAACAAAGCTCCATTTTAACAACGATTGGTGAGTTTTCTTTTGGTGACAATGGCATTGATCTAACCGACGGTTTCGACACTGTTAATATTTTGCAGCACATTCCAATAATCTCGAGCATTTATCAAAATACAACTGGGGATACAATAGATGCCGCAGCAAAGTTGGGTGGTGGTTTCTTATATGGCGGAACGCTTGGCTTAACCTTGTCTGCGGTAGATCTAGCGGTCGAGTACGTTAGTGGTACTTCGTTAAGCGATAAAGTAAGCAATTTCAATTTTAGTGAATTATTCTTCAGTCTTGAGAGTAAACCTTTAGATGCTGCAGTATCAAAGCTAGCCCCTAGTTTTCGCTAATCTGCGATAGCACAACTTGAATTTTCGATACCGCATAATTAGCAAGTATTCTCAGTAGATCCGTAGTACAAAGCTAATTTTCGTACTGTTACGGTGACAGTAACGATATTAAAATATAGTTTTACTGAAGGTATATAAGATATTGGCTGGCATCGGACATAACGCCAGCACATGGAATAGTAATATTAAAAGGCTTAACTAACAGACATCTGTGCTCTAGATTCTTGCAAGAAAACATAACCACCGCCACGAATAGTTTTAATAATACTATTTTGATTTTGCTGCTGTAAGCTATTTGCTAATTTGCGGCGGATGTTACTAATATGCACATAAATACTGCGATCATAATAGGATATTTTTCGTCCTAACGCTTGAACACTAATATCCTCTTTAGCCATAATTTTCCCGGCATTAATCATCAAATAATGTAGCACTTCAAATTCTAAGCCGGTTAAATCAAGCAGGTTATCACCACTGTATGCTTCTCGTGTTGCAACGCATAACGAGATATTATTCACGTCGATGGTTTTTCGAATCGGCTCAGCAACAATATGTGCGCTTCGACGCAATACTGCACTAATTCTTACTCTGCGCTCGCGTTCATCTAAAGTGCTAGCTAAATACTCATCTGCGCCAATTTCAAAAGCATAAAGTCGATCGTAAAAGTCCTCTCGATTAGACAGCATAATAATTGGCGTAGTATGGCTATCTTTAAAACGTTTTAACGACTCAAAGCCAAAATGTTTGGGTAAAGAAACATCAAGTAATATCAAATGATAACTTGCTGTTAATTCAAGTGAAAAAGCACTCATCCCGTCAAAACTTTTTGTTACTTCAAAACCGTCATTGGTTAACTCTAGTTTAAGTTTTTCCGTCATGCGGTTGTCACTTGACACTAATAATATTTTTTTTCTCATATAGTGCGAACCCTATTTAAATTATCATTTTAATCATCTTCCGTGATAAATTTTTAGAGAAGCTCAGCATTAATCCACTGACCGATGCTACCAGCTTTCATTTTGCTAAAACTTCACTCAGTCGAGCTTGCGGCAACAAACTACATATAGGCGGCAACTTATTGCCGCCTATGTTATTGCAGGGCTATGCATACATTGCCGTCTGATTTTGTTGCGATACCGCCATATATGTTTTTATAGCTGGAGAGTCAGACTGTGCAGAACCTCCAAGTTGAATGTCAGGTGAAGCTTCAGTCGGAACATGGCTTAATAAGTCCTCTGTAGAGACATTTAATATCGAAGACAGTTCATTAATACTATCTGGCGCTTGCGAGGCTGATATTTTCGCATCAAAAGATCCTGATGCTTTTTGTTGATGAAGTTGCGCCATAAACTCTTCTACTTCAGCTTGTTGCTGCGGATTTAGACTTGCCAAATAACTGGCAACCGCACCTTCATTACTTATATTGGCTTGCGTAGATGCCGCTGTATTCTCATTTGCCGTTACATTTGTAGTTGCTGCCGTATCAGTTGCCAAAGCGATGGGTTTATCTATAGGTTTTGCATTTATTACTGGGGTTGTTTGATTATTCATCGTTGTAACATTCATTTTTATTCCTTGAATATTGCCATTGTTAGTTCGACTCATTAAATGCAATAACCAGACTATTTTAATTCTTTTAATGTATTGAAGTGTAAAGAACTGTAAAGATACTAAAGTTATGTTACTTTCTGCCGGTCTTGTCGTGAAAATCAGATTATTTAATACTGTAAAGTTACCTAAATTTATTTTTAAACTCTCTCGCCAGTAGCTAAAACATTGCGATGGTAGTTTAAAAGGCAAAAAAAAAGCTAATCAATGATTAGCTTTTACAATAAGTAGGATATCTCTGCAGAACTTAACGTTTAAATTGGGAAGGCGGCAAAATAGTGCCGCCTAACTGCAAGTATTTACGTTTATTTTTCGCTTGGGTGCTTAGCAATTAACAATGCCTTAATTTCGCTAAGTTCTCGCTCAAGCTTTTCAATTTGCGCTCGGCTTGCTGGCTCACCACCCTCTGCACTTTCACCGTGGGCTTCGGCGCGGAAATTCTCATGTTCTTGCCCCATGACTTCCAAAATAGTACCAACCATCATATTTAAAAAGATAAATGCGGTTAGGAATATAAAAGTTAGATAATACACCCAGCTCATAGGGTGTACAGCCATGGTTTCGTACATTACATCGGTCCAATCTTCAAAGGTAGCTACACGGAATAATGTCAGCATAGAAATTGAAACGTCGCCCCACAACACTTCGTTTATTTGATGGAATAAAATACTACCAACAGCGGCATAAATATAAAAAATAACAAACATGAGTAATGCAATGTAGCCCATACGTGGGATTGCTTTAATCAAGGCATTAATTAGCAAGCGCAATTCAGGTACCATTGAAACTAAACGTAGTACTCTAAATACTCTGAGTAAGCGCGCTAGTAATACACCTGAGCCGCCGGCAGGTATGAGGCTGCCGATAACGATTATAGTATCGAAAATATTCCAACCACTTTTAAAGAAAGTTTTCTTATTTGGGTAAGCTATAAAGCGTATGCTGAGTTCAATAACAAAAAAGACAGTGATCGCACTGTCTAAGAAACTAAGCAGGCTAACCACTTGTTCTGGTAAATCATGGGTTTTAGCGCCAATTAACAATGCAGACATTACGATTACCGTAATAACTGACCATTGAAACAATGGGCTGGAATCAACTTTCTTTAATCGATGCTGTACTTGATCAACAAATGAGGACATGTTCAATTATCTCTTATTAAAATGGTAATACGTGTTATTGCAATTAGTAAATAAAATGCTCATTTATTTCATACCTAAAGCGCTATCACTGACATGAGGGTTACTACTGCGCTCTGCGCCAAAGGTACTCATAGGACCATGTCCTGGAATAAATTGTACATCGTCACCTAATGGAAATAGATTATTACGAATAGAATTAACTAACGTTTTATGGTCTCCACGAGGGAAATCAGTACGACCAATCGAGCCTTTAAAAAGCACATCACCAACTTGTGCCAGCTTTGAATCAGCGTGATAAAACACCACATGTCCCGGTGTATGACCTGGACAAAAATAAACATCAAGTTCAATAGCGCCGAATGACACTTTATCGCCTTGGTTTAGCCAACGGTCAGTGCTAAATGAATCGGCATGTTCGAAACCAAAATGGGATTTCTGCTGTGGAATTAAGTCGATCCAAAATTGATCTTCTTGATGCGGACCTTCAATCGGTACATTATAAAAATCAGCAACACTTTGCGTTGCACCCGCATGGTCAATATGTGCGTGAGTTAATAGCACCTTCACTAGCGTAACATCATATTGTTTAATGGCAGCTTGAATTAATTCGATATCTCCACCGGGATCAATAACCACAGCTTCTTTGGTTTTCTGACACCAAAACAAAGTACAGTTTTGCTGAAAAGGTGTCACAGGAATAATTTGATATTGCAACATAGGTCTCTTAACTATTTAAAATACACCGCATTTAAATCGGTAATTTCGTGCATGCGTTTTATTTAATAGAGATATAGGGCGCAAGCACAAGAATTCAAGCCGTAGTTTAACAGTATTAAATGAAAGATAATTAACCACCTTTGCAAAAAAACAACGTTAAAGGAAACAAATCGTTAAAAAAACTTTGCTAACGACAGTTATCTAGGTAAGCTCAAACCAAAACACTTACAACAATAATAATAATCATTTATGAGCACTATTAGAGATTCGTTTCACTCGAGAATAGGTTTTGTTCTCGCTGCCGCAGGTTCGGCAATTGGTTTAGGTAATATTTGGGGTTTTCCAACACAAGCAGCAAATAATGGCGGCGGCGCATTTTTATTCGTCTATCTCATTGTTACTGTTTTGCTAGCACTACCTGCTTTATATGCTGAAGTTTATATTGGTAACCAAGCGCAAAAAAACCCAGTTTCTGCTTTAGAAGACGCCTGTCGTGATACGGCGCCTAAACTGGGTAAATATGCTGGTCTAGCCGGACTAAGTGGCGCAATCATGATGTTGAGCTTCTACACCATAGTTGCTGGTTGGATGCTCGCTCACGCCCTATCACCATTATTTGAATTGCTAGGTCATCACGATATTTCACAGTGGTTGGCAACCTCAAGTACGCAACGAAACCTTATGTTTACCCCGATATTTATTTTATTAGGTGCGGGGATTATTCACCAAGGTGTTAACGCGGGTATTGAAAAATGGTCAGCGCGTTTAATGCCAGTGTTATTAATCATGCTTATTGGCTTAATCGCTTACATACTGCAACAGCCTGGCGCTGAAAAAGGTTTAGCGGTTTATTTAATACCTGACTTTTCTCAGGTTACTAACCCTGAGTTAATTATTTCAGCCATGGGCCAAGCATTCTTTTCGTTATCAATTGGCGTTGGCGGAATGATGGTATATGGCTCATATATGAAGAAAGACCGTGATATTGGTAAGTTAGCCCTTTCAATTACCGCCCTTGATACTTTTATTGCCTTTATGGCCGGTTTACTGATTATTCCTGCCCTATATGTTGCTCAAGAAGCAGGACAGCAAGTATTTCAAGGTGAAAAACTCATTGGTGAAGGTCAGTTAATTTTCAATATACTGCCTGAGTTGTTTAATTCTATGGGCAATATTGGCTTAGTAGTGGCGATTAGTTTTTTCTCATTGTTATCAATTGCCGCCCTAACATCGACTATTTCATCAACCGAAGTACCGGTGTCTTACCTTATGGAAGGTAAAGCGTTTAGTCGCTCGAAGGCCACTTGGTTAGTCTCTACCATTGTATTAACGGCTAGCATGATTTTAATTGCTTTCTTTGATAGTCTATTTGGCATGGTAATTCGCGTACTGACCACTATTTTACAGCCATTAAGTTGTTTATTTTACTTTATAGTTGTTGGCTGGTTATGGAAACGCGGTAACAAATTGCGTGATGTTTCATTGCAAAATGGCAGAAAATGGTTACCAATGTGGGGCAATTACTTACGCTTTGTTTGTCCATTATTATTAACTGTTGTTTTTGTTAATGTGGCGATTTTAAACTAACAATAAAATTTATATTGTTAGCTTAATAGCGAAAGCCAATGACCTTCATCATTGGCTTTTTTGTTGGCTAATTTTTAGCTCGCTATTGAGAAACGTTATTACGGCCTGATTTTTTTGCCCGATATAATGCTTGATCCGCTTGCTTTAAAGTTTGCTCAAAGTTGAGCTTGTCGACTCTGGCAGCGACACCAATAGAAATAGTGACACTAACAGTTTTCACATTACTAGTATTCTTGCCTGTTCTTGATTTTTTAGTTTTACGCTGCGCTTGTCTAATAACAACTTTGTAGTCTTGAACAGCTTGTCTAACCGCTTCTAATAAAGGTAAAGCTTGCTCAGGTGATTTTCCGGAAAAGATAATAGTGAATTCTTCACCGCCATAACGGAAAACTTTCCCTCCACCTTTTACTTGTGCCAATTTACTCGCTACAAGCTTTAGCACTTGGTCGCCAATATCATGACCATAAGTGTCGTTAAACTTTTTAAAGTGGTCAATATCAAGCATTGCTAGCGTGTATTTTCTACCTAGTGCTAAAGCCAATTGGTTCAGCGCCCTACGTGATGGTAAACCAGTTAACTCGTCTCGATAAGCAAAGAAATATGAGTCGACAAGAACAACCAACAAGTAGTGGAAGGTTATTAACGTCAGTAAAACACTCCACGGTAAATCTATAACCTGATAATAATGGCCTAACCAAACAGCAAAACTACTCAATAATGCTGTAGTCACTAAGCTTTTTTCACGTAAAGTTTGCCATAGCAACAATGCAGCACAACACAATAATGGTAGCTCGATACTTACGTACTTGAGATAGTCAGCTAATATAGGAAAGCTCGCCAACGTTGCCTGCACATCAGTTTGACTATTCAACCAGTAATAACAAATAAGGCCAACAGCCGATAATAGCAACAAGCGATATAAGCCATGGATAGATAGCAAGCCCCTATCTTTCACCAAGCTTAGTACCGCGAGCACACTAGCTAAAAATAAGATCAGCCAATCGCTTTGAGCCAACAGCCACTCATTCCAAGGTAAGGTGCTGGAAAGATTAAGATAAAACAACAGAAATAATGTAGCGCTTAAGGCTAAACGGCTACGATTGAAATAACTTGCAAGAACGGCAGTTGCGACAAGTAAGCCATAAAGAACTTGCTCTATCAAAGTAATTTTTGCTGACCAAACGCTTTGAAATTCGTTAATCAACAGAAACAAAATAAGAAAGCCTAATAGGCTAATAAGACTCTTCTTTATACTGCTAAAGTACGGTAACAAGCATAAACTCCAAAGTTAGAGGCAAAAAACAGATCTACGCACCGATAATATCAAAGGTACTGATATTACGGAGAATAATGTAATTTCCTTCAATCGACAATGTCTTACATCAAAGTAAATGTGTATTTAAAGCAGTTGTGTCATCAACCTACGAAGTTTTAGTCAACCTCGATTTTTCAATCATTTGAAATATTCAAATAATCTTTATTCAACCGGTAGTGCAACAGGCTTATCTTCTTGTTGCAATTCAACCTGTTCTATTTTCTCAAAGCGACTACTGATTTTATCTGCAGAAGTATGAATTTGTTTTACATCACTTGCGGCTTGATCAATATGTTTTGCAAGGTTTGCAAAACGGCCTTTAAAGCGAGAAAAGTCAGCTGAAAGGTGTGATAAGTGCGCTTGAATGACATGAATTTGTTTGCGAGTAGCTTCATCTTTTAGCACTGAACGAGCAGTGGTTAAAATGGCCATTAAGGTGGTTGGCGATGCTAACCAAACACGTTTCTTATTTGCATACTCAACCAAGTCAGCGTGGTGAGCATGTATTTCGGCAAAAATAGCTTCCGCGGGAATAAACATGATGGCACCGTCTGCGGTTTCTTTTTCAATAAGATACTTACCGCTGATGTCATTAATGTGCTTTTTAATGTCAACTTTAAACTGCCGCTCTGAAGCTTTACGTTCAAGTTCACCTAAGCTGTTATCAGCCATTTTTTTATAGTTTTCTAATGGGAATTTTGAATCAACCACGACATTACCGGTAGGCTCAGGTAAGAATAAAATACAGTCAGCAATTTTCCCGTTAGAAAGTGTATGTTGAATAGCAAAATGTTGTTCAGGTAAAACATTGCGAATTAAAGAGTTCAACTGCACTTCACCAAATGCACCACGTGAGCGTTTATCAGAAAGTACTTCTTGTAAACTGACCACGTTGGTAGAAAGCTCTGTAATTTTCTTCTGTGCATCATCAATCAGCGCTAAGCGTTGTAAAATATCATTAAAAGTTTTAGTGGTTTTTTCAAAACCGTCAGCTAAGCGTTTTTCAACTTGTCCGCTAATATCTTTTAAACGGTTATCAGTCGATGTCGTCAGTTCATTAATGCGCAGTGTCATTTGTTCACTTGCTAAATATAATGACTTAGCCATTTCTTCACGGCCTAGCTTAGTCATATTCGCAAGCTGATTAATCATTTGCTCTAATGATTTTACCTGATTACTGTTAAAGCTTGCATGATGTTCATGCAATGTTTCTTTAAGTTGCTCACTATTACGATGTAACAACTGAGTTTGTTTTTCTGCTTGCTCGCCAAGTTGACGTAACAGCTTTAATTTAAAGTCAGCAATTTGTTGCTCAAAATAGCTTTTCAATTCACTTTGTTGGCTGGCTAAATTTTGATGATTAAGATTAAGCTGCTGCTGTAATTGTTGCTGCTGACTGGCATTGACTTCGTAACTAAGGTTTACCTTTTCTAGCAATTGTTGCAAAAGTTCTTGCTGCGCAATTACCACTTTTTCGCTATTAGTTAGCTTTCGATAGAAAAAAAACATGAAAAAAATCAGAAAAAACATTACGGCTAAAGATACCGCGACTAACAGCGGCGTATTTTCTAAAGTTAACCAAGTTAGGGGAAAAGTTGAATTCATGAAAACGCCAAGCACTGTAAATATTAACAGTTATTAGAGCATAATAACGCTATAAGGTTAATAGTTTAAGAAAATTAATTTAGCGTCTGTGTGGCAACTAAAGTGCCGTGCTTGGAATTGAGTTCTAAACCCTATCACCAATTCTATTTAAAATTTCTACCCTACCATCACAGACAGCGACAATGGATTTATCAACTTTAAAACTTTCAGGAATGATCACTCGACCATGTTTGTTCTGCGGCAATAATTGTACTTCGTGCATCAGCTCAAGCGAAATATCGTTATAGTATAAAATGGTGACTAGGCGATCTTCCGTTTCGCGACTTTCGTCAGGTTTATTTTCTTCCATGCTAACTTTCTACAACTTTTTTTGATGTTATATTTAGTGTAGACCTAATTGATAAAAACATATAAAAAAACGGTAATTCAACTACTTGAATTACCGTTTTTATTAATACACTTAATAATTTAACTAGCTAGCAAACCTAATTAGTATATTTTTTCATCCAATTAAAGACTTCTTGATACCATACTTTCAGGTTATCAGGATTACGAATATGATGATCTTCGTCTGGAAACATCACTAATCGACTAGGAATATCTTGGCGCTGTAGCGCTGTAAATGCCCCCAAGCTTTGTGCGTAAGGCACACGGTAATCTAGCTCACCTTGAATCACTAACATCGGTGTTTTCCAGTTTTTAACTAACGCTGCAGGGTTGTATTTATTGTAGTCTTCGCTACCTTCCCAAACTGGTCCACCCATATCATGTTCAGGAAACCATAGCTCTTCTGTTGAACCATAAAAACTTGGCATATCGTATAAACCGGCATGATTAACAATACAATTAAAACCATCAGCCCAATTACCTTGGATCCAGTTCATCATGTAACCACCGTATGAAGCACCTAACGCACAAGCATTATTTGCATCCATCCAAGGTTGCTTTTTAGTGATATCCGCAAAACCTTTTTGTAAGTCTTCTAGCGGCTTACCGCCCCAGTCACGCGCTATTGCATCGGTAAAATCTTGACCGTAACCAATAGAGCCATGAAAGTCTATCATCACAACAGCATAGCCTTGTGCAGCCCAAAGTTGAGCATTCCAACGGTAATGAAACATATTACCAAAGCTGCCTTGCGGGCCACCATGTACTAAAAAGGCAATTGGATATTTATTGCCCATTTGGTAATTAGCAGGTTTTAACCAATAACCATATACGTCTTCATCATTCCAACCTTTAAAGCTAAACTGTTCAAATTCAGCCAATGTTATGTTGCTTAATTTATCTGCATTAACAGTTGTAAGTTGCTTTAATTGATAACCATCTCGGTCAATGGAAAAAATATCGGTTGGTGCATCAAGGGCATGACGAGTAAAGAATATTTTATCTGCTGTTACCGCAATTTTGCCAGCTGTGCCATCATTATAAACACGACGCACATCGCCGAATTCAGGGTTTATTTCGAAAATGCTTTTTTGACCAACATCATTAGCCGTTACGTACAATGTTCGATTATCGTTAGCGAATACTAATTCACTAACAGAACGATCCCATTGCTTTGCTACTGCACGCGTTTTGCCGGTTTTACTATCACGGATCATAACAGTAAACTTGTCTGACTCATAACCTGGTACTGACATCGCCTTATAAGCCAAGTAACGACCATTCGGTGAATAAACAGGTTTTGCATCCCATGCGGTATTTTCAGCGGTAATATTAGTTAATTTTTTAGTGTTTAAATTCACTTCAAAAATATCGAAATTGGTATTCCATGCTTGTTCTTTACTTGGTAATTTTGCAGAAAAGCTTAAGGTTTTGCCATTTGGATGAAAACTCACTTCACCTGCGCCAGCAATATCCCCCTGCCAAGTTGGCATTAAGTCTGTAGCTTGTGTAAATGCACCTGATTCAGCTTTGTCTGCAACAAATAAATGTGACTTATATGCGGTATTCCATGTATCCCAATGGCGAACCATCAATTGGTCATACACTCTAACGTTGTGTTTTTTCTTAGCATCAACAGCTTTGGCATCAAGCGTACATTGCAGTGTTTTACAACCAGGCATAACAGTTAATTCAACAGCAAAACGTTTGCCGTCAACAGACATTTGAAAACCATTGATATCAAGTGGCAACGCCGAAACTTGTTGAGCTTCACCGCCTGTTAGTGGCAATTGCCATATTTGTGAACTGCCACTACGCGAAGAAAGAAAATAAATGCTTTTACCATTTTGTGCATATACAACATTGCTTTCACCACTTTTATTGCTGGTAAGTTGCTGCGCTTGCTTTGAATTAACATTTTGCATGTACAGATGGTTATCACCTGAACGTATGCCTTTTTTCAAACGATAAATGAAGCTGTCACCTTGCGGTGATACGACAAAATCATGAATTTGATTAAACTCAGTTAACGCATTAACATCTAATACGCTTGGCTCTGCACTCGTTGCAGCATTACCGACACTAGCAAATGCTAAGGTAGTGAGTGCCGCCATGTTAATAGTATTTTTTTTCATAACATCCTACTTTTATTTTTATGCTTATTTCTTGCTAAAAAAAACGCCCGTAACGGGCGTTTTAATTAATAAAAAGCTATTCGCCTTTTAGTTTACTGTCAATTTCTTCAATTTTGGCCTGCCAAATTGCAGGGCCGGTAACGTGTGCTGACTCGCCTAAGCTATCAACCGCTACGGTTACTGGCATATCTTCCACTTCAAATTCGTAAATCGCTTCCATTCCCATATCTTCAAAAGCGACAACTTTTGCTTTTTTAATCGCTTTAGATACCAGATAAGCTGCACCGCCTACGGCCATTAAGTACACTGACTTATGGTTTTTAATGCATTCTACCGTTGCAGGACCACGTTCGGCTTTACCGATAGTGCCTAGCAAACCAGTTTCAGCAAGCATCATCTCAGTAAACTTGTCCATACGCGTTGCCGTTGTTGGGCCAGCAGGACCAACAGCTTCATCGCCAATGGCATCGACAGGACCTACGTAATAAATAAATTTATCAGTGAAATCAACCGGTAGTTCTTGCCCTGCCGCTAACATGTCTTGAATACGTTTATGCGCAGCATCACGACCGGTTAAAATAGTGCCGCTAAGTAATACCGTTTCACCTGTCTTCCAATCACTTATGTCTGTTTTTGAAAGCTCATCAACATTAACACGACGAACATTTTCTCCGACTTCCCAAGTAATTTCAGGCCAGTCTTCTAATTTTGGCGGTGTTAAATCAGCTGGACCTGTGCCATCTAGATGGAAATGAACATGACGAGTTGCCGCACAGTTAGGGATCATCACAACCGGTTTTGAAGCAGCATGCGTTGGCACAGAGTTAATTTTGATATCAACAACCGTTGTTAAACCGCCTAAACCTTGCGCGCCAATACCCAACTTGTTAACACGGTCATAAATTTCTAAACGTAATTCTTCTTCAGCATTTTCAGGGCCACGGTCAATAAGCTCTTGAATATTTACTGGGTCCATTAAGCTTTCTTTTGCCAATACACCTGCTTTTTCAGCCGTACCACCAATACCTATACCTAGCATGCCTGGTGGACACCAGCCAGCGCCCATTGTTGGTAATGTTTTCACTACCCAATCCGCAATTGAATCACTCGGGTTTAGCATAGCCATTTTAGATTTGTTTTCACTACCGCCGCCTTTAGCAGCAATCATCACTTCAATGTGATCGCCCGGTACCATATCAATATGGACAACCGATGGCGTATTGTCTTTAGTATTAATGCGTTTACCCGCTGGGTCAGCAACAATTGATGCACGTAACGGGTTATCAGGATTTAAATAGGCACGACGAGTACCTTCATCAACCATTTGTTGTACGGTCATATCAGTGTTATCCCACTGAACAGCCATACCTACTTTTACGAAACAGGTAACAATACCAGTATCTTGACAGATAGGACGCTTACCATGTGCCGACATACGTGAGTTAATGAGAATTTGTGCAATCGCATCTTTCGCAGCTTGGCTTTCTTCTTTGTGGTACGCCTTTTCAAGCGCTTGAATAAAATCAAGTGGGTGATAATAAGAAATGTATTGCAGTGCATCGGCAACACTTTCGATTAAATCTTGTTGTTTAATAATAGCCATAACGGTCTCTTTTTTTATCAATTGGGCGAGAGATAAGTTGAAAGTTATAAATTTGCCGATATCATACCTTGCTTGCTACATGCCTGCCAGTATCAAATGGTCTAATATAGTGACCTAGATACATAGACTATAACTAAAATTTTATTGCTTAAAGAGTGTGAGAATACATTGCCATTGAATTCAACAATAAGACTGTCCGCACAGTTATTACAATTAGATACTTCATTTACTAGTCAAAGCCTTTTTTCGCTTATCGCTGAACAGCCTTGGGCAATGTGGTTGGACTCTTGTGATAGTGAACATGTTGATAGTCGATACGATATTATCGTATGGCAGCCAAGTATTACCTTAACGACCCATGGCGATACTACCCGAGTATGTAACCTAGTTGACGGTAATAATTACACCAGCCAAGGCGATCCGCTATTACTTGCTAAGCAAGAGCAACAAACATTATTTTCTACCGTAGAAGTAGAACAATGTGCTCTACCATTTAAAGGCGGCACTGTCGGTTATTTTGCTTATGACTTAGGTAAGCGCTTTGAAACAATCCAGCAACAAACTAAAAAAGATATTGATGCTCCTGAAATGGCAGTAGGGATATATCAACAAGCGGTAATTTATGACAAGCATACACAATCATTTTGGTTATTATGTGATGATAAAAAACGAGCTCAAATAACTGACTTTTTTACTAGTGCGGTAAAAAAAGAAGCCGATAATCCTGCTAATTTTCGACTAACCTCCGCATGGCAATCAAACATGCAGCCTGCGCAATACCGCGAAAAATTTAATAAGGTTCAAGACTACCTACTTTCTGGCGATTGTTATCAAATAAACTTGGCCCAGCGCTTTAGCGCCAAATATACCGGCAGTGAATTCCAAGCGTATTGTGCCTTACGCCAAGAAAACAAAGCACCGTTTTCTGCATTTTTACGCTTCGCTGACAATGCTATTTTAAGTATTTCACCTGAACGTTTTTTACAACTGACCGATAACAAAGTTCAGAGTAAACCGATTAAAGGCACCCGCCCAAGAAGCGATGATCCTATTGTTGATCAAGCAAATGCTGATGACTTAAAACACGCGAGTAAAGACAAATCGGAAAATTTGATGATAGTTGACTTATTGCGTAACGACATCAGCCGTGTTTGTGTAGCAGGCAGCGTAAAAGTCCCATCAATTTTTGCCATTGAAAGCTTCCCTGCCGTACACCATTTAGTCAGTACGGTTGAAGGTGAGATACACTCTGACTATGACGGAACCGATTTATTACGCGCGGCGTTTCCTGGTGGTTCAATCACAGGCGCACCAAAAATTAGAGCCATGGATATCATTGAAGAATTGGAGCCCAATCAACGTAGTGTTTATTGTGGCTCTATTGGTTACCTTTCCGCTTGTGGAAAAATGGATACTAGCATCACTATACGAACCCTAATATGCAGTAAACAACAAGTATATTGTTGGGCTGGCGGCGGATTAGTTGCTGACTCTGACGTTGACAGTGAATACCAAGAAACATACGATAAAGTAAATAAGATCCTACCGATTTTAAGTACCTTGAACGTGTAAGAGCCAGGCATAAGTAAATTACTGCCGAGTTATTCCTAGAAGTATTCCATATTTTGAAGGTGATGTATGACTAAAGATGAGTTTGTCCAACGCTTTCAAATGCAAGCACTGCCTGCTTCGGTACATAAGTTTCGTTACCCACATAAACTTAAAAGTGCAGCGGTGCTTATTCCCATTGTTAGCAATCAAGGACAACTTGAAGTTTTACTGACAAAGCGCGCCAGTCATTTAAGGCACCACCCTGGTCAAATTAGTTTTCCCGGCGGTAAAGCAGAGCCTAGCGATCAAAATTTGATCGCGACAGCATTACGAGAAACACAAGAAGAAATTGGTCTAAAACCTGAAAATATTCAAATACTCGGGCAACTAAAGTCTTACCAAACTATATCAGGCTATGAAATAACGCCTATAGTTGCCTTTGCGCAAAAAGAACAAAACTATCAATTTGATGATAATGAAGTGGCAGAAGTTTTTCATGTGCCCTTATCCCACTTTTTAAAACGTGAACACCACATTAAAGTGGCGACTTTCCACCAAGGTAAAAGCCATAACATTCACTTTATGCCTTATCAAAATCACAATATTTGGGGAGCAACTGCGGCCATACTGCATGACCTTAGCGTATTGTTAAATTAAACCCTACCACCGTGAATTACTCGCTATAATTATTACACCCGTACCACTTGATACAACATTTTGTTTTGAATGCTGAAAGCTTTCAGCTACAATCACCGAACAAAATTTTACTTTCACCTATATTTTACAATATTTATTCAGGTTTATTTATGATTAGTGTATTTGATATGTTTTCGATAGGAATTGGTCCATCCAGTTCTCATACTGTTGGCCCAATGAAAGCAGCAAAGTTATTTGTTGAACATCTTATTGCTAAAGATAAATTAGCGAAAACAGATAGAGTAAAATGTGAATTGTTTGGCTCGCTTGGCCAAACGGGCATTGGTCATGGCACGGGCAAAGCGGTTATTTTAGGGCTAACTGGGCAAAGCCCTGAAACGATTCCTGTTGATTCTATTGAATCAACCTTAGCTGAAGTTGTTGCCAGTGAAAAAATAAGTTTGAACATGCAGCACTTAATTGATTTCCCAAAATCAAACGCTATTGTTTATCATCGCCGTAAAACCTTACCTGCTCACTCTAACGCGATGACCATATTTGCTTATAGTGGTGAAGAAGTCATATTCGAAGAAACCTACTATTCAATTGGTGGCGGTTTTATTGTTAAAGACTGCGACTTTGAAAAAGAAAAAGATAAAGCTTTGTCTACACATGCCAATATTAATCGCCCACATCGTTTTACAAGTGCTGATCAATTATTGCAAATTGCCAATGAAAAAGGCTTGAGCATTAGTACCATCATGATGGATAACGAAAAGTGCCTGCAAAATGTAGAAAACATTCGTAAAGGTCTACTCGATATTTGGCGTGCAATGAAAGCCAGTATCGACCGCGGCATGGTGACCGAAGGTATTTTACCCGGTGGTTTAAAAGTAACACGTCGTGCACCGGCATTGCATCGTGCATTAACGGTTGAACAAAATGCAGACCCGCTTGCTGCGATGGACTGGGTTAACTTATTCGCCTTAGCGGTTAACGAAGAAAATGCCGCAGGTAGCCGAGTAGTTACTGCGCCAACCAATGGCGCGGCAGGTATCCTTCCTGCGGTTTTATGTTACTACGATAAGTTTATTAAGCCGGTTAGTGATGATGATTGTATTCGTTATTTATTAACAGCTGCCGCCATTGGCATTCTATATAAAACCAACGCGACTATTTCTGGCGCGGAAGGTGGTTGTCAAGCTGAAGTCGGTGTTGCTTGTTCTATGGCAGCTGGTGCATTAACCGAAATTATGGGCGGCTCACCTGTACAAGTAGAAAACGCGGCAGAAATTGGTATGGAACATAATTTAGGCTTAACTTGTGACCCTGTTGGCGGGCTTGTTCAAGTACCTTGTATTGAACGTAATGCTATGGGTTCAGTAAAAGCAATTAATGCCTCTCGTTTAGCTTTACGCGGCACGGGAAATCAAAAGGTTTCGCTCGATAAAGTGATTAAAACCATGTGGGAAACAGGCAATGATATGAAGACCAAATATAAAGAAACCTCACGTGGTGGCTTAGCCGTTAATATTATTGAGTGTTAATCATTACAAACAAACTAAGCTATCCACATCACCAATAGATGGAACATATTGCTTAAGTGTTGAATAGCAAAAGCCAAAGTAATTTATTACTTTGGCTTTTTTGTGTTTAATTACTTATCACGCCCATGTGGTGCAAGCCAGTCTTGTTGATGGCTTAATGGCACAATACCATAAGGATTAATCGCTAAGTGGCTAGCGTAATAATGACGTTTAATATGTGCATGATTCACCGTGCTAGCAATTTCTGGCATTTGGTATAGCTCAAGCATGAAATGATAAAGATGCTTAAACTCTACCAACATACGTAAGTTGCATTTGAAGTGGGTGTGATAAACCGAATCAAAACGCACCAATGTCGTCCATAAACGCCAATCAGCTTCGGTTATTTCATTACCGGTCAAATAACGCTTCTCACTAAGAACTTCATCTGCTTTTTGTAGTGCTTTAAATAGCTTTTGAGCATTTTCCTCATAAGCACTTTGGCTTGTGGCAAAACCCGTTTTATAAACACCGTTATTAATGTCATGGTAAATCCACTCATTCACTTCATCAATACTATGTTGTAAATGCTCAGGATAAAAATCAAGTGTGTTGCCCGTTAAGTGGTTAAACTCGCTATTAAACATTCGAATAATATCAGCTGATTCATTGCTAACAATCACTTGCTTTTGCTTATCCCACAGCACTGGTACGGTAATGTTGCCTTGATAATTAGCATCACTTTTATGATAAATTTCTGACATAAACTCACAATCATACAAGGTATCACCTGTAGTTTGATATTCACTAGCAGAACTATCATCATGTTGAAAGTTCCAGCCTTTATCATGCATATCGGGATGTACAACACTCACTGAAATATGCTCAGCTAAACCTTTTAGTTGACGAAATACCAAGGTTCGATGCGCCCAAGGACAGGCAAGTGAAACATATAAATGATAACGACCTGATTCAGCCTTAAACCCCGTATTGCCATCAGCACTTAACCACTGACGAAACTGTGAAGCCTTACGTTGATAGTTGCCTGATTTAATACTTGATTTCCAATTAGAGCTAACCTTAGTCATAACTTTTCTCACTATTATTTATATGAATGCCACTTAAGCCATTTTCATCAAAAATTACTGGCGAATACCTTCAATATGTAGCTCTAAATCCACTTGGCCGTAGTCATTTCTAAAACCAAAATCCCCCATACCAATACTCGTTGTACCACTAAAGCCTAAGCGGTTTCCGCCCCATGGGTCATCACCTTCACCGACTTTCACTGCATCAATGACCATAGGTTTAGTGATGCCATGTAAGGTAAATTCACCTGTTATTAGTAATTTTCCATTACCTTTATCTTCAATTTTATTGCTGATAAATGTTGCTTGAGCAAACTTAGCTACATCAAGAAAATCATCAGAACGCACATGTTTATCACGTAACGCATGGTTTGAGTCAAAGCTTGAAGCATCAACAGTTACTGATATTTTCGCGGCGCTAATATCACTTTCGTCATAAGAAAAATTGCCGCTAAAAGTGTTAAAACGCCCAGTAAGAATACTAAAACCCAAATGACTAGCTTTAAAATTAATTGAAGCGTGTGCGCCTTCATGGTCAATTTTGTAATCAGCCGCCACTGCTGGTAAAAATACACTAGACGCCACTAATGATGCTGCCAATAGTGATGATGTTAATACAGATTTTCTCATTGTTTTTCCTATTGCCCTAAGGCTAATTTTAAATTTAAGTTGTTTATTTATTTGATGACTTACTTGATGATTTACTATTCTATTCATCAGATTTAATCATTCGCATTAATGTTCTGTCTTCATCAATAACATGATGTTTAACTGCGCCAGCCCCATGAACTAAAGACAAAGCAATTAAGAAATACGCAATATATTCATGAACTAAACCCGCTAAGTCTTCCTGGTTTTCAATTAACTCACCAAGCCCTGCAACACTAAACCAGTTGAAAACATCAATTGCTCTACCGTCTGCCGTTGAGATTAAGTAGCCACTAATGAAAAGTGAAAAAAGTAGAACATAAATAACGATATGAGTAACACTAGATGCCCGTTTTTCAATTATTGTATGACTAAGTATTACTTGGGGTTTTACGCTAAATTGACGCCAAAGCAGACGAATTAGTGTTGCGCTTAACAATAAAATACCGACACTTGCATGCCAATGAGGCGCTTTTTGATACCACTGGCTGTAGTACGTTAAATCAACCATCCAAAAGCCGACTCCGAACATTGCAAAAACACTAATAGCACTGAGCCAATGCAGTAGCTTACTGACCAAGCCATAATTTTCATTCGTATTTTTCCACATAATTAATGCCTACCTTTAAGCTGATCCGTTTGGTGCAGGACCTACTTCTAAATCGATAAAGCTATTCTAATCAAAGCAGCCAACGTAATAAATATGGATTAAGACAAATGATAATTGCACCAAACGTAATAATAAGAAGAAAATAGAAGACAACCGCGTTCTTGCGCATTCGTGTGCTGGCGATATAGCGCTTACTCTGAACATAAAAAAAGCGAACAGTTAACTGTTCGCTTTTAAAAAGTATTCTAATTGCTGTAAGGATTTACATGCTTATTAAGGTTACGTTTTTTCTACCTTAATCTTATAAAAAACACTATAAAGTACCGGAACTGCAATCATAGTGAGAATGGTTGCAAATGCTAACCCGCCCATAATAGTCACTGACATATCAGCAAAAAACGGGTCAAACACTAGCGGCATAACGCCTAGTATGGTTGTTATCGCAGCCAATGAAACCGGTCTTAAACGGCTTAAGCTAGCTTCAACAATAGCCAACGCTTTCTCTTTACCTTCCGCTATTTGCAGATCAATTTCTTCAAGTAGCACAATGGCATTTTTAATTAGCATGCCGAACAAACTTAAAAAGCCTAATAACGACATAAAGCCAAAAGGTAAATCAGCTAACAACAAACCGGCTACAACACCTACGACAGCCATTGGTACAATAAGCCAAATAATAAGAGGCTGTCTTGCTCGACCAAAAAGCAGTACACTGATAATAAACATAATTAAAAAGCCCAATGGTAAACCTTGACCCAAAGCAGCTTGGGCTTTGCGTGCAGACTCATATTCACCACCCCACTCAAGCTGGTAACCATCAGGTAATTCAATCGCTTCCATCGCGGCTTGTGTACGTCCAAATGCTTCACCTGTCGTTTCATCATAACCGGCTTCGGCTTTTACTGTGATGGTTCTGACGCGATCACGACGATTAATTAACAACTCTTCACTTGAGTAAGTCATTTTGCCACTTACTTGCTTAAACGGAATATAGGTTCGTTGACTGCTACTCCACACTAAGCTATTTTCGAGCCCGACTAACTGATCAGTATTACCACTACTGTTTCTAGCAATAATTGGGTATAGGTAATCACCATCTTGCAATTGTCCGATTTTCAGGCCTTGCATATAAAACTCAATAGCCTGACTAAAGTCATTTCTTGAAACACCGGCAATACCGGCAGAAATATCGTCATATTCTGGCGCGAGTACAATGCCTTTATCGCGCCAATCATCTCGAATATCTCTGATCTTGCCGTCTTCAAAATATATTGCTTTGGCTTGTTCAGCTAGTTGCCTTAAAACAGCAGGGTCTTCACCAGAAAAACGTGCTTGTATTTTTGCGCCAGCACCAGGACCAAATTGCATAATTTCAGCGTAAAAATTCACTTTAGGATTAGCTTGTCTTAATTCATTTGAAATTTGCTGGGCTAAACGCGGAATATCAGCGGCATCAAAAGCTCGAACTAAAAATAAACCATAGCTTTCATTAGGGAGTTCAGGTGAAAAAACTAAGGTAAAACGTTCAGAGCTTTCACCAATAAATGTTGATAATGACTCAATACCTTCAGTTGCAAGAATGAGTTTCTCGCTTTGTTTCATATACTTTTCGGTAGCACGAATATCAGAATCTTGTGGCCCCCAATAATGAATAAAAAATACTGGGGTATTTGAAGGCGGGAAAAAACCCTGCTTTATCAAACCAAAGCTCGCATAAGCGGTGATAGTAATTGCCACCAAAATGCCAAGGGTTAAGCCACGCCAATGCAAAGCTGTGCGTAATACCACTAAGTAAGCTTTATGAAATAAAGAGTGGCTGTCACCGTCACTGGCTTTAGTGCCAACTTTGTAGAAATATTTTCCTAATAATGGCGTAAGCGATACTGCCAATATCCAGCTTAGTAGCAATGAAATCAGTACTACGGCAAATAATGAGAATAAAAACTCACCTGTGGCATCATCGGATAAGCCAATACCGGAAAAGGCAGCAATACCTATAACGGTAGCGCCAAGCAATGGCCACTGCGTGCGTTTAACAATAAAGCTCGCGGATTCCATTGCTGACTTGCCTTTTTCCATGCGCAGCATCATACCTTCTGCGACCACAATGGCATTATCAACTAACATCCCCATAGCAATAACCATAGCGCCTAAGGAGATGCGTTGCAGCTGCAAGTCGTAAAGCCACATAATTAACACAGTACCTAATACTGTGATTACTAACGTGCCGCCAACAACAATACCTGAGCGCCAGCCCATAAATAAACATAATGCTAAGGTAACTACAGCTACCGAGGCTTCTAAGTTAAAAATGAAACCATCAACTGACTTATCAACTATTTTTGCTTGGTTATAAATAGAAGAAACATTAATACCAGCCGGTAATTTGGCAATAACTTCAGCAAGCTTAACTTCAATTTTCTTACCTACTTCAACTACGTTAATATCGTTTTGAGCTGATACAGCTAAAGTCACGGCACGCTCACCATTAAAGCGTTTCAAACCACTGGGAATTTCTACTGGTTGAACACTTAACTCAGCAATATCTTTAATTTTAATAGAAGCATTTTTGCCAGGGATAACAATTGAGAGATTCTCGATTTCTTCAATTTTATTTGTTGAACTTTCTACTGGTATACGAATTTGTTTGTCACCAACATATAATCGTCCACCACTAAACGGCTTTAAGTTACTTGCTAAGACTTGTTGAATATCAGGAAAAGATAAACCTAGCCCTGCTATTTGATAACTGTCAATTTTAGCAACTATTTCTTCCTCAAGAATACCGCCTACTTGTACTTTAGCAACACCATCTACGGTTAATATTTCACGACGAATAATGCGAGAAAACTCACGCATTTGATGAGCACTAAAATCCGGCGCAGATAAAGCATAATAAATACCATACACATCGCCAAAGTCATCAACAACAACAGGAGCACTTGCACCTAAGGGTAAATCATTATGAATATCACTGAGGCGTTTACGCAATTCGTCCCAAATTTGTGGTAACAATGGTCCATCAATATGAGGTTGTATTTCCATGGTAATTCTAGAAAAACCAGGCTTACTTACTGACTGTAAAATATCTAATTGCCACATTTGTTGTAAGGCAATTTCAACTTGTTCAGTAACTTCTTTTTCAACCTTCTCAGCACTTGCGCCTGGGTAATAGGTAAATATTACCGCTTGTTTAATGGTAAATGCGGGGTCTTCTAAACGACCAATTTTACTCATGGCAACAATGCCACCAATAATAAAGCAAATAGATAACAGCCAAATATTTATTGGTTTATTCAAAGAGTAGCGAGCAATATCCATATTAAAATGCCGCCTTGTATTCTTTTACAATAAGCCCTTCTCTCATTTGGCTTAACGCTGCAGAAACGATTTTATCACCTTCGTTTAAGCCAGTTTCAATAAGTGCAAACTCACCTTTTATCATAGAGACAACTACCGTCTCTTTAGTCAGTGTGTTGGTTGCTTGATTGAACTTCCAAACACTAAAGCCGTCGTCGCTATTGCCCATCAAGGCACTTATCGGTAATAACATGACCTGCGTCTGAGTATTATTGTCCCTAATATTCACAATGGCGCGTGAACCTGGGTAAAATAAATGAGTACTTTCGCCATTAAGCGCAAACGTTACATCATAAGTTTGAGTGATAGGATCAGGCATTGTTTTATGTTCAACATAATGAATATTAAAAACTTTGTCTTCTTGGCCAATAATATGTGCGGTTGCTTTAACATCTCGTTTGCCAGCATTCGCCGTCATGATTCGCTCAGGCACTTCAAAAGAAAAGTAAAGCTCTGATCTATCTTGCAAGTTTGCCAAGGTGTCACCAATGCGTATATAGCTATTGTTTTCAATAAGGCGCGAACCGATTACAGCATCAAATGGCGCAATTATTGTGCAATAGCTTAAATCTTGCTCAGCATTCTCTAGGGCTATTTTGGTAATTGAAAACTGCGACTTTGCTTCATCGTAGTCACGTTGCGAGGCAACGTTTTTTTCGAAAACGTCCTTCATTCGCTTTAAGTCACGTCCAGCATCTTGATGGCGAATACGGCTTTCATCTACTTTGCGCTGAAACGGTGCAGCATCTATTTTAGCAAGTACCTGGCCTTTTTTAACCGCACTACCTTCAATAAGGTTTTGATATACTAAACGTCCAGAAACTTCAAATTTTACGTCAACACTTTTTACTGCAGAAACTGTCGCGGGAAATTCATAATCATTTGCCAAACTTGCTAGTTTAGCCTGAGACAGTTGAACCACAATTGGGCTAGGTTCTTTGATGGTTTCACTTGGCTCCGAGCAAGCCTGAAGCATTAACACCATAACCATTATAGAAATTCGAATCACATTAACTCCGAGATAGTTTAATTTACTGCAATATAGTGTCGAATATTATAGCACAGGTTTACACCTTAACAACTAGTGTAAACTTGTTGTTTAATTACCTTCGCCAAGTTAAACTACAATTGTACAAGATATACAGAGAATTAAATTTGCCGAGTACTACTGAAAAAATATTGAACACCGCCATGGATTGTTTCTTCCAACACGGCTACGGTGCCGCTAACATATCGATGGTCAGCCGTTATGTAGGCATTTCACGTGTCACTATTCACAAACAATTCAAGTCAAAAGAATTACTTTTTCGAGCGGTTGTTGAGCAGCACTTTCAACAAAACAATTTGCTACTTGATGAATATAGATTATCAGAAGAAGATTTTTGGTTGGAAACACAAGCATTAATAATCAACCGTTGTGAAGGTATATTTGATAATGTTGCTAGCAGTTTAATTCGGGCCGATTTATTACATGCTGGTCAAGCTTACTGTAAAGATTTAATTCAAGCGGAAGAAAATTTAGTCAAAAAATGCATCCAATCTAGAATTGAAAAAGAAGTTACCGCCAAGCGCTTAACATTAAGCAATATTGATATGTCGCCAGCAAAGCTCGCAGAAATGATTTACTTTGCCCCATTTGGTATAACCGTATCAGTGTCTGGAAACGACATTACACTCTTTGTCAAAAATATAATTACAATATTTAAAGCGTCAACAAAACCTTAATAGAACAAATAGCTATGCCGTTCACTGGTCACTTTTGGGTAATAATTTACTAATAACTAATAACAATTACTGTGCATAATATGCTTTTACATAGTCGACAAAAGCATTCACTTTTGCGGAGGTAAATTTACGTGAAAGCTTAATCGCGTATAAGCCAAAAGACTCAGCTTTATATTCCGAAAGTATTTCAACTAATTGCCCTTTTTCTTCAGCATCGCCAACTATAAAAGTTGGTGACTGAACAATACCAATACCTTCTACTGCCGCTTCTTTTAAGGCATTACCATTATTACAAGTTAACGTACCACTTACTTCAACATTTCGTTCAACACCATTTTCTTGAAAAATCCAACCATATTTCGGGTTGATTAAACTATAACGTAAACAATTATGAGTCAGCAGATCTTCTGGCGTAATTGGCAAGCCATGCTTAGCAAGGTAGTCCGGGGATGCATAAACTTTTGCTGACACCTTAGTAATTGGAATAGCAATGAGAGACGAATCTTCTAAACGCCCAACTCGAATACCTACATCAATACCTTCAGCAACAAAATCTGTGCGGTGATCTTCAAGTTGTAAATGAATTTTAAGCTCTGGGTGCAATTTCATAAACCCAGTTAGAATAGGATTTAAAGAAGTAATACCAAAACTTAATGGTGCCGAAATACGCAAATTACCTTTTAAATTCTGGCTACGAGACTGAATACGTTCTTGCGCTTCATCCAACGACTGAAAAATATTCACTACATCTCGATAAAATTGCTGCCCAGCCTCTGTTAATTCTACACGTCTGGTTGTTCGGTTTAAAAGCCTGACATCTAATGCCGTTTCCAAACCAGATACCCGTCGACTTACCGCTGCGGTACTAGCGTTTAGTAATTCAGCAGCCTGATTAAAGCTGCCAGTATCCACTACGGAGATAAAACTTCGTAAAGCGACTAAGTCATATTGTTGCATAGAGTTATTCTAATAATGTTGTATTGAAAAATTATTGCACACTGATTAAAAATGACAAAAGTTATTTCTTGTTATTCACCAGTAAAATGTTTTAATAGTACAAACCTGACCAAATGGTCAGGCAAATAACTAATTAACAGTTCAATAGATCTATTAATTATTGGTAACCCAACTGAATATAGTAATAGTATGCTGATAGCGTTCTCGCCGTTAATAAGTAACTATCATTTTATAAGCGCACAAATACCCGACTGGAGAAAAAATGCAAAGTAGAACCTCATTACCTAGCTGGAAAAAGTTAACAAGTCACGCTGATGAAATTAAACAGCAACATATGAGCGAGCTATTTAAGCAAAACCCTAAACGTTTTGAGCAATTCTCCATTCAGCTTCCGCCCTTCCTCGTCGATTACTCAAAAAACCTTATATCTAACTCAACAATGAACTTGCTAATTAATTTGGCAAAAGAATGTGATGTTGAAGGTTGGCGTGAAAAAATGTTTAACGGAGAACAAATTAATCGCACCGAAGAGCGCGCTGTTTTACATACTGCATTAAGAAATCGTTCGAGTAAGCCTATATTACTTGACGGTAAAGATATCAATATTGATGTGCAATTAGCGTTAAACAAGATGAAAGCTTTTAGCGAGAAAGTTCGCCAAGGGTTATGGAAAGGCTACTCAGGAAAGCGCATTACAGACGTGGTAAATATTGGTGTTGGCGGCTCGAATTTAGGCCCACAAATGGTTACAGAAGCATTAAAGCAATATAGTGATAATAGCGTTAATGTTCATTATGTTTCTAATGTTGATGGCACACAAATAGCCAATGTACTGCGCCCGTTAAACCCAGAAAAAGTACTATTTATTGTATCAAGTAAAACCTTTACCACTACTGAAACTATGACCAATGCTAAAACAGCAATGAAATGGTTAGTGTCGTCTTCTTTTGATCAATCAGCTATTGCCAAACACTTTGTTGCCGTATCATCTAATAAGAAAAATGCTACTGAGTTTGGTATCGCCGAAGAAAATATTTTTGATATGTGGGACTGGGTTGGCGGACGTTTCTCACTTTGGTCTGCGATTGGTTTACCGATTGCTATTGATTTAGGCTTTGAGCGTTTTATTGAATTACTTGAAGGTGCACATGAACTTGACGAGCACTTTTGTAATACGCCATTGGAAGAAAATGCGCCAGTTATTCTCGCCTTATTAAGCGTTTGGAATTGCACGTTTTTAGGTGCGCAATCTCAGGCAATTTTACCTTACGACCAATCATTACATATGCTTTCCGCGTATTTACAACAGGCTGAAATGGAAAGTAACGGCAAATCGGTCACTTGGGATGGCGACTCTATTCCTTACCCTACGGTTCCTTCAATTTGGGGCGAATTAGGTATTAATGGCCAGCATGCATTTTATCAATACTTGCATCAAAGCAATAACGTTGTTCCTGCCGACTTTATTGGCTCGGTAGAAAGTGTTACGCCTGTACAGGGGCATCATGAAACCTTAATGGCTAACTTTTTCGCCCAAACTCAAGCGCTGATGCAAGGTGTTGATGAAACTCAAGTGCGTGCTGATTTAAAAGCTAAAGGCCGTACTCAAGACTACATAGACAAAGTAGCGCCGCATAAAGTTCACAAAGGCAATCGCCCAACTAATACTATTTTAATGAAGCGTATTTCACCACGTTCATTAGGTAGCTTAATTGCTTTATACGAGCATAAAATTTTTGTTCAAGGCATCATTTTACAGATTTGTTCTTTTGATCAATGGGGCGTAGAGCTTGGCAAAGGTTTAGCCAATAATATTCAAGAAGAGTTGGCTTCGGGGGAAATAAGCGAGCAACACGATAGCTCAACAACAGGTCTAATTAACTTTTACCAGAGCCATACTAAATAACAATTACCAATATATTAAACGACACTTTCTTTCAAATATAAAAGAAAGTGTCGTTAATAAATTTAATTTATAAATTCAGCTTATAAATGCGCCTGCAAAAAGCTTAAGTATTTGTTCGAAGCACTAATACGATTTACCTTTTTACTAAAGCCATGGCCTTCATCGTCAAACACTAAATAATCAACGTATGTGCCGCCAGCGCGGATAGACTCAACCATATCATCACTTTCAATTTTCAATACTCGTGGATCGTTTTTACCTTGCACCACTAATACCGGTTTCTTAACATTTTGCCCAAAGAATACTGGCGAAATATTGTGTAAACGCTCTTTATCAGTACTTGGGTCACCCAGCTCATCGTATAATGACTTGCGAAATGCTTCCCAATAAGGCGGAATACTTTCTAAAGTTCGAACCCAATTGGTGACACCAAAAATATTGATGCCGACTTCAAATTCTTCAGTAAAAGTCATTGCTGCCATGGTTAGGTAACCACCGTAACTACCACCAATAACGCCAATTCTATCAGCATCAACCCAATCCAAAGATTGTAAATAGTACTTGTTGTAAACCACGTCTTTTAAGTCGTGATCACCATGCTTTTTATCATCTAAATGATTGAAGGTTTTTCCGTAACCGTTAGAGCCTCTGTTATTAATTCTGAAAATAGCATAACCATTATTGACTAAATGCTGGATAAGCGCCGAGTAGCCTTTACGACTTTGTCCACCAGGGCCGCCATGTATCCACACTAATGCTGGTACTTTTTCTGTCGCGGCTTGTTTTGGCTTATATAAAATGCCGGGGATTTCTAAACCATCAAAGCTTTTAAAGCGCACCACTTCACCAACCACCAAATTTTCTTCTAAAATGCTTGGATTACCGGTATCGGTTAAGCGCTTAATACTGTCACGACCCAATTGATGAACATATAAGTTTGACGGCGAAGTATCAGAGTTAATATAAAACACCATCTGTTTACCGTCGGCAGAGAAATTCACACCGCGCAAATCACCACTCGGCATTTCAGGTAGTGCTAGTTTTTTATTCGTCACTAAATCTTGAATTTCAATTTTAGTTTGAGCATCGGCATTCACGCCATGTACTTGGTAACGGCCGTCTTTAGAAAAATAGGTAAAACTAACATCCCAATTTACCGCAAAGTTTTCCGATTTTTCTTTACTAGCTAAATTATATGACCACGCTTGGTTAAATTCACCAAACTCATCAGTAGAATAAATTAGTGCGCTATTATCACGGGTAAAGGTATAAGCACTATGCTGCACATCGCCTTCATGTTCGCTGATCAATTCAGCTAAAGGCTCTTCAGTGGCTAAGTCAACCATGTATAAATTCGAGTCAGCGTTTGAATTACTTTTACTTAAGGCAATATACTGACCATTAGGGCTAATGGCTTCAGGTGAATAACCTGAGTCATTTTGAAAAATCATCGCTCGCGAATAGTCAGCTACTTGGTATAAATAAACATCAAAATATTTAGGATCTCGTTCATTGGTTGCGACAAAGAACTGCTTATTATCTTGATGCCAGCTAACAAAAAATGCCTTTAAACCTTCACCCGGTGTTAAGTCTTTTTCTTCACCATTTATCTCTTGTACAAAAAGGTGATCTAACTCATCCCCTCCTTTGTCCGCACTGTATAAGAATCGCTCATCTTCAGGAAACCAACCAACAACATAAATAGACTCTTTGCTAGAGCTAGTTAATTGTGTTGGTGCGGTGCCATCTAATGGCACTTTATAGGCGTTATAAATACCACTTTCATCATCACTTACTAATACCGCTGTAGCATCGGCATTAATCGATGAACCAAAAACTGAACGGGTTTTGAAAAACTCTTCAGCACTATAAGTTTTAAAAACTGAGGTTTCTTCGACAGCTGCCACAACTTCGGCGGTGGGTTCTTGTTTTGAGCAAGCAAGTACGACTGACATACTCGCCGCAATAGCGATAAACTTAGCTATTTTGGATAAGTTTTGCATTTCAATTCCCTTTACATTATTTTTTAATTTTATTTTAGTTTAGATATCAAACACTTTTAAGCGAAAAACAGTATAGAACAATTAATAAGCAATTAAAGCTTTTATTACTCATCGTCTTTACATACAAAGTAGTGAATGGCTAAAAGGAATAGCGTAAACTAAGCGCCTAATCACAAATGTAATTAATACCGAGCATACTTAGCCCTAATGACCAACCAGTTAAAATACTTATCTCATTACTCAAATAGCATTCAACAGCAAGTACAGAAGTTAGTTGAGGAAAACAAGTTGCAGTCTTATTTATTAGCGCAATTTCCAACACCTCATGAGATAACTACCGATAAATCATTACGTCAATATACCTTAGCGCTTAAGCAACAATTTCTTAAAAAATCAGCACCACTGAGCCAAGTAAAATACGATGATAAAATTCATATTGTTAACAATGCGCTTGGCTTGCACACGTATGTGTCACGCGTACAAGGTAATAAATTAAAAAGTAAAAATGAGCTACGTATAGGGAGTTTATTTAAGAAGGCACCTGAAGCATTATTAAATATGATTGTGGTGCACGAACTTGCCCACTTGAAAGAAAAAGACCACAACAAAGCATTTTATAAACTCTGTGAGCATATGCTGCCAAATTATCACCAGTTAGAGCTTATGACGCGAATTTACCTTACTGAGCTTGAAAATAATGGTGATATCTACGCGTAAACGATTTTGTCTCAGTTCAAAATAATAGCACCTTAGATATTAGTTTTAGCATTCATCGAAACTTCCATGAATTAACATTAAATGTCTAACCGATAAATGTCTCATTCCTCATTACGTCCTTTAAAACTGTAACAACGCCCATTACAAATCGAACAAAAAACCACCACGCAGCGAGCTAAATTAAAAAAGCAAGTAACTAAAAAGTAATTCTTTGATATCACACCAAGTGCATACGTATGCACAAGATATTTTTGAACTTTCATAAAAGCTAACATGCACGCGCTGAAACCCTGCTGTAAATATACAGTGCAACTTTCAAAATATTATAGAGATACATAATCACTTTATAATCGAGGAATCATTATGCTTTCGTTTAAACCTAGTGCGATATCAATTGCGTTACTTGGATCTGGCCTTTGTTCATTTTCACTCTTTGCACAAGACAACGCTGTGCAAAGTTTACCTGAAATAGATGAATCTAAAATCGAAATAATCGAAGTTCGCGGTATTCGCCGCAGCTTAGAAGCGTCACAATCTTTAAAAATGGATTCTAGCTCTATTGTAGAAGCTATATCAGCTGAAGACATTGGTAAGTTACCCGATGTAAGTATCGCTGAATCTCTTGCACGTTTACCAGGTGTTACTGCTCAACGTTTAAATGGTCGCGCACAAAATATCAGTATTCGTGGTATGTCTGCAGATTTCTCAACAGCATTATTTAACGGTCGTGAAGTGGTATCAACCGGCGATAATCGTAGTGTTGAATTTGACCAATTTCCATCTGAATTACTTAACGGCGTATTAGTATACAAAACACCTGATGCCGCATTAATTGGCCAAGGCCTCGCTGGCACGGTTGATATGCAAACTATCAAACCTCTTGCACATGGTAAGCAAACATTCTCTGTCGGTGGCCGCTATGAAATGAGCCAAGACGATGCTGTTCATCCATTAGGAGATGATAAAGGTGAGCGTTTAAATGCCACTTATATCGACCAATTTGCCGATGACACCATTGGCGTAGCGCTTGGTTTCTCACATTCTTCAACACCTAACCAAATACAGCGTTTTGAGTCTTGGGGCTATAAAGATATTGAAGTAGGTGATAAAACGTTAAAAGAGTTAGGTGGCGCTAAAATGTCAAACAACTCAAATTTACTTGAGCGTGATTCTGTTATGGCGATTATTGAATATGCGCCAAATGATAAATTGCATTCAACACTAGATATTTTCTATTCAGAATTCGAAGAAACTCAAAACATTTCAATGGTAGAAATGGGCTTTGGTTGGGCTGATGCAACACTACGCCCAGTCAACGAAGAAAACCTTGATGAAAATGGTAACATCATCACCGGTACATACGATGGTGTAAAACCGATTATTCGCAGTGACTTAAATAGCCGTGACAGTGACTTATTTGCCATTGGTTGGAATACCGAATATTTAATCAACGACGATTGGACAATGGAACTTGACCTTGCCCATTCTAGCGTTGAGCGTACCGACATGAACTTAGAAACTTATGCCGGCACAAATGGCGAATTCGATACTATGTCGTACCAAATGACTAGTGAAGGCCCTAAGTTTACCCATGAAATTGATTACAGTGACCCAACAAAAGTTGGTTTAACTGACTCAGCCAATTGGGGACAAGTTGGCTTTAACAAGTTTAGCTATATTGACGATGAAATTAACCAAGTACGTTTAGCATTTTCTCGTTACATTGATAGCGATGTATACAACAACTTAACTTTCGGCGTGCATTACATTGAGCGTACAAAAGAAAAGTCAGCTGATGAATTTGTGATCCGAGGTTTAGCAAGTGGCGGCAGTATTTATTACGGCGCAGCTAATGCAGGTTTAGTTGATTACAGCAAATTTGGTTTGGGCGATGTTATTACCTATGATGCATGGAGCTTATGGAACAGCGACGTATATTTAAAGGAAGACTTTGTTCATCCTGACGTTACTGAAAAAGCATGGTTAGTTGAAGAAAAAGTAACCACTATTTACAGTAAGCTTGATATTGATACCGAAGTGGGTAACTACGTACTAAAAGGTAACTTTGGTTTTCAAGCGGTTTATACTGACCAATTCTCTGAAGCCATTAGCTCAGATAAAAGTAATAATGACGTTAGTAAAACAGGTGGCGATAAGTACTGGGAGTTTTTACCTAGCCTTAACTTAAACTTGAACATCACCGATGAAGACGTACTTCGTTTAGGTATTGCCAGAACCTTATCACGCGCTCGTATGGATGACTTACGCGCTAGTGGTCAATACGGTTTTGATAACAAGTATGAAGACAGTACTGAATTAGACAATTCTCCATGGAGCGCTTCAGGTGGTAACCCTGAACTTAGACCTTGGATCGCTAACTCTATCGATTTATCGTACGAACACTACTTTACTGACAATAAAGGCTACACCGCAATAGCCTTGTTCTATAAAGACTTAGAAAACTATATTTACAATGAGCAAGTAGTAGAAGACTTTACAGGTTACCCAACTCCTGATGATTGTATCAATGATGCTGGTGATGAAGTTACTTGTTCTCCTGAATACTTCTTAGGTTATAGCTCTTCTCCACAAAACGGCGAAGGCGGTGATATCAGCGGTATTGAATTTAGTATGTCACTTACCGGTGAAATGTTCACACCAGTATTAGAAGGCTACGGTTTATTAGTTAATGCTTCACACACAACAAGTAGCGTGAAGCCTGATCCTAATAACAGCTCAACACCGTTACCAGGACTTTCTGAAAATGTAGTCAACGTAACAGCTTACTATTCACAAGAAGGTTTTGAAGCACGTGTTAGTGGTCGTTACCGTAGTGAATTCTTAGGTGAAGTATCAGGTTTCGGTGGCGGTCGTAACTTAAAAATGATCCAAGCTGAAACAATTGTTGATGCACAAGTTAGCTATTCATTCGCTGAAGGTTCACAATTTGACGGTTTAACCTTGCTACTACAGGCAAATAACTTAACCAACGAAGCCTTTGAAGTACTAGAAGATGGTGATGCGAACCGTATTATGGATTATCAGGAATATGGCCGTACCTTCATGCTAGGTGCAAACTACAGCTTCTAATTTAAGCCAAAAAACTTACACATAAGTGTTTGAACATTAGATTTGTATACAGACCGATTTCAATAACTGAAATCGGTCTTTTTTTGTTTTTTTCGCCTTGTTTTTCGTAAAGATATACGCTTTAAAATCAAGCAGAAAGTAATATCACCATCATAATGATTCACAAAATATTAACATGAGGTATACTGCCAATAACTAAACAAATGCCAACCACAACACAATAATGATAAAGGTTGTCATCAACTAGTAGGTTGTATTTTTGCAGATAACAAGTAGAAAGGTATTCCTAGCAGTTAGTATCATACTAACGTTATTACCATATTATTTAATTAGCCAATTTACTGCACTTAGCAGTGAAGTTTTACAAACGAGTGCTTTATTATTTATACAAATAATAAGCATATCTTTTGTTGCTATCAGTTATTTACGTATCACCAGTAAGCCATTAAAGTTATTTTGGCAATTTATGTGTTTAGCAGTGTTATCTGCGCTTATCTCCCATCTATTATTTAGCTTTAATATAATTTCGCGTAATTTATTATTAGAAGATTTTTTCAGTCTTTTTAGTTATTTTTTTATTCTTTTAGCCATAGAAACAAACCCACATATTAGCGAAACTCGAATTAACAGGAATATAAGTAATCGCGTACCAGCAATATTTTTTACCTTAATTTGCTTTAGTTATTTAGTGTTATTACCGTTTGAGTTTTCAATAAACGATACAGCTAAAATAATGTCTTCAGAGTTATTTCACTTACTAATTATTACGGTAGTTTTTATTAGATTAGTTGTAACAAGTTATCAATGCCAAGGTAAGTTCTGGTGCCGCATTTATAGTATGCTTGCCATTGCAGCAGCGGCCATACTAGTCAACAACTCTGTAGCATATTTAAGTCATTTCAATTCTCTTGGTCACATTGCCATTCAAGCATCAAATTCGCTACCTAATTACTTCTCTAATTTATTAGCTTTATTGCCTTATTGTGCACTTATTTTTGCCGCAAATAATTCTTTAACGTATGCAATTACAGCAGTAGAAACTAAGGCTGCTGCTATGCCTGAATTGTATTTAGTACTATTAACTTTTGCATTAGTATTACTTCACTTTGCCGGTACTGAGCTTAATTTTCACTATAAAATCACCTCATACCTGCAATCACTGCTAGTCATCACGTGGTTAGTTATTGCCTTTTCTCTGTTAATTATTATTGTCTATCGTAAAAATAAGCAAAATGTCAAAAATCAGCAAAAAATGCATTTGCACAAATCAGCAGAAAAGGAGTTGATAAAGCTTAACCTATTATTGACCAATTCTATGATTAATAGCGAAGACAAAGCCATCGTCAATGTATCAAGTAATGCTATTTTAACAACAGCAGTCGATGGTAAGGTACTTTCAGCAAACCCTGCCGCAGTACAACTGTTTCAGTGTCTTGAGCGTGAAATAGTTGGCTCTAGAGTGAATAGTTTTTTTGCTAGTGATGATCAAATGCATTACTTTTTTGATTTCAAAAGTAATGTTTACACCTTGCAACGTAAAGAAACAGGTATTTCCAAAGAGTGTACCGCTACCCGAAAAGATGGCACTAAGTTCCCCGTACAAGCAGAGTTACAGTGGGCAGATAGAGACGAAAAGCCTCTGGTTGTTATCACCTTCATTAATCTCACCGCACGTAAACTCGCTGAGCAGCAAGCGTTAGATTTAAAAGATAAGTTCATTGCGAATATTTCACATGAATTTAGAACGCCGCTAACCATTATTAATGGCATTTTAGACCGCTACTTAATTAAGCAACACACAGAAGAAGAAGGGAAAGAACTACAAACCGCTAAGCGAAATGGCTTACGCTTAGTACGTATGGTTGAGCAACTACTTGAGCTATCACGACTATCTGACAACCCACAATTAACCATGGCCACTTATCGATTGCACACGTTAATGGCAATGCCCGCAGATTCTTTTGCTCGATTAGCCAAACAAAATAATTTATCACTTAGCTGTGATATCCCTGACGATATATGGCTTGAATGTGATGCTCAAGCATTTGAAAAAATAATATTTAATCTTATCGCCAATGCGATTAAATATACGCCCGCAGGTGGCGATATTAAGGTTATAGCGCATAAAAGTAATGATAACTTCACTCTCGATATTATCGATACAGGCATTGGGATAGATAGCGCTTCGCAAGCGAAAATATTTGAACGTTTTCAAAGAGCTGACGATGAGAAAAACCGAGGAGTGTTCGGCGTTGGTATTGGCTTATCTTTAGTTAGCGAACTCGTTAAAGCTCACCAATGGAAAATAAGTGTGGTAAGCGAATATAATAATGGCAGTAAGTTTTCACTTACTATTCCTTGTACACCTGCAATAGAGGATGAAAAGTCTACTCCTACAAGCATTTCTCAAACAGAAGTTTCATCGCTTTTAGTTGAGCAACATCATTCTCATCAAGAAAAAAAACCAGCACACCAAAAAGTAATTTTGGTTATCGAAGACAATCTAGATATGCAGACGCATATTAAACAGGTTATTGAGCAACAGCACCATTGCTTGTTAGCCGATAGTGGCGAGCAAGGGTTAGTTCTGGCGCAGGAATACATGCCAGACTTAATTGTTTGCGATATTATGCTTACCGGCATTGATGGCTTTGCAGTATTGAAGCAGTTAAAAAGCCATGAAATGACCTCTCACATCCCTGTTATCTTGCTAACGGCTCGCTCTGATTTAGATAGCCGCTTATACGGTTTGAACCTACAGGCAGATGAATACTTAAGTAAGCCTTTTAACCACCAAGAATTATTAACTCGAATTGGCAACTTAATTGCCGGACGTGCACAGTTACAACAGAACTATTTTGAAAACTTTAAGAAAGACTTACAAAAGACCCGAAAAGACAATAGTTTCAACAATGTTGCGGACTTAACTCAAGTCGACAGCGAAGAGTTAACATTGGATAGTAAGTTTTTAGAAAAGCTAGAGATGATGACAGCCAAAGTGTATATGGACACTGATTTGGATATCATACGGCTAGCGACTGAAATGGCGATGAGTGAACGTCAATTACAAAGAAAAATTAAAGTTTTGCTTGGTATAACGCCAAACAATTTCATTAAAGAGTTCCGCCTTAAGAAAGCTAAAGTGTTATTGCAAAATGGTTCACAAATAGGGCGAATCGCGCTTGATGTCGGCTTTTCATCGCAAACGTACTTTGGCCGCTGCTTTAAAGAACATTATGCTTGTACGCCGAAACAATACCAGCAGCAACTTCAACAAGAGCAGCGTTCATCAAGCTAAACCAGATTTTACATTCACATGCTCTTTTAAACTGCTTAAGCTTTTTTGTTGCATTAAGGTTAAATAATCAAACGTTGTTGATTTAGGCCCACAAAGCCCCAACCAAGCTAACTGCTCATCTTGTTGGGTGAAACCTAAAGCTTGTTCAACAAGAACGCTAATTTGATCCCAGTTCAACCCTAAAGGATTTTCTCGATTAAAAGGATAAAAGGCATAGGCCATATTCATAGCTGTTTCACCACCGACAACACCACTAAAACGCCCTGATAATCGCGATGCTAACTCACTAGCATTATTGTCCTTCTCATAACCAATAATGGCAAAGGTATCATCTGACCAGCGAACGACAAGATCATCTTTATTTCGGGTATATAACAACAAGTCAGTTAAGTTAATCAACTGACTATTGCTCGACGCAGAATAATCACTAACTTGCACCATTAAAATATAAAGTCGAGGTAGCATTTCTCGTTGTACTGGGAGTAGACTTTGGTGCATTTGATTCATCAACTGACTAGTTTGCTCGATATAGATATCCAAGTAACGACGACTTTTAACCCCTGTTACTTTGTCAACAATTGCAGCTTTTTCCAATTGCTTATTAGCTTGCACTAACTCTAGATTTTGAGATTTAAATTTATCTGTTTTCTCTTGTACTTGTTGCTCTAAATAAAGTTTTTGTTGTTGCTCTATCACTAGTTTTCTATTCAATAAGCGTGAATAAACCAGTAATAACATTGCAACCGCTAAGGTATATAAAATATAGGCCCACCAAGTGTTCCAAGGTGCTGGCTTAACCATTATGTTTAAGACCAACCCAGGATCACTCCATATGCTGTCATTATTGCCTGCAATAACTTGCAACTGATATTCCCCTGCAGGCAAGTTTGAATACGAAACTCGACGAGATTTACCTGCATCTAGCCACTCTTGGTCAAAACCTAAAAGCCGATATTTATAATGTGTCGAACTTGGGTTGGTATAGTTTAGGCCTACATACTCAAACGAGATTAACTGATCAGTATAATCTAACTCTAAAGTATTGAGGCTAGCTAACGTTTTCGTAAATACCATAGGTTCATTTAGTTTAAATATATTGGTTAATCGAACCTTTGGTGGAAGTACTGCATTTTGATTATTATATGGCTGTACACTAGAAACGCCTTTGCCAGCACCAAAATAGATAACACCTTTCGAACTTTCAAATATAGCACCATGATTATAATCTAAGTCCACTAGTCCATGGCTTAAATCAAAGTGCTTAAAGTTTTGTGATTTAGTTGAATACCGTGAGACCCCTTGATTCGAACTCAGCCAGATATCATTGTAGCTATCTTGCACCATGGCATAAACAGTCTGGCTTTTCATACCATCTTTCGTATCAAAGTGTTCAAAACTATAGTTTTGCTCAATTCTATTCTTATGGGATAAGACATTCAGGCCAGCAGCTTGTGTTCCTACCCAAAGATTTTGTTCATTATCTAAAAGTAAAAACCATGCTAAATCACTGGAAAGGCTCGAAGGGTCATTCTCTACATTTAAAATATGAGTAAATATTTTGGTTTGAGGGTCAAAGCGACTTATCCCTCCCCCATAAGTCGCAAGCCAAAGAATTCCTTGCTCGTCTTCTAGTAAGTGCAATATCGAGTTATTACTTGGCCCAACTTCAGGAGTGTTTTTGCTACTGATATAACGTGTAAAGCTACCATCTTCATTTAGGCGATTTAAACCTTGATAGAAAGTGGACACCCATAACTGCCCTTTTTTATCTTTAATTATATCAGTCACACTGTTAGCAGAAATCGATGATGAGTTAAGGGGGTCATGGTTATATGACTTGATTGATTTAGTTGTTAAATTAACACGATACAAGCCCGACGCTCTAGTTCCTACCCATAGATAATTAGCATCATAAAACAGTGTCATTACCCGTAAGTTTTCAAAGAACCCGTTTAATTTAAATTCTACAATTTCATTATCATCAACTAATAGTTGATAAATCTTGCCGTTATATGCACTGAAGTAAAGGCTATCTGCGGAGGCTTGTGAGAAGCTTGTTATATTTGGGCTATTAAGTGCAGGATACCCCTTGCCTGTATATTGGCGAAAAGTTGTCATAGTAGGGTCCCAACGATTAACCCCTGTATTTGTGCCAATCCACATCATGCCGGTGTCATCTTCAAAAAAATTCATTATGTAGTCGCTGCTGACACTATAAAGATTATTTGCTGAGTAGTTAAAGCGTTCAAATTTATTACTTCCACGATCATAAATAGACAAACCATTGTCTGTCGCTATCCAAATGTTATTTTCAAAATCCTGATAAACATTATGTATAGTGTTACTGCTAATGGACGTGTCATTATTTACGTCAAACTCAAAAAGAGAAAACTCCTTATTATTTTTTGAATACCGTAATAAACCTTTATCCACAGTACCTACCCAAACATCTCCTTGCTTATCTTTAAAAAGAGCATTCACAAACTTATTAAGGTAGCTATCATTTTTTAAAGCTATGTACTTTATCGTTCGTACAAAGTTACCTTCCAAATCAAAGACTGAAATGCCTCCGCCGTTGGTACCTACCCAAATTTCATGTTCATCTGTTTCAATAATAGCGTGAACAATATTATGAGAAAGACTTTGGTTATTTCCCAAAAGTTGATGAATTTGTTTGACAGACCAGTTATCGCTAGAAGCAGATAAAACATTTAGCCCATTTTCTGTTCCTATCCAAATGTTCCCCTTACTATCTTCAAACAGCGCATTTATACTATCGTTACTTAATTGGGTACTATTTGTTTTAGTGGTTACCTGTTTAAAGTTTTGTGTTTTTTCTTGATATAAGTTAACTCCTCCACCTCGAGTACCAACCCAGAGACGTTGTTTTGAATCAACAATAATACGACTAATAACATTTGAACTTAATGAGTTTTCAATGGAAGCATCATGGTGAAAGCTAACTAATTGATGCCCATCAAAGCGATGTAAGCCTTCTTGAGCACCAAACCACATAAAGCCATTCTTATCTTGCGCAATAGTCATCACAAACTTATAAGACATGGAGTTATCAATCGCAAAATTCTTAAATAATTTACTCTCTTGAGCAAAAAGAACATTACAAAATAATAATAAAAAGCATAAATAAAATTTTATGTTCATTGAGCGTATTTAGCCTGAAGTAGGAAAAATTACAGATAAAAAAGCCACTCTATTACAAGTGGCTTTATTTTGATATTAAGCTGTTATTGAGGTTCAACCCAATTATTAATATCTATCATTGTTTTCCATAACATACCATCGGTTACAAAGCCTGTTTTCCACAACATACCATCTGTACCAAAGCCAGTTTTCCATAACATGCCATCTGTTTCGAAGTTTGTTTTCCAGAGCATACCATCTGTTGTTGCCATGTTTTGCCATACACTATCGTCTTGCAACGATGTTTTCCAAAGCATACCGTCACCAACAAAACTAGGATCATTTACATCCCACACATACTCTTGTCCCAGCCCTTCCACATAAAAACTACCGTTTTCGTTAATATTGGCTGGTCCAAAATAATGTTCTTCATCATTAAGGTCCTTAGCTATGTCAATTGTGCTATTAGCACAATTGTTTTCATTGCTAGCAATTGCGTAATACGCGCTAATCAGACCAGCACCTTGTTGAAAAACACTGTAGCGTAAGCTGCCATCTGCATTATCACCTCGGTAAGCGCTAGACATAATTCGACATTTTACTTGGTCAGGCGTCAATGAAGGGTTGTCCGTTAATATTAAAGCTACTACACCGGATACTACAGCCGCGGCTTGCGAAGTTCCTGACATTTCAAAGTAGCGCCCGCCGTCATGAAACTCTGGATGGTCAGTTACTATTTGAGAATCAAACGACATTAAACCCGATATATGACCGCCTGGTGCAACTATATCCGGTTTAACAAACCCCTCTGCGGTAGGGCCTGCACCGCTAAAACTGGCAATTTTATCATCGGAATAATTAAATGATGTGTAATCATCTGTCATTGCACCAACAGTTATAATGTAAGGTACATTACCTGGTACACCTATTGTCATAGGTTCAGAGCCTTTATTACCCGCAGATGCAACTACAACAATACCAGCTTGCCATACTTTCATTACAGCGCGGTTCAACGGGTCATCCCAGTAACTTGATCTTACAGGCCCACTAAACGACATATTTAACACACGTAAATTTATTTGATCTTTTACTTGCAGTGCCCAGTCTATACCACGAATAACATCCGCGTATGTTGCTTTGCCTTCGGCATCAAAAGCTTTAATACCTACATGAGCAGCATTTGGTGCAACACCATAGATTTGACCATTACTATCAAAATCACTATTGACGGCAATACTCGCTACATGCGTGCCATGGCCACTTGATTCATCATCATAGTTGCTGACGGTATCATTAATAGCGTCATAAGTGCCCCATGCTTTATCTCGGCCATTTAAGTCAACCGACATGCCTGGTAATTGGTCTAACCCCGTATCTAAGAAGCCAATAGTAACGCCACCGCCAAAATTATTAGTTCGGTGTACATAGGTTGCATCAACTTGTTCAGTAACAACAGATTTTGGTTGCCAGCGACGCTGCCCAAAACCTAAGCCACTTAATTCAACTTTATGGTTAGTGGATACTTTAATTTTTTGTTTCTCTTGAAGCGACTTTAGTTGTTCAGCAGTTAATTCAACAGCAAAAGAATCTATGATTTTAAGCTCATGAGTTGGAGTTGCTCCTAACTCCTTTAAGTTATTCTTCAATAATGTGAAGTTTTTTGCGCTAATGATATATGACTGAGCTTCTTCATCCTTAACGGTGGCAGATTTAAATCCCATTAATAATGCGATGGCAACTAATCCCCCAACAACTGATACAAGCTTCATCTTATTTTTATTCGAAGTGAACAACATTTTATCCCCTTTTGTTCATTACATTTTCTAATTATTTAAAAACATTAGGGTGAGTAACTTCATATGTTTACAACGATTAACAATGATTAAAATCATGTCAATACCACTTTATAAAAGCATTAGGCTTTTAAGACTACAAGCAAACACTATCACACCACATAACAACTTTTAACCACCTATTTACATCTTTCTTACAAACAAAGGTAAACAAAAAAACATCCAGCTAAATAAAAGCTGGATGTTTTAAATACTTACCTAATTTATTTAAAATGAAACACTAGACTCTGTAGAGCAGTTATCAGTACCTTGGTCACAAACTTTATAAGTAAATGTACCTGAGGTTCTAAAACTATCGGTATATGCCCCATCATTTGAAGTGGTTGTTCTTAACGCACCATTTCGGAATATATCAACACTGTTTGTTGAAGCTCCTGACCATGACAAATCAACTTTATTTTTACCCTTTGCACGGTAACCATTAGTCGCTAAGTTGATATCACCACTTGGTGGAGGCGTTACACCACCGTCACAACCATTTGCTGTTAGATAATCATTAGCAGCCTTTGCTTGCGCAATACCGTGACCAAAATGAACATCATGACCCGCTGCACCGCCGTCCATCGCCGTAGCTTTTAATGCGTCACGAATTTCAGTACCTGTACAGTTATTATGGTTAGACCAAACTAATGCTGCAATACCTGACACAGCTGGAGTTGCCATTGAAGTACCTGTCATTAAACCATAATCGCTAGTACCAATTGTTACATCAACTGAAGAAGCTGCTAATAATGCTGCTCTATCTTCAAATGCTGCACCAGCAGCAGGTATCGACGTTGCATTTGTATCACCTAAAGTCGCATACAACATACCGGCTTCATTATTTATGATAATGGCGCCAATACCACCTGAGTTTTCACAATTTTGAACTTTGTCATGAAATGAGATATTACCACGGTCAATGAGACAAACATTGCCATTAGCTGCGCTGTCCGTCGCTTCAGCGGTGCCCATATAATATGCATTGCCACTGGCGTTACCGGCATTCTCCATTGCTGAAGACGCAAAACCTTGACCGTCAGCACTTACAATAGAATTTGTTGCCATATCTGCTGGGTAAGTTGATAAAACATCAACGCCACCTGCTGTTATTTCTACACAAATAGTTTCATCAGTAGTTGTTGTTTGTTTTCTGCCTTTGCCCGCAGTTACTGTACAGCTTGGGTATTGAGATTCAGTATAACGATCATTGTTGTTATCATTACCACCTACCATCATTACTGAAGAGTAGCCCGCTGGGTATGAACGAACATCATTGCCATCGTTACCTGCTGCTGCAACTACTAAGCCACCAGCATCAGTAAAAGCTTTAAAGGCATTTTCTTCAGTGCTGTTAGCACCGCCACCACCTAAACTCATACTGATAATGTTTGCGCCTGCTTGTGAACACTTATCTGCAGCATGCGCTAAATCCGAAGAGTAACCCCAACCATCAGCATTAAATACTTTAACAATATGCATATCAACACCAGGTGCCATACCTACAACACCAATATTGTTGTCTGCAGCACCTACAGTACCCGCAACATGTGTTCCATGAGGTCCACCATTTTCATCCCAGTTACCTGTGCCAGAATCATTATCACCGGTAATGTTATTCCAGATAAAGTCTGTGTTTGAACGGTCTAAACCAGAATCAATAATACAAACTTTCATCCCTGCATTAGCATTAAATGAAACTTGATCCGCTTGAGATTGATAAACCGAATAAGGCGTTAATTGCACAAGCATTGGATTGCCTGAGTCGTCACTAAATGCCGACATTAATTCACGTTTTTGATCTGCTTCAATCAATTGAATGTGTGGGTTATTCATTAAACCTTTAACTTCGTCTAAAGATTTTCCTTCAAAAGAGGCTGCAATAAAGCCATTTCCATCTACTTTCAATTCAGCGTTTAGCTTTTTAGCTAACGCCTTAACAATTCCTTTTTTACTTTCGTCAACTTTGATGATGTATCGATCATCTGATGCCTGTGCTGTAAATGCAGCAGTAACTGCAATAGCAATAATAGAATTTGTGAATTTAGAAATTTTCATAGATGCTCCAAGTGTCTCTATATAGTATTTAACTAACTTTATTATTATTAAATTTATTTCAGGAGTTGTTTCCTGAATGTATTTTGATACTAACAGCTACTAAAAACCTCCCTAGTAAATATACGACATATTTTCAAAATAAAACGACACAAAAACACAAACATCTTAATAAACAAACAGATAAAATAAATTCATTTTTTTATTCATGTCGGTTTTCTACCAAATATAGTCCTGTGATTGCTATTAGATAGTCAATTAAAACGCCAAGATGAATGTGGTAACAATTTACCAATTAATAAAAAAAATAATGCGTCCGATGTTTCAACATGAATGAATCATTCAGCGCAAAACAGGAGAGATTCCAAAATGAGAAGCAATCAAAAATTAGGTTTAAGTGTTCTTGCACTATCTATTATAGCTGCAACAAGTAACGCTCAAACTTTTGAAACAGCTGAATTACAAGCTGTACCAGTAAATGCAATCAACACCATGACAGCAGTTAATAACGACTTCAGTCAATGGCGTGAAGATCAAAAATTTAAAAGCCATGACTTTACTGACCGTATTATTGTTAAATATAAAAATGGTTTTGAAGCGCAATCACTAAGTGGTTTTGCATCAGAAAAAGCCATGCCAGCAGGCTTAGCTAAAAAAGCGGGTCATAGCTTAAAACATTTGAAAAAGCTTCAAAATGGTCGTCATGTTATTTCTCTAGGCAAGCAAAAACATATTAACGATGTTAAAGCGATGGTACTTGAGCTTAATAGCCACGCTGATGTTGAATTTGCAGAACCAGATTATAAACGTTATTTAATGGCGCAAAACCAACCTTGGGGTATCGCAGATACTCAATCAGATCTTTTATCTGATGACGATGCTGCCAACATGACAGTTTGTATTATCGATTCAGGTTACGAACGCGCAAACCCAGACTTAAATGCTAACAATGCATCTGGTACTAATAACTCAGGTACAGGTAACTGGTATCAAAATGGCGGCTCTCACGGTACGCATGTTGCTGGTACTATTGCTGCAGTAAACAACTCTGAAGGTGTTGTTGGTATCATGCCAAACACTAATGTTAACTTGCATATTGTTAAAGTATTTAATGCTGCAGGCTGGGGTTACACTGGCGAATTAGTTGATGCGGTTGATACTTGTGTAAATAACGGCGCTAAAGTTATTAACATGAGTTTAGGTGGTGCAGGCTCAAGCAACGCTGAACGTAACTCATTACAAGCTGCTGCTGATGCTGGTGTTTTACTTATTGCTGCATCAGGTAACGATGGTGATGCTACATTGTCTTACCCTGCTTCTTATGATTCAGTAATGGCAGTAGGTGCACTTGACCAAGGTCGTCAACATGCAGAATTCTCTCAATATACATCTCAAGTTGAAATTTCAGCGCCAGGTGAAGCAATTTTATCTACTGTTGCTGGTGATGGCCGTTTAGGTTACATCACTTTAGGTTCAACAACTTATGGCAATGACGAAGTTGTACCACAAACTCATTACATTCAAAGTGGTGGTAGCTTTACTGTAAGTAACGTAAATAGCTCAGCCAATGGTGTTTTATCAGCTTGTACACTTTCTGGTAGCAGCTACAGCTGTTCAAACGTTTCAGGTAATATTTGTTTAGCGGAACGTAATGATAACCAAAAAGGTAGTAATTACCCTGAAATAAACCCTGCAAAAGCTTGTGCTGATGCTGGTGCTTCTGGTGTAATTGTTTACAGTAACAGTGCTCGCCCAGGTCTACAGAATCCATTTTTAGTCGATGCAAATACTGACGTAACTGTACCAACAGTTTCTGTTAACCGTGATTTAGGTTTACAACTTATGGGACAGCTTGGCAGCAATGCTAACTTGAACGTTGTTGGCAACCAAGATTACGCATATTACAACGGTACTTCGATGGCAACTCCTCATGTTACAGGCGTTGCAGCGTTAGTATGGAGCAATAACCCAGACTGTACAGCAACACAAGTACGTGATGCATTAAAATCAACAGCAATCGACTTAGATGTTGCAGGTCGTGATGACAAAACTGGTTACGGTTTAGTTCAAGCAAAAGCAGCTTCAGATGCTTTAGCAGCAAGCTGTAGCACTACAACACCTCCTACAGGTGGTGATAATGTGTTAGCAAATGGCGTAGCTAAAACAAATATTGCTGGTGCTAAATCAGAAGAATTAAACTTTACAATGACAGTTCCTGCTGGAGCAACAGATTTAAGCTTCGATATGACGGGTGGCACAGGTGATGCTGACCTTTACGTTAAGTTTGGCTCAGCACCAACAACATCTAGCTACGATTGTCGTCCTTATAAAGGCGGTAATGCTGAATCATGTCCAATTGCAACAGCACAAGCAGGTACTTACCATGTGAAAGTTATTGGTTACTCTGCATTTACTGGTGTTAGCTTAACAGGTAGCTTTACTGAAGGCTCAACTGGCGGTGGCGGCGGTGCTACTGGTGGTAGTGCATCAGTTACCGATATTAGCGTAGCTCGTCGTGCATGGACTTATTATACAATTGATGTACCAGCAGGTATGGCTACACTTGATTTCAACATGAGTGGTGGCACAGGTGATGCTGACATGTATATTCGTCGCGGTTCAAAGCCAACGTCAACTTCTTATGATTGTCGTCCATATAAAAGTGGCAACACTGAGTCATGTCCATTCACTAACCCTACAGCAGATACATGGCATGTTGGTATTTACGGATACCAAGCAGCAACTGGCGTTAGTTTAGATGTAACATATAACCCATAGAAGGTTAACTAGGTCCCAACTAGTGTGTAATTAGGGAAAGTAGCTTGCTGCTTTCCCTTTTTTTATATCTAGAAAGTTTCAATAATATTTAAACAGCCTTCCCTAAATTTTCTCTAGCTTTTCATCATATTGTTTATGAGTAAACATAAATTGTTCAATTTAATCACGCAATGCTATAGTCGCGCCGCAACTATTTTTAGGTGCTTGTAACCTTGCTTTTTAAAGTAACGGTCAAGAGAATAGGGAAATTGGTGAAAATCCAATACGTGCCCAACGCTGTATTGACGTATAAGTTTGTATAAAAACCACTGGCGGAATTCGCTGGGAAGGTATCGAGCTTTAATTCATTAACGATGAGTTTGCGTCTAAGTCAGAAGACCTGCCTAAAAATTCCAAATAAGCGAAAGGCCGATCGCTGTATAGATCCATTAAGGGGAATATTTTGGATTTCGAAGAAAACACGACTAATCAAAAAAATGTACATACTATAGATGGTTCAAAAGAACAGCATAACTTTAACGAACAGGATCAACATGGTTTATACAAAGCCATATTTAACCGACGAGATGTGCGGGGGCAATTTTTACCTGATGCAATTCCTCACAAAGTACTAAGTCGAGTTCTTTATGCTGCACACCATGCCCCGTCTGTTGGTTTTATGCAGCCTTGGGACTTTATTGTTATTCAGTCACCTGAAGTCAAAAATAAAATTCATCAAGACTTCTCTCTTGCCCATCAAGAAGCGCAAGCAATGTTTGAGAGCAACAAACAAGAGACATACAAGAACCTTAAACTTGAAGGCATTATCGAGTCACCGATAAATATTTGTATCACCTGTGATAGAGAGCGTACAGGTAAAACGGTCATTGGCCGAACTCATATGAAAGAGATGGATCTTTATAGCTCAGTATGTGCGGTACAAAACTTTTGGCTAGCAGCAAGAGCAGAAGGAGTTGGGGTCGGCTGGGTTTCAATTTTGCATCCTGAGGCATTAAGAGACACCCTATTATTGCCTGACAATGTCGTTCCAATAGCTTATCTATGTTTGGGGTATGTAAGTCATTTTAAAGAAAAACCAGAATTAGAAGCGGCAAACTGGTTACCACGTCGACCAATTGATGAGCTGGTGAGTTTTGATTCTTGGGGACAATCAGCAAGTAATAGCGAAGAAAAATCTCTAATTACTCAGTTACAGTTAGATGAGAAGTTTCCGCAATCATTTGCTGATAAAAAGTAAAATTCAATAGCTTTTAAAAGCCTAGGTTTTACATAATTGAAAAGCGTTTATAAGCAAACGCTTTTATTTCTGCCTGTATTTTTTGCTTGATAAAGTGCAGTATCAGCTTGCTCAAACAACGCAGTCCAATTCAGTTCATCTTGACGTTCCGCTATGCCAATTGAAACCGAAATGGATGGCAAATAGGCTTTAGAGTCGCGCTGCATCAACTTCAAGCCAGATATTGCCAGTCTTATTTTTTCGGCTATTTCATGGGCCTGTGACATTGTTTTATTAACCATCACAACAACAAATTCTTCACCACCAAACCTAACCGCTATATCTTTATCTGAGATACTCGACTTTATAACTTTCGCAATACGCTGTATGACTTTATCACCAATAAAATGACCAAATTGATCATTAATATTTTTGAAATGATCAATATCTATCGCTAATGAAGAATGCACTTGCTCTATATCTAATTCTTGCAATTTCACATCACATCCACGACGGTTAAACAAACCGGTTAATGAGTCCACAATCGCTTCATGTCTAGCCGCTTTTAATTTTGATTTTAAGAAGCTAACTTCACCACAAGCGTGAGTCAATTCTAACGATAAATCACTATGCTGCTGTTGAGAGGTAGTAATGCTGCTCATTAAAAAAGTGACTATATTTTGCATCGATTTATGATATTCGTGCTTAGAAAGTGCTTTTTCTGCTTTTTTAAGGTTTGATGCAATCATTTTGTCGCTATCAACTTGAGAATTAATCTTCTCCAAAGTTGATGTTAATGACTTTTCAATAGGATCAAGTATCTGCTTGTCGATAATATGAGAATTGGAAATGTATTTTTCGAATAAGCCTTCTATAAAGGTTAAATCAATTTCTTGGTAACTTTGTATATGCCGCTCTAACTCAGCCGTTAGCTTCTCGTTACGTTCACTGGCATATAAATAAATAACAGAATAGTTTACTGGGCTTGGCGGTATTTGATAATGAGTTAAAAGCTCATTAGTTGACTCACTGATTTTCAAAGCTTCTTCGAAATTATCTTTAATAAGCACAAAACCCCCTTAAGAATGTTTCTACTTTTAGTATTTACTACAAATGTTTAGATTATATCAAAAGAAAACGTAAACATTTTGTTACCAACATCTTTAGAGTATATAAACAATCACGTTTCAACAAGTATAATAGCGATAATTTTCACTTAATATTATGTTTTAGTTCAATAATCGCTGCTATTTATGAGTGTTAAGCACACTTTAATTTCATTTGTCAGGAATTATATTTCTAGTTTTCATTCCCTCATATAATTCAGTGATTTTTTTGACTAATTTAAAGTGATAAAGCAAACTGCTGACAGCTTTAAACACTAATTTTAGAGAACAAAAAATAATGAAAAAATTTGCTTCACTATGCTTTGCATTAGCTTCAACGGCAACAATGGCCGATGAAGGAATGTGGCAGCCACATCAACTACCAAGTATTGCTACTAAACTTGTCGATGCAGGCTTAAAACTTGACCCAAATAGCTTAACCAACTTAACAGATTTTCCGATGGGCGCAATTGTTAGCTTAGGCGGTTGTACTGCTTCTTTTGTTTCAGATAAAGGCTTAGTAGCAACCAATCACCATTGTGTCTATGGCTCTGTACAATATAACTCAACTGAAGAAAACAACTTGCTTAAAAATGGTTTCTTAGCAAAATCATTTAAAGAAGAGTTACCAGCGACGCCCGGTAGCCGTATCTACGTCACTGAAGAAATAACTCCTGTGACGAAAATGATTAATGCTGCACTTACTGAAACGATGACGGGTGCAGAGCGCTTTAAAAGCATAGATAAAAGTTCGAAATCTTTAGTAGCCGAATGTGAAAGTGACAGTAAATACCGTTGTAGTGTGGTTAACTTTCATGGTGGGCTAGAATATTACCTATTTAAACAGCTTACTATTCGAGATGTTCGTTTAGTGCACGCTCCTGCGAGCAGTGTTGGTAAATATGGTGGTGATATTGATAACTGGATGTGGCCACGTCACACCGGTGATTATGGTTTCTATCGCGCTTATGTTGGTAAGGATGGTCAACCAGCAGATTATAGTACTGATAATGTTCCTTATGAACCGAAGCATCACTTAAAAGTTAACAAAAGTAGTGTTGACGAAGATGATTACATCATGGTGCTAGGATACCCAGGCCGCACGAACCGTTACCGCACGGCACTTGAAGTTGAAAATCAATTCACTTGGACTTATCCAAAAGCAAAAGAATACCGCGAAGAAATTATTAACTTAATTCATGACAACTCAGCGCCAGGTAGCGATGCTCGTATTAAATATGAGAGCACATTAGCCAGTTTAGCCAACTATGCTAAAAATTATGGCAGCATGGTTGAAAGCTATAACAAAGGTACAACGCTTTCTCGTAAACAAGAGCTAGAATCAAACCTTAACACGTGGATTAATGCAGATACCGCTCTTAAAAATAAATACGGTAAAGCATTGAATGGCCTAAATGGTCTGATTAAGCAAGACCAGAAAACTCAAGCAAGAGATTTGATTTTAGGTTATTTAAATTACGGAAAAATGTATAGCACTGCTAACCGTTTGTATCGTTTATCGCAAGAAAATACCAAGCCTAACATTGATCGTAAACGTGGTTACCAAGAGCGTGATATCGCTCGTTTCGAGCAAGGTATGAAAGCAGTCAATCGCCGTTACGATGCAGAAATTGACCAAAAAATAGTTCTGGCAATGTTTAAACATTATGTGCAGCTACCAAAAGCACAACGTCTGCAATCATTAGATATGTTTTTTGGTGTTGATAAAAACTTTAACGAGCAACAATTTCAAGCCAAGCTTGAAAAAATGTATCAAAAAACAGAGTTGAACAAAGAGGAAACTCGTCTTAATTGGATGAAGAAATCACCTGAAGATTTCAACAACAGCAACGACCCGTTCATTCAACTAGCAGTAGCAACATCTGCAGAGCGTAAGCAACTTGAAGAAGCGAGTGAAGATCTTTCGGGGAATATTCAATCTTATCGTCCTAAATACATGGCAGCATTAATTGCTTATTTTAACTCAAAAAACCTTCCAGTATATGCTGATGCTAACAGCACACTACGAGTTACTTACGGCAATGTTAAAGGCTACTCTCCACAAGACGGCTTAGTTGCTACGCCTTTCACTACACTTGAAGGTATTGTAAGAAAAGATACCGGTATTGCCCCATTCGACGCACCTAAAAAAGAACTTTCTCTAATTAAAGAGAAACAATACGGTGAATACGCTAAGAAAGAACTTGGTAGCGTTCCTGTCAACTTTTTAGGTACTCTTGACATTACAGGTGGTAACTCAGGCTCACCAACATTAAATGACAAAGCCGAATTTGTTGGACTAGTTTTTGATGGTGTATACGAGAGTATCATTGGCGACTGGGATTACGATACTAAATTGAATCGTTCTATTCACGTCGACATTAAATACATGCTTTGGGTAATGGAGCATGTCGATGGTGCAACCAATCTTATTGAAGAAATGGACATTGTCGAATAAACAATAAATAGTTTTCATAAAACTAAAATCCAGCTTCGGCTGGATTTTTTATATCTAACCATATGCGAATCTATGTATGGTATTCATATTGCAGCAAAATAATTCAGCAATGTAACTACCCGCCCCCTCTTTCCAAAAACTAAAACAGCCCCAGTTGCCCTTCAAAATAAAGCAACATATATAGCGCTGCTGAAAATCATTAAATATCACCAGACCTTTATCTGAATGACATACCCAAGTAACAAATATCAGTATGATTCAATAGATATAAAACAGTATCAAAACTGCTTAGTTATTTTGATGTACAAAATGAAGTAACGATACGAGGTCAGGTGGCTCTATAAGTAAATAGGGGGATTACGAATAATGTAGACTCTCCATGATTCATACGAAACACTTACCTTAACAAAGGCTAGCGATGACGCACAAAGGCCACTCATAAAACAACATCATATCTACCCTAATAAATGTTTTACAGGCATTTATGGCTGCAAGAGTATGAATATTCAGAATCCGTACCTCAAGCGCCCTACACACTGTCAACTAGCGGCGCGATGCCATTGCTTCTATTAACTTATTTATCGCCAGACAGCAAAAAGCCCGTCACATCAGTAACGGGCTTTTCTTAATAGAAGCC
>CAJXQI010000019.1 GCA_913058395.1 uncultured Colwellia sp. | reverse complement strand
TTTAAAACAAGCTTCTTGGGTTGCCCCGAAGAAGTGGAGCGCATTATGGCGATTTCTCGCGGCACGTCAACCGTTAAATGCACTTTATTTGCGTAAAGGTGTTTGTTTGCTTTTTAATTGAACTATCCGACTATTTTGCGGACTAATAAGTTAGTCATTAGGCTTATAGTAACTCTAGTAGTATTTCAATAGAACTGATTCTCATGTATAAAAACACAGGAGATAATAATTAATTTATCCTCTATATTGTTTTGCACATAAGAATAATAAAGTGTAAATATAATTAAGTTTACGCAAAGAGCATTACAAATGAAAAAAATTATCATCTTGTTAATGCTTGCTGGTATTAGTAGTGGAGTCATGGCCAAGGATGTTGCCGAATATAAACAAGAACGTTTAATCGCTAAAATATTAAACCAACAAGTTAAAAAGCATAGAAGCATACGAAGCAGCGTACATTCACTTCTTTCTCGCTACCCAGAGAAAGTTGACGTTGTAATGGCAGTCGCTTTAGATCGATACCCAGAAAAATACCGTCAAATAATGTTAGGCGCTTTATCTGCTGAACCTGTTTTAGCATGTGATGTTATAGAGCACGCCATTAAAGCAGATGTTGCACCAAGTAGTGAGTTAGTAAAAATTGCCATAAACGCAGAACCCGCTTATGCGCAAGAAATTGTAAATACTGCAGTTCAGTATAGTCCGGCTGAAATTGAAAGCATTGTTAGGGTGGCAATACGTACTGAGCCTTACGATATGAGTAATATCGTTAATAATACTGCATCAAACTACCCATCAAAAATGTTAAATATTCTTACTGCTGCGTTAACTGCAATTCCAGACCAAGCAACTAACATAGTAAAAAATATATTAGCATTATTTCCATTAGAAGCAGAAAGTGTTGTTACAACAGCTGTCACCCAAAGTGATGATAGTTATAACAGTGGTATAGTCAATGCTGCGATAGACTCAGGTTTTGATAAAGACTCAGCAATAGCAGCAGCTATTGCTGGTGGAGCAAAAAAAGAAACCTTAGCTAAGCTAAATAACTAATTTTTCATCAAAAGACATATATTAGAAAGCCCAACAGTTATGCTGGGCTTTTTTCGTTTTACTGCTTCACTTGAAAAGTATCAGTAAATTTTTAACTAGCTTTGTTCACGTTCAATTGCACGATAAGCAATATCCGTTCTGAACTCTACACCTGGCCAAGAAATTTCTGCTAGTAATTCATATGCAGATTTTTGAGCTTGTGTGACATTTTCACCCATAGCAGTAGCACATAGTACTCGACCACCTGCGGTAACAATTGCACCATCTTTTTCTGCAGTACCTGCATGGAAGGTTTTGCGATCATCAGCTTTGTTGGTAGCTAAACCTGAAATTACATCTCCTTTAGGATAACTTGCTGGATAACCAGCTGCAGCTAAAACTACGCCAACTGCGGGACGAGGATCGAAATCAATAGTAGCTTGATCTAATTCACCACGACATGCCATCAAACATAGCTCAACAAGGTCTGAATTTAAGCGCATCATAATAGGCTGAGTTTCCGGATCACCAAAACGACAATTGTATTCAATTACCTTCGGTGTGCCATCAGCATCAATCATTAAACCTGCGTATAAAAAGCCTGTATAAGGAGCACCTTCATTAGCCATGCCTTCAACAGTAGGCATGATAACTTCATCCATTGCGCGTTGATGAATTTCAGGCGTAACCACTGGTGCTGGAGAATATGCTCCCATGCCACCAGTATTCGGCCCTTGATCACCATTGTATGCACGCTTGTGATCTTGACTGGTCGCAAATGCCAAGACATTTTTACCGTCTACCATAACGATGAAACTTGCTTCTTCACCTTCAAGGAACTCTTCAACAACAACACGATGTCCAGCATCACCAAAAGCATTACCCGCTAACATATCTTTAATAGCGTCTTCGGCTTCTTTCAATGTCATGGCAACGATAACGCCCTTGCCAGCCGCTAAGCCGTCGGCTTTAACAACAATTGGAGCGCCCATTTCACGAACATAAGCAATTGCTGGTTCAATTTCAGTAAAATTTTGGTATGCGCCTGTAGGAATATTATTACGAGCTAAGAAGTCTTTAGTAAAAGATTTTGAACCTTCCAGTTGCGCAGCTTTGGCACTTGGTCCGAAAATCATTAAGCCTTCAGCCTGAAATGCATCTACAACACCATCAACAAGAGGTTGTTCAGGGCCAACAATAGTAAGAGCAATATCATTGCTTTTCGCAAATTCGACTAAAGCAGGAATATCCCCACCTGAAATGGCAATATTTTCTAATTTTGCTTCTGTTGCTGTACCTGCATTTCCGGGTGCAACAAATACTGTTGTTACTGCAGCTGATTGTGCTGCTTTCCATGCAAGAGCATGCTCACGACCACCACTACCAATTACCAAAACATTCATTAACTTAAATTCCTAGTTTACATATGCCGCTACATGGCAATACCACAATAGCGGCGTAGTTAGTTTATTTTACAAACTTTAATGTCATACGATCGCTTTCGCCAATCGCCATATATTTTGCTTTATCTTCTTCGCCTAAACGTAAAACTGGCGGTAAGGTCCATACACCTTTTGGATAAACAGCCGTATCTTTAGCATTAGCATTTACTTCACTACTTGCTGCTAAAGTAAAACCAGCCGCCTTTGCTTGTGCAATTGTTTTGCTTTGAGAAACATAACCCATCGCTTTTTTAGCATCAACACCTTCAGGTAAGCGATGTTCAACAACACCTAATACGCCACCTTTTTTCAATGCTTTGTAAGCATCTTTAAAAGCTTGTTCTACGCCAGCGTCACGCCAGTTATGCAAATTACGAAAAGTTAATACCATATCTGCACTGCCTGCAGGAGCAAGCTCACTTGCTTTACGAGGTACAAAATTAGTTAATTCGACTTCGCTAAATACCGCGTTACTTGCCAATTTTTTAACTAATTTTTTACGTGAATTACTGTAATAGTTATCTTCACCAGTATCTGGATAATGTGCACCGTAAAGTTTGCCTTTACCTTTTACTGCAGGTGCTAAAATTTCAGTGTACCAACCACCACCTGGAGTAATTTCTACAACGGTCATTGATGGTTTAAAGCCAAAAAATTCTAAGGTTTCTTGAGGATTACGAAATTGGTCACGAGCTTTATTTTTGTCAGAACGATGTTCACCAGCAATGGCTTGTTCAAGCTGCCCTTCCTGATGAGCACTTGCAATGCCTGAGCACAATAAAGTTGCAGAAATAATTGAAGCAGTAAAAACTTTTTTTAACGTTAGCGCTGTTGTATTCATTGTTATCTTCCATTAACTAGTTATTTTTAAACGCTAGTTATAGCAGATTTTCTCAAGATGTTCAGTGCCATTGGCATTATCTTATCGATAAAAAACGGCGTTTGAACTTATCTCAATATTTCCAAATGTAACGTAATTATCTCTTGAGCAACGTTTACATAAGGCTCTTACTAAAAGTGCTCAGTTACTTAATATAACTGAGCGCGGTATAACTCTTAGTATTTTCTAATGGCGGAAGTGACGCATACCAGTAAACACCATGGCAATATTGTGTTCATCAGCAGCAGCAATAACTTCGTTATCACGCATAGAACCACCAGGTTGAATAACGGCAGTAATACCAGCTTCAGCAGCAGCATCTAAACCATCACGGAATGGGAAGAAAGCATCAGATGCCATAACAGAACCCGCAACTTCTAAATCCTCATCAGCCGCTTTAATACCCGCAACTTTTGCAGAATAAACGCGACTCATTTGACCTGCACCCACTCCAATCGTCATGCTATTTTTTACATAAACAATGGCATTAGATTTTACGTATTTAGCTACTTTCCAACAGAATTGTAAATCACGCATTTCTTCATCAGTTGGTTGACGCTTAGTCACCACTTTTAAATCATCTGCCGTAACTTTGCCTTGATCTCGGTCTTGTACTAATAAGCCACCATTCACACGCTTGTAATCTAAACCGGTAGTTTGTGTTGACCATAAGCCACATTCTAACAAACGAACATTTGGCTTAGCCGCAATAATTTGTGCTGCAGCATCAGAAATGCTTGGTGCAATAATAACTTCAACAAACTGGCGAGAAACAATCGCTTCTGCCGTGTCGGCGTCTAATTCACGGTTAAACGCGATAATGCCACCAAATGCTGAAGTAGGGTCAGTTTTATAAGCGCTTTCATACGCTGCCAAGATATTATCACCAATAGCAACACCACATGGGTTAGCATGCTTTACAATAACACAAGCGGCTTCATCAAATTCTTTAACACATTCTAATGCTGCATCGGTATCAGCAATGTTGTTGTAAGATAATGCTTTACCTTGAATTTGCTTAGCCGTTGAAACTGACGCTTCTTCAGGATTTGCTTCAACATAAAAAGCAGCATCTTGATGAGAGTTTTCACCGTAGCGTAAGTCTTGCGTTTTAATAAACTGACTATTAAATGTGCGTGGGAATTTTTGTTTTTCTTCACTTTCAGCATTATCGCTACCGTGTGCAGGTAACATTTTACCGAAGTAATTAGCAATCATGCCATCGTATGCAGCGGTGTGCTCGTAGGCAGCAATCGCTAAATCAAAACGAGTTTGGTAAACCAAAGAATCACTATTAGCGTCCATTTCAGCTAAAACACGATCATAATCGTCAGCATTTACCACAATGGTCACATCTTTATGGTTTTTAGCGGCAGCACGAACCATTGTTGGGCCACCGATGTCGATATTTTCAATCGCATTTTCTAGGCTACAATTTTCATCAGCAACTGCATTAGCGAATGGGTAAAGGTTTACTACAACAAGGTCAATTGCACTGATGTTATTTTCAGCCATCACCGCTTCATCCATTTCACGTCGAGCTAAAATGCCGCCATGTACTTTTGGGTGAAGTGTTTTTACGCGACCATCCATAATTTCTGGGTGACCAGTGTAATCAGATACTTCTGTTACTTTAATACCATTTTCAGCTAACAACTTGGCTGTACCACCCGTAGATAAAAGGTCAACGCCTTTTTGTGATAACGAGCGAGCAAATTCTACAATACCAGTTTTATCTGAAACACTTAACAGTGCGCGTTTAATTGGGCGTGGTGTATCCATGGTTTTTCTAATTACCTATAATTAAAATGATTGTCTGGCCTATGACACATGTCCGTGGCGGTGAGCTTAGCTCTTTATCGCTTCCATTATCGTCGATACGCGATATTTTTATCAGAACTGAAAGTTGACTATTTGGATAACTTTTACAGCCCTAATAACAAAAAAGCACCCGAGGGTGCTTTTATTTGACAGGTTAACCTGTCGTTATTCTTAGTTCATACCGTATTTTTTTAACTTCTTACGTAATGTACCACGGTTAATGCCTAACAAGTTTGCTGCGCGGGTTTGGTTACCACGAGTATACTGCATTACTTCTTCAAGCATTGGTGCTTCAATTTCTGAAAGCACAAGGTCGTACATATCATCAACGTCATTACCGTTTAACTGAGACAAGTAGTTTTTAATAGCTACTTTCGCTTGTGTGCGTAAAGGCGATGCCTTTGTCTGAGTTTGTAAATCACCAGTAATAAATGGAGAGGAAATATTTTGTTCAAACATAAAGTTCAGACTCTTTCTAAAGTTAAATTATCAAAATACATAGTTAATGCATCGAGTTGTTCTGTTACAGACTCAAGCGCATTAAAAATAGAACGAAACGATTTTCCTTGTTCATGCGTTTGCATATACCAAGAAACATGTTTACGGGCAAAACGTACACCCATAAAGTCACCGTAAAATTTGTGCAATTCCTTTACATGCTCAATTAAAATTGAGCGTACTTCATCCGTTGAAGGTGCAGACAAATGCCTGCCAGTTTTCAAGAAATGATTAATTTCTCGAAAAATCCAAGGTTTCCCTTGGGCACCACGACCAACCATTATTGCGTCAGCCCCAGTGTAATTTAGTACCTGTTCCGCTTTTTCTGCACAAGTAATATCACCATTAGCAACAATAGGAATACTTACTGCTTGCTTAATCGCTCGAATGGTATCGTATTCGGCATTACCTTTATAAAAGTCATTGCGTGTTCTACCGTGAACAGCAAGTGATTGAATACCGTTATGCTCAGCAATTTGAGCAATTTCAATTCCATTGCGAGTGTTTTCACACCAGCCAGTTCGAATTTTCAACGTTACTGGAATATCAACCGCATCAACAACAGATTTAACAATCTGCTCGACTAATCCGGGTTCTTTCAGTAATGCTGAACCTGCTAACTTCTTATTTACCTTTTTCGCGGGGCAGCCCATATTGATATCAATAATCTGCGCGCCCTGCTCTGCATTAAACTTAGCAGCAAAAGCAAGCTCTTCAGGATCCGATCCAGCAATTTGCACTGAACGAATACCTGCCTCTGCACTATGCAACATACGACGTTGAGATTTTCCGGTATTCCACACTTTAGGGTTCGAAGACATCATTTCTGATACTGCTAAACCTGCGCCCATTTGGCAGCACAATTGCCGAAAGGGTTGATCAGTAATTCCCGCCATGGGTGCAAGCATAGTATTGCTTGCTAGTGTGTATGGACCTATCTTCACGCTGTTGTTTTTTTGAGCTACTAGTCAAAAGGGCGCTAAGTTTACGTGTTTTTTTTCGGATTGAAAAGGATATAAATTGAACAAAAAGCGCTTTTTTTCACGTTTTTTATATTGACATTTTATAAAATGTTGATGGGAACAGTTTTTGTACAATTTGATAACAAAAACTGTTCATTTTTTAAGACATTTAGTCGTATTAGTTTCGAACGCCAGACAAGCGCACCCACTCATCTTTAATGGCAACAGGGTCCATTTGACAGCTTTGTCCGTAAATTTCTTGTAATTGCTGAGCTTGTTCTTCTAGCACACCCGATAATGCAAGCAAGCCATCCTGAGCAACGTACTCAAGAATCACCGGTGCAAGTTCACGTAATGGCCCCGCTAATATATTAGCTACGACAACATCGGCTTTAAATTCAGGTTGATCTTTAGGGAGGAATAACTCCAAACGATCTTCACATTGGTTACGTTTAGCATTCTCTAAACTTGCTTGCAACGCTTGTGGGTCAATATCAATACCAACCACTTTCTTAGCGCCTAACTTTAAAGCTGCAAGAGATAAAATTCCCGAACCACAACCAAAATCAACAACCGTCTTGCCGGTTAAATCTAAACCATCAAGCCAAGTTAGACATAATGCTGTTGTTGGATGTGTACCGGTACCAAATGCTAAACCAGGATCAAGCATAACATTTACCGCTTCAGGCTCTGGTACTTCTCGCCAGCTCGGGCAAATCCATAGTCGTTCGCCAAACTTCATCGGATGAAAGTTATCCATCCACTCACGTTCCCAGTCTTTATCTTCTAACTGTTCCAGCTTATAGCGCATTGCTTCTTTTTCTGGATGAATACTTTTCAAATACGCTAACACTTTGTCCATGTCATGGCTGGCATCATACAAGCCCATTACTACCGTATTATGCCAATAAATAACATCATCACCTGGCAAAGGTTCATATATAGGTGTGTCTTGAGCATCGATAAAAGTAACGGCTTGTGCGCCACACGCACTTAGCCAATCACTGTATTTTTCGGCAGTTTCTTCATCTGCACTTAACCTAAGTTGGATCCAAGGCATGTTTTCTCTCGTTACAAGTTTTTTGCACAGTTTAGCATCCAATAGCGCGACAACATACCCACTTGGTCATATACTAAAATAAAAAACCAATAGAGACGTCACTAATAACAATAACCCTAGAGTTTAAGTCATCTATTTTAATGAGGTGCTAATAAAATGCTAAAAATAGCCTTATTTATATTCAGTTGTTACTCAACAACGGTATTCGCACAACAGCTTAATATTGTTAGCGAAGAAGTCCCACCATTACAAATGCTAGATACTAGTCGCCAGCCTATAGGTGCTATGGTCGAAATTGTTAATGCTATGCTACACAAAGCCCAAATTGTTGCTGATATAAATATCTATCCATGGGCTCGTAGTTACCAGCTAGCACTAAACGAAAAAAACACCATCATATTCTCTTTGTTTAGAGACACAAAAAGAGAAGATAAATTTCAATGGATTGGTAAGCTATATACGCTGAACTCTTATCTCGCGACATTAAAGTCACGCCCCGATATTCAAATAGACAGTCTAACAAAAGCAAAAACCTACAGCATTGGCACCATTAGAGGCGATTTAGCTGAAAATTATTTATTAGAAAACAACTTCATTTTGCATGAGAATTTATTCATTAGCAGCAAATACAATGTTTTGTGGGAGCTACTATATAGTGGCCGGATAGATGCGGCATTTACCAACAGTATACTTTGGCGCTATGAACTAGAAGATATCGGGTTAAATCCTGAACAAATAAAGCTCAATTACCAAGTGCCTAACTTTGCCAGTGAGCTATATATTGCCGCAAGCTTAAACACCGATAAGAAAATTGTTGATGCTTTGGCAAAAGCGCTAATCGCTATAAAAGCAGATGGCAGCTACCAACGTATTTTAACAAAATGGCATATGTAGCATTCAGTCGCACATTTACTATAGCTTGAGCTTATGTTCGCTATAACTATTAATAGCAAAATCGTCAGAGGTGTTTTGATATTGTAGGTTAAATAACAATTACTCTACCTCAAGGACAGCTATGCTAGATTTATTACCCGACTTGTTTGATGAATACGCCAAGCAACTTACTCTCGCAGCACCCATTTTTAAAGATTATGGCGGTAAGAAAATATTTTATGGTGAAATGGTTACCGTTAGCTGCATAAATGATAATTCGAAAGTTAAAGAGTTAGTAGCACAAAATGGCACTGGAAAAGTAATGGTAGTTGACGGTCAAGCAAGTATGATTCGTGCCCTACTTGGCGATATGCTTGCTGAGCAAGCAGTGAAGAATGGCTGGCAAGGTATAGTTATTAACGGCTGTATTCGAGACGCAGGAACTATTGCTACATTGCCCATTGGCGTAAAAGCATTAGGTTGCTGCCCAATAAAAACAGAAAAGTTGGGTAAAGGTGAAATTAATAGTGCTATAAGCTTTGCAGACCTAACCTTTAATCCAGGTCAATATATTTATGGCGATAGTAATGGCTTAGCAATCAGTAAAGCACTATTATCTTTTTAACAACTAAACCTTACTGATGCAGGTATCAACAAGGTTGCAAGCATAGCTAAACGTTAGAGAATAATAACCATGAAGTACTTCCCTATATATCTAGACGCCAAACATATTAACGCAATGATTATAGGCGGTGGCGAAGTTGCGGCCCGCAAAATAGATTTATTATTGAAATCGACCACTAATATTACAATTATGTCTGAAACATTAAATAGTAGTGTTGAACGCTTGGTAAACCTTCATCAGCTGACATGGCTTAAACATAATTATCAACCGGGCCACCTCAACAATTTCAATATTGTAATTGCTGCAACCGACAGCACGGAAGTAAACAGCGCAGTAGCTACCGAAAGTAAGAGCTTAAAACTACTGACTAATGTTGTTGACCAACCAGAGCTTTGTACCTACATAACACCTGCGATTATTGATCGAAGCCCGATAATCATTTCTATGTCTAGCTCAGGAAGCGCACCAATTTTACTGCGCATGCTACGCGAACAAATAGAAAAAACATTGCCTAATGGCTACGGTAAATTAGCAGACTTTTCATTTAAATTTCGCGACCATGTTAAAGCACGCGTGAAAAGCATGCGTGATCGTCGAACATTTTGGGAACGTACCTTACGCGGCAAAATCGGCCAAGCTATTTTAGATGGACAAACAACAACGGCAGAGCAGCAGCTAATTGCCAGCTTACAAGAAAAAACATCACTACCAAGTGGCGAAATCGTTTTTATCCACACCTTAGAAGGTAACCCTGACCACCTAACATTAAAAGCACACCGTGAAATGCAATTTGCAGATGCTGTTTTTTATGATCAAGAAGTTAATACCGACCTGATTGAATATATACGCCGCGACGCTAATAAATATCCACAAGATATTGCATCAAGTATTCTACTAAATATTCAGCATGCGTTAGAGTTAGCCGAACAAGGTGAAAAGGTTATTTACTTACTCGCTGGCAATATTGATATTCCGAGTAACTCAATGCTTAGTCAAAGCAGCGTTTTGAAAAAGCACATTTATAGTGGTAGTTAAACCAAGAACTACTTTCTAGTGGCTTAAGCAACCAATGTTAAGCCTATCAAAAATATACTTATTAAAAGTAAATCACTAAACTGCCCTAACGCTTGCGTTGACTCTGCTACTTTAGTTTCATTTCTCATATATACCTCTGCATTACCTATAAAGCTTATACTTAAATAGAGTCATCTATACCGTTTTAGTTCATCCCTTTACGCATCTTTACACATAACTTTTAGGTGTTAAAATAACATTAACAAACACTTAACAAAAATCTATCTATTTAGAACTAGGTAAATTTGCTATTTAGTTCTTCTAAATCAACATCATCAATAACACGAGGCAAGGATGAGCCGTTTAATTACACTATTATTTTCACTACTATTAAGTTTTTATCTAACCGCAGAGCAACTACCGGTAAAAGCATTCGGAAATTTACCAGAAGTAAGCCAAGTAACACTGTCACCCGACGGTAACCAAATAGCTTTTATTAGAATAATTGATGGCGGTACCTATATTGGAACAACCGATTTAGTAAACCCTAAAACACAATATATTGTCGGAACAGATAACCAAAAATTTAAAATTGGTTGGTTTATCTGGGCAAATAACGAAACAATACTGCTCAGCGCCGACTATCCCGTTAGCCGATATGGCAATAAATACACAGAAACCCGATTACTCAAAGTTAAAGCCGACGGCAGCGACTCTGCAGTAACCGTTGTTATTCCCAGAAATAAAGAGCGTTACTCCCAAATACAAAATAATATTATTGATATTTTACCTGATGAACCAAACCATATTTTAATGGCAATTGACCTCAAAGTAGCCAACCAACCTGATGTTTATAAAATCAATTTAGAAAGTAGCAAAATAAGACACTTAGAATACAAAGGTAAAAGTTATATTTATGATTGGATGACAGACCAACAGCACCGTCTTCGTTTAGGCTTCGGCATGGATGAAACAAGAATATTCTATCGCCTGTATGATTTAAAAACTGAAAAGTGGCGTAATATTTGGGAGTACGAAATTTTTGATGCTCCAGACATATCACCTTTAGGTTTTGGTAAAAATCCAAATGAGCTTTACATACGAGCAGATCACAATGGTCGTTACGCCATATTCAAAGTTGACGTTAGTAAAACTGACTTACCAAGAGAGTTAGTTTATGCCGATGAAGATTATGATATTGAAGGCTCTTTAATTTATTCCAAGAAAACCAACGACGTCATTGGCGTTTATCACGGCGAAGCTAATAACGCGAAAATATTCTTTGAAGAAAGTCATGTCGACTTTCAAAAAGCACTTGATAAAGCTATTCCCGATGCTTTCAATAATATCGAAAGCATGAGTGCTGATGAAAGCCGTTATATTTTATTCACGAGTAATTCCACCAGACCAGGTGCGTACTTTCTGGGTGACCGAAAGCAAGGGTCACTTAGTTTTGTTCTCGAACAGTACCCATTACTAACAGATAAAAAGCTCTCAGGTAAAACCAAAATTAGCTATCAAGCAAGAGATAACACAACAATAGAAGGCTACATTACACAACCTCATGAAAATGCCCCACAACATAAAGCGGCATTAATTATTCCACATGGCGGCCCAATGGCTAGAAACTATGCTGGGTTTGATTGGTTTTCAGAGTTTTTTGCTAGCCGCGGTTACACGATATTAGAACCCAATTTTCGTGGTTCGTCAGGTTATGGTTTTGACTTTGAAATGGCTTCAATTAAAAACTGGGGGGGAGCAATGCAAGACGACCTTGCTGATGCTGCTTTATGGTTAGCAAAAAATCATGATATTAAGGAAGATAGAGTTTGTATTATCGGAGCAAGCTATGGTGGTTACGCCGCATTAATGGCTGCGGTTAAGCAACAAGATGTTTTTCGTTGTGCAGGGAGTTTTGCTGGCGTTTCTGATCTTGAATTAATCGTCAAAAAATCACGTAAATTTACTAATTATAAAATTGTCAAAAAACAAATTGGTGATGACTACGAAAAATTAGAACAACAATCACCAGTGAATTTTGCTGAAAAAATTAACATTCCAATACTCCTTATCCACGGTGATAAAGACCGAGTTGTTGATGTTAAGCAAAGCCAACTAATGCATGAAGAGCTACTCGACCATGATAAAAATGTTCAATACGTTGAATTAGAAAACGGAAATCATCATCTAGAAATTGAAAAGAACAGAGTAAAAACGCTCGCGTCATTTGAGCAATTTTTACAAACGTACTTGCTAGCAGACGCCGATTAAGTTAACACGCGAAATAAATTATTATTACTTAGGGAAGCTGACATTAATGCTAGTGCTACAGAAACTCTAGCATTGCATCTGCAGATAACGGCTTATGTAAATGAAAGCCTTGTGCGAAGTCACAGTTTTGTTGCTTTAAAAAAGCCAATTGTTCTTTAGTTTCAACGCACTCAGCAACAATTTTCATATTCAAACTGTGCGCTAAAATAATAGTAGAAGAAGCAATGCCTCGGCTGGCATTGTTTTCTGCTAAATCCATAACAAACATGCCATCAAGCTTTAACGTATCAACCGGCAACTCTTTTAGATAACGCAGCGATGAATATCCCGTACCAAAATCGTCGATAGCTATTTTAATGCCTAGCTCTTGTAAGTCAGTCAATACGTTAATCGTACGTGTTGAATATTCTAGAAACACTTCTTCGGTGATTTCAAATTCTAAATACCTAGGATTAATACAATAATATTTAGCAATGTCTATTATGTAAGACACTAAATCGACATCAAGCAACTGGCTTGATGAAATGTTTATTCCTACACGAATATCGATGCCGCCCCAAGCTTGTTGTTGTCGACAAACTTCATGAATCACCCATTTACCAATTTGATTGATTATGCCAATTTCTTCTGCAACAGGAATAAAGTTTGCAGGAGAAATAGCACCCAAATCAGCGTTGTTCCAGCGCAATAACGCCTCTACTTTTTCAATTTTACCTGAGTCAATATTAACTTGTGGTTGATAAACCAAATAGAATTCATTATTAGTAATGGCATTTCTTAAGTGGTTTTCAATCGACAAGCGTTTATGAATGGCTGCATCCATATCATCATGATAGAAACTATAATGACCAGGGCCTTGTTCTTTAGCATGGTACATACTGACATCGGCATTCTTTAACAACTGGCCACTATCAGTGCCGTCCATCGGATAAGTAGAAATACCTATACTAGTTGAAACATGTAAAACGTGTTTATTCAGTGCAAATGGAGCTTCAAAGGCTTGATGTATTTTTTGTGCAATTCGAGCGGCGCCTTCAGGCTTGTGAATGCTTTCCGCTAGGTAAATGAACTCATCTCCGCCCAAGCGAGCAACCGTATCGATATCTCGACCAATTTGTTTTAAACGCTTTGCTACCGCTTTAAGTAACTCATCCCCAACATCATGCCCTAAACTATCATTGATGATTTTAAATCGATCTAAATCCATAAATAGAACAGCTAAACCATCTTTATTTCGTTTTGCAGCTAAAATTGCATGCTCTAAGCGATCCGATAATAAATAGCGGTTGGGGAGTAATGTTAATGAGTCATAATGCGCTTTTTGATATAGCTGCTCAGTTCTTTCATCAACAATAACTTGTAAATTATTACTTTGATCTTGTAACGCTTGCTCTCGCTCTTCAACAACATTAATCATGTGATTGAAACCATGCGCTAAGGTACCAAGCTCGTCATTAAGTTTTAAATCTAAACGTTTTTTATAGTCTTTGCTGCCACTGAACTCTCTTACATGATGCACCATTAAATTCAGTGGTTGCGTGATAATTCGTTGGGCAGTGGTTGATAAAAATGCCGCTAAGAAAACACTGAAGGCAATGACTAATAGTAAAATGTCTCGATAATAAATTCGCTGTTGATTGAGCTTTTCTAACGAGGTGCGAATGTAGAGGTAGCCTAGTGGTTGCTCTTGATCAAAAATAACATCAACGCTTTCAAGGTAGTGCTCACCTAATATACTGACTTTTTTCTTCAAGTTTTCACTAAGAATAGTTTTGTTTTCATCGATATGCTTAACACCCAATTTATGCTCAGAGCAATTAGGGGCAAGGTGGTATTGAGAAAATTTAGTACCGTCAGCCAAATAAACCGCGGCAAATTCTATATATTCATTTTTTGAGAATAACTTCAACGTATCTGTAGCGGCTGCATCATCATCAAATATAATCGCTGAAACTAACGATGCCCCAACTATTGCCGCCTGAATTTGACCACTTTCTATTGTTGAATTTTCCAGTATTGTTTCATTATTCTTGTAAAATAATAGCCCAGCAACACTCACAACAATGATGCTCACCAATACCATCAAGATAATAAGCTTATAGCGAATAGAAAAAAACTTAGTTCTCGTCATGCGTTTTCCTTTCACTAATTTTGCGATGTGGGTTACCTGAAATAATTGTCGCGTGTTTTAGTAGCGCAGAGCTTAATTTAAGTTTTGCATCTAAAACAGCAGGCAAATTAACTTCCAATTTCACTCGTTTATTATCACGAACAAAGTTAACCATTCCGCCTTGATTGATAAACTCTTTAGATTGACTGACCAGTAATATATTGTGTTGTGCTGGTAATGTAGCCCAAAGCTGAGCTAATTTTTTCGGATCCGCATAAATTATCTGACAAGTATTAACACTGGCTTGGCTTATTTGTTGAGAACGAGTGATAACAATTAATTTTCCTGAGCGTGTTTGCGGACGACGCTTAACCATGTCGTTAATGTATTCTTCAAAGAGATCATCTCCAAGTATGCATAAATTTATACTTTGATTTTCTTGTGCTTGCCACTGGGTAAAAGACGTAATATGCAATAAAAGTCCGGCCATGATCTGATGATGTTTAGAAACATTAGGTTTAGCAAAGCTGAATGGAATTGACATAAAAAAAAGTAAACAGACAATAAGTATATTGTATTGCTTTTGCTTATTTTTAAGTATTAATCGCATAGTGGGCAAGTTAGTTGCGACCTAAAAGCTGTTTTGCCAATTTAAACTAAAATTCAGAGTTTCTTTCGTCTGAATACCATTTAAATTCTGATAAACAGGTTTTCCAATTTCGATTGCAAAGGCTTGTGAGTAAAGAATAATATCAGCGCCAACAACGACACTCACTTTTTTTCCGCCATAATTACTCGGCTTAGTTATTCCTGCAGGGTAAGGAAATTTCGGGTTTGGTACAGTAATTTCATCGTCTTGACCAACAATTTGCCCCCAATCTTGAAAAACCACTTTCATAACAGGATGAAAGGCATTATTTACCTTCCATTTACTCCAAAGTGAAGCAGCAAAGCGATTACCTAAGCGGTAATCTCGATCATTTTTACCTGAGCGAATTTTAGCAAAAAGGTTAACGCCCCAGAGGTAAGAGTCTTGATCGTTGATATAACTTAAACCAATAGGTAAATCCCAAGTCCCTGAACCAAGTTGCATGGTATAAGGTAATTGTTGATCACCTTCAGCGCGAGGCGTATCACCTTCTTCATCTATAGAACCCGTAGGTAATGACACCCCTACCGATAATGAAAGCTTTTCACTATCCCAACTATTTAATAGTGTCGTAAAGTTCACTGTTATATCACCAACGCCGTCGGAGCTAATATTAAACTCATCGTAATCGGGCACAAGGCTGATATGGTCAGTGCTTTGTACAATATAAGGCAAACTAATACTGATACTCTGCTCTTTTGCTAAAAAATAGCTAATATTAGCAATATAAGACTCTTGAGTAATAGTTGTTGGCAGTATTGGATAGTTATCATCTGTTCGAAGTTCGTCACCATCAAAATAAACCTCATCATTGCTTACTTTATCGTTACCATTTAAATAACCATCGAGCTTAGAACGCTTATAAAGAAAATTGAAATGCCATGGTTCATATGTACGCATATCCATGTCGTCAGTAGAAAGTGCAAACAACTCTTGCAAGCTTAGATCAGCCATTTCAGAGGGAGTATTAGCAACGGCTAAAAATGGGCAAACAGAAATAAAAAATAAATTTATAAACAACAACTTAGAAGACATATTACTTTTCATACAACAAGTGACCTTGGTAACAGCGAGGCAAGCACACTAACAAAATTTAATACGGAATGAATTACAATTTTGCCCTAATGCATAAGAAAATCATAGTTATATGGAGTATTACATTATAGGTCATTCCCTGAGCAGCGAATGATAACTTGTTTTTATGTACAAATACTATGCTTGCCTGAACATTATTTGGTTAGCATTAAAATGCCAGCAGCACTCGATAAAGCATCGCCTTATCAATACTCCTTATAGTTACCATTGATAAAACCAAGAAGATAAGGTTTCAATTTTATTAACAGCCAGTGGCTATCTATGAAAAGATTAAATCGAATATAGTTTAATCGAATATGACTTAGTCAAATATAACTCCCCCTTTCGGAGGAGAAATAATACGTTAATTAAGCAAGGTCAGCGGGAACACTTGGTAATTTCCATCACTAGTGATAACCGCAATGTTATTAGGGGAAGCAAACGCAACCTGTAGCACAGAAGATCGGCCAATCTTTGCTGATTGCCATTGGCCAACAAGCTCACCATCGTTAACTCGCCACAACATAATTTTTTGTTTAGGTGAGCCAGTTAAAAAGTAACGTTTATCTGCTGAGAATGCTGAATGATTAATTTCTAGAAACTTAAGACTCGTCTGTAATTCGCTTAACTCAGTTTCATTTTTTCCGCCTATCTGCCAAAACGCTCTGTCGTTTATCGAATCAATAGCAAAAGCTAAACGACCATCATCGCTAATATCGACATGATTTACGCGTGTTCTGTGTTGATACACCGCGGTTTTTTCGCCATCACCTGCTTTCCAAACTGTTGCCGTTTTGTCACTAGAGCCAGTAAAAGCCAGTTGACCATCTGCCGACAATGCAACGGCATTGATATCTAATCTGTGTTGCTGAAATACACTCTTCTCAGCCGTTTTTGTATTAATAATGCTAGCTTGACCATTACGATAGCCAAGCAGCAAAGTATCACCATTTGCAGATATCGCAATATCATTGATGATGTTGTTATCGGCATACCACTCATTAACCAATATCATTTTTTTATTGGCCTGCAATTGATATAAGCGCACAACCATTTGGTTTGAAGTATAAAAATATTGCTGCGAAGCTGATATACCTACTAATTCAATATGTTCGGCATCCTTACCTGTAATACAAGGCATTTGTTGCTGTTTTGACTTATTGTTCCATAAACAAATTTGTTTCGGCTCAGCAATTAACGACAGCAAACCATCAGATGAAATAGCCGCTGCTTTAATGGTTGTTTGCGCATAGCGATGAGTTTCTGTTGCTTGCGACGTTTGCGTTTGGCTCGGTGAACATGCACTCAAACTCAATAAAAACAGCGGCATGGCTATAAAAGCCTTAAAATTGTAAATAGAATACCTGCTCATAAATTCCTCAACCATTTTTTATCACCATAACTGACATTATTCGACTTCTTCACCTAATTTATTTTTTCGTCTTTGTACTTTGCATTACTCTCTACCTGTTTCAATTTACGATGTACCAAAAAACTCACGGGCAAAACCATATATAAAAACGTAATCAAGCCTATAGCCATAATAGGTCCTATTTGTGTGGCAATAAAATGGTTACTGTTAATGTGAATTATTGCCCATATATAAGGCAGTATAACTAATGCATAGCCCCAACTGGCCATTTGAAGTGCCGTAAATGTTGACTTTCTATCAAGGTAGAGCAGTAAAGAAATACTGAAAAATGTAATAATCAGTGAAGGTCCATCAAATAAAAACCACACACTATCCACCTGACCGAGATAATCACCAATACTCGACCAAAAGGCACCATCAAACAATGCCATATGAGCTTGACCTGTTAACAGCGTTTGCCAAAAGCCTGGTGCATATTCAGCTAAATTATCAGCATATGATAACCATGCAATTAAGGTAAATGCTGTTGAAAATAATACCAGTGGTATAACTATATTTAATTTTCTAATAAAGCTAGGCGAGTTAAATATTTTCTTAAAATAAATCATACTTGTATGTGTTGCTTGTTGCCAAAACCAAGTCCTAGCAGATTTATTATTCGCCTTTGACCTTTCGTCAAATTCTTCCATTAAATCGCCAAGAATAGCTTCTAGAACAGTTGCTGGTAGAATCCAAGTTAATAGTAAAACTGCAAAACTAGGAGGCGAAAAAATCTCATGCTCAATGCATTTTTTAATATTATGGTTCATATCAAAATTCTCCAATAACGTTGAATGTCTTCACTTCTGCTAGCGTGATAAATGCAACATCTTGCCAAAGCCTATCCATTGCCGTCCGCGCACGTTTAAGGGCAACTTGTCCTTGTGAGGTAACATTAAAAAATCGCTTTGCCCGGCCACCACGCTCTGCTGTTGCTTCACCTAATTGACTAGTAACCATGCCCTTTTTCTCCAATCGCTCTAAGGTAGAATAAATAGCACCAATAGCAACATTACGGTTTACTTCGCTATGCAACAACTGTCTAATTTTTGCTCCATAAGCGTCACTGCCTAATTGGATCAGCGCCAACATTGTCATCTGTTCAAACTCACCAAGAAACTTTTCTTTATCTGCCATCATGCCTCCCGCACCTAATTAACTACATTGTAGTTAATTAGTAAAAACCTGCAACTAATTTTTACTACAATGTAGTTATAAACTAATACCACCTAACTCTGACATTTAAAATCACCTTCAATATCATGATATTAAACAACATTATAAAATCACTAGTACAAAACTTTAGTAGAAAGCAGAAACGATAAAAGATATTTACTAGCTAAAAGGTAAATTTACTTGCTTTTTATTCATCTCCCCCTTAAGATCGCAATCGATAATCATTCTCATTTAGATTCCCATTAACGAAGCACGGTAAAATGTATATAAAAGCTAGCCTATCGGCCATGATTTTGGCTTTGCCTATCACATCAATAGCGCAAACATCACCAGACTCAAACCAAGAAGAACACATTGTTGTCACAGGAACTCGCACAGCAAAACTTTTAAGTAACTCACCTGTTTTAGTGGATGTAATTGATGGTGAAACTATTGCTAAGATTAGCCACGGCACCTTAGCACAAGCATTAAACTATCTACCTGGCGTAGTGGTAAAACGTAGTGTTAAAGACGGCTACAATATTCAAATGCAAGGCTTTGATGGTGACCATGTTTTAGTTCTAATCAATGGTCAACCTGTTATAAGCCCGACGGGATCTTCAGCTGATTTAGACCAAATCCCTGCCGATAACATCGAACAAATTGAAGTTATTCGTGGGGCAGCATCGGTTATGTACGGCAGTTCAGCAATGGGTGGTGTAATAAATATTATTACCCGTAAAAGCGATGAGTCGGCATTAAAGGTCGACTACGATATCAGCCAATATCAGGGTAATACTATTGAAGATGGCGATCTTAATCACACCATTAAAGTCTATGCCAACGAAAGCATTATTGGTTGGCAAACACAGCTAAGTGCTTTAGTTATTGACGATCAAGGCTTTGATTATGACAGCGAAACTGTTTCGCAAAATGCAGCTAGTGTCGACAAAACGTTCATCACCCTAGGTGCAAGCAAAGATCACGGTACGATTGAGACAAGCCTTAAGTACCAATGGCTAGACGAGAAAAAACTAAAAGATAGTACAAAAATACCAAACCAAAGTGGCATTATTTATTACCAAACCGATGTTACTAAACATCAACTGGATTTTGGCCTAAAAAGTACTAAAAACCAAAAATCACCTTGGCAGCTCAATGCAACACACATTAATCATCAAGAGGTTAGTGGTCAATCAAATAGCATACGCGACACTAGCATTAAGCTATCCGAAATTAACGGTCAAAAAGTCTTTCAATTAAATAACATTGAGTTAGTAACAGGTGGCGTTATTCATGCTGACAAACTTCACCAGTTTAAACCTGTTGACAATATTATTGAGGTCGACGACAAAAGCCGTGAAAGCGTTGAATTATTTGCTCAAGGTAACTGGATCAAAAGCAACTATCAGTTATTAGCGGGTGTACGTGGTCAATACGATTCTGATTTTGGCCAACACAGCGCGATTCGCTTTAGTGCAATGAAAAACTTCAAGTTTGAAAATTCCACTATGCAATGGCGAGCAGGTATTGGTCAAAGCTATCGTGTGCCTAATTTAAAAGAGCGTTTTTATATCTTCGACCATAGCGCTTTAGGCTATCAAGTATTAGGGAATGAAGATTTACAACCTGAGACTGCTGAATCAATCAACTCTAGCATCACATTCAATACTTCAGTATTTGAAAACACTGCAGATCTACAAAGTGATATCAGTGTGCATTACTCTAAAACTGAGCAACTTATTGATTCGGTAATTGATGATGAGCAGTCAACTAGCGATTTAAAGGTTTATCAATACACAAACATTAGCGAAGCAACTATCCATGGCTTTGATATTAGCTCTGAGTTGAAACTAACCGATTGGCAATTTCAACTTAATTACAGCTACTTAACTAGTGAAGATGACAATAATGAACGTTTATTTTCTCGTCCGCGCCATCAAGTTAAATTCAATATTAATTATGACATTGACGCCTACGACATTGAGCTAATTGCCTATGCCGTATATCAAGCTGGCGAAGCCGTTACAAAGCAAGCGGACGGTACTAAAAAAGATGTTAAAAACAATGAATTTACCACGTTCAATATTCTTATGAATCAATCTATTACTAACAATCTATCGTGGCGATTTAGTATCGACAACCTTTTAAATGAACATCAGAACACCTCGATAAACAGCGAAACCACATTTGACGCAAGACCTATTAGCAGCCGCACTATTAGCGCCGGCATTAGCTACCAATTTTAAGAATTTAAGAATTTAAGTATATTTTGGAGAAAAACATGAACAACAATTTATCAACACCATTTAAGCTAACTAGTTTAGCCTTATGTATTTTACTCACTGCCTGTGGTGGCGGTAGCAGCTCAAGTAATGATGTAACACCAGAGCCTACTCCAACTCCAACACCTACGCCAACAGCGCCGACACAAGGTGAAATTATTGGCCCACACAGTACCGGTAGTGTTAGCGCACCGGAATTCGTTTATTACGATTTAGACGCTAAAGCGGTTGTTGAATTAACCGAAGAGCAAGCTAAAACAGATACGGTATGGGATGTTGCTTTTAAACGAAGTGGGGTTTACTTAAACCAACACAGCGACAACACAGTAACTGCTTATGCGACGGGTAATAACAGTGACTTTTTTGATGCCGATGGCAAAGCCATTGCTGCTAGCTTTATTGCTGCAACGGCAGAATCTGAACTATCTGATTATTTAGCAATAAAAACTAGCGATGTTCCAACGGACGAAACTAAGTTTGTTGCTGATGTCACATCAAATATTATCGACGGTTTTTACGACTATAACTCAACGACTCATGTTGTTACGGCTGCCGATACTAAATACTTTATCGCCAACTCTGATGACGCTTTCACTAAATTTAGAGCAACAAGCATTACCACTGCAGGACGAGGCATAGGTCAAATCACCTTACAAACGGCGTATCAAAGTAGCAGTGACGCCGCGTTTGCCGCAGAGCAAGAGCTTGTTATTGATGCAGCATTAACCTGTTCAGGTGATGTAACACATGTTTATATTGATTTTGATACTAATCAAGAAGTAACAATGGCTGATGCGTGGGATGTTAGTTTGCCATGTGCGGCTGATAAAACTGGTGCTGATTTCAGCATCAATATTGCTGACGACGCACAAGCAATACATGACTTTGATAATAACTATGACGCTGTCGACCCAACGGCCGTTGCTTATTATGGTTTTAAAAGCGACATCTACAGCGTTAAAGCCTTTGACAACACACCTTGGTACCAATATGGCGTAAATGGAGGCCATTCTTTATGGTCACAATTCGACGTATACCTGATCAAAACAGCAACTAAAACTCACAAAATGCAGATTACCGGTTACTACGATGCTGACGGCGTGTCAGGCAACATCAGCTTTAGAGCAGATGAAGTCAATGAAAATGCTGGCGAAACCGGAGCCTAACCGAACAGCATGAACTAAAACTCAAGACACTACTATTTATGTGTCTTGACTCGTTAACTTGTTAATTACACTTTTAGCTAGACCCCTTAGGAAATATTATGATCGCCCAGATCGAACAAACCATGTACCAGCTGTCAGACTTTTTTATGGCTCCTGTACTTTGTCTTATCGCATTACTGTTCATTTATTCGCTATTTGCCACTGGCCAATTTTTTAGTCAAACCATGCAGCGTCGCCGTCATTACAAGTCATTTTTGCAACTGCTCAATAACAAACTGGGCATTAACCAAACATTAAAGTTGAATGGTTATCCTATGGCATCACTGGCCAATGAAATGCCTAACATCAGCCAAGATCAGCTAGATGTTGCGGCATTAAAAGAGCTAGAAGGTGTGCGAAATGTAAGTCGCCTAGCGCCAATGCTAGGGTTAATCGCGACTATGATCCCAATGGGACCAGCATTAAAAAGTTTAGCTGACGGTAACATTCAAGGTATCAGTGAAAACCTTATTGTCGCATTTTCAGCAGTAATTTTTGGTTTAATCATAGCGTCAATTACTTTTTGGATAGCATCCGTTAAGAAGCGTTGGATGGTTGAAGAACTAGTTGCCCTTATGCCATTAATTAATAAAGAAGCTGAAAAAAAGCCACAAGAGCACAGTAACCAAGAATCAGCATTACCTATACAAGCTGTGGAGAAAGATTATGAGGCTGCTTGATGAAGATGAAGGCATTAACCCAGCCTTGTCGGTTGTTAACTTGGTTGATGTGTTCTTAGTATTAGTTGCGGCATTACTCATTGCCATCGCACAAAATCCACTGAATCCTTTTTTGGCAGAAGACGTCACGGTTATTAAAAACGAAGGCAAAGATAATATGGAAATTATCGTTAAAAAAGGTAATACCATCGAAAGCTTTAAAAGCGATGGTAAAACCGGTTCAGGTACAGGCAAAAAAGCTGGCACTGCTTATGAAATGGCAGACGGCAGCATGATTTACGTAAAAGAATAGCGATAGCAACTTATGAACAATTTATTAATTAAAATTTCCATATTATTTTTCGGCATCCTTGCGTTTATCAGCAATGTATTTGCAGAAACAAACCAACAAGACGCCGTAAACAAAGCCCAAAGCATCCTCTTTGTTAGCACGGCACATACTAATACGGCAAAAATTACCTTATTAAAAAAAGTTGCTGATGAAAAAAGCAATCAAACTTGGAATATTGCGCAAAAATCAGCAAAGTCGTTATTAAAAACAGCCAATAAAGCTGGCGAACTAACGGCACTTTTCAACCAATATGACTTAGTCATTCTTGATGCCGTATCGGTGCGAGAAGCTAGCGCTGCATTTGATAACTACGTAGGTGAAATCGCAAAGGTAAAAACCGCAGTTGTTGCCTTTAGTTACTTACAAAACCAAGGTCTCAATAAAGGCTTAACAGGTGAAAATGGCACTACATTACAAGATTATTGGATGAATGCTGGCCGTCGAAATCTCGACAATATGTTGAGTTTTATTGCCGTAAAAGTTATCGCGAACAATGAAAATTCAACAACAATTGCCAGTGTGCCCGCGCCGATTATTTTTCCACAGCAAGGAATTTACCACCCAACACTACCGAACTTGATCATTAACGATTTGGTGGAATATAAAAAACTACGTCCAGTTAAACCACAGCAAGCTAAAATAGCGGTATTGTTGCAACGAGCATTAATCGAGTCTGAACAAACACAATTAATCGATGCCACGATTAAACAGCTAGAAGCTAAAGGTGCTTACGTGGTGCCATTCTTTTTTGAGCTTAGCCCTGTTAGCGGTGACTACAGCCAACTATTGCAAATTCCAAGCACTGAAAAAGACACTAATGAGCAAGGCTTAGCCATGAAAACAGATGTTGATTTGATTATCAGCTTCCGCAATATTCACTGGGCCAATAAACGTAAGGTAGAGTTTGAAAATTTCGGTGTCCCGGTAATGCACGCCATGACTTATTATTCGGGCGATAAAACCACATGGGAAAAAGACATGCAAGGTGTGAGCGCCAACATGATGTCTTTCACCTTAGTACTACCTGAAAACGCTGGCGTGGTCGACCCTATGATCGTCGCAGCTATGAATATGACAGATCAAAACGTTGAAATTATCGATTATCAGCTAGAGCACTTAGTCAATAAAGCCATTAACGTCGTTAACTTAAAATATAAAGCAAACCAAGATAAGAAATTAACCATGTTTGTTTGGGGTGATAAAGACGTGGGCGCGTCTTTTATGAATATTCCCGAAAGTATTGAAGCCATTAGTCAACGTTTGGCCAACGAAGGTTATCAAACCGCAGAGCGTGACGCTGAATACTTTGTAGAAAACGCAAAAAAAATACTGGACCCATTTTACCGTGATTACCAGTTAACTGAGTTATTAGATAACGACTTGGCTGAGTTAATGCCAATTAATAAATATTTAACTTGGTTCAACGCACTACCTAAAGAGCTAACACAAAAAATAAATGCCCATTGGGGACAGCCACAAGATAACTTTATGGCGGTAGAGAAAAACGGTGAACACTATTTCATTTTACCGCGTATTCGTAATGGCAATATGCTAATTATGCGCCAGCCTCCGCGTTCTGATGATAAAAATGATGAAAATATGATTTATCATCAAGGCCTAGTGCCGATTAATCACTTCTATCTTGCAGCCTATTTTTATGCCCGTGAATATTGGCAATCAGACGCCATTGTGCATTTGGGTACCCATGGTTCACAAGAGTACCTAGGTGGAAAAGAACGAGGTTTATCTATTTACGACCAAGGTAATTTAGCGGTTTGGGATACGCCAGTGGTTTATCCATTTATTGTTGATGATGTTGGTGAAGCCATGCAAACCAAACGCCGTGGCCGAGCAACAGTTATCTCACATATGACACCACCCTTTGCTGCTGCAGGTTTAGAAGGTGAAATTCGCAATTTACATGAATTGATGCACCAATATAAACAGCTTGATCAAGGTGGCGTAAAGCAAAAAACAGCTAGCCAATTAACTAAGCTATGTTTCGATACTAATATTTGTAAAGACTTAGGCTGGGAACAAGCACAAATAACCGCTGCATTTGACGAATTTATCGATGCTTTGCATATTCACTTAGAAGACTTAGCAACAGCGAACCAACCGTTAGGTTTACATACCTATGGCTATATTCCTGAGCAACCGTTAACTATTTCAACCTTAGTACAAATGCTAGGTAACGATTTTACTCAAGGTGCAAGTGAATTTGAGCATGAGAATTACGCTGATAATTTAACTGGCGAGCATCATGATGATGGAGAAGATGAAGGCGTTTCGCATAGCCATACTTATCATTCTGAAGACCCTGCAAGTCGTGATGAAAATAGTACTGACAAGGAATCAGAGCAAGCGCTTAGTCCAAAGAATGAAAATGAAGATAAAAATGAAAATGACATTACACGATTATCAGGTTATTTAACCGTTAAGAACTACATCATTGCTACTGATGAGCCTTCAACGCAGCAGCCAGTGCCTTTAACTGAGCTTTCTGAGTCACTACAAGCTGATATTGAACGAGGTAAAAAACTTTACCAAAGTATGGCGAGCATCCACGAACTTGATGCTATGGTTGATTTTCTTAATGCTAAATATATCCCAGTAAAATCTGGCGGCGACCCAATACGTCATCCAGAATCACTAGCAACAGGTTATAACTTATTTGGCTTCAACCCTTCTCGTGTTCCTACGCAAGCAGCATTCGAACAAGGTAAAGAGTTAGTTGAGCAAATGATTGCCAATTACTACGACAAACACCAAACTTACCCGGATAAAATGGCCTTTTCATTGTGGTCGATTGAAACCATGCGTCATTACGGCGTGCTGGAATCACAAGTCTTGTATGCCATGGGTGTTAAACCTAAATGGAGCAAAAGCGGCCGAGTTATTGGCACTGAAGTTATTCCTTACAGTGAATTAAAACGCCCTCGTATCGACGTTGTGCTTTCTGCAACCGGTTTATACCGCGACGCCTTTCCTAATGTCATGCAAATGTTAGCCAAAGCAGTTAACCAAGTGGCCGCCTTAAAGGAAGACAACAATTCAGTTTGGCAAAACAGCCAAAAAGTAAAAGCCAATTTACTCGCCGAAGGTGTTGACGAAAAAGAAGCAGAATACTTATCAACGATTCGTATATTTTCAAATCAATCAGGTGATTACGGCACAGGCGTTGATGATGCAGCCTGGGCCAGTGATACTTGGGAAACTGACAAGAAAATATCTGATAACTACTTAGGAAAAATGGGCTACTTCTTCGGCGCTGACAACAGCCGTTGGGGTGAAAAAGGCGAAAATACTGAAGGTAAAGATATTCAGCTATATGCCAAGCAATTATCAGGCACTGACATTGCGATGTTTGCTCGCTCTTCAAACTTATTTGGCATGTTAAGCACAGATGATCCCTTTGAATACTTTGGCTCACTCAGCTTAGCGGTGAGAAATATCGACGGTAAAAGCCCAGACATGGTAGTAGCAAATTTACGTGATGCTAAAAATGCGAAAGCGGAAGATGCCGGACTATTTCTTGCCAAAGAACTACGTACTCGCATGTTCCATCCGCGTTGGATTAAAGAACTGCAAAAAGAAGGTTATTCAGGCGCGGTTTCTTTAGCATCGAAGATGGACAATTTCTTTGGCTGGCAAGTGGTTGACCCTAACTTAATTCGCAACGACCAATGGGACGAATACTTAGACATTTACGTTAATGATAAATTAAACCTAGGACTTGATGAATGGTTTAAAGATATCAATCCAGCAGCGTTTGCTCGCATGATGGAGCGAATGTTAGAAGCTGAGCGTAAAGACTATTGGCAAGCTGACCCTGAACGTTTAAAACAACTTGTTGAACAGTATATTGACGTCGTTAATAACAACGACTTAGTTATTTTAAATGACGCCGTCAAAGAGCATGTTAATGAACTTGCCGAAGGTTATGGTTTAGCGCCATTAGTGGCAAAAACCATGGCAGCGATGGCAGCATCAGCAGATGCACAAAAAGCGTTGAACAATCAGCAATTAGCGCAGCAGCAGAGCAAAGTAGCCTCGCAAAAAGCAAAAGCCGAACAACAAGTTGAAGGACAGAAACTGGAGAAACAAACGGTACAAAGTATAGAACCAGACGATGTTATCTATTACAGCTTAGCGGGTATTTTATTGCTGATAATATTGGGGGCGCTGTGGCAAGTGAGAACAGCTAAACCAAACAAACAGCAAATATACTTATTAGCAACTAAGCAAAACCATAAGATTGATAAAGCGGCGTAAGCACACTAACACTACGACATAAAAATAAAGGCAGCATCATTAAAAGTGATACTGTCTTTTTCGTCTATTTACTGTAAAGAACTATTACTGCAAGGAACTATTACAGCAAAAAACAAGAAGCTACTTTCTAGCCACCAAATGCACCGCACTGGTAGACCGCTCTATAAATGCACCTTCACAATAGGCAAAATAATATAACCAAAGACGTTTGAATTGCTCATCATAACCAAATGGCGTCAGTTCCGACCAAGAAGCTAAAAATGCTTCTCGCCAATGCGCTAAAGTTTTTGCGTAATCTAAACCAATATCATCAATGGTTTCAGTCACCAAATCAGTATGTTTAGTTAAATTTTCAGACAAGGCAGTAATAGAAGGCAAAAAGCCACCAGGGAAAATATAGCGTTGGATAAAATCAACATTATATTTGTAGTATTCAAAACGCTGGTCAGCAATGGTAATTGACTGTATCAATAACTTACCACCTTTTTTCAAGCGTTCATTACATTGCTGGAAAAAGCTTGGCAAGTATTCATAGCCAACCGCTTCAATCATTTCAATTGATACCAACTTATCATATTCCCCGGTAAGCTCTCGGTAATCTTGCTTTAACAGTGTTATTTTGTCGGTTAAGCCTAGTTGCTCAATACGGTTTTTAGCATACTCATGTTGAGCATCTGAAATGGTAGTTGTAGTTACTTTACAGCCGTAATGTTGGGCGGCATAAATGGCTAAGCCTCCCCAACCTGTACCTATCTCTAACAAATGGTCACTTTCTTTCAGATCTAAGCGCTGGCAAATAGTGTCAAGCTTATGAAGTTGTGCTTGTGCCAAATCAGCATTTTCATCGGGATAAATGGCTGATGAATACATCATTTCAGGGTCAAGAAAACGGGTGTAAAGTTCATTACCTAAATCATAATGGGCAAGAATATTCTTTTTTGAACCGGCTTGGCTATTGCGGTTACGTCTATGTAACAAGGCATACTTAAGTTTTGTTAACCAAGGTTTCTGCTTTTCAAGCGCATCTGTTTGTTGCTGACCACGAGCAAAAATTCGTATCACCGCTGTTAGGTCAGGGCTACTCCACTTGCCGGCAATATAAGCTTCGGCTGCACCAATGCTGCCGCCTTTAACAAAGTCACGATAAACACTAGCGTCATGAATATTAATGCGACCACGTAATGAGTCGCTGCCTACAACTTCAGGAAAAAGAAAATGCTGACCATTGTCGATTATTTCAACTTGCCCATATTGCAACTTTGCTAACACTGAAAACACAATGTTCCGACAACGTTTATCTAACCAATTAGCTTGTTTTCTTATTTTTAATCCTGAAACTTGTTCCACAACTCAACTCCTTATTTAGGCTCTGTCGGCTGACTTTTTTGATAACCAATAAACGGTATGCGTTTAATCAATAGTTTTAATGCTTGCCAATAAATACCTAGTACTATTTTTAATGTCATCGCTGGTAAATTGCACCACAGTTGCCAAAACGCTTTGCTGGTAAAAGGCTTTTTGTTTAGCGTCATCGTGGCGTCAAATACTTTCTGCTTATTATCTGCTTTATTGTTATCGTCCTTGTTGTCACCATTACGATGATTTTCGATGCGAATAAATAATTTATCGCTATTACTCATCGGTGGTTTAAACAGCCATTGATAATGCATATTCAAATCCATAAAAGGCGACACATGAAAACCTTTATTGGTCACATGTACTAAATTTTCATCATTATTATTGTGCGCTATAGGTACTAAATAATAATGACGTTCATTCCACGGCGTGTTGCTTACTTCAACCAATACCTGTGTACAATTTTCATTAGCGTCATAGCAAAAGTAGAAATTTGCAGGACTAAAATAAAGCCCTAAACACCTCACCTGAACCAACATGGTGATACGACTAACTTCTGCCATACCATCTTCACAATCCGATAACGCAATTACTTTATTCTTTATACGTTGCTTAAGGCTTTCAGGTTCACCTTTGAGGTAATCTTTTTCTTCAAACCTCAATAAGTTAAACCAAGAAAAGCCAAATATACTTTTCGGGCATTGCTTGGCTTCCATCTCATCTACGTCTAAAGCCAACATAAATAATTGATAGGCGAAACTATGTGCTTTAGGGTGAAAGCGTCGGTGGCTGATTTCACCACGATAAATATGACTATGCGACAACTGCTCAGCCAACCTTTTGCTTTAATTGACTTTGTTGCAGGTAACAATCAAAGCGTTGACCAATATCAACGGCACTTCTTACACCGTCTTCATGAAAGCCGCTGTACCAATAAGCACCAACATAATGTGTGTGCTGCTTGCCACAAATAGTCAGGCGTTGTTTTTGCGCTTTTATTGATTCAGTTGAAAAAACTGGATGATGATAGGTAAATTCTCGCAATATTTTACTGGCGTCGATAGCTTCTCGCTGATTCAAAGTTACGCAAAACGTATGTTCGGAATTCAAGCCCTGTAAAATATTCATATTGTAAGTAACGCTGGCTGGTTTTGTACGGTTAGCACTTAATTGGTAGTTCCAGCTTGCCCATGCTTTTTCACGTTTGGGCAAAAGTTTGGTATCGGTATGTAGTACCACTGAATTTTCGCTGTATGGCATCGCACTTAATATTTCTTGCTCTTGCTCGCTAGCATCACCTAGTAATTTCAAGGCTTGGTCTGAATGGCAGGCAAAAACAACTTCATCAAATGTTTGCATTTCGCCACTCGCAAAATGTAACTGAACTTGCTCATTTTCACGAGTAACTGCAGTAATATCGGTATTAACATGAATATTATTGGCGAATGACTCGCACAGTGGCGCTAAGTAATTTCTTGAACCACCTGGTACAACATACCATTGCGGGCGATCAGCTATATTCAACAAGCCATGATTATGAAAAAATTTCACAAAGAAATGAAATTGAAATTGTTCCATTTGCTCTAACGAGCTAGACCAAATAGCCGCTCCCATAGGTAAAATATAATGCTCTGCAAAATAGTCACTAAATTTGTTTTCTTGTAGAAAATCTCCGAGCGTTAATGTTTCACTATAATTTTGTTGCTGATAGTTTTGCTTACATAACTTATTAAACCGAAGAATTTCTTTCACTAGCAGCCAAAACTTAGGTTTAACGATGTTACGGCGCTGAGCAAAAAGTGTATCTAGGTTATGACCATTGTATTCCATTCCTGTATCGGTATTATGCACTGAGAAACTCATCTCAGTTTCTTGTTTACCAACACCAATTTCGTCTAACAATGCTAAATAATTGGGGTACGTTTTATTATTAAAAACAATAAAACCTGTATCAATGGCGTACCATTTATTGGCAACTTCTACGTCAACAGTTGCGGTATGGCCGCCAATATCAGCACCTTTTTCAAAGACACTAACATGGTGCTTTTTCGATAATAAATAGGCTGCTGTTAAGCCAGAAACACCAGCACCTATAACGGCGAATCGTTTCATACTTTATTACTCCTTAAAATAATACTTTGCCAAACAAAGTCTGGAAATAAGGCGAGTAACTTCAACGTTAACGTTAGCCTTTTTGGAAAGTGTAAATAGGATTTTCTAGCGCTTACGCCTTGGTAAATTCGGCTAGCAGCTTGTTGACTAGAAAGTAAAAATGGCATGGGAAAATCATTTTTATCGGTTAACGGCGTTTTTATAAAGCCAGGATGAATTAAGGTTACATCAATATTTTCTGATTTTAGATCAAGGCGTAAAGTTTTAGCTAAATAATCAATTCCGGCTTTTGAAGCGCCGTATGCCTCCGCACGAGGAAACGGTAATAATGTTGCACTAGAGCTAACAAAAACAACTTGTCCGCCATCAGTAACTTTGGGAAGGAAGTGTTCAAGCAAATAACCTAATGACTGCAAATTAGTTGCGATAACACTGGCAAATAGCTCACCATCGAATGCTTTAGCATTATCAATATAACGACAGTCGCCAGCATTAAGCATTAAAATATCAATATGCCCAACATCACTGAGTTGATTAGCCGCTTGAGCAATTTTTTCGTTATCAGTGATATCAAAGGCTAACGGAATAATATTGCTATTATGCTCGGCATATTGTGCTAGTTTCTCTCGGTTACGGCCACATGCTACAACCTGATAACCACTTGCAGAATAGTGATTCAGCAGTGACTCGCCAATGCCAGAAGTAGCACCGGTAATGAGAATAGTACGCTTCGCGTCCATTACGCTGTCGCCCTATTTTTAAGCCAAGAAATAATGCGTCCTAATAACGGTAGTTGCTCATATAACATCGCGCCTAAATCAAGGTAATCACGATGATAAATAACCTTGTCATTTAAGCCTTTAATATGTGAACTACCTTGCACATTGACAATTTTTCCAGCATTTAAGCGTGGGTGCTGATAGCTCATCTGCCAATAAACTGCCGCTTCATTATTTTGTTCAATCACATTTTCAATTTTAAATTCACAATAGCTAAGCTGTTGGTAAAGGTTATTGAAGTAATGTTGTAAATGCTCTAAACCTGTCAGCTGATGCATAGGATCAATAAAGACAATATCTTGGTGATAAATATCAGCAAGTAGATGTAAATTATCAGTTGAAAGCTTTTGATAAACATTGATGAAATTAGCCAGCCAAGGTGCGTGCTTAGCTACATTATTTATTTCATCAATTGGCTTCATTTGTTGATTTAGCATAATGACTCTTTATTAATTATTTACCACAGCCCGTTAAGGCATTGATACTCGCTATCGATAAAACTCAATGGCAGCTAATCGGGCGGCTTTATGCTCTACAATCGCCGGCCAGTAAACATCTAAATTTTCTTTGGCAATATAAGCATGTGGAAAATGAATTTGCTTACTTGGTAAATCCGCCAGCTCTGGTAGATACTTACGAATGAACTCACCATCAGGATCAAATCTTTCACTTTGGCGAATAGGGTTAAAAACACGAAAATACGGTTGAGCATCACAACCAGTACTAGCAGCCCATTGCCAACCACCATTGTTGGCTGCTAAGTCGCCATCAATAAGTTTTTCCATAAAGTATTTCTCGCCCCAGCGCCAATCAATTAATAAGTGCTTGGTTAAGAAACTTGCAACAACCATGCGCAGCCGATTATGCATCCAGCCCGTTTGGTTAAGTTGTGCCATGGCCGCGTCGACCAAAGGATAACCTGTTCGCCCTTCGCACCATGCTCGGAAATATTGGGGGTTATTAGGCCACACAGTCGCACTGTATTTATCATTAAAAGATTGATGTTTTGATAATTTTTCTTGATGAAACATTAGATGACGATAAAACTCGCGCCAGATTATTTCGTTCAACCATACAAATTCGTCACTATCAGCGGCAAGTAAAATATCGGGGAAACGTTGTATCATCAAGGTTAAAAGATAGCGTGGGCTAATGGCGCCAATAGCCAAGTATGGCGAGAGGCCAGACGTTGCCTTGATAGCCGGAAAGTCACGCTCTTGTCCGTAACACTGCACTTTGTCTTGAAAGAACGTTGGAATAACTTGTTGCTCGACTTGCGAAACTAATGGCCATGCATTCGATTCACCAGAACAAATAATAGGTGTTAGAAGTTCGCTTGATACTTGGCTTGATTTTGATATTACCGGTTTACCTAAGTAGCTAAACCCTTGCTGTTTTACATAGGTAAGCCAGGCACGTTTAAAAGGTGTAAATACCTTATACATATCGCCAGTTTTATTAAGTACCTTACCTTTTTCAACAATAACATCGCTTTCAAATAAGCGTAGTTTAAGCCCCTGTTCCAGGCAGGCTTTATCGCGTAAATTTTCATTCACTTCTAGTTCTTTATTGGCAACAACTTCATCAATATTATGCTGACGGCAATAGTGCTTTAAAAACGCAACTTGATCAGTAAAGTCATCGCAATACTCTACTTGCAACACAATATTGAGCGACAATAACTGCTGTGCAAGAGCATTGACATGGCGTTTAATAAAATCAATCTTTATCGGCGACCAATCATGCTTTTGCCACTGTTTTTCACTGACAAAAAAAACAGCTTTACCCACTTCAGAGCCATGATGCCGCTCAAGGAAATAATGTAAAGCTGGATTATCGTTTATTCTAATGTCGTTGCGAAACCAAAGTAACAATGACTTTCCTTAGTACTTATTAATGAATATTAAAACTTAGAGGAAATAGCCTAGCAAATCCGTTTATTAGTATCCGTAGCGTAATTTCAGTGCTGTTGGATAAGGATCCAAATAAGCTTGTTGCTCGATATATGACTCAGGGTGTTGTAATAAGTAATGCTTAATCAAGGTTAATGGCACCATTAGTGGCATCAAGCCTATACGGTAGGCATGTATTTGCTCCGAAAGCTCTTGTCGTTGCACTTTATTTAAATGCTTAGAAAAATAGCCTTGGATATGCAACAAGGTATTCGCATGATTCTTCCGACTTGCTTTAAGCTTTAATGCTGTCATTAAACCAAGAATGTATTGTGCCGCCATCTCATCAACAGCCAAATCAGCCCTTGCTAATAATCGTCCCAATGTTTTATAGGCAACTAAATTATGGCTCATCAAGGTATATTTATACTGTGCGTGAAAGGTCATTAATTTGTGTTTACTAATACCTGAAGCTTCAAGCGCCTGCCAGCGACGATAGGCATAAACGCGAGCGACAAAGTTTTCACGAATAACCGCGTCATTAAGACGACCATTTTCTTCGCATGGCAACAACGGGTTAGCTTTCATAATTTCATTGGAAAAAACACCAATGCCATGAGCCTGCAGTGGATTGCCTTCTGGCGAGTAAACCTTTACGCGTTCCATACCGCAACTTGGACTTTTCGCACAGAAAATATAACCACTTAGGTTTTTGGACATACTAGCCACTTTTTTACCGTAAGCTTTAATTGCTTCGGTAACATCGCCTGAACCATCAGGCCGTGCAACTTTGATCATTTGTTCATCTTTGATCAAACGTATGGTTGGTCTAGGTACGGGTAAACCAACCGCTACTTCAGGGCAGTAGGCTTTAAAAGTGACATGCTGCCCTAACTCGTGCATACAAAAATTTGATGGCTTATTACTGGCATCAAAGCGAACTTTTTCACCATTTAAACAAGCACTAATGCCAACAACAATATCTTCTTTTTCGAATTTATTAGACATAACCATCTCCAACTAATAGATGAAAGACCCAATAGGGTTTAGTAACTTATTAATACCTTGCGTAAAGTGCAGTGAGTCGTTAGCAACGGTATAACAAAGACAACCATGTTCTGATACCGGATGATGTTGGTGACGTTTATCAAGCATGATGAAGTCGCCTGCAACATATTCTCCTTGCTCATCAGTAAATGAACCTGCCAATAATAAGGTTAATTCAAAACCATTATGAGTATGTTCGGGCACAGAGCCACCGGGATCAATGTGCAATAAGCTAGTGTGAATTTCACCTTCATCCAACTGCAAACGTGCTCTTGATAACTTACCAATTTGAGCGGTTTTACCTAATTCAATATTACGTATCGCTTTTGGTAGAACATACTCACTGCCCTTAAATTCGATAGATGGCCCTTCATTATGTATTTTAACTGACTCGATATCGTCAGAAGCGGTAATTTCATCAATAATGCTATCAAATTCTAATTCAGCAACTTCAGCCATATCTTCATCATCAACAACGAACTTATGTAAGAAGTTTTGTTCGAAACTCGCTTCTGCTACTTGCTCGGTCAATTGACTAATTTTTTCTTGGCATTGAGGACACATATCCGCGTGAATCGCGATACCTGCAGACAATGAAGCGGGTAAATCACCATTAACAAAGTTCTGCAATAATTCAAATTTAGGATGGTGCTTAATCATGGTGATCTCCTAGTTTAATCTTAAGTTTGCCAAGCGCGAGACGAAGCCGCGACTTTACGGTTCCTAATGGCAAATTAAGGTGTTCAGCAAGCTGTTCTTGAGACATTTCTAAAAAGTAAAACCCTTTCACCACTTGCTGCTGATTTTCAGGCAGCGTCTCAATAACACCTTTTAAATTACGATTTTGAATATGGTCGGTAAAAGTCTCTTCCTCAGTGTTCATTGACTCTGCGAGCGGCCAAATATCATCACTGAGATTATCTTCTTTATTGGCCTTAACTTTACGCAACATGTCGAAAGTAACATTACGCATAATGGTATAAACCCATGTTGTCGCCGCACCTTTACTGTCATCAAATAGGTGCGATTTACGCCAAACATTGGACATAGTGTCTTGCACCACTTCTGCAGCTTGCGCTTCATTATTGAATTTACTTTGTGCAATACGCTTTATTTTAGGAGCAAAAAACTTAAACACAGCAGTAAACGCTTGCTTGTCTCGGTTAACAGCTATTAATTTAAGCCATTGACAAAGTTGAGGATGATCAATTTTATTAGTCATGTTACTAGGTGTAACAGCTGCTTGATGACTTGGCAACTTTGATTGAACAGACGGCATAACGTTTATCCATTATTTCCACTTAACAACCTATACGCTGTAATCTTGAAATGAGATCACATTATTTTAATACTTTTTACTTATCGCGAAAATTGGGTTAATTATTACTTTCTTCTGCCAGAATAATAGCCTCAACAAATTGCATAGCGTGGTGAAATGAATCTTGTTCGATAAAAGCATTTTTTTCATCGAGCTTAACTGGCAATAATTCTAACCAGCGTGCTACAACCCAGTTTGCTAGTTGAAAATTTTTATCAACGTACAGGTTATCCAACTCACTATTATGGCTAAAAACCTGCTTTAGTGATGATGCAATTTTGTCGTTAGTTTCATTTACGCGAGTTTCTGACCAATGTGCTCTGCGATTGACTTGTGCATGATGTAACTGTTTTTCATCTTGCTGCAATGCACTAACATCAACCAAACATTTGCAGCGAACATCAATCAACAGCAGACCATTTTCGCTTTGATCAAAGTCTATAATTTCCACCCAGCTTCCTATTGCTTTTAGCTCTGATGCAGATGCACTTGCATTTGGCAAAATCACAAAACCATTATTTTTCATCGCTAGCGAAACCATTTTTAAATAGCGTGCTTCAAAAATACGCAAGCGGGTAATACCTTGAGGTAACAAGAAAATAGGCAAAGGAAAAATGGGCAAGTTAAATGTTGTCATAAAGTTGAATTAGATACTGCAAATGAACTGATAACTAGTTATACGTTGCAAAGGTAGAAAACGATCAAAAAAAGCCCCTGTACTAATAATCAAAAGTAAGGGGCAAAAGGCACAGCAATTGTTTAATGGGTTAAGAAAGCGCTAATCTGTAATAACAGTGTCAATAACATGAATAACACCATTGGTTGTGTAAATATCAGTAACAGTGACATTTGAACCTTGCACTTGCAGTGCTACTTGTTCTTGTGAAACCTTCCACCAAGCATCATTCACCCCCTGGCCATTCATATCATTGGCTTGTGTATCGCCGACATAAAAATAAAGTGGACGACCTAAATAGGTTGCTTGCATGCTACCGTCGTCACGCATCACCATTGCCAAACCTTTAATGTTGTCTACTTCATTGTCCGTTACTAGTACCGGCGGCCAATTGGAGGCACACCCGTCATTACAAGTACTGCCCGCCGTACCTAAATCATTGTCGAATACATATAAAGTGTAACCATTTTTAGCTGAGTTCATGCCACCAACCAATATTTCAGCGGCGCTGTCATAAGCTACTTCATCATTGCTAGAATTAGCTGTTTGACTAAAATTAACTAGTGTAACAGCAACATTTGCTCCACTGGCAGTTTCTACCATAGCGCCATTTGCAGCAAAGGCAGCCAAAGAGTTAACCTCAGCACCGCCAACTACATGAGTTAACAACACATCGGTTAGTGCACTCGTATCAGCGAGTAAAGTATTTAGTGTGCTAGATTCTATTTTTGCAAACGCAGCATTGGTTGGTGCAAATACAGTAAAGGTTGCAGTTTCATCAGCTAATGTGTCCACTAGGTCAGCAGCAGTTAATGCAGCGACTAAGGTAGAGAAGTTTTCATCCCCCACAGCTACATCAACAATGCTCATGGTAGGTTCAGCCTTTACTGTTGGTGGTAAAATAACTTGGTCAACAACATGAATTACACCATTATCAGCCATCACATTTGCCGCTGATACAGCTGATTTATTAATGAATAATGCAGAGCCAGACAACGATAATGTCGACATTTGCTCGTTCGCCATGGTAACCATTTTATTGTCAGACTGAGCAATGGTAACCGCTGCATCTTGTAAAACTGTTGCACCTGAGACAACGTGATAGAGTAAAATATTGGCTAAAGCATCAGGGTCAGCCAGTAACGCATTAATGGTTTCTTCACCTAACAGCGCAAAAGCAGCATCTGTTGGTGCGAATACGGTGAACTCACCTTCAAGATCCGCCAAAACAGTATCTAAGCCAGTTGTTTGTAAAGCAGTAACTAAGGTTGTGAAGCTACCGTTTTCTGCCGCAACATCCACAATGCTATTGGTAGGCGTCGGTACTTCAACATCACCAACTACAACCATATCAATAACATGAATCACGCCATTGGTTGTGTATATATCTTTAACCGTAATATTTGCTCCACCAAACATTAAACTGTCCGCAATGCTATTAATGGCAATAGTAATTTCAGCCCCTGATAAGGTTTTAGCTGTCATGCCATTCAATGAATATGCTCTTACTGAAGAAACTTCACTATCAATCACGTGCTGCAACAATATACTTGTTAGAGCATCGGTATCAGCTAGCAGTGCTGCAATCGTTTCAGTACCAATCAACGCAAATGCAGCGTCAGTTGGTGCAAATACAGTATAAGTTTTCGTTTCGTCTGCTAGCGCACTATCAAGGTTTGCAGCTTGTAATGCAGCCACTAGGGTAGTGAAGTTACCTGCTGCTACAGCGGTTTCAACAATATTCATTGTTGATTCACCTTTATCTGCAGGTGGTAGTAGCACAGCGTCAAGCACGTGAATAATACCGTTATCAGCTTGAATATCGGTTATGGTAACCGTTGCGGTATTTACCAATAGGTTATCGCCATCAAGTGATAACCCCACACTATCACCATTTACCATGGCAACTGTAGTGCCTGCGCTGGCAATAGCAGCAGTGGCATTCACTTCGCCACTAATAACATGGTAGGTTAGAATATCAGACAGCGTATCGGTATCTGCAAGTAAGGCGTTTATCGTATCTTGCCCTAGTAAGGCAAAGGCTTCATCGGTTGGTGCAAAAACAGTAAAACTACTTGTCGTATCGGCTAATGTCGCGTCTAGCCCTGTTGCTTGTAAAGCAGCGACAAGTGTTGTAAAACTGCCATTAGCTACTGCAACATCAACAATGGTATTAGTCACGACGGTTGGTGGCGTAACCACAATATCTTTTTTATCATCATCGTTACAGGCTTGTAAAAATAACAAGCTTATAACGGCTATTCCTAGTACTTTTAAATTTCTCACCTGCTTACCCTCTTATTTAAACACTTATTTGCATTACAGGTAGAATTACGAGGCTAAAAATCAAACAGATCATAAATAATTTGAATAAAATTAATTATTTTTAGCCGGTGATCTTTATCATCAGTATGCGCGTATTGCTTGGATTGAACGAAGAAATGAAAGCGTTTCTGATGCAGAATTTAGTCAATATATTCAATTAATTATTCAATTAATTATTCAATTAATTATTCAATTAATTATTCAATTAATTAATCAATTAGTTTTTAAGCTAGTAGTTTAACTAAAATGCTTAAATTGAGCCGCAAGAGAATTTAGAGTCTGAGCTTGTAATTTGGTGCGAAAATTATTTAATTTTGTCGGGTAGCCAACAACAAATATATGCTCATTGGCACTTTTTATCCGGTAATTGCTTATCAAAAAATAACGTAATTTCAGCTAGTGTGACACCAAACTTTTTCATTTCAGTACGATTGAAAACACGATATTCATCAATTTGATACATCCAATCATCAAGTGAAAACTGTATTTGGTCACCATCAATTGGCACTAGTAAGTTGTACTGCCATTGAAAAGCAAAGCCAACCTGCTGGCCATAGGCTTGACCTACAACATCTTCGGCACTGCCCTGATATTTACCTTGCGCAAGTTTTGTTAACTGCCAATTACGATAACTTACCTCACCATCAACAAAATAAAACACTTCTTTAAGTAGCCCTTTATTACCTTGCCATTGACCATCAATTTCTACACAAAAGCGGCGAGTAACATTGTTGGTATAATCTTGAACCATGCCCCAAGCCACAATATTGCCAGTGAAGTATGTTTTGATATCGAAGGTAGGTGATGTTGCTTGGTATTCTGCTAACTTTGTCGTGCAACTCGACAACGATAATAGAACTATCAGCAATATGCTCAATCTATAAAAGCTCTTCATATTAATTCTCCTAGAAGCTGCTTACGCAATGTTGGCTCACTAGTGTTTTCATCTAACCAAATTCGTAAAAATAAATCGGCGAATACTTCACTTTCAATTTCACCAACTTTTTGTTGGTTGAAATAAAACAGAGTTGTTGTCGCATTGTTAAGTAAGATAAGTTGGTCACCAGCTCTAATATCAGGCCAAATATTTTTTAGTGCTACCAAATACGGTTGGTATTCTTTCTCAGTTATTGCTAAATGCTGCCACTGAGCAACAGTATTCTCTATTAACTCTTGCTTAGTGATGTCTCGCAAATATTTTATTTCAAACATAGAATACTGACAGGGGTGACTTAACGGCAATTGCCCATCAGAAGTGAGTAATCTGCTTTCATAAATATCCCAAAAAAGTACTGAAAACTTCGCCGTTCCCAATAATTTCAAATTATTATTTTCAATTAGCTTACCGAAATTACTGCTGGTTAAGGGTTTAGCATTAACGGTTTGGCAACTATTCGAATTGGCAATTTCAATATCCTTTAAGTTTACCTTGGCATCATCTGCGATGACGTAGCTTGATATACACAGACTAGTGCAGAATATTTTAAGAGTCTTCAATGTTAGGTGGCTAATTATTTTATTCCGCATAACACTTCTCCTCTATACCTACCCTTTCACTCATCAAAAAAATAACAACTAATAACGGCCCCCAAATACATGCAAGTAATAAGTAGCTTAAGCCTGTAGATAAAGTTAAGTGCACTACGGAGAATTTTGCCCCTGCCAAATAACTTAGTGGCGCGGCAATGCCACCAACTAAAAGTTGCAGTATTTTCGATTGCGCTAAAAAACCTAAACTATGTCGAATGGTCGCAGCAAAACAGAACCAAAGAGTAATTAACCAAAGAGGAATATATTCAGTTTTAGGAAAAACAAATATGCTGTTGTACTCCAATGTACTGTCGAGTAACACACCTATGGTTGCTACAAGTAGGATAAGTACTAACTCATTTTTTTCTGCTTGAAAATATAAGTGAAAAATAAACAAAGTAGCGGCAAAAGGAATAAAGCTATTACCGAAAAAAATCAGTCCAAGCCAAGTTATATTGAAACCGACTAGGTTAACTATGCTCCATTTACTCAACCTATAGGATAAATTTTTCATCGTCGCATCACTACCTTCTTTTAATGTTAAGTAGCTATACGTACTAGGTGCTGAATTAGATTAATTGAGTTGCTATTTAGATCATAAAACTAAAATTTAAATCACTTTAAAAATAACTAAATAGTACCTTTTATGATCGAATAACCGATAACTTTCGTAAAACATAAGAGAAACAATTTGAAGGGATTTTTATGCAAACAAAACAGTATTTAGGCTATTTAGGCCTTGCACCTTTCGCATTAACATTGGCTTTAGATTACACAGACGTAAAGTTATTTACTCAGTCGCCCGCACAAATATTTATATTCTACAGTGCTATTATCCTCAGTTTTGTTTCAGGAACGTTATGGCGACAGCAAAGTAGTAATGTAAATACAAAACGACAACTGCTAAGTAACCTTTTTAGCTTACTAGCCTTTGCCTCGTTACTTTGTTCTCACCAAGTTGCAATCATAGTATTAGCGACATCATACTCGGCGCTGTTAGGTTGCGAGTATTTCTTTGACCGCAATGCCCCTAATTGCAGGGATTATCTAATAATGCGTTTCCACTTAACCGCGCTAGTCATTTTGATACATATTATTGCCTTTTTATTGTGGTAAAAATATTTCAATTCAAAACACATAAATCACAGGAGCTGATAATGTCTAAAGACAATATATTAATAATAGGGGCTAGTAGCGCTATAGCTCAAGCCGTGGTGCTAGAACTCTTAGCAGCGAAGTCCAACACAAATATAATTATTATCAGTCGAGATCTCTCAACATATGACAATATTACTTCTGTGCAGCTGACTAAAATATTGATTGATGATTACCAGCCATCTACGATCGAAAATACAGTTAATGAAATTAGGAAAGTCGAAAATTTAGTGCTTAAGCAAATATACATTTGCCACGGTTTGTTGCACAACCATGTTATAACCCCAGAAAAACGTATCGAAGATTTTTGTGCGGAATCTTTCTTATCTATTGTGCAAGTAAATGCTTTAACCCCAATACTTTGGATAAAAGCATTAGTACCTTTACTTACTTCAAAAGAAGACTGTAGACTCGTTGTTTTTAGTGCTCGTGTCGGCAGTATAGAAGACAATAATTTAGGAGGTTGGTATAGCTATCGAGCATCAAAGTCAGCTTTGAACATGATGCTAAAAAATGTTGCGATAGAGCTTTCAAGACGTTCAAAAAATACAAAAGTTATTATTTTCCACCCTGGCACAACAGACACAAAACTGTCAAAGCCATTTCAGAAAAATGTTCCGGAAGGTAAATTATTTACCGCAAAGTTTGTAGCGCAACAGCTTTTAAAGATCATTGCCGTACAGGCATTTGATCAAAAGGCTAGTTTTTTAGATTGGCAAGGTAAAGAAATTAAGTGGTAAACGCCAGCATTTCACTGCCAACCAAACCGCCAAAGTGTTGGCTTTTTTAAATCTCGCCAGTTAATGGAATACTCTCGCTTATTAATAACCGCAGTTATTATGCATTCAACAACATTATTCTGCTCATCAAATAGAACCTTTGTAATAATAAAATGCTTTTCTCTATTTTCAACATTCAGCTTAGTCCATTTACTATGTAAGAGCACTTTCGGGCTTACTCTGTTCATGCCTTTGAAGCCAATAGTTTATTAACCTTAGATACAAAGGTACTCAAGGTTTCTTGTTGCTGAAAATCTACCGTATAACGACCATGAAAAAGTAATGTTAATGTCAGATCTTTATAACTTAAAAAGCAAGTATAGCCATCAAAATCATGCCAAGCTTTCACTCCCTGATACTCATAACAACTATCAACTTTATAGCCTTTAACAAGAACTAAATTAAAAGCCTGCAATACATCATTTAAAACAATTTGATTTTTTTCCATCATTAAAATGAAACCTTTTCACGATAACAACCAAAAGTAGACTGACCACACATTTCATCATAAGCACTTTGAAACTCAAGTAATGCTGAAAAAATATTATGTCGGCGTAAATAGGCTTTAGCATCGACTAGCGATGTAAACATTGCTGCCTTTGTATTTTGTTCTAAGCCGCCAAGGTTATCTCTCGAGTCTATCATTCCAACTAAATAGTGACTTGAATCTGAAACACCAATTATCACAGGCAGTAAACAAGATGTTGAATTTGAATGCATAACAATTCTCCGATATTGATTTCTAATAAATACGAAAGAATCAGCAATAAAGTTCAATGTTAGTTTTAGGCGCATTTTAAATCTCAGAATGATCTATTCATTCAGGAATATCCGCTTAACCTTGCTATCGGCTAGATGGGAATATCTTCGGTTGGTAGTCCTACGGCATAGTTCTGCTCAGAGTATGAATAAAACCAAAGTTTGAACAAAATAATTTTCCATAAAGGTCAACGATATAGTTATCACTATGGAAAAATAACAAAGGGAGCGATACATTTTCGCAACATCAGCATCACCTATATATTGACTATAAATAATGAACCATTAATTGTATAAACCTAGTAGGATAATCTATAGAACACATGATAAGGTATGAAATAATTATCATTTTCTATTTTTATGAGTATGTTTTATTATGATAAATCCGCTATGGTTAAAAACTTATTGCACATTAGCTGAACTGGGACATTTTACCCACACCGCCACTGCCCTGTTTATGACACAGTCGGGTGTTAGTCAACATATTCAAAAGCTTGAACAACAATTAGACGTAGCCCTGTTACTCAGAGAAGGTAAATCTTTTACCTTAACCGATGCCGGTGTACGCTTATATCAAAATGGTAAGCAACTACTACAGGCAAGTGATGACCTTGCCACATCAATAAAGCAAGATGACGCCTATGTTGGCAACATCCGTATATCATCTCCTGGTAGTGTTGGATTAAAGCTATACCCTCAGTTACTTGATATTCAGAAAACTCATCCAAAACTGTCTCTCGACTATACTTTTGCGCCAAACCAGAGCATTGAACAGGCGTTAATTGAGCGTAAAATAGATATTGGCTTAATGACGGAAACCACTAAAACAAGTAAATTAACCAGCCAAAAAATAGCCTTAGAGCCTTTAGTGTTAGTTACCAGCAATAAGGTGAAAAAAATAAACTGGCAAGTATTGGGTGATTTAGGCTTTATCTTGCATCCTGATGTTGAGCATCATGCGAATTTATTGCTTACTGAGAATTTCAAAGAATTTGAACATATAGACCAATTTGCACATAAAGGATTTTCCAATCAAATTAGCCTTATTCTTGAACCCGTTAGCCGAAATATCGGTTTTACCGTTTTACCTTTACATGCGGTAAATGCCTTTCATCAGCAAGAACACATTTGCATTCATCCGCTAGCAAAGCCTGTCAGTGAAAGCTTATACCTTTGTCAGAATAAAACAGCTTTTGAAAGTGCAAGAAACAAGTATCTACAAACTATAATTACTGATTTCTTGCATCAAAAATAAAGCAAGTTAAGCTGCACTATGTATGCAAAGTTTTAATAAAGCTTCAATTATTTATTGAAACTACCATCAGGTGTTCCTGAAAAACACGCTAATACATAGGGGTAACTTTCTGTAATGTAATAGCCATAAACGCCGTCTTTTGTCATGCCGTTACATTCATCTAAATCACCAACGCCCTCAATATATTCATAGTCATCTCTAAAAGCGCCATCATAAGTTCCACCCGGTTCGCCAGTGCCACTTGGACGTGTTCCTGATTTCAAGCGATAACTCGATAATGCCTTTCGAATATTACCTTGGTCATCAAAGTAAGAGCCAAAGATAGGGAAGCCGTCTGCCGCAAAACCAACCACTGGTGAGTCTTGATTGTCGCTATCATCAAATAGTGCAAGAGGTGAGCCGTGATAGTGATATGTTCCATCAGGTTGCGCATGTGCGTTGTGGGAATCGACAGCAAAGCCATTCGCCTCATGCATTGGGTCATATCGCCAAGGTTGTGCCATATCATTACAACCAACTTTACCATTGCCAATACCAAAACAGCCCGCTGCCAGTAAATCAACTTTCACACCATTGAGCATAATAGCGTTGTCCATTTGCAATGAAATGCTGGTTACTTGGCTAGCAATATTAGGAGAAGTGGTTATTTCAAACTGATCATTCTGTTCGCTGACATGATTGGGGAAGGCATTACCACCATCATTAAAGTCATGATTGGGAATCGCATTAGTTTGAAACACACATTTATCTCCCACTTGGGAAATAACTAAGTCGCCATGAAAAACTATACCGTTATTCACATCATTTACGTTCGAGGTAAATTGCTCAATATAATCAGCACAATTCTCACTTTTATTCACTAAAATTACATTAGTTATATCGATAGGTCCTGATGAGTCTTCAGTGCCATAAATAAGATCAGCTACAGCTTCTAAACTACTCACTTGCTCAAGTAACGAAGCATCATTAGTAGGTAATAGGTCATTAGTTTCAGCAAAGTTATCAGATAATGAGTACAACTCTTGTTCACCACTTTCAAATTCAATTAACTTGTAGTCATTGGAACGAGTTGCCCAACCACTAACGTTGTCAGACTTAAACGCGGTATAAGCATAGCTGTTACTCACGGCGGTTGAATCAGTTAATAGCGCTTTGAAGCTTTTACTGTCATGTACTTTGGTCTCACTAACGCCAGCAATTTCGGCAATAGTGGCATATAAGTCTGTTGCGGTAACTAAAGCATCTTCTCTCTCATTTATTCGTGTTACACCTTTACCAGAAATAACAAAAGGAGCAGCGATGCCACCTTGATAAAGTGTGCCTTTTGCATGATTAGTTTCAAATACTGAAGTATCAATAACACCACTCGGCGAACCATTATCACCAATAAAGATAACAATTGTATTATCACGAGTCGCTTCATCAAGCGTGTTGAGTAATCGACCAATTTCCGCATCCATGGCTTCAACAGCCGCTAAATAGTACGCTCGTTTATTACGACTAATATCATCAGCGGTGCCTGATAAGTCACGATCATGCAGCGAATTTGGTGGTAAATGAAATGGAGTATGCGGCGCTGAATAGGCAACCCAAGCAAACCATGGCGAGGTTTGCTCATTAACCCAATCTATTGCTAAGTCGGTAATTTTTGTTGAGTGATATTCCGTTGTATTTTCAGTTTCACCATTGATCGTTAATGACCAATCATAATAGTTGTCAATATTAGATAAACTACCTGCATAATAATCAACACCAACATCATTAGGATGTGTTTCACTGCCATTACCCGTACTTAAATGCCACTTACCAAAAACCGCTGACTGATAACTTTCTGTTTCGCTATTGCGTTTCAAATATTGCTGCAAAATTTCATGTTCTGTCGATAAAATTGCAGGTACTGTTTCAACACCACTATTTACACCATATTTACCGGTGATTATTGTACCTCGTGTGGTCGTACATGCTGGTGTAACCCACATGTTTTCAAACACCAAACCTTGTTGAGCTAATTCATTCATCGTCGGAGTAATGGGTACATCTTGGCTAAAACTATATTGCGCTGAGGCATCAAGCCCTTGATCATCTGAAAGAATAAAAAGAATATTAGGCGCGGAATCAACTTCTGGTTCAGGCGACGACCCAGCACTATCGTCAATTGGTGTTGGCTGGACAATTTCATTGTCTGTCGCAACTTCTTCATTGCTTCCGCCACCACCACACCCTGTAAGTTTAATAACTCCCGCCACAATGAATAAATAAACAAAACGCATGTTAAACCTCATATTGATTTCCCCTAAAATTTACCGACAGATGCAAAGCAAACAATGTACTTGAATAGATAAAATGAAAGCTTAGTTAGTAAATATACCTAGTGAATGTGCAAATAATGAGGAAACGAAAACGTTAGCAAATAATCTATTGAGTTAGGAATAAGTTTAAGATTTAAAACATTAACGCAAATAACAACTTAACTTTGATAAAAGAGAAAAACAATAAACTGAAAAGCGTTGTAAGAATTGAGTCAATTATCGCTAAAAGCGTAGACTTTTCTCCGTATGGCAATAGATCTATCCCTAAAAAAATTGACTATTTAGAGAAGTTTCGCCATAAAAAATACAGTCTTCCACTGCACTTTAATCATGAACTATTAGCGCTACTATTTCAGAAAACCGTATTTTATATAATTATTTATCGGAAGATAAAAAGCATTAACTCGAACGTAGCTTTGACTCAAAGAATGCTAGCGATCTTGACCAAGCCAATTCAGCATTTTTTTCATCATATCGTCCTGTTGAATCATTATGAAAACCATGTTTCGCATTTGCGTACATGTGCATAACAAAATCAACGTTATTTGCAGTTAAATCTGCTTCATATTCTGGCCATGAAGCATTAACTCGTTTATCTAATTCGCCTAACTGAATCATTAGGGGAGCTTTAATATTATTTCTTAGCGATTTTTTTGCTGGTGTACCATAAAAAGGTACGCCAGCATCAATGAGGTCACTATCAATTGCCGCTAAATAATTAACTATATATCCGCCAAAGCAAAAACCAATAGCTCCTAATTTACCATTCGAGCGAGAATGAGATTTTATGAAGTTTCCTGCGGCAACAAAGTCATGCTGAATTTTCTCTCGTTCTAGTGTTCTTTGCATGGCTCGGCCTTCATCATCATTACCTGGATAGCCACCTAACGGAAATAATGCATCAGGTGCAAAAGCAATAAAGCCCGCTTTAGCTAATCGACGTGCGACATCTTTAACATAAGGGTTTAAGCCTCGGTTTTCATGAATAACCAATACCACCGGCATTTTCTGCGTATTTTCACTTGGCACAACCAAGTAACCCCTACCTTCGCCATGCCCTTGCGGTGACGGGAAGTTTTCATAGCTTGCCTTTATATCAGAATCATTAAATGATACTTGCTCTGCTAATGCATAATTAGGCAGCAATGCTGAGGTTAACACCGACATAGAATAACCAAGCGCAACTAAGCCACTTAGTTTTTTCATAAATGTTCGACGGTCCATGCCACCATGGGCATATTCATCGTACCAATCAAATGCTTCTTCTGGGATATTATTATTTGGCATGCTCAATCCTATTTTGAATTCGCTATTGTCATCTAAAAGAGTGATTAGTGAGTAAATAAATATGCGATAACATTGAGATTATTGCAAAATTACTTTTAGAACATTAGTCTCTCAGCCGCTTTATAAATCGCTTTTTCATCTACTTTTTCAAGACGTTTTAGCCATGATTTATTGGTTACTACAAATGCACCAGAATTGACGCCTGATCTTTCTTAGTCATTTTACTGACTACTAACATATATGAGTTATCGATCATGCGCTCAATTTCTCCTTATGGAGTAGAACCATCAAGAATCACCGTATTTCATTGCGCTTTAATATCAAAGCATAATATACCTACTTGAAAAATATAGAGTTGTATGATGAAAACCATCACGTAAAGCGGTTTTATAATGGCTTCAAAAAATGTACTGTATTTGCTTTCAACAAATTAATTCTCTTTAGCTGCAACATATATTCTTTTACCAAAGGTTTTCAGATACAATCCGCGAAATATAATTATCAAAAAAATAAAGGGAATTAAAATGATTTTCAAGAAAGCTTACTTAACCACCTTGTTTAGCGTTTTTATTATTACAAGTTGTGGTGGAGGAAATGGAAAATCAGAAGCTGTAGAAAAAGTAAACCGTCCTCCTACCGTTAGTATTACAGGGTTAGGAAATATCAATGAGAACCAAAATATTACGATAACCGCACAAGTAAATGATCCTGACGGAGATCAAATTAGCGAGTTTAATTGGTCATTTACAACAAGCTACGACATTAAATTTACCAAAAAAAACAATGAAGTTAGTTTTATAGCTCCTGATGTAGAGGAGGATGTTGAATTAAATATTAACTTAATAGTTAAAGACCCATTGGGTTTATCCGCAGAAGCAAATCATAAGGTAACTATTTTTAACCTATTGCAAGCTTATAACATTACTACAAATACAATAGAAAATGGCATGATTAGCCCTGCTAGTATTTCCATTGAAGAAGGCGAGTCTTATACATTTTCAGTAATTCCAGAAGAAAACTACGAGATAGAATCAATATATGGATGTAGTGGTGAGCTCAACGGTAATTCATATACATCCTCTCCAATTTATGAGGCATGTGAAATTACAGCTTCTTTTCGATTAATTCCATTATCCAAACAAGCAAATATTCAAACGTCTGAATTAGCTCATTGCCTTGACTCTAGTAACTACACAACTATTGATGAAGTTATATTATTAAATTGTAGTGGAGTAACTGAAATTCAAGGATTAGGTGCTTTTTATAATCTAAATACATTGGAATTGCATCAAGCAAAATTAAGCGGTGATGTTATATTTCCACAATTCCCCAAGTTAACATACTTAAGTATTTCTCAGGATAGTAATTACAGAGATTTAATTAACAATATAGACATTAAACAAAATACTGCTTTGGAATATATAAAGATTGCTCATATGGGAATAACTACGTTAGATTTGAATCTTCTTAGTAAACTTAAAGAACTTCACCTTATTTATAATAATTTATCGGAAATCGACCTTTCAACTTTACAATCACTTAATACTATTCATATTTATAATAATCACCTGTCTGATTTAGATATTAGTAACAATTTAAAGTTAACTCATTTGTTTGCTAGTAACAATAATCTAAGCGATTTAAATTTAGGCGCAAACATAGAGTTAATTCAAGTAGAACTTGGGAGTAATAACCTTTCAACTATAGATTTAACGGACAATATTAACCTTAAATATTTAAATATAGGAAATAATGCATTAACTGATATTGATTTATCACATAATATTGAATTAATAAAAGTTTGGTTACATCTAAATATAATTGAACATTTAGATTTTAGTGAAAATACAAATTTAGACCTAGTTTGGGCTCAAGACAATAGGATTGAAACTGTAATTGGCATTGAGAACATTATTGATACAAATGTATACTTCTCAATTTATGGTAATAGTTTAAGCTCGGACACACTTAATTATCTTGAGAACTTGAGGAATAATATGGGTTATAGCAAAATTAGATGGGTTGAGTAATATAGTTTTATATTTAGATATGCACCAAGATTGACGCCTGATCTTTCTTGGTCATTTTACTGACTACTAACATATATGAGTTATCTATCATGCGCTCAATTTCTCCTTGTGGAATTGAATCATCAAGTATGATCGTGTTCCATTGTGTTTTATTCATATGGTAACCAGGAATTACAGATGAGAATATATCTCTCAACATCACCGCTTCATCAGGGTCACATTTTAGATTAATACAATAGTGTCCTGCCATTTTGCCATTGGTATCTTTTTCGTTGCCTTTACCAAGTGCGAGAGTTGCAAACATTTTACTTTTAACGCGAAATACCTTCACGTCATCACCGAACGGATAATACATCGAGGTTTCTATTTTGCTTAATAAATAGTTTTCAGCCTGCTTGTGATCCATAGGTTTTCCTGACATTTCCTATTAATATGAATCATACTGTAATCAAAATTTGGTTATAAAAAAACCTAGCAAACTAGGTTTTTAACAAAATGAACAATAATCAAACTTTACGTCGAAAAGCCAAGCCAAGGAAAGTTAGAGAAAATAGTAACATTGTATTTGGCTCTGGCGCTTTAACAAAAGCGGTATCAACAATGCGTACAGCATCATCATTACCATCTGCCCAAATCATAAATGCAGAGCCTATTAAATAATCAGGAGCGAAATAAACACCTTCTTCATCAAACATCAATGAAGCATGCTGATCAATAAAAATATCAGTAGTTTCAATGCTAGTAGGCGTTAAAAACTCAACAAGAGAAAAGTTTAAATCATCACCTGCGCTCAAGTAATCAGCATAAAAACCTAAAATATTGACTTCTTCTGAAAATGAAAACAATAAACCTTCATCAAGATCAGTCAAGTCGTTAGATTGACCGCCATCAAGATAGGAACCATCTTGATCATTTGATCTAACGCCTAAACCAGAATCACCTTTATAAACGCCATATTGTCCAGATAGTAACTGCCATGGAGATAAAACTTCTTGGTTGCTGTTAACGTTTGTGGTCCAGGCACTAATAGTTAAAGTGACACCATTTTCAGTAAAAACGTACTGTTCAGCTACGCCTTCATTATCGCCAGTAAAATCGATGACATTAATAATATTTGCCGATAATGGCATTGATGATATCAGTAATAAAGTACCTACAAACTTAATAAACCTCGTAAACATTGACTCTCTCGTTGTGCGTATTAATGGGGGTAATAAAGCTAAGTATTAGCTTAAAAACACCAACACGGCAAAAACCGAGCCACGACAATAACCCACTGTAATACAATGAAAATAAATATTTTATTTAGTTATGTTTATCAAGATGTAAAGTTAGTCGACATGAGTTGTTTAATTAATGTTCACCTTTAATAATTACCTTGGCAACTTCTAATAAGCTCATGCATTTAAGCTTATTAGAAGCTATCGATAAGTCACTAATGTTGGAATCGTTAAAATATTTTTTCCAAAGCGCTTTAGGCCAACATAAATCGATAAAAACACTAAAACTATAATCGCTAAGGTTATTGACGCATGTAGCGGCTCGCTTGCCAATAAAGCAATTTGAAAGCTCGCTGTTGCTGCTAAGTAAGCCAAACTAAAACTCCATAGCGCGGCGAAAACAGCCCAACGTGTACCTACTTCATTCTTAATAGCGCCCATTGCGGCCGCACAAGGCGTATAAAGTAATATAAACAGTAAATAGCTAAACGCACCTATCTTGCCAGCAAAAGCAGCCTGCATAATAGTAATAGTACTTTCTGCTACGCCCTGCTCTTTCGCTGCCGTTTCAATACTCGACACATCACCAATATCTGTACCTAAAGGATCGTCAGCTTCTATACCTTGTAAGTTATCCGAAATACTACCAAGAGCTTGTCGCCACAAGTCGCTGAAGGAGTCTGGTTCGCTAGCTTCTTCAGACGCCGGAGAATATAAACTATTAAATGTTGCCACTAAGGCTTCTTTAGCAAATAAGCCAGTAATAATACCAACACTTGCTTGCCAGTTATCTTCTTTAACGCCCATAGGCGCTAGTAAAGGTGTAACTACTTGCGCGCTTTTGCTTAATAAAGAGTCTTGGCTATCATGATGACCAAATTCACCATCGGTACCTAGTGAATTAAAAAAGTTTAGGATACACACAACGATAACAATTGTTTTACCTGCGCCAAAAACAAAAGAGCGTGTTCTTTGCCAAACTCTCTGTAATAAAAAAGACAATTTAGGCCACTCATAAAGTGGCAACTCCATTATATTGATTGAATTACCACCCATTAAGATGGTTTTCTTCAACAATAAACCGGTGCAAAGCGCAGCAGCAATTCCAATAAGGTAAAGTAAAAATACAATATTTTGTCCTGACTCAGGAAAGAATGCAGCGGCAAACAAAGCATAAACAGGTAAGCGAGCACCACAAGACATAAATGGTGACATCATCACAGTGGTTATTCTTTCTCGTTCGTTATCTAAAATTCGTGCCGACATTACCGCTGGTACGGTGCAGCCAAAGCCAACAATTAACGGCACAAATGCCTTGCCAGGTAAGCCTATTTTTTGCATTGCGGTATCAACCACAAAAGCTGCTCGGGCTAAATAGCCACTACTTTCGAGTAACGATAAGCCAATAAATAAACAAGCAATAACCGGAATAAAAGTCGCCACCGTTTGAATACCTAAGCCAACACCACCTAATATTGTGACGAGCCAAGCAGGTAAATCAAAAGTACTTAAAAAATGTAGTGGATAATCAACAAATATTGCGCCCGCCAAAATATCGAAAAAATCTATAAAGGCGCTACCGACATTAATGGCAAACATAAACAACAAATACATCATGCCAAGGAAAATAGGAATACCGAATACTGGATGCAACATCCAATGGTCAAGCTTATTGCTAAAGCTGTTATTGTCAATCGGCGCAATTGTCACGTCAGCTAACAATTGCTGAATAAAGGCGTACCTAGCCTGCATAACTGCCATCGCTTTTTCATCGCCTGATTGGCAAGTTTGTGAACTTGCACAAGCTTGGCGCTCTAACGTGATTGGCATGCCTTGAAAATCTGCTAGTATTTTTGGCAAGGTTAATAGGTGCTGTTCTTTGCGTGCTGCAGGAATATTTTCCAGTACTTTATTCAGTGCTTGCCCCGCACTTTTACTGGTGCTGTTTTCAGTGACAACTGGACAACCTAACGCTAAGGATAGCTTATTTACATCAATGGTTTCAGCTTCTTTACGATCACTTTTGTTTAATACCACAACCATCGGCAGACCTAGTTCGAGCAATTGGGTAGTCAAATATAGTTGACGTTTAAGCTGTGTTGCGTCAATCACGTTTACCAAATAATCTATTGTTTGTTGCTTAATAAAGTCTTGCGTTATCGATAAGTCTTTACCTTGCTGGTTACGTTGCGTCAGCGAACTCACACCGGGTAAGTCAGTTAACAAAGTGGTTTTATTATTGAGTTGGCATTGTTGCTGTTTTGCAGCAACCGTTACCCCAGTCCAATTACCTGTTTTTTGCTTAGCGCCTGTTAAGGCATTATATAAAGTGCTTTTGCCTGAATTGGCAAAACCTACTAAAGCAATATTTTGTTCTACCATTAGCTTAATAACTCTACTTTTATTTGCTTAGCAATATCACGTGGAATGCACATTTTCGTGCCATGTAAATGAAAGGCCATAGGACCATTAAAAGGGGCTTTATGGGCCAAAGAAATTGTTGTTTTTAAAGCAAAGCCTTGCTCAATAAGCTGTGCGCTTAAATTAAAGTTATCAGGAAGAAAACAAATGCGAGCTTGCTGATTGATAGGTAATTCAGATAAAGTCATGGAGCCACCAACAAACGATAATAATTATCATTTGATAATACTAAAGCAAAAGTAATACGACAACATAATAGATTATCGTATTTGCCCTAACTTGATCTAACGCACTAATGTCAGCAATTTATAACCATTAAGTAATAGCTACAATGTTTGAACAATCGATGAATTGAACACTCCAATCAGTCAATAAATAGTTATTTTGCAATTTTCTTGCAACATTGTTCAATAAGCTCCGTCATATATCGAATAAAACGATCATATCATCGGATAAAAGATGACAAACTCGAATTCAATGGCACAATGACTTAGTAATAAAAATAAAAGGATATTCAATGAAAGCAATTTTTGCTCTGCTACTTATGTGCATCAGCACAATAAGTTATGCAGTTGAGCAGGCTGAAGAAATTTTCAAGCAACTAGCACCCTCACTTTATCAAATACGCTTGATTGACAAAGCGAGTGGTGAAAAGTCATCAATCGGCTCGGGATTTCAAATAAGCAGCGACGGTTTAATAGCGACTAACTATCATGTTATTTCAGGCTATGCTCGTCACCCACATAAATACAACATTGAATTCTTAGACAATAAAGGCAACAAAGCTGCATTATCATTGAGAAGTGTCGATGTCATTAATGATTTAGCCATAGTTCAACGTGATGTAACTGGCGAAATGCCATTTTTTGACATAGCCAAAGTGGCTCCTACCAAAGGTGAAGAATTATATTCACTCGGTAATCCACATGACCTAGGCATGATAGTTGTTCCCGGTACTTATAACGGTTTAAAGAACGAATCATTTAATGACCGCATTCACTTTACCGGCTCTGTTAACTCAGGCATGAGCGGTGGCCCAGTTGTCAATAAAGAAACCCAAGTGGTTGGTGTCAATGTTGCAACATCAGGCAATCAAATTGGCTTCTTAGTTCCGCACGATAAATTACTAGCGCTTTATCAAGAATATAAAGTCAGCCCACCAGAAACTATTGAAAAACAGATGGCAGCGCAGCTAATGCGCAGTCAAGATAAGCTCATCAATACGGTATTAAATAGCGACTGGCAACTTAAACAACTAGGTAGAGGTTTAATTCCCACTATCGATGTACCTTTTATTCGTTGTTGGGGCGAGTCGAACTCAGATAAAGCTGATGCGCAAATTATGGCCGCCGTTGCAAACTGTGACCTTGACGAAAACACCTATATTTCTTCAGACTTTTTCACCGGTTCTTTAGAAATGGAGTATCGTTATATGGAGTCGAATAAAATTGGTAGCACTAAGTTCTACCATATTTTTGAACGCCAGCTTAATCAAGTGGCTCCAGGTAATAAAGCCGGTAAAGACGATGTCACTGAATATCAATGTCATCACGATATCGTAATGCCAACTGACAGCAATATTAATAATAAAGCGGTATTTTGTACACGCGCTTACAAAGACTTTCCTGAGTTATTTGACGTCATATATATCGGTATTTCAATCGACCACGAGCAATATGCTCTGCTGAGTCATTTTACGATTTCAGGGGTTGCTCAAGACACTTCGCTGGCCTTTTTGACTAAGTTTATGGAGTCGGTCAAATGGAATTAATTATTGAAGAAATCACTTACGGCCATAAATTACTCGGTCGCCATAAATTTTCATCGAGCAATATCACCATCGGCCGCGGTTACGACAATGACGTAATAATAAGTGACCCACATGTTTGTGCCGACCACTTACAACTGCATTTCAATGGCGAACATTGGTTTGTTAACGATCAGGGCTCGATTAATGGCAGCTACCTTGAGGGCAACAAAGACAATATTATTCAACACAAAATAATATCTGGCGATATTGTTACTATTGGTAAAAGCCAAGTTCGCTTTGTGTTTCCAAGCCATCCAGTTGTTGAAAGTATTGCGATTAGCCCATTTGAAAACTTAATCAATTTAGCTCGTCACCCTTTTGTTTTAGCCTTAAGCATGACTATATTTGCCAGCATTGCTTGCTGGATTATTGATTTAAATAATGCCAAGGAAGTAAGTCTAACTCAAATGTTGGTGCCAACTATTGGGCTAACACTTGGCTTTGCACTATGGCCTGCCGCTGTTGCATTGGTCTCACATTTAACCAAGCATGACGCCCACTTTTGGACGCAAATTGGCATTAGTTTTGTTTTCTTCAATTTAATGTGGCTAAGCGATATTTTCGAAAATATTGTCCAGTTTAATACCTCAAGTAACTTCTCAATGATTTGGTTGATCACCATCATTCCATTGGTATTAGCTTTTGGCTTATTTTGGCTAAACTGTTATGTCGGATTTCATATGACAGCACGCCGACGTAATGTAGTTTCATTTGGCTTAGTGGTGTTATTGTTCGGTGGCAGCTTTGTAGTACAGATGAGTAAAAAGCCTGACTTTAGCCCTCGTCCACACTTTAACACTACCATCATGTCACCTAGCTTTTTGTTCATGCCTAGTAATGATGTGCAGTCTTTTGTAAGCGATAGCTCGGCATTATTCGAACAAGTAACTAAAGAAGCTGAAAAAGACAAAAAAGATTAATAATGATGAATAGAAAAGTACCTACATAGCTGTAGGTACTTAGTTTTTGTCCGGAACAAAAAAACTGACCGTACATCCTGTACATACACGCTCTTTCACATCCATGTGATCGCGATATACCGTACATCCTGTACATAAAAAATCCTGAATTAATTCAGGCTTTTTTATAACTGCAACTTAACCGTAAAGTTTAAGGCTTAGCAATAAAACCAATAGCTTTATAAACTTCAGCAAGCAATGCACTTGCACGTGCAGACGCTTTTTCAGCACCTTTACGCATGACTTCATCTAAGTAAGCTTGGTCATTACGGAATTGATGATAACGCTCTTGAATAGGCTCTAATAAAGCAACAACGGCTTCTGCAACGTCGCCTTTTAAGTGACCATACATTTTATCTTCATACTCAGGCACCAATGCTTCAACTGACTTACCGGTTGTACATGATAAAAGTGATAATAAGTTAGACACGCCTGGCTTTTCAGCAATGTCGAAATAGATATTAGCTTGCTCGTCAGAGTCAGTTACTGCGCGTTTAATTTTCTTGGTAATTTTCTTAGTATCTTCTAATAAACCAATAAAGTTACCTGGGTTAGTATCAGACTTCGACATTTTCTTGGTCGGCTCTAATAAACTCATTACACGAGCACCGAACTCAGGAATATAAGGTTCTGGCACCTTAAATGTTTCACCATGTAAGTTATTAAAACGTGTTGCAATATCACGCGCTAGTTCCAAATGTTGCTTTTGGTCATCGCCTACAGGAACTTGGTTCGCACCATATAATAAAATATCAGCAGCCATAAGTACTGGGTAGGTAAACAAGCCTGAATTCATATTCGCTTCAGACTTTGAAGACTTATCTTTGTACTGAGTCATGCGGTTTAACTCACCCATTTGGGTGTAACAGTTTAAAACCCAGCTTAATTGCGCGTGCTCTGGCACATGCGATTGAATGAAAATGGTACTTTTTTCAGGATCAACACCACAAGCTAAATATAAAGCTAAACCATCTAAAGTCGCTTTACGTAATGCTTCTGGCTCAGGACGAACCGTAATAGCATGCTGATCAACCAACATGTAATAACATTCATGGCTGTCTTGCATGCTTACCCATTGCTTTAACGCACCAAGGTAATTACCAATAGTTAATTCGCCCGATGGCTGACAGCCGCTTAATACAATAGGTTTGCTCATTTGTTATCCTTCAATTTTCTTTATTTCAATTGCTTGAGTTTAAGTAATTATTTAACTGTTGCTAACTTTTTACCGTTGCTAGCTGTTTACCGTTGCTAGCTCGGCACGCATGTCATCAATAGCAACTTTATAGTCAGGTTTTGAGAAAATAGCTGAGCCCGCAACAAACATGTCTGCGCCTGCTTTAGCAATTTCTGCAATGTTGTCGGCTTTTACGCCACCGTCTACTTGTAAACGAATATCAAAACCACTGGCATCAATTTTTTCACGCACTAAGCGTAATTTGTCTAAGGTAGTCGGAATAAAAGATTGACCGCCAAAGCCAGGATTAACTGACATTAATAAAATAACATCGAGCTTATCCATAACAAAATCTAGAACGTGTAATGGCGTTGCAGGGTTTAACACTAGGCCTGCTTTACAGCCGTTGTCTTTAATTAGCTGTAGTGTTCTATCAATATGATCACTCGCTTCAGGGTGAAAAGTAATAATATCAGCACCCGCTTTAGCAAAGTCAGGAATTAAGCTATCAACTGGCTTTACCATTAAGTGAACGTCGATTGGGGCCGTAATGCCGTAGTCTCGTAATGACTTACAAATCATTGAGCCAAAGGTAAGGTTTGGCACAAAGTGATTGTCCATTACATCGAAATGAACAACATCAGCGCCTGCGCTAAGTACATTTGCAACATCTTCGCCCAAACGAGCAAAGTCTGCAGATAAAATTGATGGAGCAATTAAAAAATCAGACATAGTGAGACCCTCGATAAAATCAGCGCTACTTTAACTTAATTAGGTAAATTATGCGACTGAGATTCAGCACATTATCAGCCAATAGCTCACTTTACTGACCATTTTTTGTAAACTTTTCGCTTACTGTAATTACTAGCCATGCACTTGTTTTGTACATAAGTATTTATTCTTGCACCAATTCAGCACAATCAGCTAACACCAACCCATGAGAAATAACAACATCAAACCGCTTAACACTATGATATTAAATAGATTATAAAATTTCATTCTAGTCAGGCATTGTCTTTGCAATGGTGTTAGTAATTATAAAAACTTAGTGGACTCAAGATGAAAAAAACAATTAGCGCGCTTTCAATTTCGGCAATATTAACTATTTCAGCAGGTCTTTCAACATCTGCACTTGCCGTTGACGGCTTGTCAGCAAATGCGGCGGCAGCAAGTAATTACTTATGGCGTGGTGTTACACAAACCACCAATGCTGCAGCCGTTTCAGGTGGTATTGATTATGAAGCCACTTCCGGCTTTTCAGCAGGCGCGTGGGCTTCAAATGCTGACTGGGCAGAAAGCATGACCTACGAGCTTGATGTTTACGCTGCCTATTCAAATGAATTAGATAACGGGCTCGGCTATAGTGTTGGATATATTTATTACAGCTACGACAGCGATGCAGAAGCTGATTTTAGTGAAGTGAATTTTTCTTTATCGTACGACGCCTATTCAATTACTTACAACACTTTAGTTGATTCAGACGCTGACGGTGATTTTGGCGATGATACCTACATTTCAGCTGATGCTGCTTTTGAAATTTCAGCAGGTTTAGAACTTGGCTTACATGTTGGTAGCTATGATTTTGATGCTGGCGGTGATTATGTTGACTACGGCGTTAGTTTAAGTAAAAACGGCTTTACCTTTGCCATTTCTGATACCGATATTGACGGTGCTGATGGCGATGTAAACTTTGTCGTTAGTTATAGCGTTGATTTAGACCTATAATACCAATTGAAATAACGAATTAAAAAATAATACGGCGCGTGAATTCCACATGGCTTTCAACCACACGCGCCATATTTAGCAATCCTAAAGACTAATTTAAGCCTTTAATTTTCACTTGTTGCTGTCGATGACTCAGTTGCTGACAAACTGTGACTAAATCAGCATGAATACCGCCGGCAGTAACATCACGTCCTGCTCCCGGGCCTCGAATAATCAATGGATTTTCTTGATACCACTCGCTCTTAATTTGAAAAACATTATCGCATGGCGTTAATTGACTAAAGGCATCATCATTGGCTAATTCTTCCAAACTAACCTTTGCACTTACTTTACCATTTTCACTAACAAACCTTGCCACATAACGTATACCACAAGCTTTTTCTTTTGCTGCACTTAAGCGCATTAAGAACAAATCATTCAATTCTTCAGTTCTTTGCAGAAACTCCGCTAGTGGAATATCGCGTAATTGCTCTGGCACTAAGCTCTGGCAATCAATATCTGCTAAGGACAATTCAAAACCAGCCGCTCGCGCCAGAATAAGTAGCTTGCGCTGTACATCTCTGCCCGATAAATCTTCACGAGGATCAGGCTCAGTAATTCCCTGTTCAAGGGCGTTGGCTAACAATTCAGAAAATGGTGTTACACCATCATAATACTGAAATAGCCACGACAAAGTACCGGAGAAAATACCAGAAATTTCACTGATAACATCACCACTATTATTTAACTCTTCAATACTAGAGTTTATTGGTAAACCTGCACCGACCGTAGTATTACCAAGCCACAGGCTATTACTTGCTTTAGCTGTATTCAGTAATTGTTGGTAGTTTTCAGTTGCTGAAGAAGCCGCCCATTTGTTCGCGCCAATAACATGAATACCTTGCGCAAAAAACTGTTGGTATAGCTGACTAAAGCCTTCACTTGGCGTAATATCGACTACCACTAGTTCATCATATGGATGATTAGTTAACCACTCTACAAGCTGCTCACTTTCATAGGCTTTTGCTTGTTGCTGATAACTCGTAATAGCTTTTGTAACATCCAAGCCATCGGTATTGATTAACGCTTTAGTCGAACCAACTAACCCCACTAAATGAACATTCTCTAAAACGGGTAAACGGGCTAACTGCTTTGGTAGTATTTCTAAAAATCGCTGACCAATGTTACCTAATCCCGCAACAACTAAGGCGATATTCCTAGCATCTTTAGTCATATCAGCGTGGATATTATTCAGTAATTCGCCAGTACAAGGCTCTGGTAATACAGCGATATAACTGTGCTGATTTTCCGCATGAGCAAAGTGTAAAGTGCGATGATGGCGTAATGCTCGTTTAAACCGAGCACGCATACCGCCTTGTTTTGCCACTTGATAACCAACAACAGCAATAATGGCGGCAGGCTTAAATGAAACTTCAGTATCGTGACTTGCCAACCATTGGCTTAACGCTTTTTGTTGCGCCTGCGTGACCACCACATAACCTTCATCAAGGTTATAACAAACCGGTGAAAACTCTTTAACGGCACGGTTTCCCCACTCGCCGAGTAAACTTACCGATTGTGCGAGGATCAAATCATTTAAATAAGTGACTGATAGTTCTTGTTTAGCAATTTGGCCAAACTTGCCGATTTCGCTACCGCTAATTTCTGGTGCAAAACTACTAGCAACATGTAAATGGGTATTATGACTAGTTAACGGTTGTAATGTTTTCGCATGTAATACCGGGTTACCTAAACGACCAAGTTCATTGGCCACGGCATTAGGCAGGCGATGTAATTTTCTCGCTTGTGGCACAACACGTGGATCAGCGCTATAAATACCGTCAACATCAGTCCAAAGTGTAACGTTTCTCGCACCTGTCAATGCCGCCATTATTGTTGCTGAATAATCACTACCATTACGCCCTAATGTACAAGCTTGCTGTTGCTGATTACGGGCAATATACCCCGTCACTACTGCTAGCTGTTCCGGCTGTTGAAGGTTTGTGAAGTTCTTTTCACTTACGACATAATCAATGGCGCAACTTTTTTCATTTTCTAATAGTAAAAAATCTCGGGCGTCTAACATGTAACTTGGGCAAACACTTTCACTGAGCACTGCTGATAATAGTCGAGCCGACCATACCTCTCCAAAGGCTAGAAAGTCATTTTGATAACGCTCAGGACTCGCAGATAAGTGTTGAGATATTTCTTCGATATCATCACTCAGTAAACTTTGTAGGCGCGCAGCGCTACTTGCATTTAATAATGCAGAAATTAAATTTCCTTGATTAACTTCTAGTTCGGTAATGACGTTTGATAATTGTTCTTCTAATGCTGCGACTTTACTACTTTGACTATCTTGCTCAATATTAAGTTGCTTAACTTCATCAAGCTCGATGGCAATTTGGTAAATGCTAAATAACGCATCAGTTGTGTCGCCGTTAGCTGATACCACAATAATGTCATTGAGTTGACAATGTTGACGAATAATATCCACCACACGTTCAATACAAGCCGCAGTAGCTAAGCTACTACCACCAAATTTATGCACGTTGCAGGCTGTTTTTGCTAATTGGTTTTTTGACGGCGTAAGCTTTACCGCTACATTTGAATCTATCATTTTATTACCAAGGGTTATCTATCAAACAACTAAAATTTAAAATTACTTTTATTCAAATAATTAGCTGATTTCACGTTCACAACAAATGCGTTAACAAGCTAAGTTCAAGTGACTGAATAAACTATTGTTGACTCGCCTCAAGTGCTTGAGAAAGGTCAGCCAAAATATCTTCAATATCTTCAATACCAACCGAAAGTCGCACCAATGACTGCGTAATTCCAGCTTCAAGTTGCGCTTCAATTTCCATACCGGCATGTGTCATGGTTGATGGGTGGCTGATCAAGCTTTCAACGCCACCAAGTGATTGTGCAAGGGTAAAAAGTTCAACTTTATCGAACAGCACTTTTACCGCATCAACACCGCCTTTGATTTCAAAACTCATCATGGCGCCAAAGTCACATTGCTGCGTTTTAGCCAAGGCATGTTGAGGGTGCTCTGCTAAGCCTGGAAAATATACTTGCTCGACAGCGCTGTGTTGCTGAAGAAACTTAGCCACAGCATCAGCATTTATTTGGTGTTGCTTCATGCGAATTGGCAAAGTTTTCAAACCTCGTAATGCTAAATAGCTATCAAAAGCAGAGCCTGTAATACCAATACAATTTGCCCACCAAGCTAATTCTTCACCTAAACTTTGCTCTTTAGTGACTAAAACACCGCCAACAACATCACTATGACCATTAATATATTTAGTGGTTGAATGGAAAACAATATCAGCCCCCAACAATAATGGTTGCTGTAAAACTGGTGATAAAAAGGTGTTATCAACAGCAACTAACGCCCCAGCTTGATGTGCTTGTTCCGCTATCGCGGCAATATCAACCAAACGTAATAAAGGATTGCTCGGCGTTTCAACTAATACCAATTTAGGTTTTGTTGCTAATGCTTGAGACAAAGCTTGTTGATCATTTTGATCAACCACCAGTAAGTTAAATTGCCCACGCTTGGCTAAATGAGTAAATAATCGAAAACTGCCGCCATAGCAATCATGAGGAATAACGATGGTGTCTTCAGTACTAAGTAATTGGCAAATAAGGTGCACCGCTGACATACCAGTGCTGGTCACTATGCCTAAAGCCCCCTGCTCTAAATCAGCAATGGCTTGTGCAAACGTGGCGCGAGTTGGGTTGCCCGTACGTGAATAATCAAACTGGCGTTTTTCGTTGAAACCCTTTAACGCATAGGTACTAGAGAGGTGAAGCGCTGGCACAACAGCACCATGATGTTGGTCACTATTAATACCTGCTCGAACCGCGGTAGTAGCAATTTTTTTCTCACTCATGTGCTCTCCAGTATAGACGCTTGAATATTTAGATGTTTGGACGTCTACAAATCTAAACGGTTTAAATCCTCGGGTCAAGAACTTTAGACATCTAAGCTTCTACACATTCGTTATTGACTCACGCCTCACAACCAGTAAAATTAGCCGTCAAGAATAAACTTATAACTTACTGGACTACCAGAGAAGCAAATTATAGGTTTATCACAATCATTTAAGTTTAGAGGAATATTCATGGCAGAGTGGAATGGCGAGTATATTAACCCTTACGCCGAACACGGGAAAAAAAGTGAACAAGTAAAAAAGATCACCGTGTCTATCCCTTTACGTGTGTTAAAAGTATTAACCGATGAAAGAACACGTCGTCAGGTAAATAACCTACGTCATGCAACTAACAGCGAACTATTATGTGAAGCGTTTTTACATGCTTTTACTGATCAGCCTTTGCCAGACGATAGTGACTTAGCAAAAGACAATACACAAAAACTACCAGCAAGTGTTCGTAAAGCCTTAGAAGCACAAGGTGTGACTGACTTTAGTGAATACGAAACGGAAGTTGAAGATTAAACGGACGTAAAAATCCAATAGTAAAAAGGCGCTTTAAGCGCCTTTTTTTTAGCTCGGCTAGTTAGATTATTGCAGATTGTGTATTGTTTTTATTTCAGCTATTTGTATTATTTTTGTATGTAGTTAAAGTAAACAGCAATATAAGGTAGTGTCGGATTACACGTATAATAAACTGATTCGTACGAAAGATTGATTAACAAAATAATTAGCTAATTTCATTCCAACGCTTTTAAAAACACCAATAGCTGCTGAAGACAGTTTTATGAAAACTTGTACAGGAATAACAAAAAAATGAGTAACCTCAAATGGTATAAAAACCCAGAAATGATAGTGGCACTTTCCGCACTATTTATTGGTTTAGTAACCGCATTTACTTCTATTTATTCGGCTTACGTTGATAGAACTTACTCAAGAGCATCAGTTTGGCCGCGGTTAGAAGTATTTAGAAGTGTTAGCGTTGATTCATTTAGTTATGGTGTGACAAATAACGGAACAGGTCCTGCGCTAATAAAATATGCGAAGGTAAAGAATGGATCAAAATACCTGAAGCGTTGGAGCGATGTGAAGCAATTTAGTGAAATAAGACAGTCACATATAAACAACCGTACACTATCACCTCAAAACAGTATTACACCACTATCATACAAAGGCGATAACGCCAAAGCTTTGAGAAATATTGATGACAGCATAACCATTGAGCTTTGCTATTGCTCTGTCTATGAAGATTGCTGGGTGATTGACCGTTCAAATACTCCAACGCCAGTTGAAAGCTGTCTCATTGATAAAACACAAGCGTTTTTGCAATAAACTTAAGTAGGTAGTTAATAAATGGCAAGCGAATCAATAATGCTTTGGAGTATTTTATTTGGCGGTATAGGTATCGGCTATTTTTGGTATGGTAGAAAACAAAAAGCTATTGTTCCCCTATGCGTAGGCTTGTCACTTTTTGTATTTCCTTACTTTATGCCGAACGTCGCTATGCTGCTTATTGTCGGTATTATTTTAGTGGCAATACCTTACTTTATTAAAATATAAAATCCCGGCTAAATGGCAGTAAAAAGGCGCAATCAGCGCCTTGTTATTTCCGAATAAGTGAATGTTTTTTGATTACTAGTTTGGCTTATTTAGCTGCAATAAATCCCATTTTGTTCCGTATAAATCTTTAAATACCACCACAGTGCCATACTCTTCTACACGTGGTTCTTCTGCAAACTCAACGCCGTGAGCTTTCATGTGCTTATAGTCACGCCAAAAGTTATTAGTTTGTAGGAATAAAAAAACTCGTCCTCCCGCTTGATTGCCAATAGATTTAGTTTGTTCATCATTACTTGCTTTTACTAGCAGTAAGTTAGTGCCAGTAGAGTTAGGTGGAGATATTTGCACCCAACGTTTTCCGCCACCTAAGTCAGTGTCTTCAATAAGTTGGAAGTTTAACTTTTGGGTATAGAATTCGATTGCGTCATCATAACTTTCAACAACTAAGGCAATATTTGAAATGTTTTGTTCGATAGGGTTTGTCATGCTAATTTCACTGTTACTTTCTGGTTAGGCAATAGGGTCATTTTACTGCATTTTGAACTAAACAATAAGCAAGATTTTTCGTCAGTATGAAAACTACCAAGCAAGGAATGACCTTATTGAATCACAAGGCTTTGCCTTAATTTTACCTAAAAAAAAGGCGTCCCATCGACGCCTTGGTTAAATAACCCAATCTACACACCAAATTAATTTGAAAAAAACTTCGTCTCCGTTACCGCTTTTACATCAGGCATATCACTAACACTCACTTGCAATGACACTTCACTAACGCGCTCTTTAATCTCATCAGGCCTCATCGTTAAGTGCACGGGTACACTGGCAATTTCACCGGCTTTAATTAAGATATTCTCATCGGCACTTAAACTGACATTACTATTGAGTACGCTAACGTTAAAGTGACGGTCTAGCTGAGATTTATTAGTTACTTTTAATAAGTAGCTATTCGTTACGTTGTCGTGGAAATCAACTTGGAACAAGGTGCCGCGATCACGTAATACAGAGAATTCAATCGGTACTCGCACCTGAATGGTATAGGCCATAAAAATCATCGCTAATATCGATAATATGCCGTAGCCAATAATTTTTGGTCGTAGTAACTTAGCTTTTTTGCCTAGTAAGGCATTTTCACTGGTGTAACTGATTAAACCTTTAGCATAATTAAATTGCGTCATGGTTTGATCACAAGCATCAGCACACGCACCACAGTTAATGCACTCATATTGCAGACCATTGCGAATGTCGATACCAACCGGACAAACTTCAACACACAAATTACAGTCAACACAATCTCCTAGGCCAAGCTCTTTTGGGTTATCTTTACGTTTACGGCGACCGCGATTTTCACCACGTACTTTGTCATACGCGATCAAGAGGGTATTTTTGTCGAACATTGCCGATTGAAAACGCGAATATGGGCACATATAAATACACATTTTTTCACGTAGCCAGCCGGCATTTCCATAGGTACAAATAGCAAAGAACAATACCCAAAATGTTGTTAGTCCTGTCCAATTAAGAGCAATTAAGTCGAGGTAAAGTTCATGCGTTGGCAGGAAGTAACTCATGAAAGTAGTTGCTGTTAAAAATGCCATCAAGCCCCAAACAATATGTTTGGCAGATTTACGCGCAATGGTGTCTAAAGTTTTTGGCTGCTTGTCACGCTTAATACGCTGATTTCGACTACCTTCCAACCATTCTTCAACCCAAATAAAACTAAAGGTCCAAACGGTTTGTGGGCATACATAACCACACCAAATTCGCCCCAACCATGTGGTAACAAAAAACAATAAATAACAACTGACAATCAACAAGCCTGCCAATAAAGTAAAGTCTTGCGGGAAGAAGGTTTCTGAAAAGATATGAAATTGCTGCTTACCGATATCAAATAATACCGCTTGATTGCCTTGATAGCTTATCCACGGCAATAATATAAACACCATGACAAAAACAAAACCCGTAAGCTGACGGATGCGTTGATAGCGCCCTTTTTGCTTACGAACATAGACGGGGGATTCCGATTTGTATGGCTTGATGATCAAATCTTCAGCTTTATAATCAAACTTCATGGTTTACTACTAATACTTACAACAGGATACCCGCTAATAGCAATTTACGAACCAAGTGTAATTATAAAAATAAATCGTTGTTTTAAATGAAAAAATGTATTTATACGGAATATTTACCACACATAACAAGCACGACATATCGTGGTTTCGCGATATATCGTGGAAATAAGATATTTTATAGAGAGGAAAAATCTAGTTCGGTCTAACAATTTTGAGCTTTTTCATACGCGAACGTAAAGTACTTTCTGGTAAATCTAACTGCTTTGCAGCGCCTAAGTCGCCACCAATGCGCCATTTACAGGCTTTAAGTACGTTAGTAATATGCTTGTGTTCTGCTTGCGCCAAAGTTTCGTATTCAACTGCTGCCAATGGCTTTACCGAACTTTGGAAGTTGAAATTCAAAATCGATGATTTAGTCAAAATCATTTCGCGTTCAAGTAAGTTCTGTAATTCTCGAATATTACCTGGCCACTGATATTGCATCAATTTGGTTAAACTCTTATTACTAATAGCGGTAATACTTTTACCTAATTTTTTATTCAAGGTCGTAATAATGGCCTGCGAGAGTAATGGAATATCTTCTTGGCGATCTCGCAGTGGTGGCACAGTAACAGGAAATACATTAAGTCGATAAAACAAATCTATTCTAAACTCTCCGCTGGTAACCATCGCCGACAAATCTCTATTCGTGGCTGCAATAATACGAATATCAACAGCTAATGTTTCACTGCCACCGACCCGTTCAAACTCTTGCTCTTGCAGTACACGCAATAGTTTTCCTTGTGCTTCCATGGTTAATTCACCAATTTCATCAAGGAACAGCGTACCGCCATTGGCGAGTTCAAAACGTCCTTTACGGCGTTCAGTAGCACCGGTAAAAGCGCCTTTTTCATGACCAAACAGCTCAGACTCAAGTAAACTTGGCGTAAACGCCGCGCAGTTTACTTTTACCATAGTGGAGTTTTTACGTTGACTTAAGGCATGAATATTACGTGCTACAAGCTCTTTACCTGTGCCATTTTCACCCAAAATTAGTACCGTACTATCGGTTTTTGCAACCAGCTCGACTTGCGAAAGCATTTTAGTCACCACTTTACTTTTACCGACTAAGCCCGCCGATGACCATTCTTGCGCGAGTTCATTCTGCAGATAGGTGTTTTCTGCTTTAAGCTGTTCAGTCAGTGATTGCACGTTTTCTAGCGCACTACGCAATGCCAATTCAATTTGTTGTTGCTGACTAACATCACGAAACACCGCAACAGCGCCAATGATTTCTTTATTCTTATAAACTGCCTGTGTGGTGTATTCTACAGGGAAGCTACTGCCATCTTTACGCCAAAAAACTTCACCACTGACTTGTCGAGAAACGCCATCAATAGCGGTATTAAAAATTTTGCAGTCACAGGCGGGGTAAGCCTCACCATTACTGTAACTATGGTGATGAAATTGATGAATGTTTTTTCCCAACAACTCAGCTGACGACCAACCTGTCATCGCTTCTGCCGCCGGATTAATGAAAATAGCACGCCCTTGTGCATCCAAACCATAGATACCTTCTCCGACAGCATTAAGCAATAACTCTGAATCTGCAAGATAGGCTTTAATTTCATTGTTCATTTCATTTCTCACCGATAAATTAAGTGCTTTAAATACCAACCACGATATGTCGAGGGTATTATCCTTGATATTAACAAAATAGAAAAGGGTTCTCTTAATCAAAGGTTTTCTGGCAACAGCAATCAATGTTGATGTAATCGATAGTTTGCCGAGCTTATCCATGCCACATTAGGACAACTAGCCAGTAAGCTAGAATATGTACAATAACTAAGGAGGGATCCTATGAGTAATAATTCAGCCGCCTTACTCGCCGCCATGCGCTTGCCATTTTTACTACTGACTTTTGCTGTTGTTTTACTTGGCATAGCTTTAGCAACAACTACTAATATTGAAATATCTATTACTAGCGCTGTTCTCGTTATGTGTGGAGCACTAACAGCACATATTAGTGTCAATTTACTCAACGAGTATCAAGACTTTCATAGTGGCTTGGATAATCTAACTGAAAAAACACCGTTTAGTGGTGGCAGCGGCGCGTTAATAATCATGCCTTCAGCGGCTAAGTTCATTGGTAAAATGACGGTATTATTTTTAGTGATAACGATAGTAATAGGGCTATATTTTGCTTTGACTATTGGCCTCCCCATTGTTCTTATTGGCGTTTTAGGTCTAGCGATTATTCTTTTATATACTCAATGGATAAATACTAAACCAATTCTGTGTTTGATCAGTAGTGGCTTAGCCTTTGGGCCGTTAATGATCCTCGGCACTTATTATGTGCTTACAGGTGGCGTTACTTGGGCAGTATTTTTAGTTGCGTTAGTGCCATTTTTTCTCACTAATAATCTCCTTCTGATCAATCAGTGTCCCGATATAGCGCCTGATAAAAGTGTTGGGCGAAACCACTTTCCTATAAAATATGGTATCAATAAAAGCCTTTATGTTTACTTAGCCTTTGCGTTATTAGCGATCATTAATACTCTTGCTATTTTACTTAGTTACAATTTTCCAGCACTAGCTTATACAACCTTGATACCTATGATTATTGCGCCAGTAGTTGTTTTGGTACTAATGAAACGTGCGGCAATAATAAATAATATTATTATCGCTATGGCAGTTTCGGTCATGAGTGCTATTGTCAGCCCATTGTTACTTGCTCTAGCAATTTACTTAAGCTAACTAATGCTAAAGCGTATTTGATGAATATATCAAACCTATCAACTAAAAAAGGGAAGCATCTCGCTTCCCTTCTGAATAAACTTACCAATAAATATTTTTCAGTAAGAATACCTAACCATTATAGTTTTCTGGCATTTCTAACGCAGCAACACCTGAGTCGACTGCGGCTTGTGCAACGGCAATAGCAACAGCAGAACGTAAGCGTGAATCCATAGGTTTTGGAATGATATAGTCTTTACCAAACATTAGGCTTGTACTACCGCTAGCAGCTAATACTTCTGCCGGAACTTCTTCTTTTGCTAGGGCACGAATTGCGTGTACTGCAGCAATTTTCATTTCGTCATTAATCGTTCGGGCGCGCACATCTAATGCACCTCGGAAAATAAATGGGAAACAAAGTACGTTATTCACTTGGTTTGGATAATCTGAGCGGCCTGTTGCCATTATTAAATCATCACGTGTTGCCATGGCAAGTTCAGGCTTAATTTCTGGATCTGGGTTTGAACAAGCAAAAATTACCGGGTTAGCCGCCATTAATTTAACATGCTCAGGTGATAATACATTTGGTCCAGATACTCCAACAAAAACATCTGCACCGTCAATTGCTTCTTCTAAAGTGCGTTTATCAGTGTTGTTGGCAAAAAGCTTTTTGTATTCATTTAAATCGTCACGGCGAGTATGAATTACACCTTTGGTGTCGAGCATATAAATTTTCTCACGCTGTGCACCACATTTAATTAACAGCTCCATACAAGCGATTGCAGCGGCACCTGCGCCCATACAAACCATATTGGCGTGGCGAAGCTCTTTGCCTTGTATTTCCAAGGCATTAATCATGCCTGCAGCAGTAACAATTGCCGTACCGTGTTGGTCGTCATGAAATACCGGCACTTTACAGCGTTCAATCAGCGCTTTTTCGATAGCAAAACACTCTGGTGCTTTAATATCTTCTAAATTAATACCACCAAAACTGTCGGCAATGTTAGCGACGGTATTAACGAAATCTTCAACGGTTTTATGCTTAACTTCAATATCAAATGAATTGATACCAGCGAAGCGTTTAAACAACAATGCTTTACCTTCCATTACAGGTTTAGAAGCCATTGGCCCTAAATTACCTAAACCTAAAATAGCGGTGCCATTAGTGATAACAGCAACGGTATTACCTTTACCAGTATATTTATAAACATCATCAGGGTTTTCAGCAATAGCACGAACAGGCTCAGCAACACCAGGGCTATAAGCAAGCGAGAGATCTAGGCTAGTTTCAGCAGGTGTCGTAAGTTCGACACTGATTTTACCTGGAGTTGGGTATTCGTGATAATCAAGGGCCTGCTGGCGAAAATCGGTCATGTCTGTTCCTAGTCTATGAGGCTAATGCGTAAGTTGAGTCAATGCTGCAATCGTTAAAGTACAATTCATGAAATCTATATTCATTATTGTTAATTTGTATACTATTGCATTGAGCTTGGTGATTTCAAGCCTTTTTATATATATTAATTCGCTACAAGCTATAAATAATATAGCGTTATCATTTTGATATTTCACATAACTTAGCTGAATATTCAGCATATAGAGCTAAGTATTCATACATTAATAGACCTTACATCAGCATATACAAGGCTAACCGAGTTAATAATAAAACTTAAGTTTAAAACAAGCGTTTTACCTGAAAAGTTAACCTATTTCGAATCATTTCATTGTAGATTACAGAAATTCGACGCTGTTCACTATATTTGGCCGACAACTGGTTAACCTGCTAAATTCTCTTTTAGAGTATAGCCGACGGCCAACTGAAAAAATCATTAGCCTAAAGTAGCGATGATATAATTTGGATAATTACGCAATTTCAGGCATAAAAAAACCACCTAAAAGGTGGCTTCTTAAAATTACTTAAAACTGTGAAAATTTAATTATTCGTCAAACGGATTAACTAAAATCATAGTTTCGTTACGATCTGGACCAGTAGAAATAATATCAACAGGTACGCCGGTAATTTCTTCAATGCGCTTAATGTAAGCAATTGCATTTGCTGGTAAAGCATCTACAGATGTGGCACCAACAGTTGTTTCGCTCCAACCTGGCATTGATTCGTATACAGGGGTAATTTTTTCGTAACCTTCAGCGGCTGTTGGCGGTACAGTGATAACTTCGCCTTCTGCTGTTTTATAGCCAGTACAGATTTTTAATGTTTCTAAACCGTCTAATACGTCAAGTTTAGTTAAACAAAATCCGCTAATACTATTTACTTGCACAGCACGGTGCATAGCAACAGCATCAAACCAACCACAACGACGTTCACGACCGGTTGTAGCGCCAAATTCATGACCTACAGTGCCTAGGTGATTACCAACTTCGTCATCTAATTCAGTTGGGAAAGGACCTGAACCAACACGTGTTGTGTACGCTTTAGTAATACCTAAAACGTAGTCCAAGTAACGCGGACCAAAACCACTACCAGTAGCAACGCCACCAACAGTTGTATTTGACGAAGTTACATATGGATATGTACCGTGGTCGATATCAAGTAATGTACCTTGAGCACCTTCAAACATGATAGATTCGCCCGCTTTACGCGCTTGATCTAACATTTCTGAAATGTCTGCAACCATGCTCTTAATAACGTCAGCAACAGCCATTGCATCACGAAGTACTTCTTCGTAGCTAACTGGTTCTACTTTGTAGTAAGTAGTTAATACGAAGTTATGGTATTCCATAATTTCTTTTAATTTCGCGGCAAAAGATTCTGCGCAAAATAAATCACCAACACGTAAACCACGACGAGCAGCTTTATCTTCGTAAGCTGGACCGATACCACGACCCGTAGTACCGATGGCTTTGCTGCCACGAGCTTTTTCACGAGCTGCATCTAAGGCATTGTGGTAAGGAAGAATTAACGGACATGCATCACTAATTAAAAGACGCTCACGTACAGGTACGCCGCGTTCTTCTAACATAGCCATTTCTGTCATAAGTGCTTTAGGACAAAGAACTACACCGTTACCGATTAAGCATTTTACGTTATCACGTAATACGCCTGATGGAATAAGATGTAATACGGTTTTTTCACCGTTAATGACTAGTGTATGACCTGCATTGTGGCCACCTTGGTAGCGCACTACGTATTTTGCTTTATCAGTAAGTAAGTCGACGACTTTACCTTTACCTTCGTCACCCCATTGGGTGCCTAGAACTACGACGTTTTTACCCATGTTCACATATTGGTAAGAAAATTAGGCGGGGATTCTATCAAATATCAATATTTTGTCCAAGCAATAATTGTTGATTTTTAGTCCAAATTAAAAAAAGCTAAGTACTAAGGCAAGTTAGCAATGAATTAATTTATCAGCCACAGCAGCACTAAACCAACAAATACTAAAAAAATACCAATCTGTCTGATAGAGCCGATAGATTCATTAGCCAATTTGAGTACATAAGCACGCCACTTATTCGGGAATAAAGCAGGAATAAGCCCTTCAATGATTAATGCAATAGCAATTGCCATCAGCAATGTAGTCGTCATAAACGCTCCTCACCTGATGATACCTGTTTTGTAATATCATCAAATTACGTCAATTTATTTTGTAGTTATATGCTCTTGTGCCTCGAAACACAGGATGTATGAGAGAGGCCTAAACATATACGCTCTTTCACATCGACATGTAGGGATACATTAATGTCGTGATGCCATGGAAGGCAAAGAACGACCATGTAATCGCGTTATACCGTAAATCCTGTACATATACGCTCTTTCACATCCATGTGATCGCGTTATACCGTAAATCCTGTACATAAAAAAGCCATGACAATTGCCATGGCTTTTATAATGATTTTTAAAAGATACTATTTATCTTTCTTACCGTTTTTCAAATAGTTGAAGAAGTCACTATCAGGCTTAACCACTAAGATATCATTCTTAGAACTAAAGCTTGTTTCATAGGCTTCTAAACTACGGAAGAAGTTAAAGAACTCTGCATCTTGTCCGTATGAATCAGCATAAACTTTTGCCGCTAATGCATCACCTTCACCACGAATTTCCTGTGCGTTCTTTTGAGCAGTTGCTAACATTACTGTTACTTTTGCATCAATAGTTGCACGAATGATTTCAGATTGCTCTTGACCTTGAGAACGATGTTCTTTGGCCACGGCAGTACGTTCAGCACGCATACGCTCGTATATTGAGTTACTAACTTCAGTCGGTAAGTTAATGGCCTTAATACGGACATCAATTACTTCAATACCTAAGTCTTCACGGCTACTTGCAGCACTTTCTAGTGCTTTTGCCATGATATCATCACGATCACCCGATACGATTTCTTTAATGGTACGAGTACCAAACTCAGTACGTAGGCCGTTGTTAACTTTTTGCTTTAATAACGCGCGAGCATTATCAATTGAACCCGACGTACGCAAATAGTAGGTAGAGAAATTAACGATTCGCCATTTTACAAATGAGTCGACCATTAAATCTTTCTTTTCAGACGTTACAAAACGATCTGGTGCTTCATCTAAGGTTTGAATACGTGCATCAAGTTTACGTACGGTGTTAATAAATGGGAATTTGAAATGTAGACCAGGGTCATACACTTTCATATCGCCACTATCGCCGTCACGCTTAATTTTTGAAAATTCAAAAACAATACCGCGTTGGCCTTCAAAAACAATGAATACAGATGAAACAGTTAATACAAATAGTAAAGCAATTATTGCCAGTAGAAAGTTTTTCATGGCTTAATTTCTCCCACTATTATTGAAGCGATCATTTCGACCTGATAGCGCTGGGGCTGTATTAGTACTATTGGTCGAGTTTATGCTCGGTAATGACTGCTGAATAACACGTTGACCACCAGATTGTTGTTGCATAATCTTATCTAACGGTAGGTACATCATGTTATTACCACCATCAACATCAACCATCACTTTACTGGTATTACTGTAAACTTTTTCCATCGTTGTCAAGTACATACGTTGGCGAGTTACTTCAGGTGCGGCTTGATATTCAGGTAACAGCTTATTAAAACGTGCAACTTCACCTTCAGCATCTAATAAAACTTGTGCTTTATAAGCTAATGCTTCTTGTTCTAAACGTTTAACTCGACCACGTGCACGAGGTTCAATACCTCTGGCATAAGCTTCAGCTTCGCGTAAAAATCTAACTTCATCTTCCTGTGCAGCAATCGCATCATCAAAAGCATCTTTTACTTCTTCAGGAGGACGAGCATCTTTAAAGTTAACATCAACAATGATCAAACCTAAGTTATATGGTTCGATAATTTTATCTAGCTCTGTCCAAACGGCTTGACGTACTTCTTCACGTCCGCTGGTTAAAATGTCATCCATTTTCGAATGACCAATAACATAACGAAGTGCGCTATCAAGCGACTGACTTAAACTATCATCAGCATTAGTAACACTAAATATATAGTTACGAGCATCAACTACGCGATATTGAATTTGCATTTCTACACGCACAACGTTTTCGTCTTGCGTTAGCATAAAGCCAGCAGATGGCAAATCACGAGTTGTTTGCATATCAACTGGGATAACACGTTCAACAAACGACCACTTCCAACGTAAGCCAGGCTCTACTAAGCCAGCATACTGCCCAAAGCGCAATACGATACCTTTTTCAGCCTCTTTGATGGTATAGAAACCTGTAAAGGCATAAACCAACATAGCCACAATTAGCAATACCATGATACCAACACTAGAAAGACTTTTTCCAGAACCGCCACCAGATTTTTTGCCGCCAAAAATACCGCCAAACTTGTTGCCAATATCTTTTAGTAAATCGTCTAAGTCAGGTGGACCTTGATTTTTGCCACCTTTATTTTTCCAGGGATCTTTTTCGTTATTCCCCGGTTCATTCCAAGCCATGGTGCTCTCCGCTATAAAAAATTAATGCGTAACTGATATATTCGCAATAAAACAATAGATTTGGTCTAATATATCAGTCTGTTAAGTTTGAATAAAGTGCTCTATTTCTACTTCGTCTTGTTTCAGTAACCGATTCCACTCTCGAAGCGGTAATTTTACCTGCACTAAACAATTACCTTGTTCATCATAACTCTCATCAAGAATACAATTTAATTCATAAAGCTGACCACGAAATTTACCTGCACTTGGCGGTAAACACAGCTGATATTGGACTATTTGCTTACCTAGGCGTTCAGCCAGCGCAATAAATAACAGCTCAATACCAATACCTTGTTGTGCAGACAACCAGACACGAATTGGCATTCCAAGCTCATCACGATCAATTCTTGGCTCAACGTCATCCAAACAATCTATTTTGTTACAAATTAATAATTGCGGAACATCGCCGGCTTCAATTTCTTTTAAAACTTCTTCTACTTGCTCAATATTTTCACTACGTCGCTCGTCAGAAATATCAATAACATGTAAAAGCAATTCTGCTTCACGAGTTTCGGTCAGTGTCGCTTTAAACGCTGCTACTAAATCATGAGGAAGATGACGAATAAAACCAACCGTATCAGCCAATATAACTCGGCCAACATCTTCTACTTCAATTTTACGTAAAGTGGGGTCTAAGGTAGCAAATAGCTGGTCAGCTGCATAAACATCTGCTCGAGTTATATGGTTAAATAATGTTGATTTACCCGCATTGGTATAACCCACTAAAGAGATGGTTGGAATTTCAGCGCGAGTTCTTGCCCGTCGACCTTGTTGCCTTTGCTTTTCAACTTTGCCTAAACGCTTACGAATATTAACCATACGTTCATGCAGTAAACGTCGATCAGTTTCTAATTGCGTTTCACCTGGGCCGCGTAAGCCGATACCGCCTTTTTGGCGTTCTAAATGCGTCCAACCTCGAATCAAGCGCGTACTCATATGGCGTAATTGTGCTAGTTCAACTTGCAACTTACCTTCATGAGTTCGGGCACGTTGCGCAAATATATCGAGGATCAAGGTTGTACGATCAATCACTCGACACTCGCACAAGGCTTCAATGTTTTTTTCTTGCGACGGCGCTAAACTGTGGTTAAACAGTACAACGTTCGCATCATACATCCGCACAGCATCAGCAACTTCTTGTGCTTTTCCTGTACCGACAAAATATTTTGGATGTGGGGTATTACGTTTACCTGTCACGGTATTTAACGCACTCACTCCTGCAGAACTGACAAGCATTTCAAACTCTTGCAGATCTTCTCGAGTGTTATCATCAGGGAAATCTAAATGAACAAGTATCGCCTGCTCACCTGCTTGATACCGATCAAACAAATGAGCGACTCCATACAATACTAGCTTTTTCCATTAATCTTCTGAATCCTGATTATAGTCTGATTGGTTAGATTGTGGAGCTGGCATAGTAGTAACTGCACGAGCTGGAACAACCGTAGAAATGGCATGTTTATAAACCATTTGGCTAACGGTATTTTTAAGTAAAATTACAAATTGATCGAATGACTCTACTTGTCCTTGTAGTTTAATGCCATTGACTAAGTAAATTGCTACTGGAATACGATCACGACGTAACGCATTCAAAAATGGGTCTTGTAAAGATTGCCCCTTTGCCATTATTTGGCCCCTTTTGTTATTTTTAGTAAAAGTTAAATATCAAAATATTTTATTAAAATTATTCAATAAAACTAGCTGGTTAATGCACAACTAAAGTAATTATACATCAATGTTTAAAGTTTGCTTACTGCAGATAAAATAACTTGTAAATTATTTTCATCTTCCATATGCAACCAGTGTAAATTTTGCCAACTGCGTAACCAAGTTAATTGTCTTTTCGCCAGTTGGCGTGTCGCACAAATACCTTTAAAAACCATTTCATCGTGGTCACATTCACCTTGTAAATGTTGCCACATTTGGCGATATCCTACACATCGAATCGCCGGTAAATCATGATGTAAATCATCTCTTGCTTTTAAAGTAACAACTTCTTGTTTAAAATTCTGTTCAATCATTTGATTAAAGCGTAACTCTATTCGAGCATGTAGGTCACTGCGTTCTTTTGGTGCTATGGCAAACTGTAAAACATTTCCACTGACTTTATCACCCTTTATTTCGGTTAATTGTGTCAAAGTATTACCTGTTTTTCGGTACACTTCTATTGCTCGCGCTAGGCGCTGCGGGTCATTGGGATGAATACGTTCTGCCGATACTGGGTCAAAACTGGCTAATTGCTCATGCATTGCCAGCCAACCTTTTTGTTTTGCTTCTACTTCAATCGCTTTACGTATTTCAACATCTGCTTCAGGCAAAGGTGAAATACCTTCTATCAAGCTTTTAAAATACATCATAGTGCCACCGACTAATAAAGGAATTCGTCCTTTAGCTCGGCTAACCGCAATAGCTTTTAGTGCGTCCTGACAAAAGTCAGCTGCAGAATAACTTTCAGCTGGGTCGCGAATATCAATTAACTGGTGTGGATATTTCGCTAACTCTTCAGATGTTGGCTTAGCTGTGCCAATATCCATGCCTTTAAATACTAACGCTGAGTCAACGCTAATAATATCGCACGGCAAAGCATCGAAAAGTGCCATCGCTAGTGCGGTTTTTCCTGATGCTGTTGGCCCCATTAAACAAATAACGGGAGGTTGCTGTGATTCAGCATTTAATTGGCTTACAACGTCAGTCATTATTATTTGGTGTTTATGCTAATTGGCTTATAGACGATGTAAGGTCTATAGCGACAGAATTCAAGCGTAACTGTTGTTCAAATTGACAATTAAACTGGCTTTTTGCGTTTCGCCACACCTGTAAAGCCTGATCCTGACTCACTTCTTCATTCACCATCAGTTCTGCTAATGCCATTTGCCATTCTATTTCTGAATGTACTTCGGTCTGAACTTCAACTTGTAACTGTTTAATTAATCTATCAAAACTACCAGTAATATCTTTATTTCTCAACAGTGCGGGGAATTGTCGAATTTGTAACGTGGCTTTATTAAGCTGACGAATCTCCATGCCAATATGTTGAAATTGCTTTTCATTTATTTCGACAAAATTAGCAACTTTTTCACTAACCGCTATTTTTATTGGCAATAATAATGGCTGAGAAATCAGTTTTTCATGCCAGCGCTGCTTCACGGTTTGCAATTTTATCAGTAAATCAATTTTCTTAACGGATAGTAATCGCAGCTCTTGCTGCTGCTGAAACACTAAATAATGTGGCTCAAGCCAATGTAAAATTTTAGTCTCGGTATCACTTAATAATTGGTTGTCCGGTACTGGATTAACCGCTACTTCCGCATCCGATATGACAGGGTTTTCTCGTGCTTGTTCAGTGTCTACTAACGGTGTCATTAAATCGCTATAAGCTTTACTCGCTTGTTCGCTCACCTTTGATGTATACGAATGAGTGGCCGCCGGTGAATATTGTCTTGTCGAGTGTTGCCCTACCGAGTGTTGCCTTATCGAACTCTGCTCAGAACTTACAGAGTCTACGGATGAAACTTGAGGCTCCGACCGTGTATACGTGTGGCCTGCTGATGATTCACTGCTTGCTCGTGTTTCTGTCCGCAGTGGCGTAACAAAACTGGTATCGGCACTGCTAACTGTACTTTGATGGAAAGCGTTGTTACTAGCAGGAATTATCTCACCGGTACTATCATCAATGGCTAGCTCTGGTTCGCGTGCGGAAATTAATGCCTGATGACAAACAGAATAAATAAAGTCATGAACATAACGCCCTTGATGAAACCTAACTTCATGCTTTGCAGGATGCACATTAACATCGACTTCACGAAAATCGAGTTTTAAAAATAATACAAATGCAGGGTAACTGTCATTAGGTAATAATTCAGCATATGCTTGGCGAATAGCATGATTAATCAATTTATCGCGCATCATGCGGCCATTAACATAGCTATAAGTTAAATCATTTTGGCTACGATAAAAGCTTGGTTGTGCTATCCAACCATGAATATGAAAGCCATCATGCTGGCAATCGACTTCTAATGCATTATCAATAAATTTTTGACCACATATTTGTGCAACACGTTTACTACGCTGTGCGGCAGAATTAGCGATGCGAAATTGCTTAATCACTTTATGGTTGTGCGTTAAAACAAAAGCGACATCAAAACGGGCTAGTGCGATGCGCTTAATCACTTCTTCAATATGACCAAATTCAGTTTTTTCAGTACGTAAAAACTTACGTCTTGCAGGGGTGTTAAAAAATAAATCAATAACGTCAATCGTAGTACCGTCTGGGTGTGCTGCAGGATTTACTGCCACTGCCATATCACGACCTTCAGCATTTGCTTGCCATGCTGATGTTTGTGCCTGTGGCTTAGAAGTTAACGTTAATCGAGAAACTGAGCTGATACTAGCTAATGCTTCACCACGAAAACCTAAACTGCTAATAGATTCAAGATCATCAAGATCTTTAATTTTACTAGTGGCATGGCGGCTTAACGCTAACCCCAACTCGTCTTTTGCAATGCCTTTGCCGTTATCAACAATACGTATGCGTTTAGCGCCACCTTTTTCAATATCAATTCGAATGCTCGTAGCGCCAGCATCTAAACTGTTTTCCACCAATTCTTTTACAACAGATGCAGGGCGTTCAACCACTTCGCCTGCAGCGATTTGGTTGGCAAGACGAGCGGGTAATATTGCAATGGTCATGTCTAGATTAATCTGCCTGTGGAATTTTTAATGTTTGGCCAATTCTAACAACATTAGATTTTAAATTATTAGCTGACTTTAATTCACGTATCGACACTTTATAGCGTTGAGCTACTACTGAAAGCGACTCACCTCGACTTATTTTGTGTTCACGCACTTTGGTTGCAGCGAGTAAGCTACCATCTGGCGGATTGCGAGAGAAATAATGGTCTACCGCGGTATAAATTGCTTTAGCCAATTTTTGCTGATGAGCTGAGTTATTTAAACGTTTTTCTTCCTGCGGATTAGAAATAAAGCCGGTTTCAATTAATACCGAAGGAATGTCTGAAGATTTTAATACCGCTAAACTTAAACGCTCAGGCTTTTTCTTATGCAATTTGGTGACTTTCTTTAGCTGCTTAACCACATGCTCAGCGAAATCATAACTGCTTGCCATGGTATACTCTTTTTTCATATCAGCGAGTGCAATTGCTAAATTATCATCTTTGGTTTTTTTAATAGTTTCACCGGCGCCACCTAACAGTTCTGAATTTTTCTCTCGGTTTTGAATCCAACGTGCGAATTCAGAGTCGGCACGGCGAGTAGCTTGTACTAGTACAGAAGCACCACTAGGTTTAGATGAGGTAAATGCATCAGCATGGATGGAAATTAACAAGTCTGCCTTCGACTTTCTCGCCAGAACGGTTTTACGATTGTGGTTCACGTAGTAATCACCGCTGCGGATCATAACCGCTTTCAAGCCTTTCTTTTTATTAATTAACTTAGCAAGCTTTTGGGCAATTTTTAAAGTAACTCTTTTTTCGTAGGTTCCCGCTGCGCCAATAGAACCGGGATCTTCACCACCATGTCCGGCAACAATGGCCACAACAATATCACGCTTACCTTTACTATTATCATGCTTGGCAATTGTTTTGCTTTGTTTGTCGTAAAGATCTATAACAAGGCGGTCACCATATTGTCCTGCTGGTGCTAAAGGAAACACTGACACTCTATAATTATCAGCCATTTCTAACACTAAACGTGTCGTGCCTTTTTTCTTCGAGGTACTAGAGCGAATTTTTTTAACCCGTCTATCGGCTTTAATAGCCGACATTAATGACGCAATATTTTTACTGTTTTTAAAGTCAATCACTAAGCGATTAGGTGACTTTAAAGAGAAATATTTAAAATCAGGCTTTTGACTGAGGTCAAAAACTACACGCGTACTATCCGGCGCTGGCCACACACGAACGCTTTTAATGTTATTAATAGCGTTTGCATTAACCATTATGCATAGCCAAAGCATTGCAATACTAACTATGTGCTGTGCGGTTTTCTTAAAACGCATTAAGTAGTTTACCCCTATCAATAACTCTTTTAGTTTGGTTATTTTTATAATTATTAGTTTTACTTTCTTCAATTTTACAAAGCGAAAGCAGATAATTTTCCCGCTTATTTCGCCTTTAATAATAACTCTAGGCTAATACAGCTTATGCCTTTAAAGCTAGTAAAAGTTTCTGCCCTATCACGGTATCGGCTTGTATAGTCATACTGCGTTGTTCACCACTATATGCCAAATCAATCACCATATCAGGTGCGGCAATCATACCGGTGCCTTTTTCAGGCCATTCAATAAAGCTACAGCTACGCTCATTAAAGTAATCTCTAATGCCCATGTACTCTAGCTCTTCTGGGTCGGCTAACCGGTATAAATCAAAATGATAAACCTGCCACTCCGCTAAATCATAGGGCTCAACTAAAGTATAAGTTGGGCTTTTAACGTTGCCAATATGTCCCATTCCTTGAACAAAGCCACGGGTTAACGTGGTTTTTCCTGCGCCAAGATCGCCATTAAGGTAAACAGTAATACCTTGTTGTAACTCTGATTTTACAAGATCAGCGATGCGTTTACCCATAGCAATTGTTGCTAGTTCGTCAGCTAAAATAAAGCTTTGTTTTGTCACAAAATTAGTCATGTTTTCGTTTTATACTTTTGTTTATCATTCTAAAATACTGCATCGGCCAATCCACTAATACGTTTCAGCATTAATTAACCGTTGAATTTCAGGGTAAAGGTCACTAGCAAGTATACCAATTTGTCCCTGCTTTTTGGCAATAATATCAGCTGCACGGCCATGAATATAGACACCAAGACGAGCAGCTTGGTATAAATCAGCGGTTTGTAAAATTAAGCCTCCGATAATTCCGCTTAAAACATCTCCCATACCACCACTGGCCATACCCGAATTTCCGGTAGTATTTATCCAAACGGATTGTCCATCTGACACTAACGTTCCCGCACCTTTTAGCACACAAATACCACCGTAACCTTGCGCTATTTTTTTAACAGCAGCAAAACGATCAGCTTCAATATCTGCAATAGTACAAGTTAATAGCATTGCCGCTTCTCCTGGATGTGGCGTTAGCACCCATGTTTTCTGTTTTCTCGGGCTTTGCGCGAGAAAATATAAGGCGTCAGCATCAACTACTTTTAGCTGAGGGAAATCAATCGCCAAATCAAATAAAGCATTTGACCAGCTATCTCGCCCTAAACCAGGACCAATAACAATAGCTTTTACTTTGGCTAAGAATCTTGCTTCGGCTAACTCTTTTGCATTACTAGCAGCTACCATCAGCTCAGGTCGACGTGATAGCAAAATATCTCGCGACTGCTCATGACAACAAACACTCATTAAAGCCGCACCAGCACGTAATGCGGCCTCTGATGTTAAGCAGATAGCTCCAGTGAAATCATGATGACCGCCAATGGTTAGCAGCATACCAATACTGCCTTTATGGCTAGCTGCCTGACGTTTGGGCAAGTTAGGTAATTGAGAATTAGCTAAGCGAAAGCATTGTGTAGCAGCAAATTGTGCAAAGGTTTTATTAACTTCTAATGTTTCTAAGTGCAGCTCACCAACATAATTCGCGGACTGCCCTGTCAGTAAACCCTGTTTATAAGCAATCAAGGTAATGGTTAAGTCGGCTTTAACTGCAATTGGCGTTGCAATACCTAAGTCAGCATTTAAGCCAGACGGCACATCAACTGACACTCTTAGGCAGTTTTTGTTATTTATATCTGAAAAAAGCTGAGTTAAGGCCGATGATAATCGGCCTTGTAAACCAAGACCAAATAAACAATCAAGAATTAGCTCGCCACTAAAGCTTTTTACTGTATCACTGACTTCTGAGGCTTGTGCAGTAAATGTTATAGATACGGGACATTGCTCAAGCTGGTTTAGCGCCTGAAGAGCGTCACCTTTAATCTGTTGTCTCGCTGCATTAACAACAACAGTTACATTCATGCCTGCTTGATGTGCTAACCTAGCAACAATATATCCATCACCGCCGTTATTGCCTTTACCTGATAACACCAATATTCGACGTACCGATGGATAGTATTGTCGAATATTATTAAACACCGCTGCACCAGCGCGCTCCATTAATTGAAATAAATTTATCCCAATAGCATGCGCTGCATCAGCTTCATACTTCTGCAGTTGATTAACCTTATAGACTTGATGTGTTAAACTCGTCGACATTGTTTTCCCACCTTACCGCTCTAGCTACTGCCACCATGACAACTCCTGCTATTAACTATCAAGAATTAACTGAAAAAATCAAGCTTTGGGGTCAAGAACTTGGCTTTTCGCAAGTCGGTATTTGTGATGTTGATTTATCAGCGCATGAAGCAGCGCTTACTCGTTGGTTGGAAAATAATTACCACGGCAATATGGATTATATGGCGCGTCACGGTTTAATGCGTGCACGCGCAAAAGAGTTAGTTGAAGGCACATTAAACGTGATCAGTGTTCGCATGGATTATTTGCCAACAGAGGCAAAGTTCGCGCGAATATTAAAAAATCGCGATCATGCTTACATTAGCCGTTATGCCTTAGGTCGCGATTATCACAAGTTAATGCGTAAGCGCTTAAAGCAGTTGGGTGAGAAAATTCAACAGCACTGCGAAACATTTAATTACCGCCCTTTTGTTGATTCAGCGCCAATACTTGAGCGACCTTTAGCTGAGAAAGCTGGACTAGGCTGGGTTGGTAAACACTCACTACTAATCAATAAGCAAGCGGGTTCATGGTTTTTTCTTGGCGAGCTGTTAGTTGACTTACCATTGTTGCCCGATACAAAGCCAGAAAATGACTGTGGAACATGTGTCGCCTGTATAAAAATTTGCCCTACACAAGCCATTGTAGAGCCTTATGTTGTTGACGCTAGACGCTGTATTTCTTACTTAACTATTGAATTGCGGGATGCAATTCCGGTTGAGTTTAGACCACTCATTGGTAATCGTATCTATGGTTGTGATGATTGTCAGCTAATTTGTCCGTGGAATAAATTTGCAAAGCTCGGCAGTGAAGATGATTTTAAACCACGACAAAACTTAGACAATATTGCTTTATTGACCCTTTTCTCATGGGATGAAGCAAACTTTTTAAATAAAACTGAAGGTTCGCCAATTAGGCGTATTGGCTTTGCTTGTTGGCAACGCAATATTGCCGTAGCTTTAGGTAATGCAAATTACTCGTTAGCTAATGTCGAAGCGCTAACAGATAAACTTACTACTGCTGATGAAATGGTTGCTGAGCATATTCATTGGGCACTTGAACAACAAGAATTAAAGCTTCGAGAACTGAATCAAGATAAAAACCTACGCTTAACCGCTAGATTAATTCGTTCGGTAGAAAAAGGTATGCCGCGCGATGCCTAATGCTAAATTCTGACGACAAATTATTTAAGCATTAGACGCATAAATCGAGCAACCGTTTAAGCACATAGTTTTTGCCATTTTTCCGTCAACTCTTTTAGCACAATAGGTGTTTTCCCTTCGAGAGTTTTGCTGGCAAACTTACTAAACAACTGCTCAACTAAAACCACATGCTCATTCGTCGCTTCATCTTGCTGCTTAATAGTAATTAATATTTTTAACTGACTTATCATCAATTTAATATTATCAGGGCTTAATTGTAATGCCTGAACTATTGCGTCTAATGCTGGCAGTAAACGATTTCTTTGAAAATGCTCAACTGCCATACTGTTTAGCTGTTTAGCTGTAAAGTGTATGTCTTCACGCTCTTGCGTTTCTTGTTCAATATAACGTCTTACCACTTGGCAGTTCAGTGAGTCGCCCGATATTTGATTATTAATTGCCTGTAATAAATGAATAGCATCTTCACGCATACCCAGCTCATGTAAAACTTTTACTTTATCAAGATTGTCTTCAACTATCGTAGTCGGTTTTAATGACATATGATTTTCGACTAACTTGGTTGCTTTAGCTTCTTCATTACGAACATTATGCAATCTAGCTTTCGCCACCACTAATTGCGGTTTAAACAATTGGATGTCTTCATAGTCATTTTCAAGTTGCTCAATATAACGATCGGTTTGCTTTAGCACTGCTTGAGCACTTTCATCCGGTGTAGCACATGCTAAATCTATGCCTGCGCGAATAACATTAAGTAGTAATTCAGGCGAATCATGGATAGAGTTTTTTGCTTGCTGAGCAATATTACGAGTCGCAAGGTATTGGCCTTTATGATCATGAGTTAGTCGCGCTAAATCCCAAGATTTTTTATTACGCTCAATATTTCTCGGCGCTAGAGCCGTTGCCAGTTTTATTTCATCGTAGGCGAGTTGGTATTGTTCTTGTTCGATATAGTATTGCGCCATCATGTCGTGCGCACCAAAACGAGTTTCAGGCTTATCAGTCAGTTTTTTAAGCATTTCTTGAATTTCGTCAATACGACCCTGCTTTAACAACGCTTTGGCGTAGCCAAGATAAACCCATGAATATTGATAATGGGTTAATAATTCTTTATAAAAAGCTTCGGCTTCTTGAAATTCAAATAGGCGTAATAATGAATCGCCTTTAATACGATTTATATTCGGATGAAACGGTGCCAGTTTTTCATTGAGTAAGTATCTGTCGGCAAAATATATTGCCTTAGCAAACGCTTTTCTATCAATGGCGCTATAAAGATTAAACAATGCTTGTTTGACTTTTAAGGTTGCCGTCAAACGTGTTTGTACCTTTTTAATCGCTAAAGGTTTAGTCCAAAAATCATCGGGTTGCAGTTCAATAATTGAATTAACTAACGACTCATCTGTTTCTGAACTAAGAAAGATAAGGACGGTAGTTTTAGTGACGTGACCTTTAAATTTAAGCTCTTCTAATAAGTGAAAACCATCTTTATCACTTTGAACATTAAAGGCACATATAACGACATGAAAATGCATTTCATTGCATAGTCTTAAGCCAAAATAGGCGTTTTCTGCACAGCGAATTTCTCTAATGCCAAGTTCGTATAAGCTTGATTTTAAAATATCGTGAACTAGTCGATTATCATCAATAATCAAAACATTAAGCTTATCAAGCTGCGCTAAAGTGTTTTTTTCAACGCTTTCCATCTTCTACCTTATGACCATCATGTTCGGTGATATTTATTGTGCTCTTCGTTGCTGACGTTGCTCACACTGTATCAGTACACTCTGTTTTTCTTCATTACCAAGTTTTCGCCATGCCATAATTTCATCAATATGGCGATTGCAGCCTAAACATATGTCCTCTTCATCTAAACAACAATTGCGTACACATGGGCTGGCAACTTCGGTATTAATTTTATTAACTTGTTCTACATTCATATCGATTCCGCAAATTCAAATAACTGCGCATGGCATAACTTAAGTTGCACTAATTGTTGCTGCACTTGTTTGTTTTGTTTTAATGATAACGCATTATCTGCGTTTACATTAGCGAGTATTTCTTTGCATTTTTGACATTGCACTAATAAAGGCTCAGCCGCTATAACACCTGCAAGGTGTATTATGCATTCTAAACATTGTTGAGCTAGTAATAGATCACTTTCATTAAACCACTTTTCTAACTGCGATACCTGTTGCTCAATGTCCATCAGGTATTCATCAAGCATGAATGCCGCTAACTCTGAAGAGCCTTGATTTTGAGCATATTTGGTTAAATCAAAAAGCTCTGTACATTGTTGCTTTTCAAAGGCTGTACTCTCAAGAAAGTCTAATGATTGTGAAACATCAATTGCCTCTTTTACACGCTGAGTAATATTGTCTTCTGCTTGAAGTAATTCGTTTTCAGGAGCCAATGTATTACTTTCAACAGTGCTGTTTTCAGCAGTATTTTCTTGCGTTGTTTTCATCGCGTTTGACTGCGATTTAATATGCCCAAGTGTTGGTTTTAACCAAGGCGATAGTAGTTTTATAATCGCTTGAATATCCAATGTTGGCGGCATATTACCTTTTTGCCAAGATTTTTCCTTGGCTAGCGATGCAATAAACTCTTTAGGGACTTGGCGTTGGTTACTCAAGTAAAATACGCCACGTGTACAACTAACAGGTTCGGGAATTTCAATGTCGAAAGGTAGAAATTCTGAAATCACCAGTAAGTATTGCCCTGTTTTCCAGCGCTGCTCTAAGGTTATTTTTTGAGAAACTAAAGTTACACGTAAGCCTAACCAGGATAATAGCTGTATTAAAAATTGGTGAGCACTAGGTTTGGCCACCGCCAGCAACACTTCAACATTGATTGGTAAAAAGTGATATTGACCAAAAACATCTCTATCAATTAATAAGTTACTTCTATTATCACCCAACAATAATTGTTCAAGATTACTGGCTAACTTATTTTCATACCAAGGCAACATGCACTGAGAAAATAAACCTGTATCAGCAATATGTTTATTTATTAAAGGTTGAATAACCAACACTTTAGGCTGTAATGCCTCAGGCAACGTTTCCACATGCTGGGCAATTAAATCATAGTCTGAAGAATACACTTCAGAAGATACAACAAGGGCATCCAGTTTGTTACTCGTTAAGTGTTTCACAGTCAATTGACGTTGAAACATGGTTAAATCCTGCATTGTTTCAATGTTAGCTTGTGTAAGCTCTAACGACTGACATATTCTTTTGCGATTATGTTCATCGGTCGCAATAACTAAAATATCTTTATGAGCCAATTTAACAACACTATTACCTGTAGTACTTTCTGCGGCAACAACTAAAGGCATGTCAAAAGCAAATTTAACAGTTTTATCTAATGTTTGGCTTTCTTTGTTCGTAACACTAAACACCAACATTAAATCGCTTAAGTAAGCAAAATTCGAAACGCTATTTTCCGAATTTACGTCAGTAATGTGTGCTAAATGATCAGCTGATTGTACTAGCTCTTTATGGTTCAAGATATTACTAACTAAAAAGCTACAACGAACCATTTGTTGAGCGCTGCTGACATCAATAACTTTAAGGCTAATATCAAGCGTTGCGTGCTGTTGATTGGCAAGTAATATCTGACAAACTTCATATATCATGGCTTGGAAAAGCTCACTTTCCAAGGTGATACTAGTATTGAGGTTTTTATCAATGTTGACATACAAAGCGTTATCTCTATTACTTTCAAGCGCAGTAACATTCATAACGGCCGTATGTATTTCATCAACAATATTAACAGTGGATAAGGCCAGTAGAAAATCGTCTAAACGTAATTGAGCACTGATTTTTTTTTGCTGACACAAACTTACTAAGCTTTGTAACGATTGTTCTTCATCTTTAGAAAAGTTTTGCTGAGTTGTAGAAGATAGTTTTCTCTGTAATAGAATGTTTTCTATGACTTTAATGGTATTTTCGATCGAGGTAATAGTCTCAAGTTTTGCTGACTGTTCCTGTTGCTGCAGTTGCTGCTGTAATTGAATTTTTGCATCTCGTAAGCTTTGTAATTCTTCAGTTAAAGAAACGCTGCCAAACCAATTATTATTACGATACTCAATGGTTAACGAAATAGCTTTTTCTTGTACGGAAATTAAAGATAAGCGCTGAATACGCTTTGCGGATTTTGCTGCTTTTGCCGCCTCTAATATTATTTTAACATCGCTACGGCTAAATAAATGGCGCCAGTGTTTTACTGTTTCGTTAATAGCTAATAACGAATCTAAGGACTGACTTTGCTGGGGCAATGTTTCAGGCAGTTGCCAGAAAACATGACCACTATGTTGACTCATCGATAACGCATTCAACTGATGCTGCTGTTTAAGATTAAGGTAATCGCTTTCATTATATTTCGGACGTGAAAGCTGTTTAAAAGCAAGCAATATATCCGCTATTTCTTGTGTCGGAGGCACACCAGACACTTCACCTTTTTTAGCATATTCCGTAATAATTTCAGTACTTTGATTACCAATACGTTTTAATTTCGAACGCATGCTGATAATTAGAAAAATACAAGCTAAACCTAAAGCAGTGAATATCGCCAAAACCAACCAAATATAATTTTTTGCCGCTATCGTAATATTTGCCTTTGCAAACCAGTATTGTAGTTGTTGTACCAATGTTGTTAGTTGTGGTTCAACAAGAGGTGATACCGTCATTAATAGTGGCGTTAGTGCTATTTTTTGCGCTAATAATTCAGCACGAAAATTTTCTACCCTGCGCAACTGCCCATGCCATTTGGCAAAGGTATTTTGCTCAGTAAACAGTAAGTCACTTAAGACACTAATTTGTGCTTGTAATATTTTATCGTCAGAGCTTCTATTCGGTATTTCACTAACATTCAATAACCATTGCTCAAGTGCTAAGTTGGTTTGTTGTTGTAAAAAGTCGAACTCACGTAAGTCATATTGTAAATCAAGATGATTAAACATCGCCAAACAGCTAACTAACAGGCGATGTAATTCGCGATTTTTATTCAGATTAACAACAATATTGCTCAACGCTTTTGCCCGCACAGCGGTAATACGGTCAGATAACTGATCAGAAGTGATTTGTTGGTATAGACTATTTTGCTGCTGGGTTTGTTTGGAAATGAATACTGACAAATTGTCCGTCACTAAAGTCAGTTGAATAATAACGTTGTTTTTCAATTGAATATTGCGTCGTTCACTGTCCGTCAAACGTATAACATTTTCAGCTTGAAGATGAAGTCGTTGTGACAACTTTTCAAGTAGCTGTCTATTTTCACTTTTGAGTGGTAATAATTTTTTTAGATTGTCAGTCAACGTTCGATAATTACCGCTAAACTCCGTAGCAGTTTTACTCGCCACTATTGTGTTTATCAAACGTTCGTTGTTTATCAGTAATATTTGGCGTTGATTATATTTATTAATTTCAGGTAATTGTTCAGTGCTGAATACATCAAGTTGCTGTGCTTGATAAAAATAAATAGCAACACCGGTTGAGCCACTTAAAACAACGCATAACAATAGTAACAATAATCGACCAGATAATTGGCGATAAAGCGGCAAAGTTAGATCCATGAACGTGGCAACACCTTAACAAGTCAAATACATAGACATTATGCATAATTTATGTGGTTAATAGTGTTAGATTTAACGGTAATTAGCAACGTTTAATCGCCGTTAGAATTTATTCTCCGGTCTAGATATTTTCCTTATAGCTACTTTTTTCTTTTTTCTACCCAAGCCCAGGTCATAATACATTCAATCGGCTGCTGCCCTGACTCATCAGTAATTGTTACTGTAATATCCATACTGCCTTTTTCTTGGCTTAACTGTGTAATTTGCTCATCTGATATTTTCGCTACCGCGGTTAAAGCACCTTGCATGCGACGCTGATAATGAATTGTCATTGATTTTAGCAAAGGTAAATGACTGTCAGGCAAGTTTAAACCAAAAACAATACCAGTAGCTGACTCTGCTAGAAGCGCTGCAGCAATGGCATGTACACCACCAATATGGTTTTGAACTTTTTTTCGATTTGCTATGACTAACTTTACTTCTTGTTGCTGAATATCAACCAAGGTGACTTTTGAAGTATTGGCATATTTAACTTGCGAGCAAAATAACTTTGTTAATAAAAATGAGTGGGTAGCTGTTGGGAATTTTTTGATTAACGCAACAGCACGACCAAAACGGTTAGCCATAAATGTCCTTGGGATATGATCAGTAGAGTGACCTTAAGGTTGCAATAAACTGGTCTGACCTGCAAGTTAATTATCAAAAAAAGACGCTAATGCGTCTTTTTAAATTTTTATTTTGGTGCTAACAACGTTTAAAATTTAAAGAAATGTTCTTGGTAAATTTTTAATTCTGCTATCGATTCACGAATGTCGTCAAGCGCTAAGTGCGCGCCAGTTTTAATTACCTTATCAAGCACTGCAGGGTTCCAACGACGCGCAAGCTCTTTTACGGTACTGACATCAAGGTTACGATAATGGAAGTAGTTTTCAAACTCTGGCATGTATTTATTAATAAAACGTCGATCTTGGCCGATGCTATTACCACACATAGGCGACTTACCTTTAACTGCATATTGCTCGAAAAAAGCTAATGATTCTGCGCTAGCTTGTGCTAATGTCGTTTTACTATCTCGACATCGCTGTGTGAGACCTGAGTCACCATGATGTTCAATACACCACTGGCTCATATTATTTAAAACATCATCACTTTGATGAATAGCAAAAACGGGGCCTTCCGCCAATATGTTTAGTTGACTATCAGTCACTATTGTCGCAATTTCTAAGATAACATCCGTACTTGGCTCTAAGCCGGTCATTTCTAAATCTAACCAAATCAAATTGCTATCATTAGTGCTCATTATCATTCCTACATCAATTAGTCTTCGTCATATTCACCTATTTTGCCAAACAAACCTTACAATATGTTGCTGGTAAAAGGCGCGATTACACATGCATTTAAGCCGTGCTTGAGTATATAATACGTTAGAATGCAACATGATTAAATTTATTTGTGATTTGCCAAGGCAGATTAAAAAACAGATTCTGAGTTAACATAAAATGAGAATTACTTGTGGCTAAAGCCAAAAAAATAACTAAAGGTCAAGCTCGACAGATCAAAGCTAACCAAAGCAAGAAGTTACGAAAATCTACTGAGAAAGTGCAATGGCAGGATGACCAACTAGGTTTAGCCGAAACAGGTACTATTATCAGTCGCTTTGGCCAGCATGCTGATGTTGAAGGAAATGATGGCGAAATTTGTCGTTGCAATTTACGCCGCAGTATTTCTTCTTTAGTTTGCGGCGACAAAGTCCTTTGGCGTAAAGGTAAAGAAAGCCAACACAGTATTTCTGGTGTTATTGAAGCCGTACATGAGCGTGACTCAGTATTAAGTCGACCAGATGTTTACGACGGTGTAAAACCTATTGCCGCTAACATCTCACAGATCCTAATAGTTTCATCAGTATTACCAGCCTTTAACCCTGATATTATTGACCGTTACTTGGTAGCTGCAGAACAAACAGGCATAACTCCGGTTATTTTGATGAATAAAATTGATCTTCTTGACGATAGCAACCGAGAGATCATTGAGAAGCAATTGAGCATTTATCGTGATATTGGTTATCACGTTACTTATGTCAGCAATGAAACTGGTGCTGGTATTGCCGAGCTCAAAAAACAACTTAGCCAGCATACAAGTGTATTTGTTGGGCAATCAGGCGTAGGTAAGTCAACACTTACTAATACCTTGATGCCTGATTTAGGTGTTGTAACCAAAGTAGTTTCAGAAAACTCAGGCTTAGGGCAACACACCACAACAGTCGCTCGGCTTTACCATTTTGAAGATGGTGGTGATTTGATTGATTCTCCAGGCATTCGAGAATTTGGTTTATGGCATTTATCGCCTGAACAAGTCAGCAATGGCTTTACCGAATTTAATGACTATTTGGGCACATGTAAGTTTAGAGACTGCAAACACCAAACAGACCCAGGCTGTGCTTTAGTAGCGGCCAAAGATGCTGGGCAAATACACCCAGAACGACTAGCAAGTTTTCAACGAATTTTAGCAAGCTTGGGTGACAACACCCTAACAACGCGCTTTAACAATTAAAAATAAAAGAAAATTAAGGAACAACAGTGTTAATCAATAAAATTAAAATCGCTCTGCAATACCTCATGCCTAAACATGGAATTTCACGCTTGGTTGGCAAGTTTGCCGCAGCTGAGGCTGGCTGGCTAACCACGAAAGCAATTAGCTATTTTATCAAAGCCTATGACATTAATATGGCGGAAGCAAAATTAAAAAATGCTAGCGATTTTAAAACCTTTAATGACTTTTTTACTCGTGAACTAGAAGATGGTGCTCGCACCATTGATAGCGACCCAAGCACAATTTGTTATCCTGTTGATGGCGCAATAAGCCAGCAAGGCCCAATTGAAAAAGGCCAACTTATCCAAGCAAAAGGCTTTGACTATAGTTTAGAAACATTACTTGGCGGTGATAAAGACACCGCAGCGCCATTCCAAGATGGTGAGTTTTCTTGTATTTATCTAGCGCCTAAAGACTATCACCGTATTCATATGCCAATTACTGGCACATTACGTGAAATGATTTATGTACCTGGTGATTTATTTTCTGTAAACCCGTTAACTGCGAATAATGTGCCTAACTTATTTGCACGAAATGAACGTGTGGTTGCGATTTTTGATACCGCACAAGGCGCAATGGCGATGGTATTAGTCGGAGCAACTATTGTCGCTAGTATTGAAACCGTGTGGGCAGGTACCGTAACACCACCTGCTGGAAAAGATGTATTTCGTTGGAAATACCCTGCAAGCGGCATTGATGCTATTACCCTAGAAAAAGGCGCTGAAATGGGACGATTCAAATTGGGTTCAACCGTTGTTAGTACTTTCGCACCGAACATGGTGAAGTTTAATCAACAAGCAGGACCTGAAACCGTGACTCGCTTGGGTGAGCATTATGCTGACTTAGTTGCTTTTGAACAGCAAGCAAGTGACAAAGACGACACCAATAATGATTAATTATCATTTTTTATTTATTGCCATAACTAATAACGGCATAAAATGAAAATAATAGCCCACCGTGGCGCTAGTGGAGAGTTTCCAGAAAACTCTCTATTAGCTTTTGAACAGGCGATTACACAAGGCTGTGACGGTATTGAACTTGATGTGCAATACCACCTTGCCAGTGGCAAGTTTATATTGCTACATGATCAATACCTACAATATAACGGTCAACGTACTCACTATAATCAACTTACGCTGACTCAGCTATTAGATTTACCCCCATCTAAAAACCAAAATATTTGTACCTTACCAGAAGCTCTTCGTACTATTTCAAAACATTGTTTTATTAATATTGAGTTAAAATCAGCGGCACAAGGCTCAGCGTTACTACATGAAATAGCACAATTAAATCAGCTAATTAAAAAGGTAATCAATGAAGGTGTTATCACCGAAGAACAATTAATACTATCTTCGTTTAATCATCATGCACTGTTACCATTATCAGCAGTGCTACCCAACGTAAGTACAGCGGCACTTATTGCCTGTTGCCCAATTAATTATGCTGAGTTTTGCCAGCCGTTGAAAGTTGCGCAATTAAATTTAGCAATAGACTGCCTGAACCAAGAAATAGTCACTGACGCTCACAAACATGGATTAGCGGTTTGGGTATATACGGTTGATTGTGTCGATGAAATTGAGCAGTGCTTGTCTTATGGTGTCGATGGTATTTTTACCAACTTTCCTCTGCGTTCGCGCGAGCTACTTTTAAGCATTCAATAGACTTAATTTTAGCTAATATAGTCAACGATTAATTACAAATTATTACTTTTTTACTTGTAACCACTAAAACAATTTAGCAAATGCTATTGCTCATTTATTCGTCTCAAGCTAGGATAAGAGCAATAAGATACGAGTATGTTCGTATTAAAATCATACAAACATCTATCATAATTTTGTTTTAAGGAATCTCAATGTCACGGGATAAATCAGATATAAAGCCAACAGAAGCTGAACTGACGTTGCTTAATATCCTCTGGAAAATGGGGCCTGCAACGGTTCGACAGATTCACGAGTGCGTTAGCCAAACTCAAAAAACTGGCTATACTACAGTATTGAAAATATTACAAATAATGCATGAAAAAGCATTGGTCATTCGCGACGAATCGAATAGGGCTCATGTTTATGCTCCTGCGAATAGCGAAATGGTGACTCAATCATCGTTATTAAAAGATTTAGTATCAAAAGCGTTTGGTGGTTCAACATCAAAGTTAGTCATGCGCGCTTTAGATAACTCAACAAGCAAAGAAGACATTGAGGACATTAGACAGTTACTCAACGAATTAGAGCAACAATCTTAGTTAGCAGCATAGCTAGCGCAAATTATTAAACGGTAAACAAAGTATTCAATGATGCAGGAAAGCTTAACTAATAATCCATTATTAGCCGGTATAGCAATAACTCTTATCCACTTTTTGTGGCAGGGGCTTATCGTTGCGCTGGTATTAAAGCTTTTATTGTCATTAATTTCCTACCAGAAGTCACAAACCCGTTATGCTTTGGCTTCTACAGCGATGTTAACTAACCTTGCTTTACCTTTGATAACATTTTTCATTGTTTATGATAATAGTTATCGTCAGACCACTAACTTTGTACAATCGATACCTTTGC
>CAJXQI010000018.1 GCA_913058395.1 uncultured Colwellia sp. | reverse complement strand
ACCAGTTACTCCCTTAGCAGGGGAGCGCCTTCGGCCACTCGGCCACCTCTCCAATGGGTGCGAATAATAAGGGATTATAAAAATAAGTCAAACTTTTTTCTGTATTTATTTCTATTTTTTGATAGTTTGCTGAGAATTCAAACAACACGCTCGATTTTCAAACATTATCGACTAAAAAAACCATGGAAACGATGTGAGATGTTTTATTGTTATACCAATTCCATTAAGTTTGTGATCTTGTTGTGCGTAGGAAAAATAAACCAAGGCAAGGCGTTCGATTGAAGAATAGCTGGCTATTGTGATTGAGAGCAACGCAGTCTTGGATTATTTTAACCAGCACAAGTGGGCAATAATTTAATGAAATTGGTATTAGATCAAAAAAGCCGACTAATGTCGGCTTTAATTATGAGAAGGTAATTAGAACTTGTTCCCTGAGGATTCGCCCTCTGCTTTTTCCGATTGTATTCTCATATAGATTTCTTCACGATGAACTGACACTTCCTTTGGAGCATTCACACCAATACGTACTTGGTTACCTTTGACTCCTAACACTGTCACTGTGACGTCGTCTCCGATCATCAACGTTTCACCAACTCGACGAGTTAATATTAACATCCTAATTTCCTTTATGTTTAAAAACGAGATCCACTAAATATTTATAAGCTAGTAACAAATTAAATTTAGTCTAAATTTTGCAAAAGTGCACTAAAGATCACAATAAGTACTTAAAATACTTATCAAACATTGAATATTCCTAAGACAATGCCGAATTCTTAGTGTTGAACAGAAAACTGGTAAAAGCCAGTGTAAACTGCATTTGCATGCATTAACGCTTATTTTAACAACCTTGATGAAACAATAAACACCAAAATGGTAATTTTTTGTAATTTAAGTCAACTTTTTATCACAAAAGGCTGACAGCAACCTTCTAATTTACACGTTGTTAACAATAAGACCTTGAAGATAGATAAAAAATTCATATCAATTTGTAATTGTTAAAATAAAGGTTAATAAATTTATCGTTACATCTTTAGCAATTTCGTTCTCTTTTCAAGTAAGACATAAAAAAAGGAGCTAATAGCTCCTTTTTTCAATATGTTTACTGGGTTAACAAAGTTACTAGCTCAACTTATCAGTTAACCAGCTTTGTGCTGCTTTTAGAGCTGCTTCAATGTTTTCTGGTTGGCTACCGCCCGCTTGTGCCATATCAGGACGACCGCCACCTTTACCACCAACTTCTTGCGCGGCAACATTAACTAACTCGCCAGATTTTACTTGTCCGATAAGATCTTTAGTTACACCAGCAATTAAACTAACTTTATTGTCGTTAGCTGTTGCTAATAAAATAATGCCTGAGCCCATTTTATTTTTAAGATCATCAACCATGCCACGTAAAGATTTTGCTTCAACGCCATCTAAATTAGCAATTAATGCTTTAATGCCATTAAAGTCTACTGCTTGGCTGATTAAATCAGAGCCTGCCTGACTAGCTAACTGTTGTTTGTATTGCTCAAGTTCTTTTTCGAGTTGCTTATTGCGTTGTAAAACTTGTTCGACTTTACTTGAAACATTTGCAGCATCAGCTTTTACTAAAGAAGCAATAGTGTTTAACGTTTGCTCTTGTGCTTCAAAGTAATTTAAAGCACTTTCACCGGTAACTGCTTCAATTCGACGAACGCCAGCAGCAATACCTGATTCAGAAACTATTTTAAATAAACCAATATCACCAGTTCGCTCTACGTGTACACCACCACAAAGCTCAGTTGAGAAGTCGCCTAAAGTTACAACACGTACTTCATCATCATACTTCTCACCAAACAATGCCATAGCACCTTTAGCTTTCGCTTCATCAATTTGCATTAAATTGGTTTCACGCGACAAGTTCTCACGAATTTGTTGGTTAACCATTCGCTCTACTGTCGTTAACTCTTCTCGCGTAAGTCCCTCAAAATGAGAGAAATCAAAGCGAAGTTTATCAGCATCACATAAAGAGCCTTTTTGCGTAACATGCTCACCTAAAACTTTACGTAAGCTAGCATGCAATATGTGCGTTGCTGTATGGTTCTTGATAATAGCCGCTCTACGCTCTGTATTGATTTCTGCTTTAACGCGACGGTTTAAACCAATATTGTGACGAGCGATGCCTTTATGAGCAAAAGCATGACCAAGTTTAAAGGTATCAGTAACCTCAAAAACACCATCATCTATATGTAGCAAACCGGCATCACCTACTTGACCACCAGACTCAGCATAAAACGGTGTTTTATCTAATACGACAATACCTGTTTCACCAGCACTTAGTTCAGCAACTGATGACTCACTATTGAAAAGCTCAATAACGGTTGATGACATTTCGTTGCGGGTATAACCTTTAAATTCTGTGCGGTGATCTGATTTAATGGTTTCATTATAATCAGTACCAAATTGACTGGCTTTTTGAGCTCGTACGCGTTGTTGCGTCATTGCAGCATCAAAACCATCGTGATCAATACTTAGTTCACGTTCACGGGCAATGTCAGCAGTTAAATCAGCTGGAAAGCCATAAGTGTCGTAAAGTTTAAATACGTCATCACCGGCAATAGTATCGCCTTTAAGCTCTGATAAAATATCTTCTAATAACGCCATTCCACGGTCAAGTGTGCGACCAAACTGCTCTTCTTCAATACGTAATATCTTTTCGATTACGGCTTGTTGTTGCACTAGTTCTGGATAAGCTTCACCCATTTGTTGCGCTAACGAAGCCACTAACTTATGGAAGAAAAATGATTTAGCTTCTAGTTTATGGCCATGACGAATAGCGCGACGAATAATACGACGTAACACATAGCCACGACCTTCATTCGATGGCATAACACCGTCAGTGATTAAAAAGCTACATGAACGAATATGATCAGCAATAACACGTAGTGATTTGTGCTCTAAATCATCACATTCAAGCAATGATGCAGTATCACGGATTAAACCTTGGAAAATATCAATTTCGTAATTGCTATGTACGCCTTGCATAATAGCGGCAATACGCTCTAATCCCATACCAGTATCTACTGAAGGCTTAGGTAAAGCTTCCATCGTTCCGTCAGCATGGCGGTTGTATTGCATGAATACTAGGTTCCAGATTTCGATGAAGCGATCACCATCTTCATCTGGCGAGCCTGGAGGTCCACCAAAAATTTCTTCACCATGGTCGTAAAATATTTCAGAACACGGGCCACACGGACCAGTATCACCCATTGACCAAAAGTTATCTGATTCGTATTTTTTCTCTGGAGACTTATCACCAATGCGAATAATTTTCTCAGCGGGTACACCAATTTCATTTAACCAAAAATTAAATGCTTCATCATCACTTTCATAAACAGTCACTAAAAGTTTTTCTTTTGGCAGTGCTAATACCGAAGTTAAAAATTCCCACGCATAATGAATCGCTTCTTTTTTAAAGTAATCACCAAAACTAAAGTTACCTAACATTTCGAAAAAGGTATGGTGACGAGCAGTATAACCAACGTTTTCTAAATCGTTGTGCTTACCACCAGCGCGAACACAACGCTGTGAAGATGTTGCTCGAGTATAGCTGCGAGTATCACCGCCAAGAAATACATCTTTAAATGGCACCATGCCCGCATTAGTAAATAGCAACGTGGCATCGTTACCCGGTACTAAAGAACTGCTAGCAACAATTTGGTGTTGCTTAGAAGCAAAAAAATCTAAAAATGCCTGACGCAATTGCGCACTGGTTTCAATCATGTGTATTTCCAACTTTTCGAAAAATTAAATCTGTTTACGCGTTTAATAGTCTCATGACTTCAATATTTGAGAAATCATGCTGTTATATAAAGCGTATTAATCACGCTTTATCTTTTTAATATTTTATTAGGGACGCACCAATGCGCTTATTATACGCAAGCTCTGCTTGAAGATACCAATCAATTTCTTCATTTATTGGCAATATTTGCACAATTTCTCTGCTAACTGCTTTTGAGTCAATTCATTTTTAGTGCATCGCCAATAATCAGCTTTACTGGCTTAACTGACTAGAAAATTACTTAAGAAAATATCTGTCACTTGGGTTTTCCTCAACAATTAAATAATCTGCCCGTTATATTATTTTCTACCGTTATACTTATCTACGTTAATGCTCTGATATTGCAGCTTTATCTGTACGCTCAGAAAATCAATAAACCGATAGAAAAGAGTATTAACACATTAATAAATGTAAATATTTTGTATTGATGATGATAAGTTTTTACATTCTGTTAATAATCGCGCAAAATAAACTCAGTATTCCGAGATAATAAAGCTAAGCTCTAGCAATTAATAAAAACAGGGACCTGTATGAAAGAAAAAATTAAAAACATACGTTTAGCGTTAGTGATTTTATTTAGTTCACTGTTTTTACAAGCATGTGGTGGTTCAAGTGATAAAACACCTACATTTACTATCAGTAGTGATGTATCCACCGTTGCATTTACCAATGAGTTTTTGCAAGAAGAAACACATACCATTGCGATAAACGTTAACTTTGATGGTGATGGCTTGCTACTCGGTTTTGCTCCTACAGCTACCCCCGTATCTTGGTTAAACTACCGTATTGAAAACCTAACGGCGACGTCTGCAACTATTCATATAGATGTCGTTAACGCAAACCAAATTAATGCCAACCTCTACGGCACAACCTTAAGATTATCCAGCGGTGATACGGCAACAACAAATCTTGCTCATCGAGATATCAATGTATCCTTGCTCATTTGGCAGGCGCTTACTTTTGATGACACCTACGGTGTTGCAAACATAGAGTCAAAAACATTTGAAGTTAGCTCAAGTGCCGATAATTTAACGCTAGCGGCATCAGAGCCTTGGCTTAGTGTTGAAAAGTCATTCGCTGACGGAGTGACTACGATTACAGCAACACCAAATGTAAGTACAATTACAGAAGCTGGCTTCTACCCTGCAACAGTTGATATTACAAGCCCGCTTGGTACAACAAAACATCCTGTAGAACTAAGCTTGGATAACATTCATTTATTTGCTGACCGAGCAACTGTAGCCCTAGCTGAAACCGCGAATATAAAAAACACTCAAGCAAACTTACATATTAATTCAAACAGTATTTTACCTTGGGGATGGCAAGCCACAACTGACGCAACTTGGTTAACACTGACTGCAAATGCCGATACCAATCAATTAACTATTGCTGCTGATGCGACAACATTAGCCAATAATACGACAACAACAGCAACAATAACGATTGCCGGCAATGAACAAACCACGGCAATTACAGAAACGATTCAAGTTAGTTTTTATAAAAGTGACGCAATAACTGAAAACAATACTTTAGATATTACTGCCAATAATAATGGCGTAGTAACTAATCCACTATTACCTCAGTACTATGTTGCCACGAGTAATGAGCTGCGTAGTTATCATTTATATAGTAATGAATTATTATCGACAACGGTTATCTCCCCTGCTGATACTTTATTAGAACAATTAGTCATTCATCCAAATGCCAGCATAATGCTTGCTAAAGCTGATGAAATCACGGTGATTGATGAAAACACCAGTGAAACTACAACCCATAGATATCAAATTGATTTAAGTGATATGAGTATTATTGAATTAACTGACGCTGATATTTCTAACGAACCAGCTAAGTTTATTCGACTTGACGGTCGCTACTTTGTTGCAACCTCAATTCTAGAATTTGCTGATCAGAATTTAACCCGCGTTGGGTTTGACGGCGCTAATGCCTTTTTTGCTCGTACTTTTAATGTCGCAGAAGAAAATCAAAGCATATTTGCTTTAGATATCAGTACAGCAACTGAACTAAACACTATCAAACGAATAAGCGCAAAAATAAACGACTTTGGTCGTAATCCTATAACAACAGAAATCACTCATAGCTATCGTCCTGAACTTTTGAGCGAAAGTGAACAAATTAGTGATTTTTATGTCACCGCAAACGAGCAAAACATTTATGCCATTAGTCCAACCAGCGAGTGGATAAGTTTTGACGGTACAACATTTACAGATAATGGGCTCATTAACACTGATGAAGCTATAACCAACCTAGCTTTAGCGCATAGTTCAAATGACCGCCCTCATTATGCAAGGTTTGAAACTGACATAGGTTTTAAAATTGATGTTTACAACGAACAACAAACGATTATCAACTCCATTGCATTAGGCGCAAACCAACCAAGAACAATGCAAATTGCGAATGGTGATAGTCGTGCTGTACTGTTGTCTGCCAGCGCAATTGATCTGGTGAACTTAAGTCAGTTCGGCAGTTCAACTGACAAGCTCTCGTTTAATACAAACTTAGGTGATAGCGCCATCGCGCAACAAGCGCTTACCTTGTTAAATATTGGTGCAGGTTGGCAAGCAACCGCAAACGTTCCTTGGTTAATATTAACACAACAAAGTGATGAGAATGGCGATGCGTTATTGATTGATATCGACCGTAGCTTGATCACAGGCTGGGGCTTAATGACAGCCTCTATCGCTATCTATGACCCAGTAAGTGGTACAACAAAAATTATTATTGTTGAACTTGCCGTTGACGCTATAAGACTAGCGGGCAACTACCCTGCTTTAGCATTTAATAGTTTAGCGACACAAGCAACCTTAGTACAAACCATCGACATACTTTCAAATAGTGAAACAGCTATCGCATGGCAAGCAACAACAGAGGCGAACTGGCTATCACTATCAGCAGACAATGCAAATAGCACCTTAACCATTACTGCTATACCAGCCAACGTAGCAACTGACGGAATTCACAACGCAGTTATTACCTTAACACCGACAACTGCAGGTAGTGCATTATCAGAAACAATAAATGTTACCTTTAACAAAGGCTCAACTGATGGCGTAGACGTTGATTTAAGTGAAATCAACTTCAACACATCAGGCATTGCACTTGATCCTATGCGCCCGTACGTTTATATCGCCGATGGTGATCAGCTTAAAACCTATCACGTAATTACTGGTGCTTTAGTCAATAGCACCACCTCGCTACTGGCAAACGAAGACTTAACTAATGTCGTTGTACACCCTGACGGTTCAATGCTATTAGTTTCTAATATCGAAACCTATTTGGATGAAGATGAAGTCGAGCAAACTCGCGTTAACCATTACCAGTTTGATTTAAATAGTTATCAATTTAGTCAAATCGATAGTGAAAACATCACCATTGAATATCGCCCAATTATGATCAAGATGATTGCGGGCGCCCCAGTTGTAATTACACAAACGCTAGAATATGCCGACATGAATTTAGTGCGCCAATTCTGGGACCAAGAAAATGCCTTTTTTGCCTCTACCATTGCGCAAGCTAATAGTGCTGACGTATTCATGGTATACAAACAAGCGACAACATCCCTTGAGCGTTTTAGCTTAGATTATAATGCTTATGCCAGTGAAATGGTCACAGCGATGAGCGAGCCCCCTTATACTAACGCTGCATTTACCAACTTATCGGGCTTTGCCCTAAGTAACGATAGTAATACAGTATACAGTGTAAACAGTACAAGTGAATGGGCAAGTTTTGATGGTACTACTTATACCGATAATGGCTTATTGCATGCAGATGCAAATATTCAAACTGCTAACGTTGCTAAGGATGTAAGCGATAATAGTTATTTCTATCGCTTTGACCCGACAAGAGGTATGACATATACCAAGTATAATGCAGACCAAGTTGAGCTTTGGTCAGAATTAATTATAGCGGATAGTCCCAAGCAGCAATATTTTATGCCAGCTTATCAAAGAGTGCTAATTTATGAAGCCGGAACGTCAGTCTTAAAACTACGTTCACACCAATAATTATTCATTCACGACTAGCATCAAAAAATCCGTATTAAATGCGGATTTTTTATTTTTACTACCTTATTTTTAATACCTATTTAGCATAGCTTCAAGCCAGTAACGAAGGCTTGAACCTTCATTTGAAATTAAACTTACAGGCAATGTTATTTGTAGGAGTAAAAATTCAGATACGTAGTTCATCACTTTACAAGTGCTTTTCGATAAGCCAATTTAAAATAACGCTAATTGACTATGCTGCTCAGTAGGTTTTTGTGTACTAAACCCCAGCGACAACCCTATGAGCCGTACTTTACGGTTATTTGCTCGCTTCATCGCCCTTTGTAGCAATTCAATAAAAATATCTTCGTTACAATCATTCGACTGCACGTCAACTGTGGTTTGTTGAAAGTCAGCAAACTTAATTTTTACTGTCTGTTTCGCTATATTACGATCTGCATGTTTTGTTAAACGTTGTTTCAATTTGCTATATAAATCAGCAAGTATTTGCCGACATTGCTCTATCGATTCAATATCTTCTGCTAAGGTTGTCTCTATTGCTAGTGATTTACGTACGCGTTCGGTCTCTAAAGCGCGTTGATCGATACCAAAACTTCGCATATACAATGAATTAGCAAACTTGCCAACAATGGTATGCAGTTTAGCCACTGAACTTACTCGAATATCAGCACAAGTTTCAAAGCCAGCAGCTAATAGCTTTTCGCCAGTTTTAGGACCAATACCTGGTATTTTTCTTAAAGGCAGTTCCGCAACAAAATTGTCAACTTGCTCTGGAGGTATAACACATTGACCATTAGGCTTGTTTTCATCGCTAGCTATTTTAGCAAGGAATTTATTCGGTGCAATTCCTGCTGATGCAGTAAGACCAAGTTCTTGAAAAATATCAGCTCGAATTTGTTTGGCAATTAACGTCGCACTTCCCGAGCAAAATTCTGCATCGGTCACATCTAAGAAAGCTTCATCTAATGATAAAGGTTCAATAATGTCAGTGTAACGTAAAAATATAGCTCGAATTTGCTGTGAAACTTGCTGATAAACAGACATTCTGCCATCAACAATGACTAAGTCAGGGCATAAGGCTTTTGCTCGACTATTTGGCATTGCTGAACGGACACCAAATTCTCGTGCTTTATAATTACAGGTACACAAAACACTACGCGCACCATTGCCACCTACTGCTATCGGTACATCACGCAACTGGGGATTATCTCGCATTTCAACTGCGGCATAAAAACAATCCATATCTACATGAATGATCTTCCTAACCTTGTTAATTGCTTGCCCCACTATTTGCTACCTATAAATGAATGCCTTTAAATAAAAACAATACAAAACTGTATATAAAAACAGTATACCTATTTTATCGCTAGGTACAAGTTATCAATCACTGACTGTTTGGGAGAAACACCTTTAATAAACACAATTTCTAGGCAAATAAAGCAAGAGTTACCAGCAGAACTTTCTTTTCGTACAAAGATAAGCTAATTTAGCGCGGTTTTAATCATTATTATTTTAGGAAACGACTTTGCTAAAGCAATTCACCTCAACACTATTACTTTCCCTTTCACTGACGCTATTCAGTGTCACGTTAAATTTTTGCTTGGCACACACCAGTGATATCAATAAAGCAACACTTTCCCTTGAGGGCTCAGAGCAATATCAATTGACCATTACCATAGATATTTTGCACCTACTAAAAAATTACCAAAACATAATAGGTGATGACACTAAAGTGATTGAAAGTTTGAGGACTATGTCATTTAGTCAGCAAAAGCAGTTATTAGATAATCTCCACAATGATTTAACCAAGCAAACTAACATTCGTTTTACTCAACCAAAAAACAACGCAGACGATGAAATAAAAGATAACGCTATGCTTGTGCAAAGCTATGAACAAAATATAAACCTGCTAAGTGGTTTATCACTGAATCACTTAAAGAGAACTCTTTCTTTAGGTGCTGAAAGGACCAATACGCATACTGAGCTGCATACTATAGGAAAAATACCAAATGGGGCTGATTCGGTAAGTGTACAATTTTCACCTTTGTTATCAGATGTACAATTAACAGTTATTAGACCAAAACATGATTTAGTCTCAAATAATGAGTTCAGTGAAAACTTTGAAGTAACTATTAGTGAAAGTGAATCAAGCCATACGATTAGCCCATCAATTAAGGTGATAAAAGACTACATCGTGCAAGGGTTTGTTCATATTTTGCCCCGTGGCCTTGACCATATCCTTTTTGTGCTCGCATTATTTTTGTTTGCCAAAAGCTTCTCAACGTTACTTTGGCAGGTTTCAGCTTTTACACTAGCTCATACCATTACTTTAGCGCTAGGCATTTATGGCATAGTGCAATTGCCAAGCTCTATTGTCGAGCCCTTAATAGCGCTTTCCATTTTATACGTAGCAATAGAGAACGTTTATCGAGCTAAATCAACCACTGTTAGCCACACTCGCATGCCAGTAATATTTGCCTTTGGCTTGTTACATGGTTTGGGTTTTGCGTCAGTGCTAAGTGATGTAGGATTGCCAGAGAGCCAATATGCTTTAAGTCTGGTCTCATTTAATATCGGTGTCGAGTTGGGGCAACTTAGCGTTATCGTTATTGCTTTCTTATGTTTGGCACCAATAATGAAAAAACAGTGGTATCAGTCGACAGTAGTAAAAGCACTTAACATTGGTATTGCTATAACGGCGGCATATTGGGTAATTGAACGCGTGTTCTAATCTAAAGTGCATATTCGCACTTTCACATTGACGTGCATGGACTTATTAATGCCGTGGAATCGCGAATTGCTAAGAGCGGCCTGAATATGCTCGCTCTTTCACATCGACATACATAGACGTATTAATGCTGTGAAGGCAAGGATGCCTAAGAACGGCCATGTGATCGCAACATACCATTCATCGACGTGCATGGATGCACCAATGCCGTGAAGCCACGGATGGCTAAGAACGGCCTGAATATAAAAAAGGTGAGCATAGCTCACCTTTTTGTTAATAACCGTCGTGACAGCTTAATTCACATTAAAGCAGCACTGAAACATTAAATGTTTTTTACACTAATATCGCCAACTTCTAGCTCAGCTTTACGCTCACGCTCTTGACGTTTTTCACAAGGGTTATCGCAATTACAAGACTTTTCGATGCCAACATTTGCTAAACCACCACAGCTACCTGCAAGGGTTTTCTGTTGAAAAATATACCCGACAGCCATTGCCATAACAATAACGAGAAAAAAGCCTAAGGTGATTAAAAACATAGCCATAATGAGTACAAACCTATTTAATAATATTTTATTGCATTGATTAATAAATCAAATACTGAGTAATTTACTTAACCGAATTGAAAGCATGCAAACCTACTTGAGGTATTGCATGAATTTTACCGTGCTTTGCTCAACAAAGCCATGATCTGTTTTCGCAATAATGTAAACAGCAAGATCATTTTCCTTTGCAAATGCCAAGGCTTTCTCTTCTCCCATCACCATCATTGCAGTCGACAACCCGTCTGCCGTCATTGAAGATGGGTGAATCACGGTAACAGAGACCAGCTTATGGTTAATTGGCTTACCAGTTTCTGGGTCTATGATATGCGAAAATCGTTGACCGTCGGCTTCAAAATAAATTCGGTAATCACCTGATGTCGCAACTGCATTATCCTTTGGTACAATAATCTGGTGAACTGCACGTTCAGTACTCAAAGGCTTTTCTATGGCAACATGCCAAAGCTCTCCGGTATGTTTAAAGCCCTTAAGACGCATTTCTCCGCCTATTTCCACTAAGTAGTCATTGATACCATTCATTTCAATAAACTCAGCAACTAAGTCAACACCATAGCCTTTAGCAATAGTCGATAAATCCACATACAGATCAGGAATAGTTTTAGCTAACATACCGTTTTCAAAAGTTAGCTTATCTAAACCAATGCGTGCTCTAGTGCTTGCTAATAGCTCATTACTTGGCACCGTTTCTGGGCGATATTCTGGACCGAACCCCCATAAATTAACCAAAGGTCCAACGGTAACATCAAGTGCACCATTGCTTAATTCGCCCAAACGTATTGCTTCTTTAATTACTCTAGCTAAACCTTTAGAAACCTTAGTCGACTCAAGTGAAGTTGACTGGTTAAATTGTGATAATTCTGAATCGGCAATGTAAGTCGACATTTCCTGATTTAACTGTTTAAGTTGCTCATCAATACCTTGTTGTAATATAGCTGTGTCAACGTTTTCACCGGCAACTTTAATATTATAAGTTGTGCCCATCGTTTTACCCTGTAGGTAATATTCCTGCCGAGCAAGATCATTACTTGGGAAACAACCACTGAGTATAAATACCGCAAGTGTTGCTAAAACGAGCTTAATTCTATATTGCATAACAATATCCTTTATAAAGTTTCATTTAGCTAAAACAACTGCCCATTTGATTGAGTAAACACAATGGTTTTAGCTAAATAAAATAATTTGGGTTATCTAGACTTTTCCTACAAGTATTAAAAAGGCGACCGAAGTCGCCTTTTATCTTAGCTTAACAATTGGCAAGCTCAGGTAACTTTTCAGCTCGAAGCTAGTTCACTTTAGAGCAAAGAGAAGGCGCAGAGTTGACGTTAGTCAATGAGCACCTTCGATGCCGCTATTAAGGGAAATAGCAAAGAGAAAAAAGTTACCCTATGTTAGCCACCAAAGTCATCTAACATAATGTTCTCATCTTCAACACCAAGATCTTTCAACATATGAATAACCGCAGCGTTCATCATTGGAGGACCACACATGTAGTACTCACAATCTTCTGGTGCTTCATGATCTTTCAAGTAGTTTTCATGAAGTACATTGTGGATGAAACCTGTCATGCCATCCCAGTTATCTTCGGGTTGTGGATCTGACAACGCAACATGCCATTCGAAGTTATCATTATCAGCCGCAAGACCGTTGTAATCATCTTCATAGAACATTTCACGCTTAGAACGAGCACCATACCAGAACGACATCTTACGTTTAGATTGCAAACGTTTAAGTTGATCGAAGATATGTGAACGCATTGGCGCCATACCAGCACCACCACCGATAAATACCATTTCATTATCAGTTTCTTTCGCGAAGAACTCGCCAAATGGACCTGAAATAGTCACTTTATCACCAGCTTTTAAGCTAAAGATATAAGACGACATTTTACCTGCTGGTAAATGTAAACGTCCAGGAGGTGGCGTAGCGATACGCACGTTAAGCATGATGATGCCTTCCTCTTCTGGATAATTAGCCATTGAATACGCACGTAACGTTGGCTCATCTACTTTTGATTCAACATCAAAAAATCCAAAATGATTCCAATCACCTTTGTATTGGTCATCAATATCAAAGTCGCTATATTTTACATGATGCGCAGGCGCTTCAATTTGAATATAACCACCAGCTTTAAACGGTACAGATTCACCATTAGGAATTTGTAACTTAAGTTCTTTAATGAACGTTGCTTGGTTATCGTTAGAGATAACTTCACATTCCCATTGTTGAACACCGAAGATTTCATCTTCAAGTACAATATCCATGTCTTGTTTAACAGCCACTTGACATGCTAAACGACAACCTTCTTTTGCTTCACGCTTAGTGATATGACCTAGCTCAGTTGGTAAAATATCACCACCACCTGAATGTATGTCAACACGACACTGGCCACAAGTACCACCGCCACCACATGCTGACGGTACAAAAATACCTTGGTCAGCAAGCGCGCCTAAAAGCTTTCCACCAGCAGCAGTAACTACCGCTTTTTCTGGATCGCCATTGATGCTGATCGTAACGTCACCTGTAGAAACTAACTTAGATTTAGCGAATAAAATCACCATCACTAACGCTAGTACTATCAAGGTAAACATCGATACGCCGAGAATAATTATTTCCATCGACTTTTCCTTTAATCTTCTTTAAGGGCTTTAGCTACACCATCCACACTAAAGTGAAAGCAAGCTAAAACCGACATTAACCTAAAGTGAAATACCACCGAAAGAAAGAAAGCCAAACGCCATCAATCCTGCAGTAATAAACGTAATACCTAAGCCTTTTAAGCCATTAGGTACATCTGAGTATTTCATCTTTTCGCGAAGTCCAGCCATCAATACAATAGCTAACATCCAACCTACACCTGAGCCAATGCCGTAAACAACACTTTCGCCAAGAGTTAGGTTTTTCGCAACCATGAATGAAACGCCACCGAAGATTGCACAGTTAACTGTGATCAACGGTAAGAAAATACCAAGCGCTTGATATAAAGCTGGGAAGTATTTATCTAGTACCATTTCAAGAATTTGTACTAATGCCGCAATCACACCGATAAACGTAATGAAAGACAAAAAGCTTAAATCAATAGAATCTGCTGGGTCAGTAACACCCATCAAACTATCTAACGCACCAGGCGCTAAAATTGCTTGATAAATGATTTGGTTAGCAGGTACCGCAATACCTAACACCACAACAACCGCAACACCTAAACCAATTGCTGTGCTTACTTTCTTAGAAACAGCTAAGAATGTACACATACCAAGGAAGAAGGTTAATGCCATATTTTCAATAAATATGGTTTTAACAAATAAACTTAAATAATGTTCCATGACTGCTTAGTCCTTCTCTACTTGTTCTGGTTTCCACTGGCGAATTGCCCAGATGATTAAACCGATAATGAAGAATGAACTGAATGGTAAGACTAATAAGCCATTACCTTGGTACCAGCCACCATTTTGAATAAGAGGTAAAATCTCCATTCCAAAAATTTGACCAAAACCAAATAGTTCGCGGAAAAAAGCAACAATCATTAAGACTGCACCGTAACCTAAGCCGTTACCTAAACCATCAAGGAAACTTACGCCTGGCTTTTCTTTCATCGCAAATGCTTCAGCACGACCCATTACAATACAGTTAGTAATGATCAAACCAATGTATACAGAAAGCTCTTTTGATAACTGGTATGAAAATGCTTTTAATACTTGGTCAACCACGATTACTAACGAGGCAATAATTGCCATTTGTACGATAATACGAACACTTGAAGGTATTTGATTACGAATCAACGAGATAAATAAGTTAGAAAATGCTGTTACTATCATTACCGCAATCGTCATAACTAAGGCGTTAGCCATGTTGCTTGTTACAGCAAGTGCAGAACACACACCTAAAACTTGTAAAGCAATTGGGTTGTTATCAGCTACAGGGCCAAATAAAACCTTTTTAGTATCTGTAGACATTATTTCAATCCTCCAGCGCGATAGTTAGTAATAAATGGGCCGTAACCTTCTTTACCTAACCAAAAACGTATCGTACGCTCAACACCATTACTGGTTAATGTTGCACCTGATAAAGCATCTACACCGTGAATATCGCCAGCTTTAGCGCCGCCTTTAACAATTTTAATTGCTACGTTGTTTTGCTCATCAAACATTTTCTTACCTGGCCATAAAGCTTTCCATCTTGGGTTTAGTACTTCAGCACCAAGTCCAGGAGTTTCTTTAAGGTCAGAGTAAATAACACTTTTAACGGTATTCATATCAGATTCTAAACCGATAAAACCATACATTAGGTCCCATAAGCCAGAGCCAACGATAGGTAATACAATCGTAGATACTTTACCTTGTTCATCTTTAACAAAATAAACAACAGCGTTATCAGCACGACGGCTTAAACCAGCAATATCGTTTTCAGGTTTTGAGCTTTTTGCTTTATCACGAGCATCGGCACGTTCTTCAAACATATCAACATCACCTTCAACAACTTTACCTGTTTCCAAGTTAATCATTTTAGCGTCAACATATTTGTTGTAAGTACCAACAATATCGTTACCTGCAAGCTCTAATAAGCCAGAAGTTTCTAAAATCTTAGTTTGCTTATCAAGCAACTTGTTCGCTGTTTGTAGTGGCTTTAAAGCTACTGCAGAAACCGAAACTAGTGCAGCACAAACTAAACAAACAACAAATACAAAACCAACCGTTTTGCCAAACGTTTCTTTATTACTAGACATTGCGAGCAAGCCTCCGTTTGATGTTCCCTTGAACGACAAAGTAGTCGAAAAGCGGCGCAAATAAGTTAGCGAATAAAATGGCTAACATCATGCCTTCTGGGAATGCAGGGTTAACAACACGTACTAGTACTACCATGATGCCAACAAGCGCACCAAACCAGTATTTACCCGTATTAGTGAATGACGCTGAAACTGGGTCAGTTGCCATAAACATCATACCAAAGGCAAAACCACCCGTAACTAAGTGCCAGTACCAAGGCATAGCAAACATTGCATTCGTGTCGCTTCCAATAGCATTAAGTAGCATTGACATAGCAACCATACCGCCGAACACACCTAACACGATGCGCCATGACGCAATACCTTTATAAAGGATATATGCACCACCAAGTAAAATCATCGCAGTAGAAACTTCACCAACAGAACCTGGAATATAACCCCAGAAAGCGTTCCACCAGTCAGCGTTAACTGAATAATCTAAAAGACCTTGGTTCGCAGCACTAAGTGCTGTTGCACCAGAGAAACCATCAGCAGCAACCCATACAGCGTCGCCTGAGATTTCACTTGGGTAAGCAAAGAATAAAAACGCACGACCCGCTAATGCTGGGTTCAAGAAGTTTTTACCTGTACCACCGAATACTTCTTTGGCAATAACAATACCAAAAGTAATACCGATAGCTGCTTGCCACAATGGAATTGTTGCCGGTAGGATTAATGCGAACAGAATAGAGCTTACGAAGAAACCTTCGTTCACTTCATGTTTACGAACAGTCGCAAACAATACTTCCCAAAAACCACCAACAATAAATACCGTTGCGTAAATAGGTAAGAAGAACATAGCGCCATAAAGCATCATGCTAAACCAGCCAGAGTCAGCCGCTAAGCTACCACCAACCAATTCAAACAAGCCTACTTGCCATGTATCAGGTAAAGAGTAACCGGCAACTAATGCTTCAGTTGCTTGGAAACCAATGTTGTACATACCCCAGAACATGGCAGGGAAAACCGCTAACCATACTGTGATCATGATACGTTTAAGATCAATGCTGTCACGAACGTGAGTTTGACCTTTGTTTACTTGGCCTGGTGTAAATAAACCAGTCGCTACGGCTTCATAAAGCGCATACCAAGTTTCAAACTTACCGCCTTTTTCAAATTGCGGTTCGATATCTTCAAAAAACTTTTTCAAGCCCATGACTAACCTTCCTTCTCAATTGTGGTTAGGCAATCACGAAGGATCACACCGTAATCTGTTTTACCAGGGCAAACAAACGTACATAAAGCTAAATCTTCTTCATCTAACTCTAACGCACCAAGTTGTTGCGCACCGTCAGTATCACCGGCACATAAATCACGCAATAACATAGTTGGTAAAATATCTAGCGGCATAACACGTTCAAAGTTACCAATTGGCACCATTGCACGAGCACTACCATTAGTCGTGGTCGTCATATTAAACAACTTCTTAGAGAAGAAGTGAGACATATAAGCACGAGTAACAGAGAATTTATTAGGGCCTGGATACATGTAACCAATAAACTCTTTTTCTCTGCCTTCTAAAAGAAGAGATACTTGAGTGTGGTAGCGACCTAAATAGCCGTGTACACCAGAAGCAATAGAACCTAATAATAATGAACCAGAAACAACACGTAGTTCACCATCAATACTTTCATTTGCCGTTAACTCAGTGGCACTTGCCCCTAAAGTTGTACGAACCAAACGAGGATTCTTTGCTGCAGGACCAGCTAAAGAAATTACTCGATTGCTATCAAGCTCACCAGTAACAAACAACTTACCAATGGCAATAACATCTTGATAACCTGCGTGCCACGCAACCTTGTCAGCACTTACTGGCTTCAAGAAATGCATGTGCGTACCAACTAAACCAGCAGGATGTTTACCAGCAAATTCATTTACCTTTGCAGATGAATTAACAGCAATATCAGCACCTGGTGCTTTACTAACGAAAACTTCACCGTCAGTTAAGCGCGACAAAACGGTTAAACCGTTAATGAATGCTTCACTTTGTTCGGCAATAATAATCGCAGGGTCTGCAGCCAATGGATTAGTATCCATTGCACTTACAAATATAGCGGTTGGCGTTGCATCAACTGCAGGAACTTTACTGAATGGACGTGTACGTAATGCTGTCCACAAACCTGAGTTTACTAGGTTTGCAACAACATTTTCACGAGCAATTGAGTTAAGTTCGCTAGCGGTAAAACTGCTAAACGTTTCTTGCTCATTGCCATCTACTTCGATAACAACTGACTGCAATACGCGTTTTTCGCCACGATTAATTTCTTTAACAACACCTGAAGCTTGAGCTGTGAATTTAACGCCAGGATTCTTTTTATCTTCAAAAAGTGCCTGACCTTTTTTAACGCTATCTCCAACCTTAACGAACATGGTTGGGCGCATACCCACAAACTCTTCACCTAATGTTGCAACGGTTTTGATGGACGGACCATCATGGATTACCTGCTGGGGGGCGCCTACTACAGGAACGTCCAGACCTTTTTTTATTGTAATCATAAACACTTGCACTACTTTTGATGGGAGTATCAAAATCAATTATTTATTTACTTAACTACGCTCAGCTATTACAAAACCTTTGCAAGTTAATGTAATTATCGCAGTTAAGTAACACAAATGACCGATTTCAGTGTATTTCAGTAAAATCTTAATTTGTAATGAGCAAATTAAGCTTCACTGGCTCTAGTTAAAATTTCTGGCGCGATTCTAGCACAAAATCACCTTTTTATTCTATGTTAAGCACGACAATAAATAACAATTTAGACGAATTATCTATAATTTGGGTAATTATCAGACAAAAACTTCTTTTTTGGCCGGAAATTTCAACAATTAAGTATATATGCAGCTTGAGATTTACCTATTGACCCTAAATAATAAATCGTGCTTTTTCAGTTTTATTTACAATAAAGTTTGATAAACAGGCATAAAAAAACCGACTTACATGTCGGTTTTTTATATTAATGAGTTAAATCACTCATTAGACAATAAAACGTTTACTTAAACTAAGTTATTAATTGCTAACTCAGGGCTAACGTCAGCTTCATAGTCAACGCCATCAACGTTAAAGCCAAATAGCTTCAAGAATTCACCATGATAATTAGCGTAATCAGTTAACTCATCAATAGTGTCTGTATCAACGGTATTCCAAATTTCTGTCACTCGGTCTTGAACGCTATCTTCAAGTTCTTTATAGTTTTGGAATAAACGACCACCATCATCTAAACGCGGTGATTCACCATATAAATTTTCACGGAATAAATCTTGAATTTGCTCGATACAACCTTGGTAAGTACCATCAGCTTTCATCACTTTAAACATTGCAGAAATATATAAAGGCATAATTGGAATTGCCGAGCTTGCCTGTGTTACTACCGCATTTAAAGAAGTAACATGAGCTTCGCCTGCAAGTTCTTTAGTGCTTTCTTTAATCGCTGCTGCTGCTCTATCAAGATCTTCTTTTGCACGACCAATTGTCGCATGGCCGTATATTGGCCAAGTTAATTTTTTACCAATATAGGTGTAAGAAGTGGTTTTAAAGCCATTAGCAAGCACGCCAGCTTCTTGTAAAGCTTTGATCCAAAGCTCCCAATCTGCACCGCCCATAACATCAATAGTGCCTTGAATATCAGCGTCAGTTGCCGCTTCAACAGATACAGAATCAATCACACGTTTTGAAGTGTTTAAATTCTTAGTAGTAACACTTTGTCCAATCGGCTTAAGCGTTGAAGAATAAACTTCACCGGTATCAGGATCTGTTCGTCGAGGTGATGCCAAGCTGTAGATAACTAGGTCAATTTCACCTAATTCAGCTTTAATAGTTTCGATTGCTTTTGCTTTAATTTCATGAGAAAAAGCATCGCCATTAATATTTTTTGACCAGATACCTGCGTCATCAGCAGCGGCTTGAAATGCTGCAGTATTATACCAACCAGCAGAAGCCGTTTTCTTTTCTGTTGGTGGCTTTTCAAAGAAAATACCTAAGGTTTTTGCATTATTGCCAAAAGCGGCGGTGATGCGTGACGATAAACCGTAACCAGTTGACGCACCAATCACCAAAACATTTTTAGGCTTAGCTGTCGCTTGAGTTTGACTTTTAACATAAGCAATTTGTTCATTAACGTGTGCAGCACAACCATTAGGGTGAGCGTTAGTACAAATAAAACCACGAATTTTTGGCTTAATAACCATAACAATACCTTTTTAGCATCACTCTAGCCCCCAAACTTAAAAGCATTAATTAATGCAAGTAAGCTTTGTAATGCTTAGTGATAAATTGATTTTTAAAATGAAATTGCCGACTAGTTTACTCTTGCTTGAGCCATTAAGAGGTGCGACCAGTCGGAAAAATATGAAATTTATGAAAAATTAACGGTTTTCATAATACGACTGCAACGTTAGCTTGTTAAATTCATGCATAGAAGCAAGGAATTCGCTATAAGACTTCCAAACCCGTGCAAAGTCTTTATCAGCAGCAACTTGCTCAACTATCAGCGCATCTGTATGCTGTTTTAGCGCTTGCATAACTTCCATCGGAAATTGACGCAATTGCACGTTATGTTCTTCGAGCAAAGTTTTTAATGCGGCGTTATTACGTGCGTTATATTCTGCTAATGTTGACTCATTAACGGCATTGGCAGCAACTTCTACAATGGCTTGTAAATCAGCGGGTAAAGCATCAAATGCTTGTTGATTAATTAAAAACTCTAAACCTGTACCAGGTTCATGCCAAACGGAAGAATAATAATAGTCAGCAGCTTGATAGAAACCAAAAGCCAAATCATTGTAAGGGCCTACCCACTCAGTTGCATCAATAGCACCACTTTGTAGCGCAGAAAATATTTCGCCGCCTGTTAACGTTACCGGAATTGCGCCAGCACTTTTAAGTACTTCACCTGCAAGTCCTGGGATACGCATTTTCAAACCTTGTAAATCAGCAACTGAGTTAATTTCTTTTTTAAACCAGCCACCAAATTGTGCGCCAGAATTGCCACCAGGCAAAGGCTTGATGCCAAACGGCTGATATAACTCTTGCCAAAGTTCCATTCCACCACCGTAATGCAACCAAGCATTAAATTCAGTCGCTGTCATACCAAATGGAATGGCACTAAAAATAGGGGCCGCTGGTATTTTTCCTTTCCAGTAGTATGAACCACTATGACCCATTTGCACTGTGCCTTGCGACACTGCGTCAAATACTTCAAAACCTGGTACTAATTCACCTGCACCGTAAACTTTTACGGTTAAACGTCCGTTACTCATGGCCTTAACATGTTTTGCAAATTTTTCTGGCGCCATACCCAAACCAGGAAAATTTTTCGGCCAAGAGGTCACTAATTTCCAGGCAAACTTTTCTTGCTCAGGTTGTACATTACCTTCGGTAACTGTAGACGTTTTATTTTCACCACAACCAGTTAATACAAACAATGAAAGGGCTAATACTGAAAAAGAGCGGGTTATTTTTTTTATCATAATGCTATCCGTATATTACGTTGGGTAACCAAGTCACTAAACTCGGCCAATAAGCTAAAGTACACAATAATATTAACTGTATAATAATAAAAGGGATCACACCTTTATATATTGCAGAAGTTGGCACTGATTTATCGGCAACACCACGCAGATAAAATAATGCAAAGCCAAAAGGAGGTGTTAAAAAGGAGGTTTGTAAGTTCACTGCAATCATAATACCTAACCAAACTGGATCAAGTCCCATGGCAAGCAATACCGGTGCAACAATTGGCACTACAACAAAGGTTATTTCAATAAAGTCTAAAATAAAACCCAATAGGAATATCACCAACATGACAATAAGTGTTGCACCGACAACACCGCCTGGCATTTGCTGAAAAAGCCCATGAACAAGTTCTTCACCACCGAAGCCGCGAAAAACCAGTGAAAATAGGCTTGCACCGATCAAAATCAAAAACACCATTGAAGTGATTTTAACGGTGGTTTGCATAACTGCGGTTAAATTATCTTTCGATAATTGTTTTTTCCATAATGCTAACAACAAAGCCCCTGTTGCGCCTACTCCGGCGGCCTCTGTTGGCGTTGCAAAACCCAATAATATTGAACCTAGTACAGAAAACATTAATAACAATGGCGGTAACAATGCTGAAACAAACATAGCAATGGTAAGTTTTTGCTCAGTTTCATCATCGTTTAACTTTATACGTTTAGGAATGTCACCTGGCTTAAATACCGCAACAAATATGCAATATAAAATATAGAAAGCCACCAATATCAAGCCAGGTATTACCGCACCGGCAAATAAATCCCCTACTGATACGGTTTTGGGGTTAAATATTCCCATGGTTAATTGCGCTTTTTGATAAGCACTTGAAAGTACATCACCCAGCAAAACCAAAGCAATTGAAGGTGGTATTATTTGCCCAAGCGTACCCGTTGCGCAAATAATGCCAGACGAAAATGCCGGACTATAGCCGCGTTTTAACATCGTTGGCAGTGACAACAAGCCCATAGTGACAACCGTTGCACCAACAATGCCAGTACTTGCGGCAAGTAACATGCCGACTAAAGTCACTGATATCGCTAAGCCAGCATTAAAGCGACCAAATAATAAGGCCATGGCATTCAATAAGTTTTCGGCAACTTTCGAGCGTTCTAACATTGCGCCCATAAAAACAAATAATGGTACGGCTAATAAGGTTTGATTATTGAGTACACCATAAAGGCGATTTGGCAACGCATGTAAAAATGCCATTTCAAAAAAGCCGCTACTAACACCAACGCCAGCAAAAATTAGCGCAACACCAGCTAATGACAACGCAACAGGATAGCCCAACAACAAAACACCACACACGGCGGCAAACATTAATAACGAGATATATTCCATTACTGAACCTCGTTCATAGTAGGTTTATTTGCAGAGAGAATGACTAATAGATTACGTAAAACTTCTGCTAGCCCTTGAAAAACCATAGTAACGGCGAGTGTTAGAATAAGTGTTTTATTAAGATAAACTAGCGGTAAACCACCAGCTTCAGAAGAACGTTCCATGATCTGCCATGCGGCTAAAACATAGTTAATACTGATAAAAAATATAAAGACACAAACTGGCATCAAAAGTACTAAGCCACCAATTAAATTGACCCACGCCTTTTGTATTAAAGAGAACTTTTGATAGAAAATATCAACACGTACGTGGCCATCGTGCTTTAAGGTATATGCCGCACCGAGCATAAATACGATACCATGAAAATACAGCACTGATTCTTGCATCGAAATCCAGCCAAGATTAAAGCCGTAGCGTAATACAACAATAGTAAAGGTCAGTAAAACCATTAGCAGCGTCAACCAAGAAATCATTTTACCTAGCATTTCAGTAAATGAATCGATGATACGCACAAGCTTACTGGCAATAGTTAACAACATAGCTATTCCATTTATTTTTATTATTTGAGTTTTGGAAGTTATACCGTCAAAAATTGTACCGTACATAAAACAACACCGCTAATATAATATTAACGGTGTCTATGTAAAGTAACGAAATTTCACGCGAGTTACATGAAAAAGTTATCCCGTTTTTTTACTGCCTCCTAAGCAGTTGGGGGATAAAGGTGTATTATCTGCGTAATAGTTTTCCCATTCAGTTTCAGTGTAAGTATGTAATGCCAAAGCATGAATTTTTTCAGCTAACTCCGATGCGAGTATTGCGTTAATGGCACGGTGACGTTTAATTAGACGTTCACCTTCAAAATCTTCGGACACAATAATAACTTTAAAGTGTGATTCACTGCCCGGCGCAACATTATGCTGATGACTTTCATTAATGACATCTAGGTGAAGGGGTGAAAAAGCAGAAAGTAATTTTTCTTGGATTACAGCTTCTATTGTCATATGTTTTTCCCTGAGTTTGATCGCTTTATCGATCATTACTAATTTTAGTCATTGTCGACAATTATGCCATCTATCTAGAAGTCTGGCCGCATAGTTTTTTCATTTTTATTGTTATTATTATGGCTAAAGACAATGCGCTAAACAATTATTTTTCGAAAAGTAAGGTTAATTCTCGCTTCGATTTCCTTTGCTCTTTTTGGCACACAGTGTTGCCAGTAACGTTGAGTATCACCGCGCATAATAAGTAAACTACCAGTAGAAAGCGAAAGTGTTAGCTTTTCTTTATTATCAATATGCTTTAGTTGAAAGTCTCGTGCTGCGCCTAATGATAACGAAGCAATAATAGGCATATTACCTAATTCAGCTTCATCATCACTATGCCAACTAACACTGTCGCGCTGGTCACGATATAAATTAGCCAGCACGGCATTAAAGTCATGCTGACAATAATCACTGATACGTTTTTTCAATGTTGCTAACGTTGCAGTCCAAGGCTTAGATGCCAATGTCATATTAGAATAACGATAAGTTAACTCATTGTCGCTATACCAGGCTTGTAAGCGCGGTACTTTCATGATTTTTCCAAACATACGAATATCATCATGACGCCAATCTAAGCTTTGCTGTAAAACAGTAAAAAGTTTAGTCGCTTCTTCTACAGAATATAACCCTTCAATGTACTCAATATCAGCGTCAGGCAGTAATACTTTCATCTAGTAACGCTCCATATTAAAAGAATCTTACATTTTAGCTTTATTATTGCTTTAAATTTACCATTAAACTAGCTCGTAGCGATAAACTTTGTCACAATATCAGCCACGCCAACCAAGTTTAAACTGCTATGATCAGCCCTTTTATTATTAATGACAAAAATCTTTTTCTCGATAGGTTCCCAACAGGCCAAGTTAACCGAAGCTTGCAGGCTTGGGATGCCGCTGACGAGTATCTACTTAATTACCTCGAGCAAGAGCAGCTAACCTCTGCTAAACAGAAAATTCTCATTTTTAATGATAACTTTGGCGCATTAAGCTGTAACTTATCGCAACATGAATTGTATTGCGTCAATGACTCATTTTTGAGCCATCAAGGTATAGAATATAATTTAGAACAAAATGGCTTACCTGATGATAATTTAACGCTATTAACTAGCTTAGATAAGTTACCAACTGACATAAATATTGTGCTGTTTAAGATACCAAAAAGCAAAGGTATGCTTTGTTATCAATTAAGCCAAATCAAGCAACAACTTGGAAGTGATGTACTATTTATTGCTGGTGATAGAGCAAAAGAAATACATAGTTCAACATTAAAAGTATTTGAAAACTATCTGGGCACAACTAAAACATCGTTGGCGGTAAAAAAAGCACGTTTAGTGTTTAGTCAATTTGACAATGACAAAGCAAGTACAGCTTTATTGCCAACAAAATGGCCTTTGGAAAATACCGACTTTACCATTAGCAATCATGCCAATGTTTACGCTAGAGAGAAACTTGATATTGGCGCACGTTATTTCTTGCAGAATTTGCCAAAGGTCAACGCTGATAGCAAAGTAATTGACTTAGGTTGTGGTAACGGGGTTATTGGCTTGAGTGTGCTATCAAAGCAGCCAGAGGCTCATGTTCACTTTATTGATGAATCTTTTATGGCCATTGCTTCAGCAGAAGCTAATATTGCTGAAAATTTACCTTCCGTTTCTCAGCAATGTGTATTCCAAGTGAATGACTGTTTAACAAGTGTTGAAGGTGGCAGTGTTGATTTAGTACTTTGTAACCCGCCATTTCATCAACAAACCGCAACTACCGACCATATTGCTTGGCAAATGTTTAAAGATAGCCACAGAGTATTAAAAAAAGGTGGCGAGCTACGCATTATCGGTAACCGACAATTAGCTTATCATATCAAATTAAAACGAATTTTCGGCAATGAAAAATTAATTGCCAGTAATGAAAAGTTTGTCACTATTTCAGCGATAAAACGCTAATCATTTTAACCTAGCTTTGTGAGCGAAAAATGCAATCAACACTACTAAAATTATTTTTAATAACGTCAACCACTTTACTCTTTGCCTGCAGTACGCAAGTAAAGCATGTTATTGTTAACCCAGAACTGTCGACGGTAAGCAATAATGCATTTCAGCAGAAGCAGGCACAGATTAGCTTTACTGATTTACGTCGAACTAATCACATAGTGCAAATTTTACGCGCTAATGAAGCGGCTGAGCTATATTCACCACAAAAGCCTTTAATCGATATTATCAAAACCTCATTATCGGCTGGATTTAAAACAAGTGGCTTACAACTACAGCCTTTAGCAGCAAGAAAAATTGAAGTTGTTGTCGATAACGCATTGATTAGTGTTCAGCAAGAATTAGTAAAATACACAGCGAGTAACGAAATAACGCTTCGTGTTATCGCTAAGAATGGCCAAAAAACATTAACGAAAACGTTTAAAATATCAGGTAAAAGTAATGGCCCTTTTAGTGCTGACATTGCGGTATTAGAGCGAGACTTTAATCAGCAATTAGCCAAACTTTTAACACAAGTTACGCAAAATAAAGAATTGCACGCGTTTATCAACTAGTTACTAAAAACTTATTCCTATTAATTATTTTTGGATCAGCACCATGAGAATTTTTTCACTTTTACTTTTCGTACTGTCATTAAGTGCTAATGCACAAGATGGTGCCATCGACCCTGATAATTTATTTCCACAAGTAAAGTTAGAAACTTCGATGGGAGTAATTATTGTGGAATTGGATCGAATTCGAGCACCAATCACCGTCGATAACTTTTTAGCTTATGTGGTCAGTGGCGAATATAACGATACAGTTTTTCATCGCATCATGCCTGCGTTTATCGTGCAAGGTGGCGGCTACACCAAAGATTTTGAACTAAAGAAAGTTAATGGCAACATTATCAATGAGTCGGGTAACGGCTTAAAAAATGAAATAGGCACTATAGCAATGGCAAAGGAGAATCGTCCGCATACGGCGAACAGACAGTTCTTTTTTAATGTTGCTGACAATTCTAGTTTAGACCCTGGTAGACGTTGGGGTTACGCTGTTTTTGGCGCCATTGTTGAAGGTCAAGAAGTAGTTGACGCCATGACATTGGTCAAAACTGATTACAATGATGAAATGGATTGGGAAAATGTTCCGATTAAACCTATCATGCTAATAAAAGCTAGCTTACTACCCGCCACATAGACATATCGCAGCTAACTAAAATTCAGCTCAGCTTCTATCTTAATATGAAGCTAACAAAAGCCAACGCTTAAAGTGGACTGTAATACACTTAAAGGACACCTTGTGATAACATTGCGGCAAAAGTACAACTTGTATAAGCCGTATATCAACGAAATAAACTCAAGGTACACATGCTTAATATTTCACTGATATTTTGACAATATCAGTTTTATCAACGATAACTAATGTAAGTATGTCAATAGCTACAGGGGACAAATAGACATTTCCTCCATTAAAAGTAGAAGTCAAATTCTTTAGTTATATCGTAAGGAACATCATGATAATTGAGCAGTTTATCAATGAAAAAATAACCCAAGTCGGTGCCTATATTACGGCAGTGATAAATCACTCTCTGCATTATACTGAATTAGACCAATTTGTTGAAAATACAATGGCAGAGTGGACTTTGTTACACGTTAGTGATGAAACACCAAGCAATGCCAGAGAACGTGTTTTTTGGCATATCATGCATGAGTTAAGCTTACATAGTGCCAATACTCTTGAAAGTAATTTGTATTTTAAAAGTGAAATGTCGACCTGTTTAGAATTTTTCGCAGGTGTCGGCAGCTACCCTATTGACTGTGTAGGTTGGCGCCCTATTCCATAATAATAAAATAACTTCTTAAAGCTCAACTGCGCATTCATTGGCAAGTGATAAAGACTTACAAATTAATTTCCTTATCGAGAATATTAAACTTCTGTTTACTAATACATTTTGATAGCCTAACACTATTCGTTTTATCGCATTCATTAGGCATTACTAGCAGTGCAATCCCCTACCTTTAAGCAAGCCATATTTAATCGACGTATGCTGATCTGTATTTTTACAGGTTTCAGTTCTGGCCTGCCATTATTTATCCTTTATCAACTTGTTCCCGGATGGTTGCGTTCTGAAGGCGTAAGTCTTACTGAAATTGGTTTATTTTCACTGATAGGCATTCCTTACGTTTGGAAATTCATCTGGTCACCATTAATGGATCGATATTCCCTACCTGTAATGGGAAGACGGCGCAGTTGGATGCTACTTACACAAATTCTGCTGCTGTTTTCGATCGCCGGATTTGGCTTTGTTGACCCCATTATGAATATTTGGAGTGTTGCGTATTTGGCCGCTGCTGTAGCATTTTTTAGTGCCAGCCAAGATATTGTGCTAGATGCCTATCGCCGAGAATTATTACCTGACCATGAATTAGGCTTAGGTAACTCAATTCATGTGCAAGCCTATCGCCTTTCAGGTTTAGTACCTGGTTCGTTAGCCTTTATATTGGCTGACCATATCAGTTGGCAAGCGGTGTTTATTATTGTTGCTGCCTTTATGCTTATTGGCATTATATTAAGCCTTGCCATAAAAGAGCTGAATACCGAGGAACTCGCACCAAAAACGCTTAAGCAAGCTGTTGTGTTGCCATTTAAAGACTTCATTAATAGCCAAGGTATTAAAGCGGCGCTTCAAGTGGTACTTTTTCTATTTCTATATAAGCTAGGTGACAATATGGCAACCGCGTTACAAACACCTTTCTTTATAGATTTAGGTTTTACAAAAACAGAGATTGGCGTTGTCGCTAAAACTGCATCGATGATAGCCATGACCATTGGCTTAGCACTTGGCGGTTTAGTCATGATTAAGCTAAGTATTAATCGTGCTCTTTGGCTATTTGGTTTTGTTCAGATAATCAGTATATTAGGCTTTGCCGCACTTGCAGAAATTGGTCACAATACCTACGCTTTAGCTATGGCAATGGGCTTTGAATATTTAGGCGTTGGTTTAGGTGCTGCAGGTATTACTGCCTTTATAGCCAAGAATACTAATCCGGCATTTGCCGCAACTCAAATTGCGTTATTTACCGCCATTGCAGCACTGCCTAGAACTTTCGCTAATGCAACAACAGGAATTATTGTAGAACAAATAGGTTGGACCAACTTTTACTTTATGTGCACAGCCTTGGCTATACCGGGTATGCTCATGCTATTTAAAGTAGCCCCTTGGCGAGAGCCATCCCAACAAAAACAACAGGAGATAGCGTAAACATGATTAGACTCTTTTTTCTGATACCTTTATTAATGTGCGCTATTTGGTTTTGGTATTTACAAAATAATAATTACACAGTTAAACAAGGCTTAAAAGGCTTCGGTTATATTTTTGCTTTTAACGGCATCATCATCGCATTTTTTGTTTTAATGCTTTATCTCACAAATTAGCTCATGATGAACCGCAAATAGATACTTTTTATATCGACATCTATGTAAATTCTTAAACATAAAAAAAGCCGCGTGAAGCGGCTTTTTAGTCATTGAAACTAGCTGAGGTTAACTAATAGTTTCTTCAATTAGAAAATTGAACGAAACCCAGAGCGACCGCCACGTTTTGAACGACGATTTCTCATACGGCTATGCAGCTCTCTGCGTTTAGAGTCTAGCCATTCATCACGAGTGACAGTAACATCACCTTTACGGCCTTCCTCACGAGTACGGTAAGCACAAAACTCTTGGAAAGCTTCAATGTCATCTTTAAGTTCTTCAGCGACTAGTTCAATCATAATCGCGTCATCTAAAAAGCCTAAAACAGGAATATGATCAGGTACTAAGTCTTCTGGATCACTAAAGTAGGCTAACGCACTTAATACATCAGCACGTTCTTCTTCTGGTATTTTCCATTCAGAATCTTCAATCATTGCAACCAAAGTTTCTAATTTTATAATCCTTTCGCTTACAAATGTCGGTACATCACCTTTAACATCTTCACTAAGACTTTTTGCGTTTGCTAAAATTTCGGTTTCACTCAAGTTTTGAGCGCCTGACTTTGATTCTCTCATCACATTGCGAAAATGCTCTAAATCTGATTCTTTCAACTCGAAGGTAACTTCAAATGCCATTATAATTCTCCTGCTATTTGGCTTGCTTTGATCGGTAACCCCTTAAATTTAACAGAACATTAGCAATTCAGCACTAAAGATATACAAAATATTAATCATTTTTGTGTAAATAAAAGCTATTTTTATTAGAAAACTGTCTGCAAAAAACGAAAAACTTCGTAAGAATTGAATTATAAATCACATTTGCACCCAAAAAAAACAGTGTTATCATGCTAAGTAACTGTTTTATTTACTGCAAATATTATGTCTAACGATAAAAAAACTAATAGCATGACACTGGCAATTACTGATAGTGAAATTGATAGTGAGAAGAAGGACGTTATTTGTGAAAATTGTCATTCACAAGTTATCGGCTCATTCTGTAGTCAATGCGGCCAATCGGTTGAATCTACTTTAAAGTATTTCTGGACCGTTATCTTACATCTGCTTGACGATATTTTTAGTTTCGATTCTCGAGCAAGCAGAACATTAATCCCACTTATGCTAAAGCCTGGTTTTTTAACCAATGAATATATTGCTGGTAGACGTGTTCATTATGTTCCGCCGCTGCGTTTATATTTATTTATTAGTATAGTTTTTTTTCTATCACTTAATTTATTAACCAGTAACAGTATTTTTGAAAAGCAAAACTCTCTTGAGTCTAATCAAAAAGTTACCGAGTATTTGAAGGAGCTTAATAAAAATAAAGTCGAGGCCATAGAAAATAAGGATATAATAACTGCTGAGAGTATCGAGAAAGAAGTAAAGAAATATACAGACTATCAAAGAGCATTAAGCAACAAAGGTGCAATACTTGCCGCAGGAATTACCGATGAAATCGTTTTATTAGAATTTAAAAAAATGCGAAATGGTGGCAAGTTAAAAGACAAAGATGAAAAAGAATTAACGGATGCCATTGAGCAATTGAAGCTTATAAACGAAGGGAAACTTACAGAATTAGTCGATGAGCAAGTGACATTCTCCAATAATGCTGATGGTACGGTAACCTTCGACTTCCTTTCGATAGAAAATAATAAGAAATTGAACGAATTTACTGAGCTATTAGAGAAAAAAGCAACGAAAGCCTTTAACTCTGATCCAACACCACTTTTTAAAGAGTCTGTAAGTAAGCTACCACAGCTAATGTTTATTGTTTTACCTTTGTTTGCAGCACTATTAAAAATAATATATATGTTTTCAAGGCGTTTATATATGGAGCATTTAACCGTAGCTTTACATAGTCATAGCTTTATCTTCTTAACTATTTTACTTGTGCAGCTTGCTGATTGGTTATATGACTATCTTGATGAAACAAACACTTTATTAAGAGGCCTATTAGAGTATGGTAGTTACGCCGCCTTAATTTGGTTACCCATCTATTTATTTTTAATGCAAAAGCGTGTTTATAAACAAGGAAAGCTTTTAACAGTTGTGAAATATAATGTCGTTGGCATGCTTTATATGATGCTTTTAGGCTTAACAGCTTTTGTAGCCTTTATTTGGGGCTTAACTGATACCCAACTGTAATAAACTCCTAAATGAAAAAAAGGCGTTAGTTTTTAAACTAGCGCCTTTTGTATATTAATCAGTGAATTTAATTATTCAGCTAACGGACGCATATGAGGGAATAAAATAACGTCTTTAATGGTTGGTGAATCAGTGAATAACATCACTAAACGATCGATACCAATACCTTCACCAGCAGTTGGTGGTAAACCGTATTCAAGTGCTTGAATATAGTCAGCGTCAAAATGCATCGCTTCATCATCACCAGCATCTTTACCTGCTACTTGATTTTGGAAACGTGCCGCTTGGTCTTCGGCATCATTTAACTCTGAGAAGCCATTTGCTAGTTCACGACCACCAACAAAGAATTCAAAACGGTCAGTAATGAATGGATTTTCATCGTTTCTACGTGCTAATGGTGAAACTTCCCACGGGTATTCTGTAATAAAAGTAGGTTGATCAAGCATATGCTCGGCAACTTCTTCAAATATTTCACAGATGTACTTACCAGCACCCCATACTTTAGAGGCATCAGTTTCTTTTACGCCAACAGATTTTGCCATCGCTTTAAGCGCGTCAAAATTTTCTTCTGGATTACGTAAAATGTTTTCGTCTAAATCATTACCGTGTAATAAAATCGCATCAACCATCGATAAACGGGTAAACTTCTGACCGAAATCATAGAATTTCTCTTCTACTACTTCACCATCAGCATCTTTCACGGTATTACGAATAATAGCTGAGCCCATTACGTCTTCTGCTAACGTGCGTAGCATGTCTTCAGTAAGGTTCATCAAGTCATGGTAATCAGCGTAGGCTTGGTAGAATTCAATCATGGTAAATTCTGGATTATGACGCGTTGATAAACCTTCGTTACGGAAGTTACGGTTAATTTCAAAAACTTTTTCAAAACCACCAACAACCAAACGTTTCAAGTAAAGCTCTGGCGCGATACGCATGTACATTTGAATGTCTAAGGCATTGTGGAAGGTTTCAAAAGGCTTAGCTGTTGCGCCACCTGGAATGGTTTGTAGCATTGGCGTTTCAACTTCCATGAAATCACGGTCAGTTAAAAATTTACGAATACCATCAACAATTTTTGAACGTACTTTAAAAGTATTACGGGTATCTTCATTGATAATTAAGTCAACGTAGCGTTGACGATATTTCGTTTCAACGTCTGATAAACCGTGGAACTTTTCTGGTAATGGACGAAGCGACTTTGTTAAAAGCTCGTATTTGTCCATATTGACGTATAAATCACCTTTACCTGACATATGCATAGTACCAGTAACACCGATAATATCACCAATATCTAAAGTGCCCCAACGCTCTTTAATGTCTTTTTGCACAGTTTTGTGTGCGTAAGCCTGAATGCGGCCAGTCATGTCTTGTAATACTAAGAATGGACCACGTTTTGCCATCACACGACCAGCAATGCTGTAAATGCCTGTTTCAGCTTCAAGCGTTTCTTTATCTTTCTCACCGTGTTCAGCTTGTAAATCAGCGGCATAGTGTTTTCGGTCAAACTTGTTTGGATGGCCATTAGCCGGACAGTTTTCTCGAATTTTTACTAATTTGCCACGACGCTCGGCAATCAACTTATTTTCGTCTTGGTTCGCTTGATCAGTCATTTTATTTCTCGTGTTTAACGTAATATTCTATTTAAATTAATATGTTTATAAGCCAGACTTTAAACTAGCTTCTAAAAATTTGTTTAAGTCGCCGTCTAATACCGCCTGGGTATTACGGTTTTCTATGCCTGTGCGTAAGTCTTTAATTCGGCTGTCATCCAATACATAAGAGCGTATTTGGCTGCCCCAACCGATATCAGATTTTCCGTCTTCTAATTCTTGTTTACCTTCATTTTGCTTTTGCATTTCCATTTCATACAATTTAGCTTTCAGCAATTTCATCGCAGTAGCACGGTTTTTATGCTGCGAACGATCCGCCTGACACGCAACTACAGCGCCAGTAGGCTCGTGAGTAATACGTATAGCAGAGTCAGTTTTGTTAACATGCTGACCACCCGCACCAGACGCGCGGAATGTATCTATGCGTAAATCAGCAGGATTAATATCAATTTCAATGTTGTCGTCTATTTCTGGATAAATAAACGCAGAGGCAAATGAGGTATGACGACGGCCACTTGAATCAAAAGGAGATTTTCGCACTAAACGATGAACACCAGTTTCTGTTCGTAACCAGCCAAAAGCGTACTCACCCGTATATTTTATGGTACAGCCTTTAATACCAGCTACATCGCCATCGGTTACTTCAATAGCTTCAGTTTTATAACCATTGGCTTCACCCCAACGCAAATACATGCGCATCAGCATTTCAGCCCAATCTTGCGCTTCTGTACCACCAGATCCTGACTGAATATCTAAATAGCAGTTATTGGCGTCTTGCTCGCCGGAAAACATCCGACGAAACTCTAACTTTTCTAAACTCGCTTCCAATGCTTTCGTTTCAACACCGGCATCGTTAAAGGTTTCTTCGTCATCTTCTTCAACGGCAAGTTCAACTAAACCTTCAATGTCTTCACAACCAGAATCCATTTCATCTATGGTTTCAACTACAGCTTCTAATGCTGAACGTTCACGACCTAATGCTTGTGCCCTTTCAGGCTCATTCCATACGTCTGGCGATTCTAATTCGCGAACCACTTCAACCAAACGTTCTGACTTTTGATCGTAGTCAAAGGTACCCCCGAAGCATATTAGTACGTTCGCGGATTTCTTTAATTTTACTGAGTACTGGATTAACTTCTAACATACTTTTTTAACTGTCACGCCATCATTGATAAATAAATTGGAGAATAAAGGGAAAAATAACCAAAAAACAGTCGCGCATTGTAGCCTAATTATGCGACTAAATAAATGCTTGCGTGTGTAGAGAAATTGTCTTTTTATTATATTTTTATGGAGAGTTATTAGCATTAATTGTCTAAACAATTAATGCTATAGCGCTAAGTCTGTATTTTAGTCTAATTGTTCGACCATTAATTGCAGTGATTGCTTACCGCGAAATTCATTAATATCGAGACGATAAGCAAGCTTTACTTGCTTTGTTTTATGATCTGGCCAACGCTTTATATCAACACTAAAAGCAATAGCATCGAAAATTTGCTGATCTTTCTCAACGACCAATTTTAAATGTTTTTCACCAACAATACGCTGTTGAACAAGCGTGAAAGTATCATCAAATAAAGGCTCTGGAAAATTTTGTCCCCACGGCCCCGCCGCACGTAAAAGCTCTGCAAAACCAAGCGTCATATCTTGTGTTAATAAACTACCATCTGAAGCTAATACACCTGTTAGCGCTTCAACACTCAGCCATTGTTGGGCATATTGTTCAAACAGTGCTGAAAACTCTTGAAATTTATCAGCATGAATCGATAGCCCTGCCGCCATGGCATGACCGCCAAATTTAAGAATAATATCTGGGTGTTGGCTATCAATATGCTCAAGTAAATCTCGAATATGCAAACCAGGAATCGAACGCGCAGAGCCTTTAATTTCATTGCTAGTACTATCATAACTGCTGCTATCAAGACTATTGGAATCTTCATCGTTGGCTCTAGCAAATACAATACTTGGTCGGTGATACTTCTCTTTTAACCGTCCTGCAACAATGCCAATAACCCCTTGGTGCCAATCAGCATGAAATAAGCTAATACCGTGCGGTAAATTTTCTTCGCTAAATTGCAAACTTTTAAGCACTTGTTCAGCTTCAACTTGCATGCCTTGCTCTATTTCTCGACGCGCCTTATTTAAATCATCTAAATCAGCGGCCATTACTCTTGCTGTCGAAAGATCTTTTGCTAATAAGCAATTAATGCCGAAGGCCATGTCATCTAATCGCCCTGCCGCATTAATTCTTGGTCCTAGTGCAAAACCAAAGTCACTAGCAACTAGCTTTTGCTGATTTTTACCTGCAATTTCAATCAACGCTTGTATACCTGGACGTGTTGCACCAGCTCTAATTCTTTTTAAACCTTGCTCCACTAAAATACGATTATTGGCATCAAGCGAAACAACATCTGCGACTGTGCCTAAGGCAACAAGGTCAAGTAATTGAGCAATGTTTGGCTCACTGATATTTTGATGTTCAAACCAAGCTTGTTCACGTAAATACTTTCTCAGTGCCAACATGAAATAAAATGCGACACCGACGCCCGCCAAAGATTTACTGGCAAAGTTACACCCTACTTGGTTAGGATTTACAATAGCATCGGCTGCTGGCACGGCATTTCCAGGTAAATGATGATCAGTTACCACAACCTCTAAACCTAATGCTTTCGCTCGGTTAACACCGGCAATACAGCTAATACCATTATCCACGGTGACCAAAACTTGTGCCCCTTGCGAAGCAGCTATTTCAACAATTTCAGGGGTTAGACCATAGCCATACTTAAAACGATTAGGCACTAAAAAATGGTGATTATTAGAGCCAAGCATTTTTAATGCTTCCATCATCAGTGCAGTACTGGTTGCGCCATCAGCATCAAAATCACCGATAACTGTAATGTTTTTTTGTTCTTTCAAGGCAATATGCAACAGTGCACATGCTTCGGGTAAACCTTTCAAACTATCAACCGCACATAAATGCGAGGCAGTAAGTTCCAACTGCGTTTCATTAGTGACACCTCTACGTGCATAGATTTGTCGGATAATCGGATGCAAAGTTTTAGGCAAATGGTCATCACTTACTTGTTCTCGACGAATGATCTCTTTAAGCATTGAATTGGGTCTTTTTAATTGAGCGAATAATGAAAGCTGTAGATACAAAAATGGCAAGTATAATACTTGCCATTTTATCAGGTAAATCTTTTAAATATTAACCACCTTGTAAGGCTGTTTCTAATAAGCTAAACAATTTACTTGGGTCTTGATAACCAGGCACCATCATACCATTTGCTAGTATAATTGCCGGTGTGCCACTCACGCCAACTTGACGACCAAAATCAAACTCTTCTTCAATTGGCTTGTCACAAATACGAGCCGCGACATTTGAGCCACTTTTCGCTTTTGTTAATGCTTGCTGAGGATCTTCATGACACCAAATTGAACGCAAGTCTTTAAAGCCTTGAGAATATTGACCACTTCGGTCTTTCACGCCTGAACGAGGGTACGCTAAATAACGAACAGTAATACCTCTATCGTTATAGTCTTCAATTTGGTCATGCATTTTACGACAGTAGCCACAAGTAATATCAGTAAAAACAGTGACCACGTGCTTTTCATTTTTTGCAGGAAAAACAATCATCGAATCAGAGAATTTTGCCATGCCATCAACGCGAACCTGCGCTAAACTTTCTTCGGTTAAATTGCTAACATTATCACCTAAACCATACATTTTACCGTGTAATAAAAAATTACCATCTGCACTGGCATAAAATAATCCTTGGTCGGTGATCACTTCAACAACACCTGCCATAGGCGATGCTTTAATACTGTCAATTTTAAAACCTAACATGTTGCTTAGTTTCGTTTTAACAAGATTAAGTTCTGTTGACTGAACACTTGGTAACATTACACTGTTATTAGCTGGTGTAGCTGGATCAGCTAAAGCAACATTAGAATAACTAAAAACACTCAATAGTGCGGCAAATAAATACTTCTTAGACATAGAGATTTCCATAAATTAGCTAGCGGGTAATAAGGTTTAAATTGTCATTAATTACAAGTGACCGCTTATAGGAGGCTAAAATTACAGTGAAAGTGGGCTAATTGCAATAACAGCCAACAGCTTCTAAAGCCTTTTGTTGCCTCTTATCATCATTTGTACTGGCATTGATAGCGGCTTATTTGCTAAAATCGCGGCAAATAAGTTCCCGTCTCCTTTTATTTAGGTTAAACAACTCTCGGTAATCATTATCAATGAATATTGCACTATTTTATGGCTCAACCACTTGCTATACCGAAATGGCAGCAGAAAAAATTCAAACTGAACTCGGTGCAGAACAAGTAACCTTATTCAATATTAAAGACACTGCGCTAACTGAAATGGCAGATCACGATATTCTTATTTTAGGTATATCGACTTGGGATTATGGTGAAATTCAAGAAGACTGGGAAGGACATTGGCCTGAAATCGCCGATATTGATCTGAGTGGAAAAATAATTGCCCTTTACGGCATGGGTGACCAAATTGGTTACACCGAATGGTTTCAAGACGCTTTGGGCATGTTACATGAGCAAGTTATCGCGCAAGGTGGCTATGTTATTGGCTATTGGCCTAACCAAGGTTATGAATTTTCCGCATCAAAAGCCTTAACTGAAGATCAAAAACACTTTGTTGGTTTAGCGCTGGATGAAGACAATCAATACGATGCAAGTGATGAACGTATTACAACTTGGTGCCAACAAATTAAAACAGAAATTGATGAGATCTTAGCTGATTAAGCCAAGTTAAGATTAAATATCATAAAAAACGCACAATTTTGGCAAGATCTTTAGGATAAATCCGATTTTGCCATTATAATCCGCAGCTATAAACCTTTGAAGAAAATTATTACATGTTTAATCAGTTTGACCTAGACTCCGCGTTATTGGGCGGTATTGAAAGTGCCGGTTTTAAAAAGCCTACATCGATTCAAGAATTAGTATTGCCTGTCGCTATGACGGGTAAAGACTTACTTGCATCAGCCCCAACAGGAACGGGAAAAACAGCAGCGTTCATTTTACCCGCGGCTCAACATTTATTAGATTACCCGCGCAATAAGCCGGGTTTTCCTCGGGTACTAATTTTATCGCCAACACGCGAACTCGCATTACAAACGCATGAGCAATGCGAAAAATTGACTTCATTAACAAAAATTAAATCAGGTGTTATTACTGGTGGCGTTAACTACGGTAGTCATAAAGAAATTCTAACCACTAATACTGATATTTTAGTGGCAACACCTGGTCGTTTAATGGAATACATTGAAAGCGAGCAGTTTGATTGTCGTGAAATAGAAGTCTTAATTTTAGATGAAGCTGACCGTATGCTTGATATGGGCTTTATAGAAATTATTAACCGCATCATTGCAGAAGCTCGCTGGCGCAAACAAACAATGTTGTTTTCAGCAACATTAGAAGGTTCAGCCGTAGTGAGATTCTCTCGCGAAATACTAAACGAACCGGTATTTTTAGAATCGAATCCATCCCGAAAAGAAAAAGCAAAAATTCATCAGTGGCTACATATCGCCGATAATAAAGACCATAAAGTTGCCTTGCTAGTTAACTTATTAAAGCAAGAAGAACTTTCACGAGTAGTAGTATTTGCTAATAAACGTGAAACCGTACAATACTTATCAGGTAAATTATACGCAGAAGAAGTCCCTTGTGTATGGCTTGAAGGAAAGATGCCACAAGATAAGCGCAGTACTTCTGTTGAACGCCTACGCAATGGCACAGTAAAAGTATTAGTAGCAACCGATGTTGCCGCGCGTGGTTTAGATATAGACGACATTACCCACGTAATTAACTTCGACTTACCGCGTACTGCTGATATTTATTTACATCGTATTGGTCGTACAGGCCGTGCTGGTAATAAAGGTACGGCAATCTCATTAGTTGAAGCACATGACATGGCGGTTATTGGTAAAGTAGAACGTTATATTGATGAACGTTTGCCGCGTCGCATTATTGAAGAACTTAGACCAAAGAACAAAGAAGCGCGTGTTGCGATTAAAAAAGCGAAAGTTAAGAAAACTGTCGCTCAGAAAAAAGCAAAAGCGAAGAAACAAGCTAAGCGCAATAAAAAATAAACTCTTCTATTAACGTATTTTTTTACTGTTGATAATAAAAAACCTAAACCTCAGTTAACAACTAAATGGTTTAGGTTTTTTCGTTTTAACAGCTTAAAAATACAGGCTTTCTAGTGATTAATTATGTCATTATTTAGAAGCTGTAACTTGCACCAATAAATGCGCTAGTGACTTTATCATCACCAATTAATGGACTATCCGTAATCGCATCATCAAGCTTGGTGTATTGCGCTGAGGCTATCAAAGTCCAGCTCTTATCTAGTTGATAAAAAGCAGATAAACCAGCGCTATAGTTAGTTACCGAGCCAACAGTGTAAGCTGTTCTGCCAACGCTATTATCAACTTGCTCTGCAGAAACACCATAAATGTGATTTGCATAATCACTACTTTGAAAGTGCACGGTTGCATTTGCTTGCACCATGAAGTCTTTACCAATATTAAAGATTGGCACTTCAATTCCTAAATCAGCTGTTAAGCCTTTTGAATGTCCTGAAATATCTTGCTCTACACTCAAATTAACAAAATTCCAATAACCATCGACTTTGAACGTAACATCACCTTCAGGTGAGTCATAACCAGTAAATACTGGATCAGATGATTTATCTGAACCCATAAATTTATCATCGTCATAACCGTCGTTTCGGTAATTGACTCCGACGCTTAAACCAAAATCGTCTTCACTTAATAAATTATAGGTAACAATGCCATCTTTACCGATTAACCAATTACCATATGTTGCCGAAAGCAGCGGTGCAATACCTTGTTTAGCATCTGTACCTTTCCATGCTTCATTTGCGCTATAAGCACCAAGCCCAGTGGTAAACTGCCACTCTTCCGCTTGAACAAGTTGTGGTACACATACCAAACTAATTAATGAACTAGCGAATAGTATTTTCTTTATTTTAGTTGAACTTAGCATTGTAAATATCTCCTGTAATTGATGGAAAGATTGTAACCCGTTGATATTTATATAACCGTTGCATTAGTGTTCTCTAATGTTTAAAAAATGTAATAAACTGTCGAAATTGTTTATCAAGCAGAAGTGATAGTTTGCTTAGGTTGCAACGCGTTTCTCAACAATGTTTCGCAATAATATTTCGCAAATATAAATGATGTAAATTAGCAAATAAAATACTTCAGGAGCCTTAGAGCTTGCATTAAAAATTGAACAATTACTCTAATACTTATCAGTTAGATAACTGATGAATACAGGTAATTACATTAAAAAACGTTTTATTGAACTTTTAGCTAAATTTCCATAGCACGCCCCTAATAATTCGTTTACAGTAAACGCTGAATGAATATTTGTTTCAAAATGTAATCACAGAAGTAGATAAATGATACCCAAGACGTCAAACGATAATAAATCGGTCCAAGCGCAAGCAAACCTTTGGATAACACGACTTGATAAAGGATTGTCTAGCGTTGAAAAACAACAATTAATAGCATGGATCAATCAAGATAAAGCTCATTATTCGGCACTGCAGAGAATGTCTTCCTTATGGGGAGATATTAGTACTCAGCATGAGCTAAATGGTTTATTTTGTGCCAAGCCAGACAAAAAGCCAGCGAGTGACTACCTAATGAAAGGTTGCTTAGCAGCTAGTATCTTTTTTGTTGCAATATTAACAACAAACTTAGCAAATGATATTAATCAGCTTTGGCAAGACCCTAAAAATGCCTCTTCTCAACATTTAGCCTATCAAACATTTAGTACCCAATTCGGTCAACAAAAAGAAATCACCTTAACTGACGGTAGTTCTATAAAACTAAATACCAATACCGTTATTGAAGTTGCTTATAGCGCCTTACAACGAAAAATCACTTTGATCCGTGGTGAGGCAAAGTTTGATGTTGCAAAAGATCACAATCGACCATTTACCGTTATTTCAGGGCAAAACTCCTTTACAGCGCTAGGCACTATTTACAATGTTCAACGTGATAACAATCATGATATGGAGCTACTGGTAAAAGAAGGTAGAGTTTTAGTAAGCAAGGCTAATACCTCAAGAACCGTTTTACTCGATGCCATCAAAAGCTCTCAATCAACGCTAACTAATCAAAAAGCGATGAACATCGTTACTGCTGGCGAAAAGTTAGCAATTACTAAGCAAAGCTTGAATGCTAAACAAACACTGTCAAATAGCGCTATTGAAAAAGAACTCGCTTGGCAACAAGGTATGCTGATTTTTAATGGTGAACCACTATCGCAAGTGTTGTCTGAAGTGCAACGTTATAACTCGGTTAGCTTTACGCCAATTGCAGATGATATCGCAGACCTTAAAATATCAGGGTATTTTAAAAGTAACGATATTAATGGTTTACTTCAGTCATTAAATTATAACTTTGCCATTGATTACCAAAAAGTAAGTAATAATACTTTTTCTCTTAATCGAGCATAATTTCACTGCAGAGAAATGAACTGCCTAATGGCTTTAATAGGCCTAAGTGTTCAAAATTTACGTTAGTATAAAATAATAAAAGCTTCGGAATTTAAGCATTGATAGCATCTATTCTTTATTTCGCTTTAATAAGTACTTTGAAAAGTATTCGTCAAAGCCGTAAAACGTTGTTAACCCATACAGCATTGATTTTTTTACTCTTTTCTTCTATGGGTAAAGCTGCAGATCTTATCTATTTCGATATTAAACAACAAAATGCTAATCAAGCCTTAATTTTATTTGGTAAACAAAGCCAACAAACCATATTATTTTCATTTGAATTAACCAAAAACATTCAAACCAATCAGGTCAAAGGTTATTACACCGTTGACTTTGCTATTCATAAGTTATTACGAAAGTCAGGACTAAAAGTTGTTAAAAATCAAGAAAATGTCATCGCTATTTCTGCAGTTAAAAAAGTAAATGTACAACCAACAACTGAAATTCCTCCTCCGTTCGACAACGCTAATGATACACCTGAAACAAGCAGTATTGAGAAGATAGCCATTGTCGGTAGCCGCACTGCGCGACGTTCAATTACTGATTTACCGGTTCCTGTCGATATTCTGCCATTCAAGCGATTGAAGCAATCAGGACACACCAATGTTGGCAACATGCTACAAGCGATAGCGCCTTCATTTAACTTTTCTAAATCAGCTATTAGTGATGGCAGTGATGTATTACAACCAGCAACATTAAGAGGCCTAGGTCCCGACCAAACACTCGTATTAGTTAATGGTAAACGTCGCCATCAAGCAAGTTTAATTCATATTAATAACTCTGTAGGACGTGGTACAGCGGGTACCGATTTAAATGCCATACCGGCATCAGCGATTAAACGTATTGAAATTTTACGTGATGGAGCGGCAGCACAATATGGCTCTGATGCGATTGCAGGGGTTATCAATATCGTCCTTAAAGATGACACTTCAACCGATTATGTTGAAGCATCATACGGAAAGCACGCAAAAAGTGATGGTTCAAGCCAACAAATAGAATTCTCTAAAAACATATCATTATTTGAACAAGGTTATGCCAATCTATCCGGCAGTGTCGCAGACCATCAGGCAACAAACCGCACAGGTCAAGACGGCTCATGTATTTATGAAGGCTGCATACAACGTACCACCAATGAATATGTAACCTCTAATTCAAGTGAAATAAACGCTGAACGTAAAAACTTTGAAATTGGTAACCCAGAATATTTACAACAAGCCTGGGTTATTAATGCTGGCTATGGCACCGACATTGGAGAGCTATACGGTTTTGCTACTTACTCGACACGAGACAACACTTCTGCAGCTTTTTTTCGCTCTGCAAAAGACCAACAAACCAACCCATTACTACAAGATAGTCTTCCAACATTGCTCGATGGCTATTTACCAAAAATATCATCAAATATAACCGACTATTCACTCAATTTTGGCTATAAATTTGAATTGGACAGCGGTATATCAATTGACACTTCCTATACCTATGGAAAAAACAAAATAAGTTACAAAACCAAAAATGCTATTAATGCTTCTTATGTAAACTTACTACGTTTTCAAGAAAATAATTCAGCTCAACAAGTTCGAGAAAACATTCCGCAAAATGCCCACGCCTACGATCTGGCATTATCACTACAAACATTAAATGTCGATATCAGAAAAGATCTTGATTGGGCAACACTCGCTCTTGGTTTTGAATTAAGGCAAGACCACTATCAAGTCACTGCGGGAGAAAAGTATAGTTACTTTGATTACGACACCTTAGCTAGTCATTCATTATTTCCAAATGATGCAATCGGTGGTATTCAAGGATTCCCTGGTATATCACCAAGCTCAACAGTAGACGAGAAACGAAATGTGCGTTCAGTATACTTTGAAATGGAACAGCTACTTTTTTCTAACTTATCCGTAAACACAGCGGCAAGATTTGATGACTATGATGGTTTTGGCTCTTCAAGCAATGTAAAAGTTGCTGCTCATTGGCAAAGTAATGACTGGCTTACTTACCGCGGCGCAATTAGCACAGGTTTTCGTGCCCCATCAATGCAACAACTCTACTTTAACAACACCAGTACACAGTTTTTAGTTAACGAGGACAATGAACTTGTTGGCCAAAAAGTTGCAACTTTTCGAAATGACAGTCACTTAGCCAACGCCATTGGCGTTCCTGAGTTAGAAGAAGAAACATCAAAGAATTTAAGTCTAGGTGCAATCGCCAGTTTCGATAACAACCTAACGCTAACAGTAGATTATTATCATATCGAAATAGACGACCGTATCGTACTCAGCAGTGGCTTGTGTCTTGGCTTAAATCACACTTTAGATCAGTTACTAGTCGCTGAAAATGTTGATAAAGCGCAGGTGTTTTTAAACGGTGTCGACAGTAAAACCCAGGGGATTGATATTATTGCTACATGGCAAACCATGCTAGCAGAGGGACAACTCGATTTAACTTTCGCGGCCAATTTCACTAAAACTAAAGTGCAGCGTTTATTTACACCAACCAACAGTACCTTAAATAGCTTAGCGGTTACTGACATTTTCTCTGAACATGACATAGCTATCATTGAAGACTGGCAACCTGAAAGCCGAATAAACGCTAATATCAATTATCAACTTGAGCGTTGGCACTTTAATCTCGCGTTAAACCATTTTGGAAAATATAGTGTTGTCGACGGTGACAAACAGACTTATGGCGCAAAGTTATTAACTGACATTCGTATCGAGTATCAACTAACTCCTAACATTGAATTGTATGCTGGTAGTAATAATCTATTTAATGTTTACCCTGATAAAAATACCATTGGTAACTCGCGAGCAGGAAAAATAACCGACGATGCAGGCAATACCATTGTTGATAGTGATGGTGTATTTAAATATTCTCGCCGCTCAGCACCATTTGGATACAATGGCGCTTATTTCTATACCGGATTGGCCGTTAACTTTTAACTCTTAAAGCGTAACCATTAACTCAATTCAAAGCTTCTGCGCGCCAAAATTTTGTTCCTTTAATCGTCGCCTGCAATGCTAAGCCACTTTCTGTAAAGGTATAAACGGTGACATCACCATAGTAGGCTTCTCCTTCAATCGAACCACCTTTGTCACCTGCTTTTGCCAACGCATCAGCATTTCCGCCAAACGTCCAGCCACTATTAATAAAGTTATTCATCGCATCTCGACTATGGAAAACCATAACAATTCTATAGTCCTTTACGCCAAGACCTAAACCAACTCCTCCTTCAGCCATATTCATGTAGGTATGCTTTTGATTTTTCATATCCTTTACAACACCATAGCCAGTACCTGCAGCAACAAAAATCAAGTTGATATTTGCGTTTGAAAATACCGCATAACCTGGCGCCGCATTCAATTGCTGACGAGTATCGGGTTTAGTAGCAAAAAGCTGCGTTAATACCTCGTCTTTCATTTGTAAAATTTCTTGCTGCTTCTCAGCAGTACTACCACCACCCATTGTTGCACATGCAGATAATGCTAAAGAAAGTAGTAATAATTTAATCGCGTTAAATTTCGTTATTCCATACATGGTGATTACAAGCCTTTAATAACTTCGATTAACCAAAGCTTAGCAGAGGAAGTGTATATGTAGATAAGTAATCACCAAGAGGCACGAAATATGGTTAGAGCTAAAGGAATAGTATAGGTGTGTGATATCCGCTTGGCTGATAACTGATGTATTAGCCAAGCGAATGTAATTCAAGTTTATGCTTCTTTGCGGGTGAATACCCAATCGTTAGCTTTACTCAACTCTGTTGAGTATTGATAACCGGCAACATCAAAGCCTTTTAATTGCTCAACATCAGTAATTTGATTCTCGATAATATAACGCGCCATTAAACCTCGCGCCTTTTTAGCAAAAAAGCTGATCATTTTATATTGGCCATTTTTCCAATCTTTAAATGCTGGCGTTATCACCTCAGCTTTTAATGACTTTTTCTTTACTGACTTAAAGTATTCATTAGACGCTAAATTAATCAGCACTTTATCACCCTGCGCTTCTATAGCGGCGTTCAAATGCTCGGTAATAATATCGCCCCAGAATTGATACAAATTACTGCCACGATCATTGTCGAGTTTTTTGCCCATTTCTAAACGGTATGCCTGCATTAAATCTAATGGCTTTAATAGCCCATATAACCCTGACAAAATACGCATATGCTGCTGTGCAAAAGCAAAGTCTTTTTCACTAAAGCTTTTAGCATCTAAACCAGTATAAACATCACCATTAAAGGCTAAAATTGCCTGCCTGGCATTTTCTTGAGTAAAAGGAGTTGCCCACTCACCAAAGCGCGCAGCGTTAAGCCCTGCTAGCTTATCGCTAATGCCCATTAACGAACTAATATCAGCAGGTGTAAGTTTTTTACATTGCTTAATAAGCAACTGGCTATGCTCAAGCAATTCAGGCTGTGAAAACTGCTCAGTAGCAAGTGGCGAATCATAATCTAGGTTTTTGGCGGGAGAAACAACAAGCAACATTAATTTTTTCAACTCATAGCTAAGGTGGTTTTAGTCACTATATCATAGCAAAATGCCAGATAAAAAATACTAGCGGTAACATACCCTACATAATCATTTGATATATTAGTTTTACAACGCTTTTTGTCTAAGATATTTCATAAACATGCTTGCTAATTTATGAAAATTTGATACAAATACAACTGAATAAGACAGATACCTAGCAATTTCACCTATTTTGCTTGAAAAACGTTGTAATATTTCACCAAAACTTACTTAATTATTCATTTGATTGCATTATCAAATTCAAGGGACATGTTATGACCGATCAACTTTCTCAATTAAAAGCAATGACAACCGTTGTTGCTGATACAGGCGATATTGAAGCGATAGCCAAATTTCAGCCACAAGACGCAACAACAAACCCATCGTTGCTTTTAAAGGCTGCTTCTTTACCAAATTATCAACATTTACTTGCCGCATCGGTAGAGTGGGCAAAATCACAGTCAAATAATGCAGAGCAACAAGTAATTGATGCTGCCGACAAGCTTTCAGTACTTATTGGTTTGGAAATATTAAAAATAGTTCCGGGTAGAATTTCTACTGAAGTTGATGCACGTTTATCTTTCGATACGCAAGCATCAATTGCCAAAGGCAAGAAGCTAATCGCTATGTACAATGAAGCAGGGATCAGTAACGAACGCATCTTGATAAAAGTAGCTTCTACATGGGAAGGTATTAAAGCCGCAGAGCAACTAGAGCAAGACGGCATCAACTGTAATTTAACGCTGTTATTTAACTTTGCCCAAGCACAAGCTTGTGCAGAAGCAAACATATACTTAATTTCACCGTTTGTTGGCCGTATTCTTGATTGGCATAAAAAAGACAGTGGCAAAAGCGAATATTCAGCCAATGAAGATCCAGGCGTGATCTCAGTCAGCAGTATTTATAACTACTACAAAGCAAAAGGCTACAAAACTGTCGTGATGGGCGCAAGCTTCCGTAATATTGGCGAAATACTTGAATTAGCGGGTTGTGATCGCTTAACAATAAGCCCTAATTTAATGGATGAACTTGCTAATTCTAATGACACCATTAGTCGGAAATTATTTGATGAACAACCTGCAATTGCAGCCGAAGCACAACTAACAGAAGCACAATTTAGATGGCAAATGAATCAAGATGCTATGGCGACTGAAAAGCTAGCAGAAGGTATTCGTAACTTCGCTATTGACCAAGCTAAACTTGAGCAACAATTACTAGCGTTACTTTAGACTATGACTAATTTTCATTTGTAATACTGATGGAATAAACCAATTTTGTAACAAAAATGCAAAATAATGTTTCTATTTTTTAACGAACTGTGATATTTAAACAGTGCAGTTGTAGAAAAAAGGAGCATACCATGGCAAAATTTCAACAAGTATTGGACTCTTTGGGCACACAACCTAAATCAAGTTCAAGTAATAATAAAAAAAGAAAATGGCGTGAAATTGAACAACTGAAAGAAAAATTTCAACTAGAAAAAGATCTCAAAGCATTTGATGATTCTTTAGAATATATGTTGGAAGAGTTTTAACTAGCTTAGCGCTAAGCTAAATAACTAAAGTTAAGTTAAACAACTAAAACCCGGAATTTACCGGGTTTTTTATTGGAAAAATATCGTGAAAAATAAAATAGTCGGCTTAGGTACTCTACAAGCAAAAATTTATTTCTATATTAAAAACCGTCCACCTTCGCCTCACTATCAAAGCTTAGCTAACATGGAAACAATAACTCAAGGTGAAATTAGCCGCATTGGCCATGAAACAGGTAATCATTGGCGAAAAGTATTTAATGTCTATGCCAAGCTGATGTTTGAACTAAACCCAGAGGGTTTTAGCAGCTGGCAAGTATTAAGGGATGAACAGTTATTGCAAAAAAGTGAACATTGTCTGCTATTTTCTCCACCCCAAATTGCTACTAATGAAAAACTTGCTGAGGTTGGTGAAGATAGCAAAATACATATAGTGCTGGGTAAGGGCTACGCGGAGCAACTCAAACTAGCAGAAAATTGCACGTGGTTAAGCCACGATTTTGCGATTAATTTTCAGCAAAAACTCATCATATGCCCGTATTTTGATTATCGGCAATTATCGAACATAAAAATAACTCAGCTTTGTCGGCTAATTCAGCAATTAAGCACTCAGAACACTAAATTTACTGAGCTCGAAGTTGATGCCAATACTGAGTCGTTAAATGTTCAGGGTATACTCTAATCGGCTCTAATTTGGGTTTCCCTAAATAAAAGCCTTGAGCATGTATCATGCCGAGCTTTTGCAACAACTCGAACTCTTGCTGGCATTCAATACCTTCAACAACAATTTCTGCATCTGCGGCAGTGGCTAAATCAAAAATGGCTTGCAAGAACTTTTGCTTAAAACGATCACGGTGACAGTTTTCAACAAAGTAACGATCGACTTTAACAATATTAGGTAATAGCTGACTCCAAAGCTTTAAGCCTGAGTAGCCAGCTCCTAAATCATCAATAGCGACGTTAAAGCCAAATTGGCGATACTTGTCTAAAGCATGACGTAAGGTATCATTATTTGGAAATGGGTACTTCTCACTAAGCTCAATCACTATTTGCTGACAATTAAGCCCAGCCTGTTCAACAAACTTTATGGTTTCACCTTGAGGGTGATTTTTATTAAGCAATACCAAAGGACTAATATTAAGAAATAATTTTCCCGATAAATTAAGTTCAGCAAAGCGTTTTATCGCACTATCTCGGCAAAGTATTTCAAGCTCTGACAACAATCCCGCTTGAGTCGCTTGCTGAAAAAGTACATCCGGGGATTGTAATGGGCTACCTTCAGGACCACGAGTTAATGCTTCGTAGCCGGTAATGCTTTGCTGCTGGATATTAAATATCGGTTGAAACACCGTAATAATTGCTTTGGCTTGAATAATCGCTTTTATATTCTCTATCACACAACTCTCCTAATTAAAAAAGATTCTAGGCAAGTTATGTGACAGCTTTATGACAAAGGAGGATAATAAGCTGAAGTTTATTAACCAGTAATAATGGAAAATAAAATATAACCACATGAAAAGAAAAGCCTTAACAATCTTGAGATTATTAAGGCTTTATCATCAATTACAGCTACATGGTAAAATTTGACTATGTTAGCAATTATGACTCACTAGGCTCTTCTTCGACAACAGTACCACTTTGCTCAACAACAATACGGTCAACGCGCTGTAAGCCGCGTGGCAGTTTGTTTCCGCGACGTCCACGTTCACCGCGGTAATGTTCTATATCGCTGGCTTTAAGGGTTAGCTTTCGTTTTCCTGCATGTAACGTAACCGCACTTTCAGGTGGCAGCACTTCAAGTAAAGTAACAAATTCTTCCCTCGTTTTTGCGCGTGCAGAAGGAATATTAATAATTTTATTACCTTTACCTTTGCTTAGCACCGGTAAGTCTTTAATTGGGAAGACTAACATGCGCCCTTCAGAGGTAATTGAAAGAACAAGTTCGCCATCAAAATCACTAATAACTCGTGGCGTCATTACTTTTGCCGCTACCGACAGACTTAACAGTGCCTTACCATTTTTATTTCGGCTGACCATATCGGCAAAACTACCAACAAAACCATAACCAGCGTCACTGCTCAATAAGTATTGCTGCTCATCTTCAGCCATCAATACTTTTTCAAAGTTTTCACCACTGGCTAAATTAAAACGCCCTGTTAATGGCTCTCCTTGGCTGCGAGCCGTAGGCAAACTATGTGCATCGGTGGCATATGCCCTACCCGACGAGTCAATAAATACCACAGGGCGATTACTGCGCCCTCTAGCAGCACATAAATACTCATCACCTGACTTATAACTTAATGCGGTTGCATCAATATCATGACCTTTAGCACAGCGTGCCCAACCTTTTTCAGACACAACAACAGTTACCGCTTCACTTGGCATTAAGTCTTTCTCAGATAATGCCTTAGCTTCAGTTCGCTCAATGATAACTGAGCGGCGATCATCGCCGTATTTTTCCGCCGCTTCGAGGATCTCTTTTTTCATTAAGGTATTCATACGAGCTTTAGAGCTGAGTATTTTTTCAAGGTATTCACGTTCAATATTTAACTCGTCTTGCTCAGCTCGAATTTTAATTTCTTCAAGTTTGGCTAATTGACGAAGTTTAATTTCTAATATTGATTCTGCTTGGCGCTCTGATAAATCAAAGCGTGAGATCAGTTCCGCTTTCGGATTATCAAAATTTCGAATGATTTCAATCACTTCATCAATATTTAAGTAAGCAATTAATAAACCATCTAACAAATGTAAACGTGCCAATACTTTATCAAGTCGATACTGTAAACGACGGCGAACCGTTTCACGTCGATACTCTAACCACTCACTGAGTATGGTTCTAATATCTTTCACGGCTGGCTTATTGTTTAAGCCAATCATGTTTAAATTAACACGGAAATTTTTCTCTAAATCAGTCGTGGCAAACAAGTGCTGCATCAACTGCTCAATATCAACACGATTAGAACGTGGAACAACAACTAAACGAATCGGATTTTCATGATCAGATTCATCACGTAAATCAACCACCATTGGCAGTTTTTTCGCCTGCATTTGATTAGCAATTTGTTCAAGAATTTTACCACCAGAGGCTTGGTGTGGTAATGACGTAATAACGATTTCACCATGCAATATTTCATAAACAGCACGCATTTTAATGCTGCCTTTACCGGTTTGGTAAATTTTTTCGATATCAGCTTTAGGGGTAATTATTTCTGCATCAGTTGGGTAATCAGGACCTTTAACAATTTCTAAAATATCGCCTAGTTCTGCTTTAGGCTGCTCAATAAGGTGTACACACGCTGCCGCAACTTCTCTAACATTATGTGGAGGAATATCGGTTGCCATACCAACCGCTATGCCTGTAATACCATTAAGTAAAATATGCGGTAAGCGTGCAGGTAAGGTTTTCGGCTCTTTCATGGTGCCATCAAAATTCGGCGTCCAATCAACAGTGCCTTGTCCTAATTCAGCTAATAATACTTCGCTAAAGCGGGATAAACGCGCTTCGGTGTAACGCATGGCAGCAAATGACTTAGGATCATCCGGAGCCCCCCAGTTTCCTTGACCATCAACCAGTGGATAACGGTATGAAAAAGGTTGCGCCATTAACACCATGGCTTCATAACAAGCAGAGTCACCATGAGGATGGAATTTACCCAACACATCACCAACGGTACGTGCAGATTTTTTATATTTAGCTAATGCCGACAAACCTAGTTCTGACATGGCATAAACAATTCGACGTTGCACTGGCTTTAAGCCATCACCAATATGCGGTAAGGCTCGATCCATAATGACATACATCGAGTAATTTAAATAAGCTTCTTCGGTAAACTGCTTTAAAGGGCGTTGTTCAATACCGTCTAAACTAAAGTCGATCGCATCTGACATGAAGTATTTTCCTAAAAAGGTCGATTAACGGTTAGATATTAATCGAATTTTTTGTTGTTATGATTCTATCGCTAGCTTAGCTGATTATCGGTGTGGAAAAAATACTTTCATACGATAATATTGCGGCAATTAGGAGATAATGATTATTCAGTGCTACTTGGCTGGTAATTGCAGACACAATTTCGACCATTTGTTTTGGCTTGATACATGGCAACATCAGCAATATGTAATAAATGGTCAAAATTCTTATTACCATCGTTAATACTTGCTAAGCCGATACTCACGGTAATAGGTAAACCTTGTAATTCAACAGCGTTGCTCTGTTGAATTTTTTCTCGTATTCGTTCAGCAATTGCTCGTGCTTGTCCGACATTTGCATCAGGTAATATAGCAGCAAACTCTTCACCACCAATACGTGCAAGAATATCTCGCGAACGCATGGTTTCACTTGCAAGCTCAGCAACATAGCAAATAGCCTTATCACCAACATCGTGGCCTAAATTATCGTTAACCTGTTTAAAGTTATCGATATCTATCACTAACACACACAGCTCGCTTTGCTCTTTTAGTGCACGTTCCATATAGCTATAGCCATTGGCAAAAAATGCTCTACGATTAGCCAAGTTTGTTAGGCTATCTGTTTTAGCCAATATTTTTAGTGCTCGACGAATTTTAAACTGACGTAACAGGAGAAAAAAGAACAGCAGCCCGGCAATTAACGTTACGGCAACATTGAAGTTTTGCTTATTTCGTTGCGATTCAACACGTGCCAACGCTAAACGTTTTAATTCACTATTTTGTTCCAGTAATTCATTTTCTTCATGCTTCTTTGCCATTTGATACTTTTCATTTAAACGCTTCATGCGTAATGAGTTTTGTAATTTTAAATGGCCAGAGTGCTTTTTAATGTATTTTTTCTTACTATCATATGCTTTTTGATATGCCCCCTGTCGATGATAAATATCGGCGAGCACTAAATATGCACTAGCAAATTCAGGCGAGTTTAATTGCTTTTCACTGAGGTAAGGCTCTAACTTTATGGCTTTATTAAGCCAGTTAACCACTTTATGCTCTTGCCCTTCCACATTAGCTATATTGGCGCGAATAACATGTAATAAATAGTATTCCGCTTGATTAAGCTCTAACCCGATTTGCTGCAACTCCTGTAACTTTGTTCGTGCTGCAGCAATGTCATATTCACTAAGAGTTTTTAACGAAAGAATTTTTTGATCTATAGAAAACGTAGCCGTGACATCTTTTTGTTTCGTTAACGAGGTATTAAAGTCGTTAAAAACTTGCTCTTGGCCTGCAATATCATTTGCAAAGGCATTATTCAGCAATGCCTTTGCGATAAAGCAAACAATGAACATCTTGATGATAAATTTCATACTCATACTAAATCACCTTATTCCGGCCAGCATTTTTGGCTTGTAAAAGGTGCTCGTCTGCTGCTTTTAATAAGGCTTTAAAGTCATTATAGTTTTCCTGTTTATAGGTCGATACACCAACACTTACCGTTAGCTCACTTATTTCAGCGGCTCGCCATGTTGCTGTTTCGATACGCTCTCTAACACGTTGTGCAACTTCAAAGGCCTCGTCGTACTCAGTATTTGGTAGTAAGGCAACAAACTCTTCACCACCAAGACGACCAAAAGCATCTCTTGATCGCATTTCTGCTTGTCCGTACTCTGCAACTTCTCGCAATGCACCGTCGCCAGCTTGATGGCCAAATTGGTCATTGATTTTTTTGAAAAAATCAATATCAATCATACAAATGCTAAAAGCTTGCTGACTAGTTTTCGCCTCTTCAAAACTTTGCTCAGCAATTTGCAATATCCGACGACGATTTAAAATCCCTGTTAAACTGTCGGTTCTTGTTGCCGTAATTAGTTTTTTCTGCCCTTTAATAATACGGTGTAAAAACCAAGCTAATACTAAAATGCAAATGGCAAATGAAGCCGCGAGCATTTTACGGTTATTCGCTTCTTGCGTTAGTTGTTGTAGCTGAAAATCTTGAAGACTTTGCTTTTTCTGAAGAATATCTTTTTGTCGCTCGGCCGTTTCACTGTCATATTGTAATCTCAATTCATCAATTTCTGAGGTATCACGTGACTCTTTATATGTTATATATTTAGTAAAATACCGTTCTTGAATACGTCTAGCTTCATTATATTGGCCAAGGGTGTAATACAATTTGGCTTTTAACGACAATATATTAAGTTCACTGGTATCGTAAATGCTGCTAGCCTTTAATTCGAACAACGCTTGAGCTTGTTCAACATTTAATAAAGCTTCTTCATAACGAGCCATTTTCTCTAAGATATATGCCTTATCAATAAGATACTGTAATTTTACAAAATGGTGCTCTACTTCTTTGGCATACTCGCCAGCAAGTAAAATATAACGGTAAGCATTCTCAGTATCAGCGTCTTCTTGGTTGAGTAATGCCCACGCTAAATCACGATAAACGCCTGAAATAAATTGATTACTGGTTTTTGGCTGAATTTCACTTTCTAACACTCGATAAACCGCTATTGCTTGTTCAAAGCGCTTTTCATTGGCATGATTAATCGCAACATTATGCAAGCTATTTAGCGCATAATTATGCTTGCCTGCATTTTTAAAGTGTTGATATGACTGCTGAAAAAATTGATTTGCGTGATTTTCTTCACCTAAGTGCCCATACAAAATGCCTAGTTCGCTGGTAATATCCCCAAGCAGCGCGTCATCTTCAAGAATATTAGCTAATTTCAATGCTTGATTAAGCGCAATTAAAGACTGTTTAAAATCTTTACGCAAATAGTATATCGCCCCAATATTTATAAACCCTCGAGCAATAAACTCTTGGTTATCCATTGAACGAGCAACATCTAAACCATTTTGATAAAGCTCTAATGCACTAGTTAAGTCACCAAGGCTTTCCATTGCAAAACCTTTAGTAAAAGCAAGTTCAGCAATAAAAATGCTCGGACTATTCATCTTTTTAGCGAGTTTTAAGCCGATTTCTGCTGATTCTTTACTTAAACTATAAAGTGATTGGTCGGAGTACGCTTCAGATTGAATGCGATAATAATTAACCTGACTGGTGATAGGCTGAGAACTTACATCACCTTGGTAGGAGTTCAGTAAAAACAATGCCGCTTTAGGATCACTATCAATAAGCAACTCAGCCTTTTGTATAAAGGAGTCAAAGTCACTTTTAGTCACTGATTGCAAAGCATTTGATTTACAAGATATTAACAATAAAAGAAAGAAAATTTGGCTATAATTTTGAACGGTTAATTTAAGTAACTCTTTTGACAAATGCCGCGCTCCAGCAACTATAGCGATTTACAGTATAAAACGAATTTAACTAAATATTAAACTGTTATTTTTAATCGAATTATCAGTGAATTCACAGCACAAGATATTCTGCAAAAAATTACTTTTCTTCAACGTGCCAGTAACTCGCTTCAATATTGTTACCTTCTAAATCTTTTATAAAGCAACCGTAGTAAGGTTCGCCATAATCAGGCCTTGCGCCCGGAGCACCATTACATTGGCCACCTAAAGATAACGCCATTTGATAAAATTCATCAACTTGCTGCCGACTTAACGCGACAAAACCAAAGTGAATACCGTTACCGCTATTTGCCGGCGCTTGATTAAAAGGTCGTTGTAGCCAAAATTCAGGGTAACCTTTGCCATAAGCGGCAGCATGCTCGTATTCACTTACTAGCTCTATCGCCAATATTTTTAATATTGGCGTATAAAAAGCTTTTGCCTTTACCAAGTTATTGATGCCAATTGAGGCATGGCAAATACTACGCAACTCACGATGTTCAATCATAATATTCCTATTGTAAAAATAAAAAAGGTATAGCAAATAAGTCTATACCTTCTTAAATCAACGTTACTTTTATTAACTGACTATTTAATGTCAATAATCAGTAAATAAAGCGGCTTGAACTACTATTCGAGTTCAACCAAGTCACCTTTTGATTGTAGCCAAACCTTACGGTCGCCACTGCGCTTCTTCGATAAAAGCATGTCCATTAATTCCATAGTTTCCGAGTGTTCATCGACAGTTAACTGCACTAAACGACGGGTATTAGGATCCATAGTGGTTTCACGCAATTGTAATGGGTTCATTTCACCCAAGCCTTTAAAGCGCTGAACATTGACTTTACCGCGTTTTTTCTCCGCTTCAATACGATCTAGAATGCCGTCTTTTTCTTCTTCATCTAAAGCATAGAAAACTTCTTTACCGACATCAATACGATATAAAGGCGGCATAGCAACATATACATGACCCGCTTGCACTAAAGGTAAAAAGTGCTGAGTAAACAGTGCACACAGTAATGTGGCAATATGAAGACCATCAGAGTCGGCATCAGCAAGAATACATATTTTACCGTAACGTAAACCCGATAAATCTTCGGTGTCAGGGTCAATACCTAATGCCACTGAAATATCATGTACTTCTTGTGAAGCAAGTATTTGCCCCGATTCAACTTCCCAGGTATTTAGTATTTTACCTCGCAGCGGCATAATCGCCTGTATTTCACGATCCCGTGCTTGTTTAGCACTACCGCCTGCCGAGTCACCCTCAACCAAAAATAACTCAGTACGAGCAATATCTTGGCTGCCACAATCGGTTAACTTCCCAGGTAAAGCAGGCCCCTGCGTCACTTTTTTACGAATGATTTTCTTACTCGCACGTAATCGACGTTGGGCATTCGAAATACAGAACTCCGCTAAGGCTTCTGCAATTTCTGTATGTTCATTTAACCAAAGGCTAAATGCATCCTTAACAACACCGGTAACAAATGCCGCACACTGGCGAGACGATAACCGCTCTTTTGTTTGCCCAGCAAATTGCGGGTCTTCCATTTTAACTGACAAGATATAAGAACATTTATCCCATATATCATCAGGAGTTAACTTAACGCCACGAGGCACTAAATTCCTAAATTCGCAGAATTCACGCATAGACTCAAGCAAGCCTTGGCGCATACCATTGACATGGGTACCACCTTGAATTGTTGGGATCAAGTTTACGTAACTTTCACCAACTGACTCGCCGCCCTCAGGTAACCAAGTAACGGCCCAATCCGCCGCTTCATGCTGTGAAGTAAAGCTACCTACAAAAGGTTCTTCGGGTAAGCTTTCAAAGCTTTTAACTGACTCTTTTAAATAATCGACTAAACCGTCTTCATAACACCATTGATGTTTCGCATCATCATTTTTGTCATGAAACTTAATGGTTAAGCCAGGGCACAAAACCGCTTTTGCTTTAAGTAAATGTACTAAACGACGAGCAGAAAAATTAGCAGAATCAAAATAGCTCGCATCCGGCCAAAATTTCACTCTAGTACCGGTATTTCTGCGACCAACAACGCCAGTTTCTCTTAGCTCTTCAACTTTATGACCATTTTCAAAAGCCATTTCATAGACTTTACTGTCACGTCGAACCGCAACATCGACACGTGTTGACAAGGCGTTAACAACGGAAATACCTACGCCGTGTAAACCACCAGAAAATTGATAGTTTTTATTAGAAAACTTACCACCAGCATGCAATTTACAAAATATCAGCTCAACACCAGAAACCCCTTCTTCAGGGTGAATATCAATTGGCATTCCTCGACCATCATCAATAACTTCTAGTGACTGGTCTTTATCAAGAATAACGGTGATATTTTGTGCATGCCCAGCAAGCGCTTCATCGACAGAGTTATCAATGACTTCTTGACCTAAATGGTTAGGACGATTGGTATCTGTATACATACCCGGACGATGACGTACCGGATCTAAGCCACTGAGAACTTCAATGGAGTCGGAGTTATATTGTTCGCTCATTTAATTGTTCTAATCATTATTAATCTATTTCGATTCTAAATTAAAAAATACTGCAATTTCAGGAAGCATAGTTTCATAGTCGATAAAACTATGATCGCCTCCTTTCTGCACTACCAACTGGCAATGCTGGTATTTTTCAACGGCTTGTTGGTAATCTAACACTTCATCGCCAGTTTGTACCATGACCAAGTAATTATTTTTAGAAATATTTTCTTGTTCAAGTAACTGTAAATCGACAATGTGTTGCTCCTTTACCTGATAACGCTCCTGTGTATAAGGATTTGTTTGTTCTCCGATAATGTCACTGAGTAATTCATATGGCTTTACTGCAGGATTAATAAGCACCGCCTGTGCTTTATATTTTTCAGCTAAATAAGTTGAAAAGTATCCGCCTAATGACGAGCCCATGATTAGCCAGGTACTGTTTCCATTACTATCAATTATTGCTTCTAATTGCGCAATGGCAGCATTAGGTGAAGACAATAACTGCGGAAAATGAACCTTCACATTTGAATGGTGCTTTGCAAAATATGCTTTAGTCAGTTTTGCTTTCATCGACTGCGGTGATGAATTAAAGCCATGAATATATAATAAGTTTACCATGAGTAGCATGTCCTTCGCGGCAGTTAAATAAAAGTAACGTCAGTAAATAATTGCTTATCTGCTTTTAAAATGAATTGACGAAAACCAGGGCCTTGACTATTTTTAGCAACAGTTGCGCTGGTGACATCAAACTGAATAGACGTTGCAGGGCAACTATATAAATTCACCATTCTTTTTGTCAATGCCATCGGTAAACTCAGCGCTTGATGAATATGACCACAGCCAACGGCAGCAATAGAAGGAAAAGCATCAATAAAGTCACGAAATTGCTGCTGATTATTCAAACCATGCTGGTCAATAAAAAAACCAACATCAACGGGGTGGTGATGCATTAACAATAACTGTGACTTTTTAGCATTGATAGCATTAGCAACTTGACTAAATTGTTGTTGAGTTACTTCACCCGCAGGCGTGTCGCTTTTGCTCTCTATTAGCAATATTTGCCAATGCTTTGTTTCAATAACTTTTTCTGAGCAAAAAGGTGTTGATGCTAAATAATGATTTAATAACTTTGGCTCATCATGATTTCCTGCTAAATAGTAAACTGGCGTTATTATTTCGCATGCGTTAAACGCTTGTACAAAAAGTTGATAAGAAGCATCGGTATGATCTTGCGTTAAATCACCAGTGAATACGATGATATCAACATGCGGCAATTGCTTTATATTTTGCAATACCTTAATTAAATTTTGATAAACGTTGGTGTCGTGGTGTAGCCCTGACGTATCAGCAAATAAGTGGCTATCACTTATTTGTACGACGATAAATTCTTTTGACATAAAATTATTTGTTTTTAACTTTACTAACGTGAACTTGTCCAAGCTGCAAACATAGTTGTAGCCATTCTTTTAAGAAAAAATTTATTTGCTGCTTTTCATCAGGTAAATGCATTTTGTCATTGGGATAATCGTATCTTGGTTTAATCTGATTCACATCTTGATTACTAATAACTTCTGCCATACGAGCATCATGATATAGGCGTACAACCATTTTAGGTCGAAATAATGACGCTAAATTATAACCATTAATATTGGCTTCTTGGTTGATAGTCAGCAAGGTTGTATAACGTGTGACTTCATTAATCACCACGCGGTAACTTAAAAAATCAGAAATAAAAAAACAACGCTCTTCACCAACTTGCTCTTTATCAGCAAGAATACGTAACAACAACATATAATTAATATCGCATAGCGACATTAATGTGGGTAAATGGGGGCGGTATTTTTTAATGGCAACTGACATTTTATGCTAACTTTTACTTCAATTTATCAAAATTAAGTTGCAACCATTGTAACGCAATAATGGTAGCAGCATTGGTGATTTTTCCACTTTCTAATAAAGCTAGTGCTTGTTTTCGTGCAACAACGTGCACCAGTATATCTTCACCTTCTTCTTCTAAACCATAAACACCTGAAAGGTTGCTACTATCAACACTCGCACAATAAAGATGAATACATTCGCTCATGCCACCAGAGCTCGACAGGTAGTTCATAACTTTCGTGACGTTATTAGGTAATATTACCAAGTTAGCTTCTTCTTTTGCTTCTCGTATTGCCACTTCAATAGGTTGTTCATTAGCGCCAAACATGCCCGCAATTAATTCCAATTGCCACGGACCATGTTCACTGCGAAGTGCTCCAGGGCGAAATTGTTCAATAAGCACAATAGAATCTGTTGCTGGGTCGTAAGGTAATATGGCAACCGCATCGCCTCGCTCAAATACCTCTCGGGTCAATACCTCACTGAAACCACCACGGTAAAGTTTATGACGAAATTTGTATTCATCAAGTGCGAAAAAACCCTGGTACTTTCTTGTTTTTTCAACGACCTCGACATCATCAATGTTAAAGCGTAGCAGCGACGCTTTTGTTTGCTTCATATGCAAGCCCTTAGTGACTTTGAGAAAAATTGACTATGATTTGCTAAGTACACTAGCACTTAACATTTTGTTACACTAGAATACTTCGGTAAACACTTATTTTATTTAGCTAATTCCTTATTCACGATAAGATAGTTACAATTAGAAAAATACAAGTAATATCAAATAAATTTATTAGCCAGTTTGGTATAAGTTCAATAATAAAGGGATCGCTCCAACATGAGAAAAACAATAACCGCACTATTCATTGGCCTTGCCTGTGCTGCAAGTAGCTCTTTAGCTAATGCCGAAGATTTATTATCAGTATATCAGCAAGCACAAGCGAATGATCCGGTTGTTCTTGGGGCTCATGCGCAATATTTAGCAACCGAAGAAGGTATTGAACAAGCGCGTGCAGTTTTACTACCACAAATTAGCGGCTCTGCATCATACACTGATGGCGAAAGCGAGAGTTTTCAGAACAATAAAATTGTAACGATTGAATCTGAAAATTTTACTTACGGCGCAACATTAAGCATGGAATTGTATCGTCATTCAACATGGTTACGGTTAGACAATGCCAAAAAGTTGGCTCATCAAAGTGACATTTCTTATCAAGTTGCCAAACAAGATTTAATTGTACGAGTAACTGAAGCTTACTTTAACGTACTAAGCGCTAAAGATGATTTAGAATTTTCAATTGCTGAAAAAGCTGCTATTGAACGTCAGCTTGAGCAAACCAAACAGCGATTCTCTGTTGGTTTAACAGCCATTACTGATGTACATGAAGCACAAGCGCAATATGATAACGCAGTAACTGATGAGATAAGAGCAGAAAATAACGTATTTAATTCTGAAGAAGCCTTACGAGTTATAACCAATATTTATCCTCGTGATTTAAGTATATTGAATACTGAGCGTTTTGGCACTTCTCGCCCTTCTCCTGATAGCGCTAATGAATGGCAACAAACGGCAGAAGCGAAAAATTTAGATTTAATTGCTGAAAAAATCAACGTTGATATAGCGAAAGAAAATATTAATATTGCAAGATCAGGTCATTATCCATCACTTGATTTGAATGGTCGTTTTAATTCTTCTGATGATAATAATTCACCTGCACTTGATAGCCAATCAATTGGTATTACATTAACAGTGCCAATTTATTCTGGTGGTGCAATTTCAAGTAGTGTACGCCAAGCGCAAAGTAACTATGTTGTTGCTAGCCAAAACTTAGAGCAATCACATCGTAATGTTGTACGTAATACTCGTAACGCCTACAACACAGTAATTGCTGCCGTTTCTGCTATCAAGTCATTAGAACAAGCAGTAGTCAGTGCTGAAAGTGCATTAAAAGCAACAGAAGCTGGTTTTGAAGTAGGTACTCGTACTATTGTAGATGTATTGAACAGTACTCGTAACCTTTATAACGCAAAAAGAAACTTATCTTCAACGCGTTATACTTATATTCAAAACGTATTAGCGCTAAAACGAGCTGGCGGTACCATTACAGACCAAGACTTAAAAGACATCAACAAAGGTTTGATGGCAGCAAAATAAGTTTGGCAGTGTTACATTCATGACATTTAAGAATATTGTGAATGTAATATAAAACACAAAAAAAGCAGCATTTATGCTGCTTTTTTATTACCTAAATAAAACTAATCTTCTTGCCTTATGGCATTGATTATTTTTGTAGTTGAAATACCATCTTCAAAATTAAGTACTTTCACATCACCACCTGCGGCAATAACTTCAGCCCCACCGGCAATGTCTTCAACTTTATAATCACCGCCTTTAACTAAGGTGTTTGGCAAAATATTAGCGATTAAACGTTGTGGCGTGTCTTCACTAAATGGCACAACCCAATCAACAGCGCCTAAACCCGCTAATACCGCCATTCTGCGATCTACAGGGTTTACTGGTCTACCAACACCTTTTAATCTTGTCACTGATGCATCATTATTTACCGCAACAATAAGTCGGCTACCCAACGTTTTAGCGGTGTTTAAATATGAAACATGTCCCGCATGCAAAATATCAAAACAACCATTAGTCATAATTATATTTTCGCCACGCGCTTGCGCCAATTCAACAGCAATTTTTAACTGCTCTTCCGATAACACACCAAAACCACTTTCTTGACCTGACGTTAGCTCTGCACTTAATTCTGCTTCACTTACTGTCGAAGTGCCTAGCTTACCTACGACAATACCAGCAGCAATATTGGCTAATGCACTAGCTTGTGTAAAGTCGGCGTTTGCAGCAATGGCTAAAGCAAGCGTCGCAATAACCGTATCTCCAGCCCCCGTTACATCATAAACTTCTCGAGCTTGTGTAGGTAAATGGAATTCTTCATGACCATGTCGTAGTAAAGTCATACCTTGCTCACTGCGAGTGACTAACATTGCGGTTAAATCTAGCTCTTTTAATAACGCTTGGCCTTTACTAACAATTTCAGCTTCAGTTTTACAATGTCCAACAACCGCTTCAAACTCAGACAAATTAGGCGTAATTAACGTTGCACCTCGATAGCGAGAAAAGTCAGTTCCTTTAGGATCAACTAATACCGGCACATTGTGCTCGTTAGCTGCTTTTATTAAGGCTTGAACATCAGAAAGCGTACCTTTGTCATAATCTGACAAAAGTAATAAGTCGTGGTTTGCTACTAAGGCTTTGGTTTGCTCAATTAATGGTTGTTTATCAATTTCAGCAAATGACTCTTCAAAATCTAAACGCAGTAACTGTTGGTTACGGCTTAGTACGCGCAGTTTAGTGATGGTCGGGTGAGCTGAAGATTGTAAAAACTGGCAATCAATATTCATCGCTGATAAGTGAGTTTTTAACGTGCTTGATGCTTCGTCTTCTCCCGTAATGCCAGCTAAAGTCACGTTACCATTTAATGAGGCAATATTTAATGCTACGTTTGCTGCACCGCCGGGACGGTCTTCATCTTGCTGAATTTTAACAACAGGTACCGGCGCTTCCGGAGAAATACGCTGTGTAGGCCCATACCAATAGCGATCTAGCATGATATCGCCAACAACTAAAACACGCGCTTTATCAAAAGCGGGAATATCTACTTTCATCCTGTACCCTATAACAGATATAATAAGCAATATTGTAACACAAGCAATTCAATGAGTTGAAATCATCCCGTGAGTAAAAATAAAGTTTTACAACCAAATTTTAAAATATCATACCTATTACCTAAGTATTGGCTGACTTGGCTTGGAGTGTTTATTCTCTACAGTATTTCTTGGTTACCTTATCGGTTTCAGCTTTTTCTTGGCAAAATGATCGGACGTTTATTATTTAAGCTAGGCTCCAGTCGCAAAAAGGTTGCCCTAAGGAACATTGAGTTATGCTTCCCTGATATGACTGATGAAGATCGTCAAATAATGCTAAAGCGTAATTTCGAGAATACCGGTATTGCACTGCTTGAAACAGGTATGGGCTGGTGGTGGCCAAATTGGCGGGTAAAACGTAAAACCAAAGTTATTGGTTTAGAGCATATTGAAAAAGCTCAACAAGAAGGTAAAGGCATATTATTGCTAGCCATGCATTATTTAAGTGCTGAAATCAGCTGCCGTGGCATTGGTTATAGCCACCCTATGGTAGTGTTTTATCGCCCGCACAATAACCAGCTAATGGAATACTTTCAATTTCGCGGTCGTGGCCGCTCTAATAAATACATGCTCGGCAAACGTGATGTAAAAGGCTTAATTCGTGCTTTGCATGATGGCGAAGCCTGTGTTTATTTACCCGATCAAGATTATGGTCGCAATCGTAGCGTATTTGTACCTTTCTTTGCTGTGCCAGATGCTGCCTCAACAACGGGCACACTCATTTTCGCGCGCCAAAAAAATACTCAAACACATATGTTAATACCAACCCGTAATGACGATGGCAGTGGCTATACATTGGAGATTAAACCTATGTTAGAGAACTTTCCCATTGGTGACGATACTGCAGATGTATTGAGAGTAAACCAAGAGTTAGAGAAAGCAATAATGGTAAAGCCAGAGCAGTATATGTGGTTACACCGTCGTTTTAAAACCCGTCCAAATGAAGACGACCCATCATTGTATAAATAAGCATTGTTCGATATGGTGTAGTCAAAGATGTAACATAAATATAAATGACTTATGAATTTTTGGCTACGAAACATTATTTTAGGGGCGATTCTTGTCGCCTTAGCAACAGCGTTATTGCAAAACCAAGAGTTACTATTTTCCCTTAGTCAGGAAGCAGCAGACGAAATTTCTGAAGTAGCAAATGTCGATTCACAGCAATCACTACCTGCTGTTGTCGAGCAAAAAGAAAAGTCAGTTGTTCGCCCTACCAAAAGCAAAAATGCTGCTGCCGATGGGCTTTCTCGTTTTTATGCAAATTTACATGGCGATGACGAGAAAGGCCCTAAAATTAGAAACAATATTGTTTACCTACCTGACCCCAAAGGTGATTTGGAAAAAATATTAGAAGCTCGCCGTCTCATTACGCGACCACTACGAAAAAATTGGACCGGTAAAACAGACAGTCACCCTTTTAGATTAGGTGAAACTTTGTTTCAAAAGCTATCGCAATACTCCCAAGAAAATGGCTTAGAAGTAATTTGGTGGCTTAACCGAGACTTTCTTGTCAAAGATGCTTTTCGCGTTAATAAAAACATTCTTACTACCGCATACCAAGTCGGTAACGCCATTGCAGGCCATTTCGAAAATGGCCTAAGTATTTATTTTTGTAATAAGCAACGGGCAATTGTTTTAATTGAATATAGCATTCCCTATCTATCAAACGAATGTATATTACTACCTACATCGGGTCGCTAACGTCAGCACATTATTCTTATTGTAGAATTTTTTCAATAATAGGCAGTACATCTTGATGCTCTTTTTCAAAACATGCTGTCTTGATCATTTGGTCGCTATTTTGCAAAGTAGCATGGTGACCAAAATCACGTAGTTTGCAATAGTTATCAACTAGACAGTTTTGCTCTTGTTCACTAATCACGGCTATTGATGCTAATTCTGAAAGCAAACTAATATTATCTGAATGGTCACCCAGGTTTGGATACTGGTGACTAAAAGCCAACACCAAATATTGCACTAAGAATTCAATATCAACCAAACCACCACGTCCTTGCTTAATATCCACTAGAAGTTCGGTTGATTTATCTAGATGCTTACGCATTTTATCACGCATTTTTAATACATCTTCAAGTAGTGCAGCGCTATCACGCTCAGTTGATAACACTTGTCGTTTTATTTCCGCAAAACGTTGTTTCAATGAGTCACTGCCGAAAATAACCCGCGTACGCACTAGTGCCTGATGCTCCCACGTCCAAGCGTCTTGATTTTGATAATGCGCAAAGGTATCAATGTGCACCATTAATAAGCCTGCATTACCAGATGGTCTTAAACGCATGTCTAATTCATATAAAATGCCATTTGCCATACGGGTATTAAATAAATGCATCATACGCTGGGCTAGCTTAAGGTAAAATTGCCCAGTAGAAATTTGCTTTTCTCCTGTGGTCAATTCCGCCAAATCAGCATCATGCACAAAAACTAAATCTAAATCAGAGCTATAACCTAATTCAATGCCACCGACTTTACCGTAACCAATAATGGCAAAGCCTTTATCCATTGAATTAACTTTACTTACCGGCACACCAAAGCGCTGACTTAATTGCTGCCATGCTAAATTAGCCACTTCTTCTACCATGGCTTCTGCTAATGCCGTTAGGTGAGCACTTACTTGAGTTATTGGCAAAATACCTGAAATGTCAGCTGCAGCAATTCGTAATTGTTTAATTTGCTTAAATTGGCGTAAGGTGATCATTTGCGCTTCTTGATCTTCCTCGGGCACTCTAAGCATAAGTTCACGAAGTTCTGCCACGTATGAGCTTAACTGTGGTGCTTGATGAAAGAGCTTAGGGTCAATTAATTCATCCAATAGTATTGGAAATTTTGCAATATGTTCCGCCACCCAACTACTGTTGTGACACAAATGAATTAAATGCTTTAACGCCCCTTCATTTTCAAACAATAATTCTAAATAAGCAGTTCGAGTTGCAACCGTTGTTAACACCGTGAGCACTCGCGTTAAAGATTGTTCGGTAAGTTTTAAGTTTGCGATATGCCAAATAAGGCTTGGGATCAATTTATCAAGTACTTGTCGTCCTCGATTTCCCATGCTGCGCTTACTCATTTCACTGCGGAAATCTTTCAACGCTCGCCACAAGTTTTCATTATCCCAACAAGCGCTTTCATCACTTATATTTAACAACTGTGGAGATTGCGCTATCCAAGCAATTGACTCTTCATCACTCCATTGGCTATCCCATAATGTTGTCCAGTATTGATCAATGGCCTGACGATTAGGGCTCTCTTCACCAATGAGTTCACCAAATTGATGATGCACGCCCTGCATATGAACAACTAATTGTTCGAGGAAGCTAGGCCAATCAGTACAGTTTTCGTCATTAAGAATATTGACTAAGCGTTGCTGATCTAATTCTGTATCAGGCAAAGTTTGCGTTTGCTGATCATTCAATGCCTGAATAATATTTTCTACACGACGTAAAAAACGATAACTGTCAGTTAGCACCTGCGCACTTTGCTGATTTACTTCGCCGTGCTTAACCAGTAAAGGCAGCACTGTTAATAAGTTTCGATGTTGCAATTCAGCAACACGACCACCACGGATCATTTGAAAAACTTGCACGATAAACTCTACTTCGCGAATACCGCCAGCACCAAGCTTAATATTATTGTTAAGTTGCTTACGTCTAACCTCTTGGGCAATCATCGCTTTCATACGTCGTAAACTATCGATAACACTAAAATCGATATAACGACGATACACAAACGGGCGAAGCATTTGGGTTAGTTGCCCGTGATATTTCCCTTGACCAATCAAGCGTGCTTTTAGCATTGCGTAACGTTCCCAGTCACGCCCTTGATCTTGATAATAGTTTTCCATGGCATTAAATGACAACACCAAAGGGCCGCTTTCGCCAAAAGGTCTAAGGCGCATATCAACGCGATAAACAAAGCCATCAGCCGTTTTTTGGTGCAATGCGGTAATAAGTTTTTGTCCAAGACGAGTAAAAAACACTTGGTTATCAATACTGCGCCTAACACCTTGGGTTTCACCTGATTCCGGAAAAACAAAAATAAGGTCAATATCGGAAGAGAAGTTTAATTCTTGCCCTCCTAGCTTCCCCATGCCATAAACTAACAAGCTTTGCTCTTCGCCTTCAGCATTAACCGGTACTCCCCACTTCTCTTTGCAGAACTGAGTTAACCAATGATTAGCGCAAAGAATTAAACTATCAGCTAACGCAGATAACCTTTTTAACGATTCATCTAGACTAATATTTAGTAAAAAATCACCGACGGCAATATGTACCATTTGAACTAAACGAAATTGCCGCAATACCTTATGCAACTGTTCTTCTGATGTGCAAGTATTTAACGAAACAATCAACATTTCACTGTAATTGGGTGTATTACTCGAAAGTAACTGCTCACTTTTAAACAGTTCAACAACTAGCTCTGGTGCTTGTAGCGCACTACGAAGAATAAAGTCGCTTAAGGCTAATGCTTGCTTAAATAGTGCTAACTGTTCACTTGATAAACAATCGCTTACTGCCGGATATTGCTGATGAAATTGCTGCCAACTTTTTTCTTGTTGAAGCTCAATTAACGGATAATGTGTAGAAGAATATGAATTTGACACCTTGCCCTCGATAAAACTAGGTTTATAAACTAACAGCAGCTATTTACTAGCTAGAAAATTAATTTCACTAATGTGGTTAAAACAATAGACATAATATGTCATAAGTGATATTAATAAATGATAACCATAGCATTTTTGAGGACACTATGGCAGAAATGCAGCCACTAAAAACGATTATACTCTTGTTTGTTTTACTACTTTCCGCTTGTGGAGACCCGGTAAAAGAACAAATTATTCAACAAACACCGATAACTGAACAACGTATTGAATTACTTGCTCAAGCATTAAATGATGGTCAAGTGCGCAATGCAAATTTGATCAGCCAATATGCACAAAGGTTAATCGCTGACAAACCTAGCTACAAGCCGTTAATCGATGAGTTTGTAAAAGATACCGGTACGCAAGGGCCAATGTATCTTGCCTTAGTTGACCGTCTCAATACGGTAAAAAATCAACCACAAATGTTTGAAAACTCTCAAGCACTTTATGACGAACTTTTAAACCTATACCAAGCAGCCGACCCTGTTTTATATTCTGACGCGTTAAGTGATCCACTCAACGTTTTAGCCGATATGTCAGACGGTACACTACCACGCGTTAACGCCTTATCAAAATCACAAAGCCTTGCCGCAAATAAAGCGCAAGACTTTGGCACCGGTGAACAACTTATTGGTAACCCATCATATGGCAGCTGGACTACTGGCTCGAATGGCATGTCATTTTGGGCATGGTATGGCATGTATTCAATGATGGGCGATTTGTTTGGTTCTCGTCGTACTTATTATAATGACTGGGGCCGAAGCCGAAATTACAGTTATTACAATGATTATGGCCGTAAACGCTATAGCTCTCCTAGCCAATTGAAAAAGCAAAATACTTTAGATACTCGGACGAAGAAGTCTTTTCAAAGTCGCGGTCAAAAGTACACTAGCGCCTATGGAAAAAATAGAACCGGTGCTTCAAGTATCTCCAGTCAGAGCAAAAGCGCACAAACCAGCGCTAACCGCTTTGCCAGTAAATCAACAAATAAAAGTGCTTATTCGAAATCAAGTAAAAGCGCGAAAAATGCTAGCTTTAGAAATAGCAAAAGTACAACATCACGCAGCTTTCGACGTGGAAAGTAGGGATTATTATGAATACATTTATTGAAATAACTGGCTTGAACTTAGAACTTTTAATTTTCTTAGCTATTGATATCACTATTGCAATTATATTGCTGGGCGCTATGCGCTTTATCAGTGGTTTATCCGCCAAAGTAAACTCTACCGACGAATTAGCCAAAGAAGACAATTTTGCCTTTGGTATCAGTGTCGCTGGTAGTGTTGCTGCATTAGGCATTGTACTAACTGGCGCGATTAGCGGCGAAAATGCTGATAGTTATTTAGGCGAAATTATTGGTATGGGTAGTTACGGCATATTCGGCTTGATACTCATTAAAGTTGGCCGAGTTTTTCATGACCGTTTTGCCTTAAATCAAATAGATAAAAATGCACAAATAAAAGCCCGTAATATCACCGTTGGTATCGTTGATGCTGCAGGTGCTATCGCAACGGCCATAGTTATCCGTGCCGTGTTGTTATGGGTATATGGCTTAGATATTAATACCTTTGTTGCCATTACCGCTGGTTTTATTGTTTCACAAGCAATGTTGGTATTGGTAACGCGAATTAAAGAACGTCAATATGCCGCTAACAATCAAAATGACTGTATGCAAAATGCCTTTGCCGAAGGGCAAATTGCCTTAGCCATTCGCTATGCAGGACAAGTTATCAGCACCGCATTAGCCGTTACTGCAGCGAGCCACTTTTTAACCTACAGCCCTGAAACACTGATGATAAACCTAGTGGGTTGGTTAGTATTTGGCATCGTTATGACATTACTTGTCGCTTTGCTAACATCCATTGCTAAACGCCTAGTATTGATGGGAATTAACTTAGTTGAAGAAGTCGATCAACAACATAATATTGGTGTAGCCTGTGTCGAAATGGCTATCAGTATTTCAATCGCCTTAATTTTAACTGCCTTAATGTCGTAATCTCAGCTTAGCTCTCTGTGAAGCTAAGCTGTCAAACATTCAAGCTCATGCTATTGTGCTTGAATGTTTGTCAATCAATTCAAAATTAAACCTAGTGACCATTCAAATTAACTCTACATTTATCAACTCCAGGAATAACCACAATGAGCGATAGAAGTCGTCTTTGGGATGATGTTCTCCTTATTTTGACCATGGCGGTATTAGCCGGCTGCGGGCTCATTTACGAATACTTATTATCTCACTATGCGGGTCGTGTCCTTGGCATTATGGAAAGTACCATTTACGCCATGATTGGCTTAATGATTGTTGCTATGGGTTTAGGCGCTTTTGCCGCTCGTAAAATACAATGTGCTTTTAACGGTTTTGTTTGGCTAGAACTTGCTATCGCGTTTCTTGGTAGTAGCTCAATACTCATTATTGGCGGCTTAATCGCCCTGACCCAAACATTTCCTGAAATATTAGGTCAAATGTTTAATTTGCCTCCTGATGCTTATCCACGTGGCGGTTTATTTAAACAGCTTAGCTTTATCGCTTTTAACAGCCCTTATTTTTTCGGCCTTATTCTTGGCTTTTTTATTGGTATGGAAATTCCATTAATTGCTAGAATACGTGAAGAAATTCATCAAAAGCATCTAAAAAACAATTTGGGTACTATTTATGGTGCTGACTACATTGGTGCTGGTATGGGCGCCGCGATATGGGTGGTATTTTTACTCTCTATTGATATCAGCAAAGCCAGCGCATTAACTGCAGCGCTAAACCTATTAGCGGGTTGTGTTTTTATTGTTTATTACTGGCAAAAGCTTAATTGGCGTAAAACGCTAATTTCCGCACATATTATTTTGCTGGTATTTATTGTGGCGATTTATCAGTTTGGTAATTCTTGGTTAAGCCAGATGAGCAACCTACTCTATTTAGATAAAGTCGTTTATAGCGATAAAACACGTTACCAGCAAATGACTTTTACCGAGCGGAATATGGGGGCTATGCAAGGTGAAATAATTAACTTTTATCTTAATGGCCGTTTACAGTTTTCATCATCAGATGAGTTTATTTATCACAGTTACCTTGTAAGCCCGGTTTTAGCAGGCTCTGCACGCCAGGATAATATTTTAATTATCGGCGGCGGCGATGGCCTTGCGTTAAGAGATGTACTGCAATGGCAACCGAAAAAAGTCACTTTAGTTGACCTTGACGGCGAGCTGCTTGAAATATTTAAACAGCCAGAGGAAAAATTACCAAAGCATCTTGCTAATAGCATCAGTGAATTAAATATGGCGAGTTTGCAGGATGAACGTGTTGAGATTATTTCAGCGGATGCTTTTATTTCTATCGATAAACTCTTACAAAGCAATAATAGCTTTGACGCCATTATTGTTGATTTACCCGATCCAAGTCATCCCGACCTTAATAAGCTATATTCGGTGAATTTTTACGCGAGATTAAAACAATTACTTGCCGGTGATGGCCTAATTGGTATTCAATCAGCCAGCCCTTATCACGCGAAAAATGCTTTTATTGCCATTGGTAAAGCAGTGCAAGCAGCAGGTTTTTCCTCAGTACAACAGTATCACGACAATGTGCCTAGCTTTGGTGAATGGGGTTGGACAATTGCCAGTAAAATGGGTGCAGCACCATTAACGCGTTTAAAACAATTACCTGAATTACCCGTAGCACACCATTGGCTAACCTTACCAATGGTGATTAATGCCTTTGATTTTTCACGTGACTTTTATAAAGATAAAGCAACGGTGCCGGTTAACTATTTAGGCAGTCATGCTATTTATCAGTTACATCAAAAAGCATGGCAAGATCAACAAGGTTTGAATAATGCCCATTTACAATAAAGTTAAGTGAGCTATGATGAAAAAAATGAAAATAAGTTCTTGACATATTATGTCTTGATGCTAAATTAACCCTACGCGACATATTATGTCGTCAAGTAAAAAACATTTAAAACGTTTTTTACGCTACTTATTTAAACATGAGGAAAAACATGAATATTCATAAGATAGCTGACTACTTGAATACATTGGCAGATGAATCACATACCGGGATGGTTTTTGATTGCCAACCAATTTCAGGTGAAGTTGATGTTTTACAAATTACGGTATTAGGCCGTGAAGAGTTACCCATTTTTGTTTCGGTAACTGATGACCAAATTTTGTGTATCACCTACCTTTGGGGGGAAAATGAAGTCAAGTCAGACAAGTTACACGAAATGCATGTCAGTATGTTAGAGATGAACATTCCGATGCCATTATCGTCTTTTTCAAAAATTGGTGATAAATATGTCATTTTTGGAGCGCTCGCTATTAGCTCTACTTTTGATGACATAGAACACGAGCTAGCCGTATTAAATAATAATGCGCTAGAAATTATTGACGATATGAGTGATTACTTAGTTTAAGCAACCACTGTAGGAGTATTATATGAGTATTTTTAAAAAGATTATGACCGCAATCCGTGGTAGCGCTACAGAAGTTGGTGAAGCCATTGTAGATTCAAATGCCACCCGTATTTTTGAACAAGAAATTCGTGATGCAGAAAATCACCTAACTAAAGCCAAGCGTGACCTTACTGGCGTTATGGCGCAACAAATGTCTTCAAACCGCGAAGTTGACCGTGTTAAACGTGAAATTACCGAACATGAAGGTTATGCAGTACAAGCCTTAGAAAAAGGTGATGAAACATTAGCGTTAGCGGTGGCTGAAAAGATTTCAGCATTAGAAAATGAGCTAGCGACACAGCAACAAGCATTAGATAGCTTCCAAGGTAATGCTGAGCGTTTAAAAGAGTTAGTGAAAAAGAGCGAGCGTCAAGTAAACGAGTACAAACGTCAATTATCTATGGTAAAAACCACAGAAAGTGTACAAAAAGCCACTTCTGCTATCACTGATAACTTTTCGTCAAGTAACTCTAAGCTATTAAATGCTAAAGATTCTTTAGAGCGAATTAAAGCTAAGCAACAAAAATTTGATGATCAAATGAAAGCTGCAGAAGTTTTAGAGTCTGAAAATTCAGATAGCTCATTGGAAGCGAAGTTAAAAGAAGCTGGTATTGGTGCTACTGACAACAACGCAAATTCAGTATTAGAGCGTTTAAAAGCTAAACAAAAATAGCGTAAAATCTGAAAATACCGCTTTCATCTTTGATGTTAAGCGGTTTTTTAGCTTCAGTTAAGTCATATTTTAGGAGAGTTTTGTGAGTTTTTTAAAACGAATGTTTAGCAAGCCGGTACAAGAACGAAAACTCAGTAATGTTAAAGATCTTACCGTTAGCGACATTATTGTTATGTCAGACAGTTTTGGACTTCCTGAAGCCCTTAGAGCACAAGAATTTCAGGTAAGTGCAGTAAATAGTTATGAATTTGAGCATAACACGCAAACAGAATGGGTTTTGCAAGGAAATAACGATATACAGTTTTTTCTAACCTTGGACGAAGATGATAAAACCTACTTAAAGTTTTCACTTAAAATATTACATCAAGATGTTGAGAGCCTTTTCGATCTTGAGCAGTTTTCAACAATCTTTGACGATCCCGGGCAAGCACAACTAGAACGTCAAACAGACAACACAACAACATCAGGTTGGAGTGATGACCTATACCGCCAAAGTGTTTTCGCCCAAGTTGGTTTTTTTCATCGTAAAGATCACCGTAAAGACACCTTGTCGCAGTACGAAGGCAAAGACAGTGGCGAGCAATTTGAGCTGTATGCACTGTATAATGAAAACCAGGATAAAGGCATTGATATTGAAGTATGGCAAGATGGTGATACTGAAGTGTTTTTAACCTTGTTTAAACCAACAACAGATATTGTCGATATGTATCCAGGAAGTTAATTGTGGCACGTAAGTTACCCGAGAAGTGGCAATCATCAGTCAAAGCAGTTAAAGCCGTACAGGTTGCGTTTGATATGGATGAAAAAATTCAGCTATCGATAAGAAAACAGGCTCTTGAGGCCGGTATTAGTCCTTCTGAACAGATCAGAGACATTCTTGGCTTGCCAACTAATAAGCGTCCCAAAAGGCCTAGATTAACCGTTAGCCTATCGCCTGATGACTATGAATTATTAGCTCAAAAATATGACTTATCTGCCGAGCAACAACTTGAAATTAAGAAAAAATTAATGGATGATTTAGTTCATTATGTCGGTGAATCATCTAACGACTAATTAATAATCTGCATTAAATTATAAAAATATAAAGAAAGAGACAATCATGATTGTTGTACAGAAAACCATGGAAAAAAGTAATTTATACCAAGTCGATGAATACGGTGTGAAAAATTACAATTACGGCTTTATTGCTTTTGTTTCATTAACATTATTTGTATTTTTGAATTTAACTTTGGGCTATGTAACCTACACTGCTGAAATAGCATTTGAAACGTCGCCTATTCAAAGCTATACCGATGCTATTTGGTTAATGATCATGTCTTCAACCACCATAGGCTTCGGTGATGTTTACCCGATCACTCTTGTTGGTAGAATATCGGTTTTTATTATGTTTATTCTCGGTGTTGGTATTTTAGGTGGTATGGGTGCTGTTTTCGCTAATAAAATATTTGGCTTTGCTGATACTAATATTAAAAATCGAGAATTGAGAAAGCAAAATGCGCATATTATTGAGCAAAATGCCAAAATCACTGACAAGCTAAACAAACTAGAGCAGCAAATAGAAAACTTGGTTAAACGCACTGATTAAGTTTTCATCGCCACTTTTAAAGATACAACTTCATTTCATGGGCATTAGGTTTTACCCGAACTAGCTAATGCCCAAGCTTCAAAATATATAATCTAAAGCTTCAGTCTACTTAATAATAAAAATAGAAAGTAAAAACTTTCATTCTATTCAAGCCAATATCCCTATTAAAGCTATAAATTGAACCAATTTCACTCATCACCTGTTGTAAATCTATTACTGGAAAATTAGCTTTTAGCAGTCGGCTATTTATGTGTCATACTAAAAGTAGAATAAAAACAACTTAAAACAGGGAAAACATTATGCGATTAAAAACTATCACATTAGCGGCATTAATTATCGCCGTATCGGGTTGTACAAACACCGCAGCATTAGAAGAGAGCATTACTAGCTTAAATCAAAAAGTTGACAATTTAACGAATCAAGTAAACAGTTTGTCATCACAAACAAATGCAATGTCTTCAGAAGTCACAGAGCTTGGTGCAGCTCAAGACACAACAAATAAAGCGGTTGCAGATACTAACATGGCTGTAGATAAAGCCAATGAGCGTATTGATAACATGGTAGCAAGCTTTAAAAAATAGCAAACTATTATAAACAACCCAAAGCAATTCATCTATAAAGCGCTAATGTCATTACTTAGTGCTTTTTTATTTTAAGAATAATTAATTTACCACCAACTCAGCAACCAACCCTTTAGGTTGTTTTATCTGCTCCGCTAATATTTTTTTATTTTCAGGTAAGTTTCCAACAAAACGTTTAACCGTACTAGAAATAAGCGACTCAGTTGCTGAATCTTCTGGCGTTAATGGACTATGAACTTCAATCAGTTTTTTGTTCGGCTCGTATGACAATTTAATATTTTGCTCAACAATACGAATGGGCGTACCAACATCAATATTCTGATAAAGCCATTTAATATCATCATCATATAAGCGAATACAACCAGAGCTTGCTCTCATGCCTATACCAAAACGCTGATTAGAACCATGTAACAAGAAAACGCTGGTGCCTAACCGTAACGCATATTTACCAAATGGATTGTTGGGGCCAGCGGCAACTTCGTCAGCTAGTTTTCGACCATGCTGAGAAAAATATCGCGCTTTCATTTCTTCAGTCGGACGCCAAACCGGATCTTCTCTTTTTTCACTTATATAGCTAACCGTTTTTGGCGTTGCTAAACCTTGACGGCCAATCCCGACAGGAAACACATGCACACTATTTTCATTAGGCGGAAAATAATACAAGCGCAATTCTGGCAAATTAACAATTATCCCTTCTCGTTTACCAAACGGTAATAACATTTCATTTGGAATAACTAACTGCGCGCCCTCTGGCGGCAAAAAAGGGTCAACACCTGGATTAGCAGCCATGAGCGCAAGAAAGCCAACATCATACTTTTCAGCAAGCATTTGAAAATAATCACCTTTGACTATTTGATGATATTGTAATTCACCTATTAATCTTGAGTTTTCAGCCGGCAGTGAAAATTCTTTTGCATAACTAAAGTTTACTAAACCTAAGGCAATAAATAACTTTAAGGCAGTTAACACAATAGCTTGTACTTTATGAGATACAACGTTCAGACCTTCTCTAACAATAAACACTATCGTTGTTAACCTTGTTATTTTTAATCAATGAATGCACCATACTAAAACAAGGCAAACGAACCGCATAAAAGCAGTCCATTTTCCCATCATTTAAGCGAAATTATTGTGTTGATTTATAGTGAGTCAAGCCAATAAGGTGGCATTGCAATGGCCATCGCTTTGGTATTGTCGAGTGCGGTAAGTAAACCGTCGACTTTACTACTTTGCCATTTTACTAGTTTTTTAGGTGGCTCAGATAATTTTTCTAATTGTTGCTGAATTATCCATAACGATTGCAGCTCGCTAATGCCTTGCTGTAAATCTAGCCATGGATGGCGAAATTTATCGCGTAACTCTTCATCAAATAGCCCCGACAGCCATGTTCCCGTTAATAGGCTACGATAAAGCAATTTACTTTGTGAAATGTATTGCTCACAATTAAAACTTATCGAGCTTTTCATTTCGTGGCTTATTTCACCTAAACTAAATTGAATTTTATTTTGGGCAAACTGTTTAAGCTCGCTACGTGCTGCATCACTGCCTTCAGTCCCTGAATTCGTTCTAGCTAAGTACATTTTTAATATTGCTAGCTGAAGTAGGTTAAAGCGACTGGAATGTAAAAACTCAGTGATATCTTCAGAGTTTGGAAAACGGCGTTTTTCGATTTTAAGCTGTTCAATCAATTGTTTACTAAAATCTAATTTTTTACGATAATTACCTGTTTTATTTGTTAATTCTTGCAAGTTAATTGCATTATCAACCCAAGCTAATAAATGTATAAAGTGGCTCAGTTCATCTCGTAAAGCCAGCTCTGAGTCTGACAAATCAGCTTCAAAAAGCCAAAAGCCGTGTCGAAGCACAGCCAAACTCGCCTTAATTTTTGTAAGTTCAATTAGAGATTGGCTAGATAAATAGCCTGCTGTGTTATTTTGAAGATCGGTTAACCCTCGATTTAACCCAAGTGTAAACGCATTGGCAATCGAATCTGTTGTAGAATCACAAATATAAAGCGCTGACTTTGAAGAATACTGCTTAGGTTTATTATGGTACAAGGCATAACCGCGCGCGGCTTTACTTTCAATACCTGGGCGCATTGGAAGCGCTTCAAATAGAACTTTTGCTAAGGTAAACAACGCCTCTGAGTTGCCGTTAACTAACTCTAGTTCGAGTTCAAAAATTTGTTCACTTTGAGCACCGCTGGTTATATTTCCTTGATCAAAAGCAACTTCAATTTTATTATTATTTTGATCCGTAACAAGCCAAGTACTGCGTTTGAAATCGGTGTTAAATAATACAATCAAATCATTTTGAATAGCAGGTACTGACTGTTCAACATGCCAAATTTCATCTGGAAATAGTGATAATATAGGAAAGTTACTTTCAATATCTATATTGTATTCTGGTCGACTATGTAAACCACCAACAACCTGCCCTGCGGTTTTAATTGTTTGTTCACAATGCTCGTTATTTCGACGAACTCTTAACCCCATGTCAAATTGACGAAGGTTAAGCTCAGGTGTATCGAAGTAGCTATTCTCTAGTTGCTTTTCTTGATAAGTAAATTGAATATCTTTTTGCTTAAATATTTGGCTTATTTGTTCTGCATTAGTTGCCGTTAACAATAAATATTTAAGTTCTATTTCGGTGGTCATATAATTCCAATACTATTTATAAACAAAGCCTATGCACCATATTTTAAACGCAAATACGGCAGATCAAGCTAAATACTGATTGCAATATTACATGATAAATATTTTATATCAAAAATCTCATTATACTAAGCAATCATCACTTGCTATCATTACGGCAAAGCCCTACTATCTTTTCCATTCACCTTTTAAATGGCGCTATTGGTTACTTAATGATGAACTTAAAAAAAATTCTCCTTACTTTAGTATGCTCGATTTCCGTATTATCTGTAGCTCAGGCCGCTGAAAATAATGCAAGTGATGGTTATATATCTGAAAGTTTATTTGTCTATATGCACTCAGGTGCAGGCAAAAACTACCGTATTTTAGGTACCATTAATTCAGGCGAAAAAGTACAGCTTACCGGTGAAAGTAATAATGAATATAGTCAAGTTGTTACCGAAGCTAATAAAACGGGTTGGATTGAAAGCAAGCATGTTTCAGCCAAACCAGGTATGCGATATGTGATTGCTGATTTAAATGAAAAATTAGCGAGCTTACAAGCTCAAGGTAACGATACAGCCGGCCAGTTAGAAAACTCTCGAGGTCAAATTGAATCACTCAAAACTGAACGTAGTGATCTACAAAACAGTATTGCAGCACTCAATATGGAACTTGCACAAACGAAATCTCAACTTAAGAACCAAGATACTGACATAAAAAAACAATGGTTTTTTAATGGCGCAATAGTGTTAGGCGTAGGCTTGTTATTTGGCTTGATTTTACCGCGACTATTTTCTAAACGAAAAAGTAAAATGGAAAACTGGGGTTAGGCATCATTTTCATTAAAGCTCATTTGAGAGCTTTATAGTATTTAAAACAATTTAAGATTAATGGAAGAATTTTTTTGAAAACCTCATTTTATACATGTTTACTAATAATTTGTTTAACCTCTCTTACTACAAAAGCTAATGGAGTTTCACCATACCTGCCATTAAAAACAGATCCATTATTTGAATTAGAATTAGAAAAGCTTTCTACTGTTGCTAAGTTACCAATTTTAACCAAGCCTTATCATGCGGCTACGATTTATAAATACATGACGAAGGTTAAAACCAGCCACCCAGCTTTGTATCAACGATTAAATGCCTACATTAAGCGTTATAAGAAAGCGTCAGCAATTACACATTTTTCAGCTCAATATAATCACTCCTTTAAAGATGATGCATTGGTTGCCAATCAACGGGGGCTAAATATAGATGATTCATTTAAATTTACCACCAGTAGTTTTTGGCAGGCAAACGAACATCTAATTTTTAATGGTGGTGGCACATTTTATGATGGAGAAATGGTACCAAACAATAGTTATGTTTCTTTTGGCTGGGACGTGTTTCAAGTAGATATTGGTTACAGAGAACATTGGTTATCACCGACTCAAGAGGGCGCCCTTTTGATGTCCACACAAGCAAAACCTGCTCTGAATGTAACGATTAGTAACCCAGAGTTGTTAACTGACTGGAATGTTAAATACGAATTCTCTTTAGGTCAGTTAGAAAAACAAGGTGGTATTCAATTTGATACCGATAAAGCCCCTGTATCAGGAAAACCTAACTTACTTTCAATGCACTTAAGTTTACAACCTTTTGATTGGTGGACTCTTGGCTTTAATAGAACATTTATGTTTGGTGGAGAGGGAAACACTTCACTTAAGGATGTCTGGAACGCTATTATTGATCCTGTCAGCAATGATAATTGCGGTGGCGAATCTGATTTAATCGATTGCACACAAGAGTTTGGCAACCAACAAGCTGCAATAAGTAATAAATTCAATATATCACCTTTCGGCTTTCCACTAAGTCTCTCTTGGGAATATGCAGGTGAGGATACAAGAGAGTATAGCAACTACCAATTTGGTAATATTGCCCAGAACTTTGGTCTATTTATCCCATATTTAACAGAATCACTGGCGCTAAATGTTGAATACAGTAAATTTCACACCGCTTGGTATGTTCATCACATATATGACGAAGGCTATTCAAATGACAAAATAAAAATGGGACATTGGTGGGGTAATATGAAAGCAGCCAATGACGGTGCTGGAGGTAATGCGACTAGCATGAGAATTGATTGGCAAACCACAATGATTGATCAAGTTACAATGCTGTACAGAACGGCAACCATAGACTCATCATCAATTGCCGACTACAAACGTTCACATGAAATAGAATTAAAATTCAAAAAAATGGTAAAAAATGCATTTGTAGACCTGACGATAAATGCTGGAGAAGGTACGCTAGGAGATAAGTTTTTAAGTACAAGTGTGTCCTATACTTGGTAACAACTTAATCATGAAAGACTGTAACTTGCTCAATAACTCTATTTTTCAATAGTTGGAGAAATTCTAATGCGTGTGTTTTTCGATATTCAACATTTATATTACGTACCTCAATACTTACCTGTTAAAGAGGAGTTAGAAAATAGAGGAGTAGAGTGTACATTTGTACTTTATACTCAACAACTTTTAAATAATGTTTTGAAAGAGTATGTTGAAAAGCATCAGCTAAAAAATATTTGGGTCCAAGATAAAAGTATGGCTCAATTAGTCTACAAAGAACAAAAACCTGACTGGATAATATATGGAAATGCATGTGAAGACTTAAGTGAAGTACACGTTCACTCTAAAACAGCGTTAATGCAGCACGGAATTGGCCCTAAATCATGCTATTACGACGTTTCTAACTCTCCAATTATGCATCGATTTGTTGAAGGTCAACATCGACTCAAACGATTGCAAAAACTTTTTCCGAATAAAAGCTTTATTGATACAGGGTATGCGAAGCTTGATCCTATTCTAAATGGAACATGTGACGATATAGATCTAAATAAAATAAACTTAGATCCAAATAAACAAACAATTTTATATGCACCAACCTTTTACCCTAGTTCAATAGAATGTTTACCTAAAAATTTCCCTGCATTATTTGATAAATATAACATTATTATTAAGCCACATTTTTTTTCGTTAATTAAAAAATCATATCAATCACAACAAAGGCTATTAGTACATTGGGCCAAATACGAGAACACTTATGTTAGTAATGTAAATGAAGTTTCAATTTTACCCTATATGAAAATTGCATCGCTTATGATCAGCGATGCTTCATCTACACTATTTGAGTTTACTGCATTAAATAAACCAGCAATATGGTGTGACTTTTACAAATTGCGTTGGTCTTACCGCGGTATATTTAGCTTTAGATTTAAACGTAGGTTAGATGATGATCTAAAGTATTTTGGAAAAGTAGCAGCAAGAACTACAAATATCAAAGAACTAGTAGAACAAACTAGCCTACATATCGCGACTCCAAATATAAAAGAAATGGAACGTAAAGAAATGACTGAGTTTTTAACAGGCAAAGTAGATGGTAAAAGTAGTGAACGCATCGCAAACTTTATTATCAACGGAGATCATTAATGAGAGTAATTACATTTGGCACATTTGATGTATTTCATGTAGGTCATGTAAACATTTTAGAACGTGCAAAATTGCACGGTTCACACCTTATAGTGGGTGTTTCATCCGATGAGTTAAATATGAGGAAAAAGCAACGACTGCCAATTTATTCAGAAGATGATAGAAAGCACATAATTCGTTCATTAGAATGTGTTGACGAAGTATTTCTTGAAGAATCATTAGAGTTAAAGCCCGAATATATCAAGTATTATAATGCTGACATTTTGGTTATGGGAGATGATTGGCAAGGTAAATTCGATCACCTCAAAGAGATTTGTCAGGTGATTTATTTACCAAGAACGCCATCAGTGTCAACAACTGAAATCATTGAAGTTGTAAAGACAAAGAGATAAAAGGCTTCTAATTCCTTTTGAGGGTGAAAAATAAATGCCGCAAAAATCTACGTTAAATGTTATAAAAATTTTATTTGTGCCTGTTTCTGCAGCAAAAGGCTCTGGGGAATATCAACGCTGTTTATTAATTGCTAACGAATTAAAGTTAATATTAGAAGACAAAATAGATATAAGGTTTGTCATTAGTTGTGATGCTACATACGCTGACAGTGTACCTTTTATGACTTATAAACTAGCAGCATCAGCTACTAAGATGCCAAGGGAATTACACGCTATAATAGCAGAATTATCCCCAAACATGACTGTTTTTGATTGTTCTGGACGAGTAAAAAGCTATCGTTTTGCGAAAAAGAATAGTAGTAAAGTTGCGCTTATAGTAAGTCGCCCGAAAAAACGAAAAAGAGCATTTTCATGGCGTGTTGCTCCGTTTATTGATTTAATAGTTAGCGCATCACATTTGCCCAAACTATGTGAGCTTTCATTGAGCGAAAAAATCACCATGTATATGCTTAGAAGTTTACATGTAGAACTCGTAAACGCTCTATTTCAAGCACCGAGAAAGCTAGCATCAAATGTGACCAACATTCTCCCTAAAAAGTATTGCTTTTTATTTTTAACCGGAGGTCAGTATATTTTTGATAACGTCAATGTGCCCAAATTAACCTCTGAAATAGCCCATACTATTGCTAATAAATGCGAAATGCCTTGCGTCATAATAAATTCTAATATTAAGGAACCACATACTAGCAACAATATAATTTCACTTCCTCCACAGAGCAATGCAGACTTTATAAGCTTATTATCTAGTGCTGAAATTTGCGTAGTTGGTACAGGGGATGTTGCCGCCCAAGCCTTAGCCCTTAATAAGCCCTCGATAATGGTTGCAACATCAAAAACCGGACGTCAATATCTAGCAGACTATATTGAGCTAAATGTTACATTGGGTGCAACCTTATCTCCAGAGGATATTGCTAATAATGTTATTGAGTTAAATAGTAGTAAAGCGAAAGAAAGTCAGAAAGAGAACCAAAATAAATATGGTTTTTCAAATGGTACAAAGCAAACAGTTGACGCCATTTTAAATCTAGTGAACGATCAAAAACTTTAAGATTTATATTGACAATCTCTTCCTAATTGGGTTAAAAATAACTAATTATTTACGTATAAAAAGAAAGTTACACACTAAAAAATGAAGCAATTTACCAACATTATCCGAATTAACCTCCTTCTCGTATTCTCCATGCGTGGCTAGGTTTTTATTGCTTTGAAATAAATAGATAATAAATAAAACACTAAACCCGCGCTAATAACCGCGGGTTTTTTATGCCCGTATTCTAGCGTTAATACTTTAGCAATCAGGACAAAACATGGGCATACATGACAAGAACAAGGTTATTATTTTTGACACCACCTTACGAGATGGTGAGCAAGCATTAAACGCAAGCTTATCTGTGCATGAGAAGTTACAAATTGCACACGCCATAGAACGCTTAGGTGTAGACATAATGGAGGTTGGTTTTCCTGTTTCTTCGCCGGGTGACTTCCAATCAGTGCAAGAGATTGCTCGAACCGTTAAAAACTCCCGAGTTTGTGCCCTAGCGCGTGCTGTAGAGGCTGATATTAAAGCCTGTGCCGAGGCATTAAAACCTGCCGACCAATTCCGTATTCATACATTTATTTCAACGTCTGATGTTCATGTGCAACAAAAATTGAAAAAAGACTTTGCTGATGTCCAAGCAATGGCTATTCATGCCGTTAAATATGCCCGTCAATTTACTGATGATGTTGAGTTTTCCTGTGAAGATGCAGGTAGAACACCTATCGACAACTTATGTCGTATGGTAGAAGAAGCGATTAAAGCTGGCGCTACGACAGTTAACATTCCTGATACTGTCGGTTACACCTTGCCGAATGAATTTGGCGGCATCATCACTAATCTATTTAACCGTGTTCCTAATATTGATCAGGCTGTCATTTCTGTCCATTGCCATAACGACTTAGGCTTAGCCGTTGCTAACTCAATGTCAGCAGTGCAAGCCGGTGCCAGACAAATTGAATGTACGATAAATGGTATTGGCGAACGTGCAGGCAATTGTTCGCTTGAAGAAGTGGCAATGATCATGAAAACCCGCCAAGAATTATTAGGTGTACATACGCAAGTCAATCATCATGAAATTGCTCGCACCTCAAAATTAGTCAGCCAACTTTGCAATATGCCAGTACAGCTAAATAAGGCCATTGTCGGCGGCAACGCTTTTAGTCACTCATCAGGCATTCATCAAGACGGCATGTTAAAAGCCAGTAACACCTACGAGATTATGACGCCTGAAAGTGTCGGCATTAGTAAAACTAAATTGAATTTAACCTCACGCAGTGGCCGTCACGTTATTAAACATCGCATGGAAAGCTTAGGCTACCAAGAATCTGATTATGAACTTGAGAAGCTTTATAGCGACTTTTTATCGTTGGCGGATAAAAAAGGTCAAGTATTTGATGACGATTTAGAAGCCTTATTGTTCAATATTCAACAGCAAGACCAACAAGATTTTTACCATTTGCAAACTTTAAATGTACAGAGTGGCGGCAGTGAGTTTTCCACATCAAGTATCAAATTTGCCAAAGGTGAAGAACATCAAATAGTTTCAGCAACTGGTAACGGTCCTGTCGACGCACTTTATCGCGCAATCAAAAAAGCGGTAGATATAAATTTTGAAGTCAGTGATTACAAAATATCTAACAAAGGTGAAGGTGAAGATGGTTTAGGTAAGGCTGATATTGTCGTGTCTTGGCAAGGTAGAAACTTTCATGGCTATGGCTTAGACACCGATGTCATTAAAGCCTCAGGTAATGCGCTAGTTAATGCACTGAACGGCATTCATCGCGCAATTACCATTGCCGAGCTAAAAACTGAATTAGTCACTGAGCGCGAAGGAAAAATCGGAAATAGCCAAGCTTAACGTTATAGAACGTCCAGAACACATAAATAAATTTAATTACAATTTAATGAGTAGGTTAACTTAAATGTCGAAAGTAGCAATATTAGCCGGTGACGGTATCGGGCCAGAAGTTATGGCACAAGCAGAGAAAGTGTTAGCAACAGTAGCGGATAAATTTGATTTTGAAATTACCACCAGTCGCTATGATGTTGGTGGTTGTGCCATAGATAACCACGGCCAAGCTTTACCAGAAAGTACCATTCAAGGCTGTGAGCAAGCAGATGCAATTTTATTCGGCTCTGTCGGTGGCCCTAAATGGAGCGATTTACCACCAACTGAGCAACCAGAACGTGCGTCTTTATTAGGTTTACGTGGACATTTTGGTTTATTTTGCAATATGCGCCCAGCACAATTACAAAGCGCGATGTCACACCTTTCACCTTTGCGTGCGGATATTTCTCAAGCCGGTTTCGATATTCTAGTCATCCGAGAACTAACTGGTGGTATCTATTTTGGGGAGCCTAAAGGACGCCAAAATCAAGGGCAAGAAGATGAAGCCGCTTTTGATACCATGATCTATTCTCGTAACGAAATAAGCCGTATTGCCCATTTGGCTTTTCAAGCGGCTCAAAAGCGTCGTAACAAGGTTATTTCTATCGATAAGGCCAATGTATTAGCCTCATCTCAATTATGGCGTGAAGTGGTTAATGAAGTAGCAAAAGATTATCCTAACGTGGAACTTGAGCACATGTATGTCGATAATGCAGCCATGCAACTAGTACGCGACCCAGCGCAATTTGACGTTATGCTTTGTTCAAATTTATTTGGTGATATTTTATCTGACATATGCGCCATGATCACTGGCTCAATGGGCTTATTACCATCAGCAAGCCTAAATGAAGCTGGCTTTGGTATGTACGAACCCGCTGGTGGCACGGCACCAGATATTGCAGGCAAAGGTATTGCTAATCCTATCGCACAAATTCTTTCTGCGGCGTTAATGTTACGCCATAGCCTAAATCAAGCAGACGCTGCTACCGCCATTGAAAATGCTGTTGAGGCAACATTAAATGCTGGCAACTTTACCGGTGACTTATTAAGTGAAGAGCAACGTCATACAGCTAAATCAACTAACGAAATGGGCGATATTATCTGTCAGTATATTCGTGACCAGCTTATTCATAACAATCATACAACACAGGGAACAAACTAATCATGGCTACTACCTTATATGAAAAATTATGGCAGCGTCATGTCATTGAAGAGAAAGCTGATGAAACACCGTTAATATTTGTCGATCGTCATTTGATCCACGAAGTTACATCACCTCAAGCCTTTGCAAACTTAAAGTTTCACAACCGTGTATTACGTCATCCTGAACGCACAATCGCGACTATGGATCATAATATCTCAACTCGCTCTATTGAAATAAACGCCGCCGGAGAAGGTGCAGCAAATCAGCTACGCACCTTAGAAAAAAACTGTAAAGAATTTGGTATCGAATTATTTGGCATGGGTCACAAAAATCAAGGCATCGTCCACGTGATGGGGCCAGAGCTAGGCTTAACGTTACCTGGCACCGTTATTGTTTGTGGTGATTCGCACACTGCCACTCACGGCGCCTTTGGTGCTTTAGCTTTTGGCATTGGCACTTCTGAAGTTGAGCATGTGTTTGCAACACAAACCTTGCGTCAAACCAAAGCTAAAACCATGAAAATTGAAGTTAAGGGCCAAGTAGCGGCGGGGATTAGCGCTAAAGACATTATTTTAGCGATTATTGGCAAAACCGGTAGCGCTGGAGCAACGGGTTATGTTGTTGAATATTGTGGTGAAGCAATTGAACGCTTAACCATGGAAGAACGCATGACCATCTGTAACATGAGTATTGAATTTGGCGCTAAAGCCGGTTTAATAGCACCCGATGAAACCACATTTGAATATTTAAAAGGGAAAGAATATTCACCAAAAGGAGAGATTTGGCAGCAAGCGGTAAATGATTGGCAGCAACTTAAATCTGACAGCAATGCCACATTTGATAGCTACTTAACACTTGATGCAAAAGAGATAAAAACTCAAGTTACTTGGGGCACCACACCTGGTCAAGTGACCCAAGTTGATAACGTAGTACCTTCACCAGAAGATTTTTCAGATCCTGTAGAGCGTGAATCTTGCGTTGCCGCATTAAAATATATGGGCTTAACGGCTGGCACTAAAATCACTGATATTGCTATCAATAAAGTATTTATCGGCTCATGTACCAATTCACGCATCGAAGATTTACGGGCTGCGGCAAGTATTGCCAAAGGTAAGCAAGTTTCACCTAATGTTGATGCCATTGTTGTACCTGGCTCATACCGTGTTAAGGAACAAGCAGAAGCTGAAGGTTTAGCACAAACCTTTATCGACGCAGGTTTTGAATGGCGCTTACCAGGTTGCTCGATGTGCTTAGGCATGAATGATGACGTACTAACTGAAGGCGATCGTTGTGCTTCCACCAGTAATCGAAACTTTGAAGGGCGTCAAGGGCGAGGCAGTCGAACTCACTTAGTCAGCCCCGAATTAGCAGCGGCTTCAGCCATTGCCGGACATTTTGTCGACTTAACTAAAATTAACCAAGCTAATCAAGGAGCGTAACATGGAAAAATTTACCCAACATACCGGATTAGTTGCACCCTTGGACGCAGCAAATGTTGATACCGACCAGATCATTCCAAAACAATTTCTACAAAAAACCACCAGAATCGGCTTTGGGCAACATTTATTTCATGACTGGCGTTATTTAGATGCTACTGGTGAGAAAAGTAACCCTGAATTCATTTTGAATAGCCCGCAATATCAAGGGGCAAGTATTTTACTTACACGTGAGAACTTTGGTTGTGGTTCAAGTCGAGAGCACGCGCCTTGGGCACTACAAGAATATGGTTTTAAAGTTATTATCGCCTCAAGCTTTGCTGATATTTTTTATGCTAACTGTATTAACATCGGCATTGTGCCAATCGTATTATCTGAAGAAGTAATAGAAACATTATTTCAGAGTACAAATGATAGCTCACAACAATTCACCGTTGATTTAGCAGCATGTACCGTTAATACCGAACGTTCTCAATATCAATTTAACCTTGCACCGTTTCATAAGTACTGCTTAGAAAATGGTGTTGATAGTGTTGGTTGGACACTAGATAAACTAGCGAAAATTGAAAGTTACGAAGCGCAAATGCCCGCTTGGCAATAATACTACCTATTATAGGCTCAGGACACTTAGCTAGGGTGGCTAGGTGTGTTGAGCTAGGTAAAAACGCGTAAAAATGAGTTTGTCACGCAAAATAACAAGTCACTTAATCCTGTATTTCCAAGGTAGCAATATCAACATCAACATCGTCGAAAAAAAACTCATCTGGTGATTATTGGCTAAATTGTATTTAAAATCCGCTAATTAAACGTTAGCCACTGTTATTATTTCTATACCCACTGTTATTTTTTCTGTATTTAAACGCTATAATAACTTTATAAAAATAAAATTATTATAGGCTTTGGCATGGCAGAAAAACTCACAAAAATCACATTACCACAATTAAAGTTAGGTATGTACGTTGTGAGCATTGTCAATCCGAAGAAAAATATCAATATTAAATCAGAAGGCTATATCTCTAGTCAGAGTACCATTGAAAAACTAAAAAAATCTGGTATTAAACATTTAACTATTGATACTTCGAAAACCAAAACAAACGCTAATTCAACGACTCCTCTAGTCCCCGCGATAAAAGCACAGAAAACAGCTCAACTACAAGCCAAAAAAGTCTCGTTCAGCGCCGAAATGAACAAGGCCAAAGTACTATATGATGATGCAAAAATAATACAAAAAAAATTATTGCATGACATATCTAAAGACAAGCAATTAGATATGGAAAGCATTAATAATACCACTAACGCCATAGTAGAATCGGTATTTAGAAATGAAGATGCCCTTGCCTGCTTATCTCGCTTGCGCGTTAAAGATGAATACCTTATTGAACATTCATTAAATGTCGCCATTTTAATGAGTATTTTTGCTAAACATTTGAAAATTGAAAAGAGCATTATTGAACAACTTGCACTCGGTGCCTTTTTGCATGATATCGGGAAAATAAAAGTGCCGAATAGCATTTTGCATAAGCCAGGTAAGTTTACCGATGACGAATACCAGCAAATGAAAAAACACGTTGAATATGGCGTTGAAATCATTAGCCAAGAAACCGATATATCAGCAATATCTCTTGCGGTGGTGAAATTGCATCATGAACGAGTTGATGGTAACGGCTACCCAAATAAAGTCCCTGCAGAAGAGCTTAGCCCCTACGCAAGAATGATTGCTATTGTTGATAGTTATGATGCAATGACCGCCAATAGAGTTTATAAAAAAGGCATGGCGCCGATTAAAGCCTTTAAAATTTTACGATCAGAAGACAACACCGGTTACGATAAAGAACTAGTCGAGCAGTTTATTCAATGCTTAGGAATATATCCCGTTGGTACGCTAGTCAAGCTTGCGAGTGGAAAGTTAGGTCTTATTAGCGCATTAAATAATAACAAACCGCTAAATCCATTTGTGAAAGTTTTCTACAACGCTCGCTTAAACCAAGCAATTCCCATTGAAGAAGTTGATTTAAGTGTTAGTAAATATCAAGATCAAATTGAATCTTGTGTACGCCCAGAAGATTTTAATTTAAATTTGCTCGGCTTTTTCAAAATGGCTTTTATTAATCAATAAAACGCCTAGTTATATCAGCTCATCATTCGCTAATTAATCTCAAATTATTTCAAGCTATATCACTATAGAGCGGAGTAAAAATTCCCAGTTCATCTCATATTTCACTTTGACGTCACTTAACGCTAGATAAAAATAGCACCTTAGAGGCTCAAATACTTACTTGGCAATAATTAGTTTGTCATGTACTATCTGGCGCCAAAGCTGATGGTGCATACGTTAGCAATACGCGCTTAAGTTTCCAGGAGCAAGATATGCTGACTAAGAAAATTAGAACAGAACAAACGATTAACATTAGTCAATTACAGCTCGGCATGTATGTCAAAGCCATCTTTAAAAGTAATGGCGAAAAAATCAATAGTGAAGGCTATATTTTAGCCCCTAAAAGTATTGATAATTTACACAGTGCTGGCGTAAATACGTTGATTATTGTGCCAGAAAAAACTAAAAAAGTAGAAAAGGTTGATAAAGTATTTAATGATATCGTTGTCACACTGCCTAAGAGCGAAGGTAATACTGCTGAATATAAAAATTCCAACATTACCTTAGAGCAAGAATTAAGCACAGCCAGTAAATTGTATCAAGCAACTAAAAACATACAAGAAAGAATTATTGCTAGCATTAAACAAAAAGAACAATTAAAAGTTGCCGAAATAATACCGACAACTGATGCCATTGTAACGTCCATTTTTCGTAATCAAGATGCCTTATCCTGCTTATCGCGCATCAATGACAAAGGTAGTTATTTAATGGGACATTCTACCAATGTCGCTATTCTAATGACTATTTTCGCTAAGCACTTAGCCATAGCAAAACCCATCATTGAACAATTAGCGTTGGGCGCTTTTTTACATGACATTGGCAAGATTTTACTACCAACAGAATTACTCACGACAACAAAGTTAATCGCCGATTCAGAGCAAAAGCTACTTAATAGCCATGTAAAGCTAGGGATGAAAGTATTAGAAGCAACGCCGAGTATCTCTCACATTGCAGTAAAAATAGTTAATGAGCATCATGAACGTCTTGACGGCTCAGGCTTTCCATTAGGCTTAAAAGCAAAGCAGCTAGATTTACATAGTCGTATGATTTCAATTGTTGACCGTTACGATGCTATGGTCTCTGGACGACCAAATAAGAAACCTATGTTTCCAATCAATGCTTTTAAAGCATTAGTCAATGAAGCCCCTGATAAATTGGATGAAGAACTCATCGAAAAATTTATTCAATGTATTGGCATTTATCCGGTAGGAACACTAGTCAAACTTAATAGCGGTAAAATCGGGCTCATCAGTAAAATCAATAATAAAAAGCCGCTACATCCTCACGTTAAAATTTTCTATAATGCCCGCCTAAGCCAAGCGGTTGCCATTGAAGAAATTGATTTAAGTCGTTCCAAGTATAAAGAGCAAATTGATTGTTGTATTCGGCCTGATGATTTCAACCTTGATTTACTAGCGTTTTTTAAAATGGCTTTTGGTGAATAAACAAACTAATTCCAGCTAATTTTCACGATAAAAATTAGCTGAGCCCATGTTGTTTAATTCCATGAAGATAGTGCCAGCATGGTAAATTTTTCACCTCGAAAACTCAGCACAACTTCCTGAGGCCTTATTTCACTTAGCAATAGTTCTCGAGCAATATAATCACCTTCATAGCGATCTCGACCATTAACTCGTACCCAACCTTGGCCATCACTGGCGTAAATATGCATTTCAAACTGTAATGATGCGACGCCATCTTGCACCCAAGTCGGCATTTGTGCCAATGAAACTAAGCTGGTATCAGAACCTCCGTCAACTAGCGCTACGGGTTCATCAACTTGTTTCGTTTCTGCTATTGCTGATTGGAAGCTGGCAAGTAATTCGTCAGAAACACCATCCGTTGCTTCGACAACATAATCTTTATTTTTGGCAACTTCTTTTACTGGCTCAGCGATAACAGCATTATCGGCGTTGCTGACGACAAGATTACTAACGGTAGGATTACTGGCGTCCTGTAGCTCACTTTCAAACGGTGGATAAGTATCATTATTTTTATCAATATCGGTAGTTTTTTCACTAATTAACTTTCCGGCTCCATCGTCATTACTTGCTGTTACTTGATTGCGCTCATCAACCGCCTGATTAACCAATGCACGCTGTTCATCAAGTTCAGCCTGCAACATTTTTATCTTATTGGTTGTATCGATGACTTGTGCTTTATTAGTTAAACCATCAGGCAAAGAGGCAGTCTCTAAAGTTTGCTTTGTGCCCCACCATACACCTGCAGAAGAAACTAAAATCAATAACGCTACTAAACTACTATATTTAAACCAACGGCCCTGCCACCAAGACCGTACCTGATATTCGTCACCAAGGGCATCATACGCTGCTTGCAGAACTATTTTTCGATTCACTACCGCATTATTACTGTTATAAGCATTCATTAATGCTCGCTCTGCCAGCAAATTCATTAAGCGCGGAATCCCCTTACAGGTTTTATGAATAGCGTTAACCGCACTTTTATCAAATATACGACGGAAGCATTTTGCGACTGACAGTCGGTGCTTAAGATACTGATCAACTTCTTGCTTATTTAGCGGCAACAAATGATATCGAGCGGTAATTCTCTGCGCTAATTGTCGTAAATCTCGGCGTTGCAAAAGTTGTTGTAACTCAGGTTGACCAATCAAAATCACTTGTAATAGTTTTTTAGTATTAGTTTCCAGGTTAGTCAGTAAACGTAACTGCTCTAATACTTCTGGCTGCAAATGTTGAGCTTCGTCGATAATCAATAGCGTATTAATGTTTTCACTATGATTTTTAAGTAACTTTTGCTGAATTTTGTCAGTGAGTGTTTTTAAGGTTGCACCTGTTTTTCGGTAACGAATTTTTAACTCATCGCATAGCGTGGCGAGTAATTCTTGACTAGAAAGAGTTGGATTAAGAATAAAAGCCGCTTGCGTATTCTCGGGTAAGTTTTCCATTAATCGGCGACTAATGGTGGTTTTTCCTGTGCCAACTTCACCAGTTAACAGTACAAAGCCTCCGGTATCACCCAAGCCATAAGTTAAATGGTTAAGCGCTTCACGGTGACGATCACTCATAAATAAATAATCAGGGTTTGGGGCAATTGAAAATGGTTTTTCTTCTAAACCAAAATAACTTGTGTACATAGAAAATCTTAACTGATGAATCGACCCTGTGAAATTAACCTGAACCCAATCATATGTCAAAAATCGAGCGTTAATTATGATAAACTTTATTGAGTAATTTATTGGATATTATTTAATTTCAGAGGTTTATCGCTCTTAATGCAAAATATAACACAGCAACTAAACTTTTTTTTAGTCGGCGGTGCCGTTCGCGACGCTCTGCTAAATAGAAACGTCGTAGATAAAGACTATGTAGTAGTAGGCTCAAGCGTTGATGAGATGTTAAGCCTTGGCTTTATTCAAGTGGGTAAGGACTTCCCTGTATTTTTACACCCAAAAACTAAGCAAGAATATGCATTGGCGCGTACTGAGAAAAAGTCAGGACAAGGTTACACCGGCTTTAACTGCAATGCCGCTGAAGATGTTACTCTAGAAGAAGATTTACTGCGTAGAGATCTCACCGTTAACGCTATGGCGATGGATGACACAGGTAAAATAGTTGACCCTTACAATGGCCAAAACGATTTAAATAATCGTGTACTCCGTCATGTCTCTGAGGCATTTATTGAAGATCCTTTGAGAGTTTTACGTGTTGCTCGTTTCGCCGCTCGTTACCACGAGTATGGCTTTACAATAGCGCCAGAAACACTGACATTGATGACGCAGTTAAGTGAAAGTGGAGAGTTACTGAGCCTTTCTGGTGAAAGAGTTTGGCAAGAAATGGAACGAAGCTTAGCAGATACGAATCCACAAATATTTTTCCAAGTACTGTACCAATGCCAAGCGCTTAAATCACTTTGGCCTGATCTACACAATTTATGGGGTATTCCAAACCCAGAAAGATGGCATCCAGAAATATGTTCTGGCATACATACCATGATGGTACTAAAACAAGCCGTGCTGTTATCAGAAAAAACCAGTGTTAGATTTGCCAGTGTTTGTCATGATTTAGGAAAGTCATTAACAGAAGACAGTACATTACCATCACACCCTGGTCATGAAACCGCGGGCTTACCGTTAATCGAAGAGTTATGCGCTCGTTTAAGAGTGCCAACAGCACACAAAAGCTTAGCACTAAAAGTTTGCCAGTTTCATTTACATGTACATAAAGCATTTGAATTAAAGCCTAGTACCATTCTAAAGCTATTTAATCAGTTGGATGTTTGGCGAAAGCCTGATGAGTTTGCTGACTTTCTCTTGTGTTGCCAGGCTGACTTTACTGGACGTTTAGGCTTTGAAAACCGTGAGTATTTACAAAAAGAGTTCTTATACTTGGCTTTTGAGTTACTAAAGAAAGTAACTGCAAAACCTTTTGTCGAAAAAGGCTTAAAGGGTCTTGCTATTAAAGAGGCAATAGAGAGGCAACGACTCATTGACTTAACTACTTTCAAGCAAGACTTTATAGCGCTAAACACTACAATTTGAAAAAACTTGAAAGTTACCTTCTACATTAGGTTAACTTCATATAACTCAGTTGAAAAACAATAAAAAAGCCATATCAAATGATATGGCTTTTTAGATTTATGTGACTAGATTAAAACTTATACGCTGCTTTTACGTAGTAATAACCACCGTTGTAATCAAATGGGCCACTTTCATAGTAAACACCACTAACTACACCGTACGCGCCGCCATCTTTTTGTAGCTCTTGAGCTTCAGTATCAAAAATGTTATTTGCACCGGCTGATAGTGTCCAGCTATCGTTTAAGAAATAGCTAACTTGGGCATCAATAGTGTAAGAAGAGCCAACAGTTTCAGACCAACCATACGAGCTATCAACATCAGGTTCATCGGCATGCGTAGCAAACCACTCACCAAAATAGTTAGCGCGTACAAACATACTAACATTTTCCCAACTCTGAGCTACAGTGAACGTTGCACGATGCTCAGGAATTCCTTCTTCTAAACGACGTACTTTAAAATCAGAAGTTGCGAAAGTTAATTCTCCATTTGCATCTAATACTGGCATTCCGGTTTTAGGATCAATAGTTGGCTTACGATTTTCTACTTCAGTTTTATTGTAATTGTACGCCAGGCTTAAGTTTGTATCGCCGCCAAGTAAATCCATTGAATAGTTAGCTACAACGTCAACACCTTGAGTTTTAGTATCAAAGTTATTAGCAAAGTAAGTAATAGAGCCACCAAGTAATAGCTCAGGACTAGGATACTCTCCTTGTAAAGCAAGTACATCTTCACTATCTATAAAAAACTTGTCCGTTTGTGCTACACGATCAGTAACTTCAATATTATAGATATCAACTGTCATAAAGAAGTCACCATTTTGATAAACAGCACCAACTGCAAAACTTGTTGACTCTTCAGGTTGTAATTCCACACCACCTTTTTGCGCAGACACAACATGCGTTGGAGGAAAAGTTGCAGATTGTATCAACTCACCATTGACTAGCGATGTTTGCGTATTCACCACATTTGCTTGGCCAACGGTAGGTGCACGGAAACCTGTACTATGAGAAGCTCGGAAAGACAACTCATCAGTCACTTGATATTGTGCAGTTAACTTATAATTAGTAGTATCACCAAATGATGAGAAGTCTTCATAACGTAACGCGGCTCCTAATAGGAAATCTTCTGTCAGTTGAGCTTCAACATCTACATAAGCTGCGATACTTTGGCGTTTGTTAATTCCTTGAGATTCTGGTGAGAAGCCAGCAAAGCCATGAGAGCCAACACTAAACCCTTGAGTTGCTAAAGGACCTTGTTGCCATGAAGCCTGTTCACCAGCAATAATTTCGAAACTTTCTTGACGCCACTCTAAACCAGAAGCTACGTTAACAGGTTCCTCAAGACCCATATCAACACTTTGAGTTAAATCAAAATTAAATGATTTTTCTAACTGAATATAAGAGCCCGCTTCAAATGAAAGACCGGCTTGATCAGCATTCAATGCCCCCATAGATGGATTTACTGTATTGGCTAAAGTATAAGTGGACTTGTTACGGCCTACTGAACCACTAATATCAAAGAAAGCTTCATCTAAAAAACCACCTTTAATTTCGCCACGAGTACCCATGGTTAATGACGTATCATTAATATCACCAGTAAACTGTGGTGTATAACCACCTGGAAGTAACTCATTAAACGCAAAACAGTTATCATTATTAGCAACATCATCAATATAGTTTTGCTGAGTTCTAACATCACCTGCAGTAATTGCAATATTTGGACACGCAGCAGCATTACCATCCATAGCACCTACTAACAAATTTCCGTCTGGGTCGGTAAATACACCACCGCGATTTTGCGGGTTACGATAATAGTAACCACCTGTCGCAGTGCGGTCAGAGTAGTTACCAAACATGTAAAACTCTTTATCATTACCTAAATCAAGCCCAACATTACCGAATAGGGTAATATCATCATCAATTTCAGGATTTCCCCAAGTTTGAGCAGGAGAATTAACTTCAGTATTATCAGCATCAATCAAAGCTTGAGCATCTGGACGTTGAACTGAACGGCTGGTAGCGTCTGCTGTTTTATATTGAAAAGAAAGGTTAACAAATCCATCTTTTGTGAAAGGTAGGCCGATATTTCCATCAACAATTGTTGAATCACCGTCACCTTCGTAGTAAGAGCCCTGTTTGACTGAGATTGAACCACCATCAGAATCATCTTTAAGTACAAAGTTCATTACACCTGCAATGGCATCAGAACCATATTGTGCCGCAGCACCATCACGTAAAACCTCTACTTGCTTTAATGCAACGCTTGGAATGACTGAGATATCAGGACCTTGCGCACCATCGTTAACTCCACCACCTTGGAAGGCAATTACAGAAGCACGATGACGACGTTTACCGTTTAAAAGAATTAATGTTGAATCTGAAGATAAACCACGTAAGTTTACCGGACGAATAAACGAAGCCGCATCTGAAATAGGTTGCTGGCGAACGTTAAATGATGGAACAGCCGCTTGCAGCATATCTAGCATATCACTTGAAGCATTTTTACCTAGCTCATCACCGCCAACAATATCAATCGGTACTGGTGATTCAGCTACAGAGCGCGGAGCAGAACGAGAACCTACGACAGCAATTCGTTCAACATCCTCTGCTTTTACCGTTTCTTCAAACCCAGCAGCAAAGCTAGGAGCTGTTCCTAGTGCTAAGCCCACGGCAAGGGCTAACGTACCAGTGCGAAATTTAGTAGACATGTTATTTCCTTCCTAATATTTGAATATACTTTTTATAGTTATCTATTTTTATAATTTTATTTTTACCATTCGTGCATTACTCCACACATTTTCATTATTAATATTAGCGTAGGTAAACCAAATGGCTTGATTATTTATAAAACAGCTAGAAATGCTTTACAAGTAGTGTTTTAGTCTAAGAATTAACATCTAGTGAATAAAAAGAAATGAGAAACAAAGATATACGAAGGCTAGGATAATTCCCATTCACATATGTAACCAACTTGTAACCTGCAGCCCATATGCGCTGTAGGAAAGGATTCAAACAACCAACATGCGAAATATTTCGTATTTAAATAAATAGCGAATGCATATTTAATCGACAAAAAAATATATAAAAAAAATGAACTTTTCTGTGAGCGTATATTTACACATACAAAAAGCATGGTTAAATCTACAGCAAAAACGTTAACACTTTGTTAATAGAGGTGTAGAGCGATTTTAATGATTAATAAATTTGAGCAAAAATAATTTGTGTTTTAGCTATTTCACAAACAGTCGATCTAATAAAGGCCAAAATATAGTTCAGTACATTTTCCTTGAATGATGTTACTAGCGTTAAATACTCCAATAATCCTTGGTTTGGTTTTCTTTCTTTTTAAGTCGTTATTTAACTTTGACTGGTATGGACAGAGCTTGCTGAATGCTGACTACTATCTCAACATTATTGAGGGAAATAATAATTCTGTTTTAAATAGCGTAATGCCACTAAAAAACTAATACATAACATGAGAACACCGACTATTAGTTTTCATTTAATCTAGGCTACAGGTTTGGAGCGACAACATCACCAAGTTCACTGGTTAACACCTATTTTGACTTCTACCGACACCATTAATAATGGTAGTTCGATACGGCCCTACCCCAATTACTAGTCGAAGAAGTAATTCAATAGCTCACTAGCCGTACTGATATTGTTTTTTATTCATGACTTTTAGACGTGTTTCTAACGGCTCAAGTACAAAGCTTCTTACTATTCGCACTTTCAACACTTAACAAAAATTTCGCCACATAAAGCACATAAAGCACATAAAAAAATAGCTCTATCAGAAAATAGAGCTATTTCGTATTATCATTTATTTAGTCAACTACTCAATTGAACGGTGCAGTTATTAAACAGTTTCCCGCTAGCAACACCAACATTTAAGCTATCGACTTAAAATGGTAAATGAAAATTAAAACTTGTATTCAATACCAGCAGCCAAGTAGTCTTGGTCTTCGCCACTGTCCATATCAAAGCTAGTGTAGAAAGTATAAACTTTAGTGCTTTTAGCTAATGAATAATCAGCACCTAAAGTAATACCTGACTTATCATCGCCGCCATCAAAGTTAGCTGCTTGATATTGACCTTTAAATGTCACTTTATCCATTTTATATTTCGCAGAAACCATGTAGCCGTCCATTTCAGCGCTACCGTCTATTTTCTCTTGTGTTTGTACCATTGCACCTAACACAACACCGCCAACTTTACCTTGTACTGTGGCACGAGTAATATCGTAACCTTTAACTTCAGAATCAACGGCTACAGAAGCAAATACTTTTGATTTTTTCAGTTTTTTATCACCATAAAATACCGCAACAGAAACACCGTCCTCAGCATCTACTGAGTCTTCAGCAATATAGGTAACGCCGACTCTGAAATCATTAAATTTTGGTGATTTATAAGAAATCGTATCTGCCATGCGATTTTCACCTTTCCAAAGGCTCTTAATATCGCCATTTAAATCACTAAACAAATCAACCTTGCCTTGTGATTGTTTTAGCATAGTGTCATTTTTTCCTAATAAAACTTCACCAAAACTGCCCGCTAAACCAACATACTGGTTACGGTCAGTGATGCTATCACCCTTTTCGCTGTCGCCATCTAAATCTACTTGAAATTCAGCTTTGTAGATAACAGTTAGACCGTCACCTAAATCATGAGTGCCTTTAAGGCCAATACGAGAAGCGTTGCTTTTCACTTCTGTAAATGATCCCTCGCCTTCATCTGAAGATTGTAATGAAAGGTTAGCTTTACCATAAATGTCAACATCTGCTGCAAATGCCGACATTGATAGGGAAGACAATAAAGCAACAGCGATTTTGTTGTACGTATGTTTCATGTTGATACCTTTAAAAGATTAAGTAGGTCTAGAAAGTAATTGCGGCTATTCTGCCAAACCATTATGACAATTTTGTGACATAAGGCGCATTATTTTAAATAAAAATGATAGGATTACGAAACTTTATTGCTATTTTTATAGTGACTCTGTGACAAATTAATTACATTATTTAGATAGAATGTGACATAACACTTAAAAGTCATCGCACATTCATCAAACATTAAATAGTTGTTAAGACTGAATGTTAATAATGTTGAAATTTTTTGTTTGATCAGCCATAAAAAACTAATATTAAAAATACGAAATAAAAGAAATATTTATGAAAACTACTAGTCTGTCACGAAAACTACTCGCACGAGTATTATCATTTTATTTTGTTTTGACCTTTCTCGTTACTTGCGTGCAAATAGGCGCTGAGTACATTAATACTAAAAGTCACATTACCAGCGAACTATTAACTCTCGAAAAAACCTTTAGTGGCAGCTTAACGCGTGCAGTTTGGGAGCTAAATACACAACAAGCTATTGATATTGCCGATGGCTTAGTTGCTATTCCAATGATAAAAGGCATTACAATTACCGATGAGAATAACCAAGTAATCACACAATTGGGCTTAATACCTGATGAAGAAACCCTAAATATTGAATCATTGAATGATGATTCAACCGAAAATGAGTATTTTAACGTAACCTCCACAAGTAATGGCTTGTTTGGTCATTCATTCCCATTAATTTTTGAGTTTTCAGGACGTACCACAAAAGTAGGCTCAGTCACCTTATTATCAAGTAACGAAGTTATTTTTAATCGAATACAGGTCGGTATTTACTTTCTAATAGGTAACGCCATGGTGAAAACAGCCGCGCTAGTTTTCTTGTTTTCAATTGCCTTTTCGCAATTACTTACAAATCCGCTTAATGAATTAACTGAGCAAATTAATCAATTTGATATTGACGACCCAGAAGCATCGAAATTACATGTTATTAATTATGAAAAAAATGAGTTAAATATATTGCAAGACGCCTACAATAATTTGATCGATGAATTAGTGCTATATAAGGAACAGCTGGCACAGGCGCAAAGTAAAATTATTTCCACAAACAGCCAGCTCGATGAACAAAACTTAATGCTTGAACAAGAAGTAGCAAGAAAAACCTCATCGCTAAGTACCACTATGTTAAAAATGGAAATGCAACAACGCGAACTGCTGGAACAGCAAAGTAAATTACAAGCAGAAAATAACCGCAGAAGCATTACTGAAAAAACCCTTATCGAAACAAACCACGATTTGAAAAGCTCAATATTAGAATTAAATAAAGCACAGGAAAGACTACTTGACGCCGAAAAAATGGCCATACTTGGTAATATGTCAGCAGAGGTAACTCATGAAATTAATACGCCTATTGGTGTTAGTATCACCTCAACCAGCTATTTATCTGATTTACTTATCGCACTCAAAACTGATATTGATAGCAACAAACTAAGCAAACGCGTACTCAATGACTTTACGCAAAACTCTGAACAAGGAATTAACTTACTTCTCAACAACTTGGGTAGAGCTTCAGAACTTGTTACAAGCTACAAACAAGTTGCTGTTGACCAAATTAGTGATAAAATTCGTTTAGTAAATATTGGTAAGTACCTTGATGAAATCATTCATTCATTACACCCTAAATTAAAGAAGACCAACCATAGTATTAAAGTTGATTGCCCTGAAAACTCAGAAGTTTACTGTCATGCGGGCGCGCTTTCACAAATATTTACTAATCTAATTATTAATTCAATAATTCATGGCTTTAGAGATATTAACCGCGGCGTAATCACCATAGCTGTTAGACTATCCGGTGATGATCAAGTGCATATCACTTATCAAGATAATGGTCATGGCTTAACTGAAGAACAACTTAGTCATTTATTTGATGCATTTTATACCACTACCGCAAGCCAAGGTGGCACAGGCTTAGGTGCTCATATTGTACACGACTTAGTGCAAGACACCTTAAATGGTAAAATTCAAGCAAGCTCTCGCCCTGATAAAGGCCTACGGTACGATATTGAATTTAGTAGCATGCAATAACAGCAGCTGCATTACTATTGCCAACGAGCATAAATATTGGCGTGCGCAAGGTGAATAATTACGGTAACATAACGCTCGTTTTTCAATTATTAGCCCACAGTGTTAGGGCCTAGGATTATCTTAATGTGGTTTAAAAACCTTTACTTTTTTGCCTTTACTCGCCCGTTTGAAGTTTCAGAAGCTGATTTAGAAAAACAATTATCTGAGCATTTATTTACCCCTTGTGCCTCTACCGAGCAATCACACTTTGGTTGGGTTAACGCATTAGGGAAGCATGGCGATACAGTTGTTCATGGTGTTAACGGCAACTTTTTATTATGTGCACGCAAAGAAGAGAAAATACTTCCTGCGCCAGTAATCAAAGATATGCTTGAGCAAAAAATTGCGCAATTAGAAGCAGAACAATCACGCGGCGCGACTAAAAAAGAAAAAGAACAATTTAAAGAAGATATTATTTTTGAGTTGTTGCCACGAGCATTTTCTCGTTATAGCGACACGCAAGCTTATATAAATGCTAACCATAACATTATTGTTATTAATACTAGTAGCCGCGGTAAAGCTGAAGACTTTTTAGCCTTACTACGTAAATCACTAGGTACCTTGCCAGTGACTACACCTTCACCTGAAAAAGCACCAGATGAAGTCATGACCGATTGGTTAATCGAAAGCAATTTAGGTGCTAACTTCCAACTTGGTATGGAAGCTGAATTTAATGCCTTGGGTGACGATGGCGCCGTTGTTCGTGTTAAAAACCAAGATCTTACTAGTGAAGAAATCAAAGCTCACCTTGATGCTGACAAGTATGTAGTTAAGGTTGCACTTGAATGGGATGAGTCGTTATCATTTATTCTTTGTGATGATTTAGCCGTTAAACGTTTGAAGTTTTATGATGTTATTCAAGAGCAAAACGATGATATTGATAGCGATGATATTGTTGCTAAACTCGATGCAGACTTCGCCTTGATGGCCGGTGAGCTTAACCGCTTCATTGATCATTTATTGGCTGAATTCTCACTAAAAGCTGTTGATTATTTAGAAGAATAATATCACCTAATAAAAACTAAAAAAGGCGCCTTAGCGCCTTTTTCTATTTAGAAAACTCAATTCTGATATTAGCTAAACATTGCTCTAGCTTCAGTTAATAGGCTTTCAAATTCTTCAGACGCCATATAATCTACATCAGGGAGAATTCCTTTAGTTACATAGCTTTTTAGTAATATATCTCGAGTAGAGTCACTTTTAAATATTTCATGATACACAGCGCCTGCACGAACAAAATCAAGATAATGTACTTCTTTTGGCAAAACTGACAAGTCATTCCACGCCATTATGATTTCTGTAAATTCTTCAGGAAAATCCCAAGCTTTAGTCACTTCAGCACCAATTTCATTGGCAAACTTAATAATTGCTTGCTGAATAAATGCTGGATTAGCAAAAACTTCGGGGTGGCTTTCTGCTTCAGTCAAAATAGGTAATACACCTATATTATGAATTAATGCCGCTAATGTAATGGTATCAAGCGTGAATTGTGTATGTTTATTCCTTTTTAAATATATAGTCATTAGCGAAATAGCAACAGCGGCAATATCAACCGTTTTATTCCAAGATTTTTGCATGTATTCTGAAACAGTAACATTTTTAGATGCAAACATTTGCTCAATTGCCATCGCAGTCGCTATGCTCTTTATCTGCGTTAAGCCAATACGAGTAACTGCTTGAGATACTGTTTCCACTTTTATTGTCCGACCAAAAACAACGCTATTTGCTACTTTTAGCATCCCTAGTGACAATGCTGGATCTTGAGCAATAATATCACTCATCATACCAAGGTTAATTTCTGGATCATCAGCTGCTTTTCTTACCTTTAACGCTATTTCTGGTAAGGTCGGTAATACTAAAGTATCTTGCTTAATTTTTTCGACAAGTATTGTGTAAAGTGCATTCTCAGCGCTCATAAATCATCCTTTATTATTAGTGTTGTCCCATGAATAAATTTAGCACAATCAATTTAAATTACAGCTATCAAATGAGTTTTTTTCATAATATTATTAGCCCGTAGCTTGAGGCTGAGAAATAAATGGATTAAAGAAGGAACATCACTTCACCTCTGCTTGATCAAGATCAAGTTACACTGGCTCAACTAAATTATAATACGCGACCGATTTTATTAAGTTGAACTCTTATTATGTTAAAGCCTGAATTGTTATCCCCTGCGGGAAGTTTAAAAAATATGCGCTATGCCTTTGCTTATGGTGCTGACGCCGTATATGCAGGCCAACCACGATATTCATTGAGAGTTCGAAATAATGAATTCAGTTTAGAAAACATAAAAATTGGTATCGATGAAGCACATGCACTAGGAAAAAAGTTTTACCTAGTAAATAATATCGCACCGCATAATAGTAAGTTACAAACCTTTCTTCGTGATATAAAACCGGTTATTGAAATGGGACCTGATGCATTGATCATGTCAGACCCTGGTTTAATCATGATGGTACGTGAAAACTTCCCTGACATGCCAATTCACCTTTCGGTACAAGCCAATGCGGTTAATTGGTCAACAGTTAAATTTTGGTATCAGCAAGGTGTCGAGCGCGTTATTCTTTCACGCGAATTATCGTTAGATGAAATTGAAGAAATTCGCTTTCAATGCCCGGAAATGGAATTAGAAGTTTTCGTTCACGGCGCATTGTGTATGGCCTACTCAGGGCGTTGTTTACTGTCTGGCTATATTAATAAGCGAGATCCAAACCAAGGTACGTGCACTAACTCTTGCCGTTGGAAATACGACAGCCACCCTGCTAAAGAAACTGAAACAGGCGATATTATCGCCACGCAACCTGCTGAAATTTACGTACCTGAACAAAAACCTTTTGAAGATGTTGTTTTGCTTCAAGAACAAGGTCGTCCAGGTCAATATATGCCTGCCTTCGAAGATGAACACGGCACGTATATTATGAATTCTAAAGATTTACGCGCCGTTGAACACGTAGAACGTTTAGTGAAAATGGGTGTGCACTCATTAAAAATAGAAGGACGCACAAAGTCTTTCTACTATTGTGCTCGTACTGCCCAAATATATAATCAAGCTATGTTAGATGCCGTTAACGACAAGCCATTCAACGACAGACTAAATACTGATTTAGAGCATTTAGCACATCGTGGCTACACTGAAGGGTTCTTACAACGCCACCGTCATGGGGATACGCAAAACTATGACTACGGTTATTCAAAAAGCGATACTCAACAATTTGTTGGTGAGGTCATAGGGCGCAGTGAAGAAACGGGCTTAATTGAAATTGATGTTAAAAATAAATTTCTCATTGGTGATGAATTAGAATTAATGACACCTGCTGGCAATAAAAGTTTTACGCTAACAAAAATGCAAAACTTAAAAGGTGAACCAGTCGATGATGCTAAAGGCTCTGGTCATAAAGTTGCAATTGAGATAGATACTGATGTTGATTTATCATTTGGAATTATCATGCGTTACCTTACTGAAGGTGGCACAACACGTCACCCTTTTGCACAGAATCAAGATAAATAGTTAAGCATGTTACTCATTTAAAAGTAGCTCTACCGTTTGGCAAATGGGCTACTCTACAGCTAACAAACCCAAGTGAATTATTAATGAGTCAGCATTAGCTGACTATTATTAACTGAATAAAAAAGGGTAATAACATATTTATGTTATTACCCTTTTTACTATGTGATTCGGAATAATAGCTAGTCGCTTTTAAAATACATATTAACCATCGCTTTAGTTTAAAAACAGTCACTTTTCACTTTCATCAAAGTAGTTACCGAGTGAATTTCAGCGCAATAATTTGGCTCTTGTATATATCAAATCAACTTCTACTTGTTTTAAGCTTACTTAGTACTTTTTCCAACTCAATAATATCAGCGTTAATGATCATAGCACTTTGCTCTGAAGCTTCTGATAAAACGAGTACTTCTTTAGTCGCATCACCTACAACAACCATGTTTTTATTTAACTCTTCTGAAACCTGGCTTTGCTCTTCTGCTGCGGCTGCAATTTGGATAATGTGCTGCGTAACTTCGCTAATTTGACTTACCGTTTCTTTCATTTTTATAAAAGCAGCATTTGACTTATCTGCCGCGGTTTGGGCTTTTTCAGTTCCTTGCTCTATAAGGTTTACCGTGGTGGTAACTTCGGCTTGTAAAGAGGAAATAACTTGCGATATTTCATCAACAGAGTCAGCAGTTTTTGATGCTAAAGCTCTTACTTCATCTGCTACAACACTAAAACCTCTGCCATGATCACCAGCTCTTGCCGCTTCAATAGCGGCGTTAAGCGCCAGTAAATTTGTTTGGTCTGCAATGGCACTTATAACATCTAGAATTTTTCTTATATCTTCACTTCGAATTGACACTGCTTTAACGGCGTCAGTTGCCGTAGCCATTTCATTAGATAAACTGGTAATTTCATTCGTTACTAAGGAAACATCGGACTCTGTGCCTTTAATAGAGCTACTTGCAGCATCAGCATTAGTTGCGGCATTAGACGCAGTATTCGCCACCTCTGATGCTGTTGCTGACATTTCAGTAATTGCCGTAACAATGCTATTAACTTCCATTTCTTGCAAAGATATTTGAGCATGTGTTTGTTCAGCATTACTTTTACTTTCTTCACTTTGTTCAAGTACAGCCAAACCTGATTTTTTCGCTTGCTCTAATAACTCTCTTACTTTTTCTCTAAATTGATTAAACGCAATACTAAGGCTAATAAGTTCAGCATGTGAATGTACTTGAAGCTCTTGGGTTAAATCTCCACCTTGGCCTGCAAGCTCTGCCATTTTATCTGCTACTGCTTTTACTGGCTTAATGATACTACGAGTAAATATGTTAACTAATATCAGTGCCAAAATAGTAGATACAAGTGCTAGAACCAAGAAACTCGTTATAATTTGACTAATGATTTCAGAAATCCCATTTGAAATTTCACTAACAGGCAACATTGCTGTATTTATATCGATTCCAACAATAAGGTGCCACTCATCACCGGAAACATTTATTTTGATAGGACGAACAAAGTACAACAAGTTATCAATTATAATTGATTTGTTTTGCCCTGAAATATTGAGTAACTCGGCACTATTTTTAAGGGCTTCTTTTATTGGACGTGCTAAAGTTTTTTCATGCTCAGTTGCCGCAGCCAAAAAGCCATCCTGACTAACAATTAGCACACTTGCCTTACCGCCATAAAGAGAGGATTTTAATTGCTGTGCCTTCTCTTGTAACATAGGTAAATTAAGATCTGAGCCAACAACACCTTTAAATTCTCCATTTGCAACAACAGGCACAACTAAACTGGTCATCAACTCTGTATAACCCGGTCTAATTTCATATTTATAAGGGTTACTAATACAAGGCTTTAAACTCTCTTTAGAACATAAATACCACTGCGCTGCTCGGTTACCAAATTCATCTAAAGTTTCATCATATTTTTCTAATGAATTGTCAATTAGCTGTTGCGATATTTTATTATCTTGCTCACGTACAAAATAAACCTCAAAACTACCAGCACCGGCAACCGAATGAGTATACCCCGTGGTAAAAGCAGCATCATTTTCATCAAACTTATTTGCATCAAACTGTGCATACATAGAAGAAATATTGCTGTACGACAACGTATTTCTAACCATAGCTTCAACTTGCCCACGGCTATAAGGTTCAGGCAGTTTTCCTTCAATACTAGCGGAAATCTGATTAGCTAATTTATAAGAGTAAACATAATTTTCATTAAAAATATTGGCGATATCAAAAGCTATTGCGCTTGATTTAGCTGCCACCGTTTGTTCAATTTGGGCTCTAACCTCGCTACTCACTTCTGCAACGATGTCAGTTTCAGCATCATTTAAAAATATTGAACTCACTAAAATGAAGCTTAAAGACATCAATATCAATAGGCCTCCAACAACTAGCAGTAGTTTCAAAGATAAGCTTTTCTTTTGTAATAACATCCACAGCCCCAACTATATTTCTTATTAGCACATTAAAATCAAGTAGATAACTAACCATAGCTATATAAACTCATTTACGCCATGTGAAATCAAATATGATTTTTATTTTCTAATAAAAATCATAAAGTTACTCACCTTTAGCAAAGTGTATTGTATCTAAGTAAGAGCATACGAAGTGTAATTAATTGTATTTTCAGCTAAATCTAAGTAGATAAAACACTATGTAACTGCAATATCTCCAATTTAAAGAAGAAGTTGCTATAAAACATTTAAGTTACAGTGAATAAGTCAACCAATGTAAAGGGTTACAAATAGAGTGCGTGTTAAGTGGATATATGCGTAATGTGGTTGGCGCGACATTACTTACATGTTAGAAACGCAACGATAAGCAACTTAACCCGCCATCTAGTTTTTGAAATTCTGACATAGCCACTTCACGTGTTTTATACCCAAATTGCTGAATTGCATGCAAAGCTTTGGGAAATCCTTTTGGTACAAGCACAATACCATTTATCCATACAGAATGGCTCAATTTCTGCCAATTCATAGTTTTGAAGTGTAGAGTTAAATGCCTAATATCAAAACAGAAGAGCTCTGGCTTATTTATATTCCATGTTTGGGAACACGACTAAATACGAAGATACTTAAAGCAATACTCTGGAGCAGAAAATAGAAACAAAAAAGGGTAATAACATTTTCATGTTATTACCCTTTTCATAATTATTTAGAGCTAAAACTTAATGGTTTTCAGACACCATATTTATGGTATGTTCTCTTTAGAACAACATGTTTAATTTAATCATAACAATTCGTTAATTTTAACAATCATTTTACGCCCGTTTTTATTCTGCGGATCAAGTTTGACTGATGCTTGATAATTCAATAAAGCAGCCTTAAGGTTTCCACTAATGTAATATGCTTCCGCCAAGCTATCAAAAGCATTGGCATGATCTGGAAACTCTGTTGCAGCAAGCTTAAAAATTTTGATTGCGCTTTGATATTTATTTTGTGCTAACAGTTTATAACCAACTCGAATTAAAGCGCTATTGTTATCAAAGTCATATAAATCTCTCTTTGTTTCTTTTAATTCAAAATAAAACTTTACCCCCTGCCCCACATCATCATAAACGGTCTGACGTATTGCTA
>CAJXQI010000017.1 GCA_913058395.1 uncultured Colwellia sp. | reverse complement strand
GTTCCCATGTGAGAGTAGGACATTGCTAGGCTTCTATTAAGAAAAGCCCGTTACTAATGTGACGGGCTTTTTGCTGTTTGGCGTTTAAATAAATAGCAGTTTAAACTGCGAGTTTTTTTGCTATTTAGATTTCTATTAAGGTCGTTCTTAGACATCCTCGGTAATTGCTCTCGCATTACACTACTAACCTACATCCAAGCACATCAAAACCGTTACTGTTTTGATGTGCTTGGAGTTTCAAAGTTCACCTGAATACCTTATTCGAGCGATCTCTGCTTTCAGCTATAAACACAGAGAACTGCGTTATCCAACAGCCAATTCCTGATAATAACCTTTCTATATTCTATTTTTGAATAAAAAAGCCGTTTCTATTCTTTTTCATTTACTACTGTTCCGTCTATTCTTGCTTCATTAATTAAAGATGAGCGTATAGTCGACATGTTGCCGGAAAAGCAAAACTTAAATCAAACAATGTTAGATACCAATCAATTGGCGTCTTTTAAGCAAAGTATCAATGATCTTTCTCCACTTCAATTAGCGTGGGCTAGTGGCTATTTAGCTGCAAAGGCTGAAAGTGTTACTAGTGTAGAATTACCTGCTACAACGTCTAGTGTCGCAGCTGCAACGTTGACCATCTTATACGGTTCACAAACTGGCAACGCGAAAGGTGTTGCGAAAAGCTTAGCTGCAAAAGCAAGTGCTGAAGGTTTAAACGTTGAATTGAAAAGCATGAGTGAACTTAAACCTAAAGCAATTAAAAACCTTACTCATTTACTTATTGTTGCAAGTACAAATGGTGAAGGTGAAGCGCCAGATGATGCCATTGCTCTACATGAATTTTTAGCCTCTAAAAAAGCGCCTAAACTTGACCACTTGCATTACAGTGTTTTGGCACTAGGCGATACAAGTTATGAGTTTTTCTGCCAAACAGGAAAAGACTTTGATCAATTCCTAGAAAAGCTAGGCGCGAAAAGAATTACCGAACGTGTTGATTGTGATGTTGATTATGATGCAGAAGCTGGTGCATGGTCGGTAAATGTTATTGCTCAAGCGAAAAAGTTACTTGATGTCGATAAACCTTCTAGCAATGTTGTGCCACTAGCTAATGTTAGTAGCGTAGAAGAGCAATATACTAAACAAATGCCTTATACGGCAGAACTATTACTTAGCCAGAAAATAACGGGTCGTGACTCTGCTAAAGATGTACGCCATGTTGAAATCGATCTTGGTGATTCAGGTATTACTTATCAAGCAGGTGATGCGTTAGGTGTTTGGTTTGAAAACTCATCAAATCTTGTAAATGAACTTATCACTGCGTTGGGTTTAAATAGTCAAGAAATGGTGTCTGTTGTCAGTGAAAGTATTGAATTAGCAACAGCGTTACAGACTAAGTATGAAATCACACAAACCTCAATTAACTTTGTCGAGTTTTGGGCTAAGTTAGTTGAAAGCGAAAAGCTACTTGCTTTGTTAGATGATAAAGCAGCATTACGAGAATATGCTGCCAATCATCAAGTTGTTGATGTTGTTAAGTCAGAGCCTTTACCTAATGAAGTAAAACTGAGTGCACAAACATTTATTGAAGCGTTAAGAAAGATCACTCCACGATTATATTCTATAGCATCTGCACAGAGTGAAGTTGAAGAGGAAGTTCATTTAACGGTAGGTCTTGTTCAGTATCAAGCTGGTGATGAAGTTCGCCAAGGTGGAGCATCAGGTTTTTTAGCTAACGGCAGTGAAGAAGGCGGCGAAGTTAAGGTTTTTATTGAACACAATGATAACTTTCGTTTACCTGCTGACCATGAAACTCCAGTGATAATGATTGGTCCTGGTACTGGTGTCGCGCCATTTCGTGCATTTATGCAAGAGCGTGAAGCAACGGATGCAAGCGGTGATAACTGGTTGTTTTTTGGTGACCAAACCTTTACTCAAGACTTTCTTTATCAAGTTGAATGGCAAAATTATCTTAAATCAGGGTTGTTAAACAAAATTGATTTAGCATTTTCTCGCGACCAAGCTGAAAAAATATATGTGCAAGACCGTTTAAAAGAAAATGCCAGTGAAGTATTTTCCTGGTTAGAGCGTGGCGCACATATTTATGTTTGTGGTGATATGAGCCGAATGGCAAAAGATGTTGAGTCGGCGTTACTAGAAATTATTTCTGAGCAGGGCCAACTATCTCAAGAACAAGCAACTACCTATTTAAAAGATTTACGTAACGCTAAGCGTTATCAGAAGGATGTATACTAATGACTGACTTAACAAAAGAAAATCAAGCCAATGGCCCGTTAATCGTTGAAGGTAAACATGCTGATAACGAAAGACTAAAAGCAGAAAGTAATTACTTACGTGGCACTATTGTAGAAGATTTAAAAGACAATGTTACAGGTGGTTTTACTGCTGATAATTTTCAGTTGATAAGAACCCATGGCATGTATCAGCAGGATGATCGTGATATTCGTAATGAGCGTACTAAGCAAAAGCTTGAGCCATTGCATAACGTGATGTTACGTGCTCGTATGCCCGGCGGTATTATCACACCAACGCAATGGTTAGCGATCGATAAATTTTCTCGTGAAAAAACCAGTTACGGCAGTATTCGCATAACGACTCGTCAAACATTTCAGTTTCATGGTGTTTTAAAACCGAATATTAAGCTAATGCACCAAACGCTAAATGAGTACGGTATAGATTCAATTGCTACCGCTGGTGACGTTAACCGTAATGTTCTTTGTACCACTAACCCTGTTGAATCTGAACTTCATCAAGAAGCTTATGAGTGGGCGAAGAAAATTAGTGAGCATCTATTACCGAAAACCCGTGCTTATGCTGAAATTTGGTTAGATGGTGAAAAAATTGAAGGTGGTACAGAAACAGGTGAAGTAGAGCCTATTTTAGGGCCTAATTATTTACCACGTAAATTTAAAACTACAGTTGTTATTCCTCCACAAAACGATGTTGATGTTCACGCCAATGACCTGAACTTTATTGCCATTGCTGACAATGGCAAGCTGATTGGTTTTAACGTGTTAGTTGGTGGTGGTTTAGCTATGACACATGGCGATAAATCAACCTACCCACGTAAAGCAGATGACTTTGGTTTTGTTGCCTTAGAAAATACCTTAGACGTTGCTGCTGCGGTAGTAACAACCCAGCGTGATTGGGGAAATCGTGTTAACCGTAAGAATGCGAAAACTAAATATACGCTTGATAGAGTTGGTGTTGATACCTTTAAAGCTGAAGTAGAGCAACGTGCTGGTATTAAATTCTCAGAAAGCCGTCCATATGAATTTACTGGCCGGGGTGACCGCATTGGTTGGACTGAAGGTTTTGATGGTAAGCATCATCTAGCATTGTTTATTGAAAATGGGCGTCTGTTAGATAACCCTAATGCGCCATTAAAAACAGGTATGGCTGAGATTGCGAAAGTTCACAAAGGTGATTTTCGTATGACAGCAAACCAAAATATCATCATTGCGGGTATTGCAAGCGAAGATAAAGCAGATATTGAAAAGATTGCTCGTGCCCATGGCTTGATGGCTGACAACGTTTCTGTACAGCGTAAAAACTCAATGGCTTGTGTAGCATTTCCTACTTGTCCGTTAGCGATGGCTGAAGCGGAAAGGTATTTACCGGGTTTAGTCACCGACGTTGAAGCCATTCTTGCAAAGCACGATGTAGCGAATGAAAGTATTATTTTACGTGTTACGGGTTGTCCTAATGGTTGCGGTCGCGCCATGCTAGCTGAAATAGGCTTAGTTGGTAAAGGCCCGAGCAAATACAACATGCATTTAGGTGGTAATACTGCTGGTACTCGCGTACCTAAAATGTATAAAGAAAACCTCAATGAAGCAGATATTTTGCAAGAAATTGATAGCCTTGTTGCACGTTGGGCCTCAGAACGTAACAGCGGTGAAGCATTTGGCGACTTTGCTATTCGTGTTGGCATTATTAGAGAAGTAAAAGTGAGTAAGCGAGATTTTCATGACTAATATTATTAAAGCGAGCACAACGCCTGTGATCAATAATAAATTTCCTGCATCATTGCCTGAGCCTTGGCTAAAGCAATGGAATGAGTTGTTAGAAAAGCAGACAGCGACTCAGCGTGTTGAATGGGCAATGGAAAATTTACCTTCGCAGTTTGTTTTGTCATCTAGCTTTGGTATTCAATCTGCAGTAATGCTGCACATGCTGACAAAAATAGATGCCAATATTCCAGTGTTAATTACCGACACTGGGCATTTATTTCCTGAAACTTATCAGTTTATTGAGCAGCTAACTGATCGTTTGAACCTAAATTTACAAGTGTTCAGTGCGAAAGAAAGTGCGGCATGGCAACAAGCGAAGTACGGAGAAGAATGGGCAACTGATGAAACGTCATTAAAAGCCTATAATCGACGTAATAAGGTTGAGCCATTAGAGCGAGGCTTAAGTGAGTTACAAGCAGGTACTTGGTTTTCTGGTGTTAGACGTCAGCAATCAACTCATCGTGAAGGTTTGTCTGTTGTCAGCATTCTACGTGGTCGTTTTAAAGTACATCCGATTATTGACTGGTCAAATAAAGATGTTCACCAGTACTTAACTGCGAATAACTTGCCTTACCACCCACTATGGGAAGAAGGCTATGTATCTGTTGGAGATGTTCATAGCACGCGGCCATTAACTGCTGGTATGGATGAAAGTGATACGCGCTTTTCTGGTATGCAAAGAGAATGTGGTTTACATACCGATGGTGATGGTATTTAAGTCGTGATGATGGGGAGCATATTAACTATGTTCCTCATTACTCAACCTTTAATATTCAATAGTAAAATTTTCTGCTAATTGTGCTTTAACGGCAGTTAAAAAATTCAAATCAGCATTATCTGCAATCAATCTTGCCAGTTCAGTTCCTATCGCTGTGAATTTATAAAAAGTTAAAATACAATCTGCTTTTTTAGCAATAAAGTTCACCGATTTGCCATTATAGTAAAATTGAATTTGATCATTTTTATCAAGCGAATGACTCTCTGTTTCTTGCTCAAATAACAAATGGTTATCAGCTAAAGTTAATATGTCTGCATAGCTGAGACTAGCAAGGTTTAAGTCAAGTCGTTGCTGACGCTGTTTGTTGAAAAAATTTAACAATTTAGGCGTTTGATAAGCGCCGGTAATAATACGAATATTTTTTTTACGTGAGTCAGTCATTGATATACTGCAAGCTTTAGCAAGTAACTTTGCTTCACCAATGCTCATTGTTCTAAAAGCTTTTAAGGTTTTTAATGAAAATGAACCTGGCTGTGAAACTTCACCCGCCAAGATTTTAGCCCACAAGTCTTGCATAGTTTTGTTGCTAATACCTTCAGCAAGTGTGATAAAGCTACTAAACCAATCTTGATCTGCACGATCGGCAATAGTGCTGTCTGAACAGTATTTTATCGCGCGTAATGTAATTGCTTCAATATTTTGTTGCTGCCGTAATTCATGTGACTTAATGCGCCGAAATGATCTATCCTCTATTGGAGCCTGTTTCTCCTCCGGTAAAAAAGCGCCGTCTAAAGAAAATTTTCGTGCCAAGCCAAATAACTGCTTTTGAGCGGAATTATTGGCAGAATTTTTTGAAGTCGAGTTTTCTTCTGTAGTCAGAGGTTCGTTCTCAACAACGATTGAGCTATTTTTCTCTAATGTATTGGCTAGCACTTTCTTTTGATCAGCAGGTGGTGGAGTCACATTATCCCCTCTAAATGTTAATAGCTAGTTAAGCAGTAAACATAACATTGCTAGGATGTTTATTATAGCGTAAATAAAATTTTCATTATTCGTGTTATATTTTATCTGTAACTTTATATGAAGTAATTATTTACTATTATTTTATAAGTACTTAAATTTAATTCTTTTGAGTTTTATTGTACAAAAGAACTAAATATTTCATTTTTTGGTTAAATATTAAAATATTAGTTTAACGAATTGTTGAATAATCCTTATCTGACTTTTATTATGTACATATCTATGATGACAATTTTTTACAAATTGATGATCAAAAACTAGTTGTTGTTTACTAGTGCATTGAGGGTAATATGCAAGTTTCCGAAAATACGAGTGATGACTTTTTATTTATCGATGACAGTGATGAAGACGAAATACTGGATTCAACCACAGGTGATACATGGAAAGTATTGATTGTTGATGATGATCCTGAAATTCATTCTGTTACCCAACTCGCCTTATCTGATTTGGTCGTTCTTGGCCGACATTTAGAATATTTACATGCCTATTCCGGCAAAGACGCTTGCAAACTTATTGAAGAAAATGAAGATATTGTATTAGTTTTACTTGATGTAGTAATGGAAAGTGACGATGCAGGCCTCATGGTTGTCAAACATATTAGAGAGCAATTAGCACGTGACGATATACGTATTGTCTTGCGAACGGGTCAGCCAGGTTATGCTCCAGAAGAAAGCGTAATCAAAGATTACGATATCAATGATTATAAAACCAAAACAGAACTTACTCGCCGAAAATTAGTAACCACCGTTTATGCCGCTATTCGTTCCTACCAACAAATTGATTCTGTTACTAAAAACAGAGAAGGTCTTGAAAGAATTATTGGTGCGGCTGCTAATTTACTTGAACAGCATAATGTTCATGGTTATGCCCACGGTGTTTTGGTTGAGTTTAAAGAACTTGCGGAGTCCCATTCTAGTGTTTTTTGTGCCAGAGGCCAGGGCATTGTCGAAGGCGCTGATGATTTAAGTTTATATATTTTGGGTCAAGATGGTTTAGCTGATGCAAAAGTTGATCAGAAACTTGCCGCTATGGATAATCCTGATGCCATAAGACAAATTACTAGCTGTTTTCAACAGAAACAACATTTCTTTACCGCTAACTCGACATCATTATATTTTGGCAGTGGTGGCTTTAGAGCTGTCATTCATTTAGAACTTACACAAGCGCTATCTGATATTGAAAAACAACTAATTGAAGTATTCTTAACTAATATCGCAACGGGTTATGAAAATGTTCACTTATTTCAAAAGCTTCGTAATGCCGCTTATAAAGATTGGCTGACGGAGTTACCTAATCGATTAGATTTTGTAAACTTGTTAGACGAATTTTGTCGAAGCGATGACGAAGAGCTTGTTGCTGCGCTAATTGATATTAATCATTTTAGTGATATTAATGATGGGCTTGGTCAAGACATTGGTAACCAGTTATTGATGGCTGTTTCCACTCGTATACGTAGTGTTAGCGATAAAAATCAATTAGCGCGTATTGGCGCTGATGTGTTTGGCATTATTGGTCCCAAAAGTATTGTAAACCCTGAAACACTAACCGCACTATTTAGTCGGCCATTTGCCGCTGGAGAGCAAAACCTTCCAATTAGTGCTTGTTTTGGTTTTTGTTCCAAAACATCTGCAGGGGTCAGAGGGGTTAAAGTCTTAAATCAAATTAACATAGCGTTAAATTTGGCAAAAAAATCCCAACAAGACCCATTTGTATATTATCAGCAAGAAATGGAAGACAAGACGCTTTGGCGTCTAGGCATGATTAGACAACTACGAACTGATTTTGCTGATAACCGTTTAGCCTTATGGTATCAACCACAATTAAGTTTAGCGACGGGTAAAATTATTGGCGCTGAAGCTTTATTACGTTGGAAAACCGCTGAAGGTAAGTTTATTTCGCCAGCTGTCTTTATTCCGTTAGCAGAATACTCAGGCTTGATTATTGATATTGGTAATTGGGTTGTTGAGCAAGCTTGTATGTTACTGAGAGAGCTTGCAGAGAAAAACTTTGAAGATGTCAGTATCTCAGTTAATGTTTCAATTCCACAGTTTAAACGTGATAATTTTGTCGATAATATTATCAAAGCAACGCAATTAAATAATGTTGATCCAAGTAAACTAGAATTAGAAATTACAGAAAACGTATTGATGGATGAGCCACAAGTTATTATTGATGCTTTAGTAGAATTAAAAGACAAAGGTATTAGTATTGCTCTTGATGATTTTGGTACCGGTTTTTCCTCATTAAGTTACTTGCAAAAATTGCCATTAGACCGACTAAAAGTTGATCGTTCATTTGTTAAAGATATTGCTGAATCCGGAGGCTCTATTATTGCCGGTACTATTATTAATTTAGGTAAACAAATGAACCTTAAAGTGATTGCCGAAGGTATTGAAAGTATTGAGCAAGAGGTTCAACTTAAAGCGTTAGGCTGTGATGAAGTTCAAGGTTTTTATTACGCTAAGCCAATGCCGGCAGATGAGTTTTTTACACACTTAGAAAAAACTAACCGATAGCACACTTAGTTATTAATCTGTTAAACCGATAACATGAGTGTTATCGGTTTTTTTATCCCTTAAAGTGCTTGTTCTGGCGCTAGCTTTTCTTTGTATCTAAATTCATTATCAATTGCTGGTGCGTACGGCATAATAAATGTAAGTAGCAGTGAGCAACAAGCAAAGCCTGCTCCGACATAAAACACCCATGATGAGTTAATTATCCATACCATACCCAATAGTGCAGGTATTACTACGGCCGCAATATGGTTTATTGAAAAGCTAACGCCTGCGCTAGCGGCGATATCTTCTGGCAACGCAATTTTTTGAAAGTAAGTTTTTATTGCAATGGCTAAAGCAAAAAATAAATGGTCAATAACATATAATACAGCTGCAATATTCGCATTCTCGACTAAACCGTAAAGAATAAATAGAATAACTAAACCAATATACTCAAATCGTAAAACGCTACGTTCACTTACCTTTCCGATAAATTTGCCTATTTGTGCGGCAAAAAGCCAATTAAAAACGTAGTTTATTAGAAATAGGGCACTGACATCCGCAACACTATAATGAAATTTTTCTACCATTAAGAAGCCTGCGAATACGACAAATATTTGTCGACGGGCACCACTAAAAAATGTCAGCGCGTAAAAAAGCCAGTAACGTTTTCGTAAAATAAGTTTTCTTGTTTGTTCAGCTGGCTGTGGAAAGTGTGGAAATGACACGACTAAAAATAAAGTAAATAGTAAGGCAATACCGCCGAATAATATATAAGTTGATTTATAACTCCAACTAAAATACTCCATCAATATCCAAATGCTGCTAAAAGCTAACAGAGAAGCGATTGATTTTATTGATAAAGCACGGCCTAAAAAATGTGCGGTTTTATCTTTACTTATCCACTGTAACGTTAATGACTGATTAACCGTTTCAAAATAGTGAAAACCAACAGACATTATAATAGTTGTTAAATATAAGCCAATTACCGAGGGGAAGAATCCTGTTGCGGCAACACCAATGCTGGTTAACCCTAAAGAAATTAAAGCAAGTTTCTGCTCTTTAATAAAAAACAAAACGTAAATAACAGTAAAGGCGAGAAAACCAGGCACTTCGCGTAAACTTTGTAACATGCCAATCTCTACACCGGTAAAGTTAGCTTTTTCAACGACAAAGTTATTCAGTAAAGCCATCCAGACAGAAAAGACCAAGGGCATAATAAATGCCATGGCGAGTAATAGATTTTCTGGGGTACGTAATTTCGCATTTAGCGACATTTTTGATCCAGTTTAATAGAATAGTAAGACACACTATTGTATGTTAATTGCCTGTAAAACACACGATAACTAGGCGAGGATGATATTTTATAACCACCTTTGCGCGTAGAATATTGTGATTGTTAATGCACTTTACTATGAAACATGACGGAAATAGATATGAATATTAATAAGCTCGCTGAACAAAATTATAACTGGGTTGAGCGCATGGGTTGGCATAATAAAACAACTTTAGAAGCGTTAGCGCTAGTAGCTTCTGAAGTAGGGGAAGCGATTAATGAGTGTCGAGGTGAAAAGCCAACAGCTGAATTCCCTGAAGAGCTTGCAGATATTGTATTAAGAGTATTAGATATTGCTCACTGGCAAGGAATAGATATGGAAAAAGCGTTAAAAGCAAAAATGTTGAAAAATGAACAAAGAGGCACCCGCGGACGAATGAAGTAATTGTTCGCGGTATTTTTTATGAATAGCTATTAAAGTCTGTTGTTACTTTTTGTGCATGACGGTAAGTGCAGTGTTGCCGTGCAGCCACCTGATTCATTATCAGTAATAGCAAAGCCACAATTGTATTGCTGACAAATATCCCTTACGAGCAATAAACCAAGCCCATATCCTTGATTAGTATGAACTTGATTAAGGCCAGTGCCTGTATCGATAATTCTTAAGCGACTCTTATCCGCTTCAATAATAATTTTGCCATCAAGGGTGTAAGCAAAGGCATTTTTAATTAAGTTTCCTAAAAGCATGTTAAAGGCGGTTGTTGGCATTTTAACTTCAGGCTCGGTGAGTAAATCTAACTGCCAAGTAATATTTTTGTCTTTAATTAAATGCAGATGGTCTTCAGCCAATGAAGTAAGTTGCTCTTTAGTGATATTTCTTACTTTCAATTCAAGTTCGTCAACTGGCTTGGTTAAGTTTAATAAAGTTTCAATAAACTCATTCATCTCAAGGCTAGCTTTAATTAACCTTTTATGTTGTTTTTCTATGAATGCTTTATCGTCAGACTCACCTAGCAATGCTACTGCACCCGTTATCACGGTTAGTGGCGTTCTCAATTCATGACTAGCATAACGATTAAATGAACGTTCGCGCTCAACTAGGCTTTGAATACGCTTTTGATACGCATTGAAGGTGTCGACCATGCCTTTTAACTCGCTGGTTTGTGTACCTTTAGGTAACGATATTGGCGTCAAATCTGTTGAACTTTTCTTAGCGAGTGCTTTAGCAAAAGTTGAAATGGGCTTAGTAAGCTTATCTGCGATGGTTAGTACCACTGATAAACTAACAATGAGTAATACTAGCGAGATTAAAAACTGTTTTGATAAAGTATCAAACAGCTGTTCTTCACTAAGTTCATATAGTGAATTATCTAACGCCAGTATGGCATCAACTGATTCACCGTTGATCTGTAGTTTCTTTTTCATAATGAAGTGGGCTTCAATATCAGAAGCCATTGGAACTTCAATAGCTTGTTCATAAGCAATTAAAGTAGGGTCAGGGAACTCCTTTGGCAGTGCACTAAAGTCAAAGTAAACTCTAGGACTAGGATCAAATACAGTGTTTCCCTGAGTAATCACCTCTTTGTACGGTAAAGCGGTTATGTCGCTCCCCTTCAAGGTTTTTTCTGAAAAGCTTACCAAATTAAGTAGCTTGTTTTCCGCATAGATATGCTCAAGATCTTCAGTAGTGAATTCAAATACTGAGGCATGAATGATAATGATTGCGGCGGCAACAATAGAAAAATACAAAAACGTTAAACGCTTTGCAGAATGAAATATCTTCATCATAGTTGTTTGCTTAAGACTCTAGTTTTAATTGATAACCTACTTTGGGAATTGTATGGATGTAGGCATGTTTAAATGGCTTATCTATTTGGCTACGCAGCTGATAAATATGGTGACGCAAAACATCGTCCTCGGGGCTGTCGTCTTGCCATACTTGGTTAATTATTTCGTCACGTGACGCGATATCTGGTGCACGCAACATCAGTGTTTTCATGATAGTAAATAGTGTCTGGTTTAACTGAAATGTGCATTCATTTCTACGTAACGTTCTACTGGCCAAGTCTAGTGTTAAATTAGAAAAGGTGATGGCCTTCGTTGCGGCATTGCCTGATTTTCTTTTATACAGTGCATTTAGGCGAGCGGCCAAAATATTCAAATCAAAAGGTTTTACTAAGTAGTCATCAGCGCCGTGTTCAAAACCATCAAGTATGTCGTTATTACTATCTCTTGCTGTCAGCATCAAAACTGGTGTGTCGATACCATGTTTACGCAGTTTTTGGCAAACACTTAAACCATCAAGGTGCGGCAGCATCACATCAAGAATGATCACATCATAGTGATTGTTGCTTGCCAACTCAAAGCCTTGCAAACCATCTCTGGCATAATCAAGCTGAAAGCCTTTTATTTCAAAGAAATCAAAAATGATCCCTGCAATCTCCTGATGATCTTCTACCAACAATATCTTCATAACCAACCTATCGACGTCTAGCAATGTAGTGCAACTGACGTTTTAGACACAAATATTCTAAATAGTTCGATGTAGAAAAAATGTCAGCAACTTTTTTGCGACATTCCGCTAGCTACACTCCTGCATTCATTGGTTGAACCATTAACCAAATTAGCCATTTCTAAACGCTTTTAGTAGGAGTGAATGTTGAATAGCATAATCATAAAAAAATATAAATTCCCGACAATCAAATTAACCGCAAACCAATTGTTAATTCTGGTAAGTCTTTATTTTACGTTAGTTTTAAATCAACCGTTTTTATCGGGATTTATGGGGGCGATAGTAAAGTTAGAGCAATACCAGTGGTTATTTTTACTATCAGTACCGGTTTTACTTTTTAATTTGATAGTGCTGCTTTTATCGTTTTTTTCGCTTCGATTCGTGATGAAACCGGCATTAATTATTTTAACATTGGCTTCCACTTTGGTGTTTTATGGCACATTAAATTATGGTGTGGTATTTGATTACGGCATGATTGAAAACTCAGTAGAGACCAACAGCTCAGAAGCGTTATCGTATCTTAATGCTGAAGTAATGATGTTCTTTTTCTTTGTTGGTGTATTGCCTGCTGCCTTTATAGCTTTGGTGAGAATTAACTATCAACCGCTTTTAAAAGAAAGTTTACAACGTTTAAAATTGTTGACCGTTTCTGTATGCGCTGTTTGCCTTATCGCTTATGCGTTTTATCCTAGTTACTCTGCCGTGGCGCGCAATAATAACTACTTAAAGAAATATATTGTGCCATCACAGTACCTGAGCAGTGGATATAAGTACGTGCGAGATTCATTATTTTATCGTGATATGACGTTTGAGGTTCTTGATGAAAAACCAAAACTTTCGGCTGTTGAACCAGGAGTAAAACGAGTTACTGTAATGGTAGTTGGCGAAACTGCCCGAGCAAAAAACTTTTCGCATAATGGTTATAGCAAAGCGACAAACCAATTTACTCAACCTTATGATGTGGTTTCATTTCAAGATATGACATCGTGCGGCACTGCCACCGCGGTCTCAGTACCTTGTATGTTTTCATCCTTACAACGAGACAACTTTGACCGCAGAATCGCTGATAACCAACAAAACTTAGTCGATATAGTCGCGCTTGCCGGCGTTGACGTTCTTTGGGTTGATAATAATGGCTGTAAAGATGTATGCAAACGCGTTAATACTATTAACATTGATACCACACAAAATAGTCCCTTTTGTGATGGCGAGTATTGCCAAGATGGTATTTTGCTTAAGCCATTGCGTGAGAAATTATCTAATTTAACTAGCGATTCAACATTAATTGTTTTGCATATGATGGGCTCACATGGCCCGACATATTTTAAACGTTATCCGAATGAAAATATTATCTTTACCCCTGAATGTGCACGCAGTGATATTCAAAACTGCAGTGCTGAGCAGTTAACTAATACTTATGATAATACCATTGCCTATACAGACTTTGTTTTATCACAGGTTATCAATAGTCTAACAACCTTGCCTGATAACATTGAAGGCTCAATGCTATATGTTTCTGATCATGGGGAGTCTTTGGGGGAATCAGGCGCCTACCTTCATGGTTTTCCCTATGCGTTATCACCAATTGAACAACGTGATATCCCTATGTTGGTTTGGTTACCAGAGCAACAAACACAACAACAATGTTTAAAGAAAATAGCGCATGAACAAGCGTTTAATCATGATAATATTTTCCATAGTATGCTTGGGCTGTTAAATGTCGAAAGTACGAGTTACCAGCAAGCATTAGATATTTTCTCGCAGTGTGCATCACCCCTTAATGATCCTGCATTGCAATTAACACAAATTGAAGAGACTGAATGATGTTTGAGCCAAGTAATAAGAAACAAGGTTTTTCTCGACTAGTTGCAGCATTTGCGAATACCTGCAAAGGGCTTGTTTGGATGACTAAAAATGAGGCTGCGTTTAAGCAAGAATTAATATTGAGCTTTATGCTTATTGTGCTGAGTTGTTATTTAGATATCAGCTTTAAAGAACAAGCAATATTGATCATTTCATTGCTGTTCGTATTATTTACCGAAACGCTCAATACAGCTATTGAGGCGGTGGTTGATCGTATTGGCTTTGAATATCATGAGCTATCAGGTTTAGCGAAAGACTTAGCTTCTGCTGCCGTTTTTATCAGTATGGTTATCGCCGTCATTGTTTGGGGGGCAATATTATTTGGCTAAATGGCGCTTGAATGATGAGGAGAAAGTTAAAGGCTAATGAAGATAAATTTAGTTTTTATATATTTCAGCTTAACTGCAGGCGTTAAGTATTTTTATTGAATCACGTTAAGCTTAAGCTAGATGGTTGGCTAATACTCAAAGCCAGGCGAAAGTAATATTTTCCTTAACACTTTAGTGTATGACATGGGCAAACCTTGTTTGCCATTAAAGGTTTTACTAACTTGAAGTATTAATGAATTTTGGAAAGTCGAGTTGAGATATCATGTGTCGTTTCTGTTATTACTTAATTACGGAAATGACACAAATTTCTGAATACTAACGGTGAAATCTATTTTGGTTATAGTGCTAGGTCAATAACCATCTCACGTAATTCATCTTTTGAAATTGAATTATCATGATTTTTATCAAAACGATTAAAAATGGTTTCGCACATGCGAATGCCTTTATCTTGCAGTAAGCATTCAATCAGTTCTACAAACTCACTTCTATTGATTACACCATCTTTATCTTCATCAAAAACTTCAAATAGTTCATCAACCCACTGATTTAATTCCATCAGTCATCCTCTTTTTGGCGAAATATATCTACTGCTGACTTTATCGTTATTTGAGCAATATGGGAATGATTAATTATGTTATTTCACGTATTTGCTTGTTTTTGCTGCATTAGGCAATTTTTTTATCAATAGAGATCGTCAGGTTACTTAATCATGGATAAATATTAGTTATTTAAAATATTAGGGATTGATCAAAATATTCAATCCCACGACAGGGAAACGGCCTTGTTTTTAGTTTTTTGTACAACCATTATTGTGTAAATATCGTACTGCTTTTTTCTATCTGTCTGAATAGATTACTTATTTTTATTTGTTATAACTGTTAAATAAATATTTCTTGAACAACCTTAGTGGTTATATTATATTCAACCCAAATATATTGTATACAATATATTTGGGTGTGGTGAAATTAATAACAAATAACTATGAGTGCATCTCAATGCACCAGAAGGGATTAACAAATGTCAAAAATAATAAGAAATGGTTTGAAACCGCAAAGAACTCTTGCTGCGATTGCTGTAGGTACAGCGTTACTTTTATCTGCGCCTAGCGCACTTGCTGCTGATAACTTCAGTGGCACACTAAAAGGTAATGTCAGTGCAAATAGTATCGCAGCAGCTAATGCCACGATCACCATAGTGCATAAGGCTAAAGGAATAACTCGTACCGTTACTGCTGATGAACAAGGCAGTTACGTATTGCGTAAACTTCCTATTGGTGAATATAGCGTAACAATTAAAAAACAAGGTTTTCAAATTGATTCGTTTGATATCAACGTAAAAATAGGCTCATCTGCGGTTGTTAACCGAGAGTTGTATGCTTCTGATCAAGATATTGAACGAATTGAAGTTACTGGACGAAACGTTAGCTTTATCGAGCTTGACTCGTCTGACGGTGGTATTGTCGTTACAGCTGATGAGCTAAGCATGCTCCCCGTTGATACCGGCTTTAATAACATGGCTCTTTTAGCGCCAAGTGCCGCGGCAACAAACGGCAGCAACTTTAGAAGCTCTCCGTCAATTGGTGGTAGTTCATCAGCAGAAAATGGTTACTACTTAAATGGTATGAATGTAACCAAAATTAAAACGGGTTTAGGTTCTATCGACTTGCCTTGGGAAGCAATAGCACAAACAGAAATTAAAACGGGTGGTGTTGCCCCTGAATTCGGTAATGCACTTGGCGGCATTGTAAATGCTGTATCTAAGTCGGGTAGTAATGAGTTTAAATTTGGCGTGCAAGCACGAGTTGACCCAGAAGCATTACGCGAACATCACGATGACTTGTTCTACAGTAACGGTGATATTTACACTAACAGCGAAGATGATGAGTCAACATTCACCCGTTACTCAGTTTGGGGTAGTGGCGCGATCGTTCAAGATAAATTGTTTTTCTATGCATTATTGGCTCCGCAAACAGATGATTATGATGACGCTGGCGCTAATACCATTTCTCAAGGTAAATCAAAATCAGATCGTTGGTTCGCGAAAGTTGATTGGTTCATTACTGAAAACCATTCATTGGAATTCACTAGTATTAACTATGAGAACGAAAATAAGTGGAAAACTTATGATTTTGATTGGGCAACAAATGCACGCACAGGTGATGGAACGGCAGCAAAATCTAAAACCGGTGGTGATGTACTCGGTCTTAAATATACCGGTATTTTAAGTGATGATATTTCACTTGAAATTGTAGCAGGCCGTGTAACTGACCAAACTTATAATACCGTTGCTGATGCTCTACCTTGGGTCGGTTCATATCTTTTTGACGGCTATCGTCAATTGAGTCAACACACCTCGTCTCGTATTACCGAAAGTGAATTTACTCGTGATCAATTCCGTGCTGATTTAATGTGGGATCTTGAAGATCATTCATTAAAATTTGGTGTTGATTATTACGATACTCATGTCGATCATCAATCAACTCAAAATGGTATCGGTGATGCTCAAGGCTGGTGGTATATCGAAACGGCAACAGGTACTGACCGCACAGGTTTAGCAGCGGGTACAGGTTATGTTGATCAACGTATTCGTACCGATTTTTCAGACTCCCATATCAAGTCACTTTCGCTTTATGCACAAGACTCATGGCAAGTTAACGATAACCTAGTACTTAACTTAGGTGTTCGCTACAGTGACTTTGTTAATGAAATGTCTGATGGCCAAAAGTATGTTGATGTATCAGGGCAGATTGCTCCTCGCTTACAAGCTATATATGACCTAAACGGCGATGGTACTAGCAAAGTTTATGCTACATTTGGTCGCTACTTTCAGCCAGTATCTGCCAATATGAATATTGTGCAAGGTGGCTCTCGTCGTGACGAACATTGGTATTATGAATTAGACCAAGTTGATGCAGATGGACATCCTGTTATTACTGCTGATGGCTCTCCGAGCCGCGGTGCCCAAGTTGGAACTTTCCTTGCTCAATCAGGCGAAGGCGCTCCTGGCTCTAAAGCAACAAAAGACTTAAAACCTATGTACTCAGACGAGTTTACATTGGGTTACCAAACAGAAGTATTTGACGGAGATATGACCTTCGGTGTTCGCGGTGTTTATCGAGAGTTAAAACGCTCAATTGAAGATGCTGATTTACAAACAGTCTTAAAAAACTGGTATGAAAAAGAAGGTATTGAAGCTAATGGCTGGATTGATGGTTGGATCCTATTTAATCCGGGCGATGGCCTTGATGTGAACTATGACTTTAACGGTGATGGTACGGTTAATAATATAAAACTTTCGGCAGAAGAAATGGGTATGCCGAAATCAGAACGTAAGTATACTGCACTTGAGTTCACCTTAGATGGTCAAGCGACTGACAAAATTAACATTAGTGCTTCATACACTTGGTCGCACTTGTGGGGCAACACAGCGGGCTTAGTGAATGACGATGATAACCAAGCTGATCCAGGTTGGACCGTGTCATATGATTATGCAGGTTTGCAAGACAATGCGGGCGGTAACTTACCAAGCGATCGTCGCCACGCTATCAAGGTTTTCGGTTCATACTCAGTAACCGATGACTTTGTTATTGGCCTAAACACCTCAATTGCTGATGGTAAGCCAATTAACAAAATGGGTATTCACCCATCTGGCGTTGGTGCATGTGCTGCTGGAATGCCTTGGGAAAGCTGTCCAAGTAACGTTGAACGTGGCCATGGCGACTCATTCTATGACGAAAATGGCAATGCCTCACCACGAGGAAGCGCTGGAACAACAGATTGGACGGTTAAGTTCGATCTATCAGCAAGCTATCGCCATGAGTTGTTTGGTAATGATTTATTGCTTAAGGCAACCGTTTACAACTTGTTAAATGCCGATACTCAAACAACAGTATATCAGCAAGGGTCAATTACCGATGCCGATGGAAACACAGTCGCAGATCCAAACTGGGGCAGAACAACAGGGCGTCAAGGTGCTCGTTATGTTTCATTGGTTGCACGCTATGAATTTTAGTTAGTGCCATAAATATACGAAAAACTTAATCTGTCGAAGTTAAAGCCGCTAACTCTCCCTAGCGGCTTTTTTTATCTTAATTCTCCGTAATTTCTTTTTATTCGTATTAATAAAACTATTTATTTTACTTATTAATCAATAGTTAATGGTTTTGTTGATAAATAATTATAAAAACATGTAATAAAGGTGTAAATGCTAAGACTATGTATGGGACGTTTTAAAAGGAAGGCTAAAATGAAATTAAATTGGAAAAGTGTTTTCACTGCGAGTTTACTTACCTGTGCAACCAGTATGACTAGTACTGCGATTGCACAGGGTGCTGAAAATCAACAAGTCAGTTTGGAAAGTTGTCATGTAAAAGGTATCAGGCAACAAGTGCAGTGCGGTACTTTAGCAACGCCAGAAAATTATACTCAGCCAAACGGCGTGAAAATTGATATTAACTTTGTGGTTTTACCCGCAATAGACAGCAGCCAAGAAAAGTTGCCGCTAATGTTTTTAGCTGGCGGTCCTGGTCAAGCGGCAGCTGAATTAGCCGGACAAATTTATCAAGGTTTTGGCGAGATCAGAAAAACTCGTGACTTGATCCTTATTGATCAACGAGGCACCGGTAAGTCACATCCTTTGCAATGTGATGAGTCATTAGAAATTGACCCTTACACCAGTGTGCCAGAAGATTTTTCGGTTACCGATATCGAACAATGTTTATCACAACTTAACGGTGAGCTAAGCCAATATAATTCAGAGAATGCGATTCGAGACTTTGATGCTGTGCGAGATGCACTGGGTCATCAACAAGTTCATATTTATGGTGGTTCATATGGTACTCGCGCAGGCCTTGTTTATATGCGTATGTTTCCAGAATCTATAAAAAGTGTCGTACTTGACAGTGTTGGTCCTATCGAAGTGCCTATTGGCATATTTGGTCAAAGTGCTGCGCAGTCGTTTACTAAACTAATCGACAATTGCCAAAATGACGAAAGCTGTGCAAGACAGTACCCTGAGTTGGCTAAAGAATTTGCAGAAATTAGTGCCAAGTTATCTCAAGCACCAATTACCGTTGAAATTTCTCACCCAAGACTTGGGACAAATACAGAATTTACCATCAGCAATGACAAATTTATTTCTACCATTCAAATGCAGTTATATTCAACGCAAACGCGCAGTTTAGTACCGCTTTTGATACATCAAGCTTACTTAGGTGACTTTAAACCACTAGCCGGACTTATTGCACAAGGTGAGGGCGGTATGGGTATTTACATTGCTTTGCACTTTAATATTGTTTGTAACGAAGATTACCCTAAAATTTCAGCCGGCATGAAAGCTGAAGATGCAGACAATAATTTTGCTAAAGGTATGAGTTTAGAGATGATCGGTAAAGTGTGTGCCGCTTGGCCGACATATCAGCCAAGTGATGACTTTTATCAAACGGTTACGGCCGATATTCCTACTTTAATATTATCAGGTGAACTTGACCCGGTTACACCAGCCAGTAACGGCGAAAAGTCAGATAAAAACTTACCAAACAGCCATCATATTATTTCTAAAAACAATGCCCATATTGTTGCTTCAACTCCCTGCGGCATCAATATTGTTAACGAGTTTTTAGAAAAACAAACACCAAACGGACTTGATGAGTCATGCCTACAAGAAATTCCTGATGGAACATTTATGACAGGTTTAAATGGCGGTTCAATGCCAGCAGTCGTTAAAGCATCATCAACTCAAATAAAGGAATAAATGATGATTGAAGTTAATAACTTACACAAAAGCTTTGTTAGCAAAAAAAATACCGTTAAAGCGTTAGATGGTTTGTCTTTTACAGCCAAAGACGGAGAGATAACCGGTATTTTAGGTCCTAATGGTGCAGGAAAAACGACTTGTTTACGTACATTATATGGCTTACTTAAAGCAGACGAAGGCTTTGCCACCATTGATGGTATTAAAGTCACTGAACAGCCACTTGAAGCGCGAAAACGCTTAGGTATTTTCCCTGATAAATTCGGCTTGTATGAACGATTAACTGCCTATGAGCAAGTTGACTATTTCGCCAGTATTCACGGTATGCAAGGCGCAAATAAACATGCAGCGATTGAGCAAATATTTAAAGATTTAGAAATGGGCGAGTTAGCGCATCGCAGAACCGCTGGTTTTTCACAAGGTCAACGAATGAAGGTTACGTTGGCTCAAGCCTTAGTTCATCAACCAAAAAACTTTGTGCTTGATGAGCCTACACGTGGCTTAGATGTGATGAGTACGCGAATTTTGCGTAATCATTTAGCTAAGTTTAAAGAGAAAGGTCATTGTATTTTATTCTCTTCTCACGTCATGCAAGAAGTTGCTGCGTTATGTGATCGTGTGATTATTGTTTCTGGTGGCAAATTAGCAGCGCAAGGTACGCCGCAAGAATTGTGTGATTTAGCGGGCGAGAAGTTACTTGAAGATGCGTTTGTGAAATTAATTGGCTCAGATGAAGGAGTAGCGGCATGATGCAATTAAAAGCCTTAATGGTAAAAGAATTTAAAGAAGCTTTTCGTGATAAACGTGCATTAATGGTAGCGATGAGTATGGCATTGATGATGCCAGTTATGATCATGGTAATGCTAAAGGTCGCGATTAAAGAAGCAGTAGATAACCCCGCTGTATATGTAAAATACACTGGCGAACAGCATGCACCTAAATTAATTAAAGCATTAAAAGACGAAAACATTTTGTCTTTTGCTGATGTACCTGAAGATGAAGAGCGCAATTGGAATGAACGCAATATTGAATTAACCATTCCTGATAGCTTTAATGAAGATATGGCTAATGGTATGCCTATTGAATTAGTTATGCGTGCTGACTATAACGAAAAATCGTTATCTACACCTATTCGCCGTATTAAAGATGTTGTTCGGGCTCATTCGTTAACCATAGGTTATAAACGACTACTCGTGCGCGGCGTTGATATTAAATTATTACAGCCGATAAAATTAGTTGAGCAAGACACGTCTCTACCTAGCAGTAATGCGGTGATGATATCGTTGATATTAGGTGTTTATCTGATGATGGCCGCATTTATGTCAGGTCTTTCAATTGCGATAGATTCAAGTGCTGGTGAGCGTGAGCGTAATGTTTTAGAAATGTTATTGTGTCAGCCGATAAGCACCTTAAAAATAGTATTGGCTAAGCTAACGTGTGCGAGTTCTATTTCAATTATCTCAATTATTTTAATGTTGGTACTGACTTCTGTTGCAATGAACTTTGTTGACCTTACTAAAATTGGTGCAACTTTTAATATTAATGTCGCTACTTTCGCGACACTATTGTTATTGCTCATTCCCGTTTGCTTTCTTGCTGCTTCATTACAGTTATTCTTTTCCTTTCAGGCGAAAAGTTTTAAAGAAGCGCAATCGACCGTCACTATGTTAATTGCAGTACCTAGCATGATCCCTATTGCGTTAATGATAATGGATGATAAGCCTGCTTGGGTTAATTGGATGCCAATTTCGGGTCAGTCAATGTTAATGGAAGATGTTTTTAAAGGCTTGCCGGTCGATTGGAATGCATTGTTATTTACGAGTGCAGCAACGATTGCCGTAACAGCAGGGATAGTATTAACGTTAGCGAAAAAACTAACCTCTGAGAAAGTGGTTATGTCACTTAGCTAGCGATAAATATACAAAGGTAGCTAGTTAGAAATAAATCGTTAGGATTGAATATTATGGATAACTCAGTAGAATTAGCCTTACAAAAACAAGACTGTTTTCAAACGGCTAAACTTCAACTGGGTTATTCATTGAACAATCAACAGACATTTACCAAGTGGATTTCTCAATACGAGAAACTACTTCGTCATATTATCATCGGCTTTGAAGCAAAACCTGCTATTCAAGAAGAGCTTTTTCAAGAAATAGCATTAAATATTTGGCGTGCTCTACCAAGCTTTCGTGCCGATGCTGCGGTTAAAACTTTTATTGCTCGTATTGCTCATAATGTTTTAGCAACTCATGTAGCTAAATCGGTAAAAACAATAAAGACTGAACAAAGTTCTGATGAGCCATCGCACAATGATGAACAACAATGTGAACAGCCAACGCCATATCAATCACTAGACCAAAATCAACGACAACAAAAGCTTGCCCAAGCTATTCGTCAATTAAAGCTTGAGCAACAGCAAGTGATCACTTTGGCGCTTGAAGGCATGAGTTATCAAGAAATTGCTGACGTACTCGTTATCAGTACAAATCTAGTTGGCGTAAGATTACAGCGCGCAAAAGCGGCGTTAATGCAGTTGTTGGAGGCGGCATGAGCGAAGAAAAAGATAAAATAAAGATGGTAGTTGAAAGTGAGAAATCGCAAGGTAAGTCGACCTCTTCAGAAAAATTGTTTATTAGAAAAAATGAACACGATATTGAAGAGTCTAGCGTGCTTGATGATGCGTGGACAGAGTTAACTCAAGATTGGCAAGCGCAACCAACGCTGAAAACAGACGTTGACGCTTTAGTAAAGCGTACTCGTAAGAGAACTCGACAAGCAAAACTTGTTTTTGCTTTGGATATTTTTTTAGCGCTGGCGATAATTTTGTTTTTCTTTTACGGTGTTTACGATGGTCAGTGGGGCGAACCGACCAATATTTATGCCGGTTTAGGCGGTTTAGCGGCAGGTGTTTTTGTTTATTTTGAAACTAAAATCCGCATAACTGCATGGTCGCACTTATGTGATAGCCCAGAGAAGGCAATCGATAACGCTATTGCTGGCAGTGAGTCAGCGATGAAATACCTGCTGTTCTCGAAAATTTCTTTGTTACCACTTTTACCATTACTCAATTGGTATATTTATGCCATGAGTCAAACCAGTGATAAAACGGTATGGTTCGCTTACTTAATGGCAAATAGTCTTATGTTAGTTATATATCTGGTTATAGAGTTTCTTCACAGAAAGCGTAAGAAAGAATATTGTGAGTTGCTACAGATGAAATAACTATAAAAAACAGGTGAGCACACCATTTATCGAATTTAATTTCTTTATTTTAGCTTGATGCTGTTTTAAATTTGTTGTTTTTACGCCTTTAAGCCAGTATATTAGTTTTAGTTACAGTTTGATGGTTTCGTTAAAAGCTTTTAGCGCTAACCTCAAAGCATAATTGATTGCAAAATGAACTAACAGAAGGTGGTTTTCTCATATACAACCCCCATAAGTTCAGGCAAAATATGCCGCAATTATTTTTCACCTTGCTAATGTTGAAAAACAAAAGCCAACTAATGCCGCTGGCAGACTAATTGAGGAAATTACATGTTTACACGTGATATGAATATTGCTGATTTTGATCCTGAACTTTATCAAGCAATGAGTAATGAAGTTGTTCGTCAAGAAGAGCACATTGAACTCATCGCTTCAGAAAATTACTGTAGTCCACGTGTACTTGAAGCTCAAGGTTCACAACTTACCAATAAATATGCTGAAGGTTACCCTGGCAAGCGTTATTACGGTGGCTGTGAGTATGTAGATGTTGCTGAGCAATTAGCAATTGACCGTGCAAAAGAATTATTTGGCGCAACTTACGCCAACGTGCAACCACATGCTGGTTCACAAGCAAATGCGGCAGTTTTTCAAGCGTTAGTAACGCCAGGCGGTAAAGTGTTAGGTATGAGCTTGGCTCACGGCGGACATTTAACTCACGGTTCACATGTTAACTTTTCTGGTAAATCTTACGAAGCTATTCAATACGGTTTACACCCTGAAACTGGCGATATTGATTATGTTGAATTAGAGCGCTTAGCATTAGAACATAAACCAGAAATGATCATCGGTGGTTTTTCTGCGTTCTCTGGTGTTGTTGACTGGGCTCGTATGCGTGAAATCGCAGATAAAGTTGACGCTTATTTCTTCGTTGATATGGCTCACGTTGCAGGTTTGGTTGCTGCTGGTTTATACCCTAACCCAGTTCCACATGCACATGTAGTATCAACAACAACACATAAAACATTAGCGGGCCCACGTGGTGGCTTAATTGTTTCTGGTTGTAATGATGAAGCAATTTACAAAAAATTAAACAGTGCGGTATTCCCAGGTGGCCAAGGTGGCCCATTAATGCACATTATCGCTGCAAAAGCGGTGGCGTTTAAAGAAGCATTGTCTCCAGAGTTTAAAACTTATCAACAAAACGTTTTAGACAACGCTAAAGCTATGGTTGCAGTATTACAAGAACGTGGCTATAAAGTTGTTTCAAACGGTACTGAAAACCACTTGTTATTACTTGATCTAATTGATAAAGATATTACAGGTAAAGATGCTGATGCCGCGTTAGGTCGTGCTCACATTACGGTTAACAAAAACTCTGTACCAAATGACCCTCGCTCACCATTTGTAACTTCTGGCTTACGTTTAGGTACACCAGCAATTACTCGTCGTGGCTTTGGCATTGAAGAAACAAAAGCAATTACAACATTTGTTTGTGACATTTTAGATGATATTACTAACGAAGAAACTATTGTTAAAGTACAAGCTGGCATTAAAGAGCTATGTACACGTTTCCCTGTTTATAAGTAATTCTACTTATTGATGAACAAAGCCAATACTGCTTTGTTGCATTAAAAAAACTATTGAAAATGGCCACTTTTGTGGCCATTTTTTATATACCTAAGATAATTTAATATTCCTGCTAAGAATTTTAGCTTAATGAACTGTTTTCAATTAAAATGCCCTCTAATTGAATTGTTTATGACTTGCTAACGACGGAAATTATCAATGTATTGTCCTTTTTGCTCAGCCACCGATACTAAAGTTATCGACTCTCGTTTAGTGTCAGACGGACATCAGGTGCGTCGTCGCCGTGAATGTTTAGCATGCCATGAACGCTATACAACCTTCGAAAGTGCTGAACTTGTTATGCCAAGAATTATTAAACGTGACGGCTCTCGAGAACCATTTAATGAAGATAAAATGCGTAACGGGTTAGTCCGAGCACTGGAAAAGCGTCCTGTTAGCACAGAAGAAATGGAGTTGTCGATAAATAAACTTAAATCTAAGTTACGGGCAACTGGCGAGCGGGAGGTATCTAGTGAACTATTAGGTACAATTATCATGGAACAGCTAAAAAGCTTAGATAAAGTTGCTTATATCCGCTTTGCTTCTGTATATCGCTCGTTTGAAGATATTAGAGAGTTCGGCGAGGAAATTGCCCGTTTAGGCGATGATGAGTAACTAGCTGTTATTACAATTTAACTTTTGAGTACCACCATGACAAGTTTTTCACTACCAGACCACCATTTTATGCAACGTGCGATTAGTTTGGCAAAGCGTGGGCATTTCACCACCTCGCCTAATCCAAGAGTTGGCTGTGTATTAGTGAAGAATGGGGAAATCATTGGTGAAGGTTTTCATAAAAAAGCTGGGCAAGGGCACGCTGAAGTTCATGCACTTAAGCAAGCTGGCGTTGCAGCAAAAGGCGCTACCGCTTACGTAACACTAGAGCCTTGTAGTCATTACGGCTTAACTCCACCTTGCGCCGAAGCGTTGATTAAGGCAAAAGTTAGTCATGTTATTGCCGCGATGGTTGACCCTGACCCAAGAGTTTCTGGTCGTGGTTTAGCAATGTTAGAGGCCGCAGGTATCACCACGCAATTTGGTTTGTTGGAGCAAGATGCTTGCGCATTGAACCCGGGTTTTATTCATTTAATGACCACAAAAATGCCTTATGTGCGTTGTAAACTTGCCGCAAGTTTAGACGGAAAAACCGCAATGGCTAGTGGCGAAAGCCAATGGATAACCGGCAGTGAAGCGCGTACTGACGTGCAACGATTACGAGCACAAAGTTGTGGGGTAATTTGCGGTGCAGATTCGGTTATTTTTGATAATGCAAAAATGAATGTACGCTGGGATTCGCTAGGCGAATTAAAAAATAACTATGCCGAAGAAGATGTTAGGCAACCTGTCCGTATCATCATCGATGGTAAAAATCGCTTAACGCCAGAATTAACGGCATTTGAGCAGCCAAGTAAAATATTAATAATTCGACACACCATTGAAAATAGCCAAGTTTGGCCTCACTTTGTAGAACAAGTTCAAATTCAAAAAGCGACTGACAGCGACCATATCGATTTAACCGGGTTATTAACCTATCTTGCTAAGCAAGGGCTAAATGATGTGTTAATTGAATCGGGTGCTCAACTTAGCGGAGCTTTCATTGAACAAGGTTTAGTTGATGAGTTAGTGTTATATCAAGCAGTTAAGTTGATGGGTAATGATGGTAAAGGTTTAGCCAATATGCCCTCAGTTGTAAAGCTAGCAGACGCTAAAGCATTAGATATTACCGACGTACGGTTGGTCGGAAAAGACATTAGGTTAACGGCTAAGTTTTGTCGTTAGGTATCAGTAGCACTATGTAATGGACGTAATTTTAAAGTGTTATTAACAGCATAAGTTAACGAGACAGATCATGTTTACAGGAATTATAGAAGCCGTAGGTGCTTTAAGAGCAATTAACACGTCAGGTGACGGTGCTCGTGTCATTATTGATACTGGCGTATTAGATTTGTCAGATGTTAAATTGGGCGATTCAATTGCCACTAACGGTATTTGCTTGACCGTTGTTGCTGTTGATAATTTAAGCTTTAGTGCCGATGTTTCCAGTGAAACGTTAACGCGTACCGGTTTAGCACATTATCAAACAGGTGATAGTGTAAACCTTGAAAAAGCCATGTTGCCAACCACGCGTTTTGGTGGCCATATGGTTTCTGGCCATGTTGATGCGGTGAGTGAAATAACTCGCATTGAGCATAAAGGTAATAGCATTGATTATTGGCTAACCATGCCGGCAGAATTAGCCGCTTATATTGCAGAGAAAGGTTCAATTACCATCGATGGTACTAGTTTGACTGTTAACAGTTTAACGGCCGAACAGTTTCGTTTGACGATTGTCCCGCATACCACACAACAAACAATTATCAGTAAATACCAAGTGGGTACTAAAGTTAACTTAGAAGTTGATTTAATTGCTCGCTACATAGAAAGATTACTTACCAAGCACACGGCTAATGTACAAGAGCCGTCAGGTGTTACGCATGCGCTATTAGCGCGCAGTGGTTTTATTAAATAAAGAGGTTGTCATGAATTTACACACGCCACAAGAGATTATCGACGATATAGCTCAAGGTAAAATGGTCATCTTAATGGATGATGAAGATCGCGAAAATGAAGGTGACTTCATTATGGCCGCTGAAAAAGTGACGCCAGAGGCGATCAACTTTATGGCAACACATGGTCGTGGTTTGATTTGTATGCCGATGACGGTAGAAAAGTGTCAAGAGCTTAAACTACCTTTGATGGTAGAAAAAAATGATGCTCAATTTAGTACTAACTTCACCGTGTCAATTGAAGCGGCACATGGTGTAACTACCGGTATTTCAGCAGGCGATCGTGCAACAACGGTTTTAGCCGCAGTAGCTAAAGACGCAAATCATTTAAGTATTGTACAACCTGGTCATATTTTCCCGTTAATTGCTAAAGATGGCGGGGTATTAAACCGCGCAGGACATACTGAAGCCGGTACTGATTTAGCACGTTTAGCAGGTCTTGAACCAGCGGCAGTTATCGTAGAAATTTTAAATGAAGATGGCACCATGGCGCGCCGTCCAGATTTAGAAATTATTGCCGAAAAGCATGGTGTGAAAATGGGCACTATTGCTGACTTAATTGAATACCGTAATGCTAATGAAACCACCATTGAACGTGTTTCACAATGTAAGCTACCGACAGCATTTGGTGAATTTGATTTAACCGTATTTAAAGACACCATCGATGGCCAAGCACACTTTGCTTTAACCAAAGGCGAAATTAACGCTGACGAGCCAACATTAGTGCGTGTACATCTAGAAAATACTTTCAGAGACTTATTATTTAGCCAACGTGAAAGTGTCGCTAAATGGCCAATGGCGAATGCCTTGGAAAAAATCGGTAAAGAAGGCGGCGTATTAGTGTTACTAGGTAAGCATGAATCGACGGCTGAGCTTATTGCGCAAGTTGAAAGATATGCAAAATCTGATGCCGGTGAAGTGGTTAACGAAGTGAAACGTCATGTTGGTTCGCGTAATGTTGGTGTCGGCTCGCAAATACTGTCAAACCTTGGTGTTAGTAAAATGCGTCTATTAAGCTCACAAACTAAATATCACTCGTTGTCAGGTTTTGGTTTGGAAGTTGTGGAATATATCGCTGAATAATCATTTATTGATGCTTTACGTATAGTCATTTTTTCACATCGACAGATATGGAAGTCTTAATGTTGAGAAGCCAAAGTGGCAATGAGCGACTATGTGATTGTGGCATACCGTACATCCTAGACATAAAAAAAGCGATTTGAAGTCATTCAAATCGCTTTTTTTATACAAATATAATTGCTAGCTGAGATGCAGAGAATTTTACTTTAAGCAATAAACTGTTTTATTTTATCGATAATACCTTGGCTGTCTAAACCAAGTTCTTGGTGGATTTCAGTTTGTGTGCCGTGCTTAATAAAGTTATCTGGTAAGCCTATGTTAAGAATTTTCTTCATAATGCCTTGGCTTAAAATATATTCATTAACGCCTGAGCCTGCACCGCCAGCAATAGCATTGTCTTCAACCGTAACAATGCAGTCATGTTCAGCGCATAGTTTGCTGATAAATGATTGATCTAATGGTTTCACAAAACGCATATCAACTAATGTCGCATTGAGTGCTTCAGCGGCTAATTTAGCTTCAGCTAAGGTTGTACCAAAGTTGAGAATAGCTATTTTATTTTCTGAACTAACGTCAGTCATTGCTCTAATCAGTTTTGCTTTACCAAGCTCAATAGTTTCCGTTATTGCGGGTAATGTTGCACCATTGCCGCTTCCTCGAGGATAACGAACTGCAGCGGGTGCATTTAACTGATAACCAGTATTGAGCATCAGTTGACATTCGCGTTCATCAGACGGTGCCATGATTGTCATATTAGGAATACAACGCATAAAGCTCAAATCAAATGAACCTTGATGTGTTGGTCCGTCGGCACCAACAATACCAGCGCGATCAATGGCAAATAATACCGGTAAATTTTGAATGGCGACATCGTGAATGAATTGATCATAACCACGTTGTAAGAAGCTAGAGTAAATAGCGACAACAGGTTTACGGCCGCCAATCGCTAATCCAGCTGCAAACGTTACTGCGTGTTGTTCTGCAATTGCAACATCATAGTATTGCTCGGGGAAACGCTGACTGAACTCTACCATGCCCGAGCCTTCACGCATTGCTGGGGTAATAGCGGCGAGTTTGCTGTCTTGTTCGGCTGTTTTGCATAGCCAATCACCAAATATTGCTGAATAAGTTGGTAAGCTAGGTGCACTTTTTGGCAAGGTCGTTTCTGTGTGATCAAACTTAGGTACTGCATGATACTTAATCGGGTCTTGCTCTGCTTGTTGGTAACCTTTACCTTTTGTCGTCGCAATGTGCAGTAATTGCGGACCTTTAAGGTTACGCATATTCGATATAGTGTCGACCAAACCGTTAACGTCATGACCATCAATAGGGCCGATATAGTTAAAGCCTAACTCTTCAAAAAAGGTGCTAGGTACTACCATACCTTTTAAGTGTTCTTCAGCACGGCTTGCTAATTCTTTAATTGGTGGAATGTTTTTAAGTATGCGCTTACTACCTTCACGAAGCCCTGTATATAGGCTTCCTGATAGCATTTTAGCTAAGTGATTGTTTAACGCGCCAACATTTTCGGAAATTGACATTTCGTTATCGTTTAAGATAACTAACATGTCTTTATTAATATCACCTGCGTGATTTAATGCTTCAAATGCCATACCTGCAGTCATGGCGCCATCGCCAATAACGGCAACAACTTTACGATTTTTTGCTTCTTTTTCAGCAGCAACAGCCATACCTAGTGCCGCAGAAATAGAGGTACTTGAATGGCCAACACTTAATACGTCGTATTCACTTTCTTCACGCCACGGGAAAGGGTGTAAACCGTCTTTTTGACGAATGGTATGAAGTTGATCGCGTCGACCCGTTAATATTTTGTGTGGATAGGCCTGATGACCAACATCCCAAATTAAATGATCAAATGGTGTGTTATAGACATAATGCAAGGCAACCGTTAATTCAATAGTGCCTAAACCTGAGGCAAAGTGCCCGCTGCTTTTACTTACTGAATTTAATAAGTAACGTCTTAATTCTTCACTGGTTTGTGTTAATTGGGTTTGATTTAATTTACGTAATTCATCAGGAGTATTGATGTTTGCCAGTAAAGGATATTCAGTCAGGTTTATAGTCATATTATTCTATTTAATCTAAATATTAATGTTTGCGATTGATAATGAAAGTCGCAAAATCGGATAAATTCTGTGTATTGTAGGGCAAAGTGGCTAAAGCTTGAAGCGCTTGTTGATATAAGTTGTCAGCTTTTTCCTGTGCGCCTGATAAACCTAGCAAAGCAGGGTAGGTACTTTTGTCTGCGGCAAGGTCAGAACCTGCGGGTTTTCCAAGCTCTTCTTCAGTTGAAGTAATATCAATAATGTCATCGCGAACTTGGTATGCCAGACCAACTAACTTTGCGTAGTGTGCGAGTTGTACTTTATCTTGTGAAGTAGCAACTGTACTGCATTCTGCCGCCATCATGACTGAGGCTTCTAATAAGGCACCCGTTTTTAATGAATGTAGCGTTTCTAATTCTTCAAGCGAAATAACTTTACCTGTTGCGGCTAAATCTAATGCTTGCCCACCACACATGCCTTGATAACCACTGGCTTTTACTAAGTGGCGTAACAATTCAATACGTTTTGGTGCTATTGCTGCTGAAAATTCATGATTAGCGATAATATCAAATGCTAAGGTTTGTAGGCTATCTCCGGCAAGAATAGCAGTCGCTTCGTCAAAAGCTTTATGACACGTTGGCTGTCCACGGCGTAAATCGTCATCATCCATTGCAGGTAAATCGTCATGCAATAATGAATAGGCATGAATACACTCTAAGGCTGCTGCAACACCGTCAATATCACTTTGTGTAGCATTTAGTGCTTCACCAGTAATATAGGCAAGATAAGGTCGCATGCGTTTACCGCCAATCAATAGACCATAGCGCATAGCGGCATGAAGCTTTTCGTCATTAACTTTTAAACTATTAAGTTTATCGATTAAGTAATCATTTATGCGCGTTTGAATATTGTCGATACCTATCAGTTTAGTCACGACTATCATTCTCATCAGTTATGAAGGTTGATAATTGTGCTTTGCCATTTTTTTCCAACAGGATATTGATTTGTTGCTCAGCGCCTTGAAGCTTTTCTTGGTTGTGCTGACTTAAATGTAAACCTCGTTCGAATAAACTCATTGAGTCTTCAAGGTTAAGATCACCTTGCTCTAAGTTTTGTACGATAGTTTCCAATTCACCAAGGGATTCTTCGAAGCTTAAATTTTCTATTTTTTTTCTTGCCATGGACTTTTTTTAGCGTGATATGAACTCTAGGCGCAAACTTACCTTAGCTCGGGCGCTGGGTCAATTAATGATGAATTAATGCTTTTAATTAAAATAATCGTCATTGTTACTTAAGTTATTGACAATATGGGCGATAATACAGGTATAACGAGAAATATAAGTATTCGCCTAACACCAACTCATCAGGTATTATCTGCTTAGCGAGTATATCTAAAAGAATTTATCGGAGGCATTTGTGGATTTAGCAACGTTGATAGGCATAGTCGGTGCAATAGGCTTGTTAGTTATGGCTATGTTACTAGCTGGTGATATTAGCATGTTCATAGATGCTCAATCAGTGATCATTGTATTTGGTGGCTCTATTTTTATTGTCCTGTCCAATTATAATTTAGGGCAGTTTTTTGGCATGGGGAAAATTATTGGCAAATCCTTTATGTTCAAATTGGAAAAGCCAGAAGAGCTAATCGAAAAAGCTGTTGATATGGCTGATGCTGCTCGTAAAGGTGGCTTTCTTGCTCTTGAAGAAGCGGAAATATCTAACGCCTTTATGCAAAAGGGTGTTGATATGTTGGTTGATGGTCATGATGCTGATGTAGTGCGAGCCACTATGCAAAAAGATATCGACTTAACCACTGAGCGTCATGAAACTGGTTCAGATATGTTGATGGCATTAGCTGATGTTGCACCTGCGATGGGCATGATTGGTACTTTGATTGGCTTAGTTGCCATGCTGTCAAACATGGATGATCCTAAAGCGATTGGTCCTGCGATGGCGGTTGCACTATTAACAACATTATACGGTGCTTTCCTAGCTAACGTTATTGCGATTCCTATTGCGTCTAAATTGAAGTTACGTTTAGCGGAAGAAAAGATGAATCAAGAGTTAGTTTTAGATGCCGTATTAGGTATTCAAGATGGACAAAATCCGCGTGTTATTGAAGGCTTATTGAAAAACTACCTCGCTGAAAGTAAACGAGCAATCAATACTACTGAAGAATAGCGGGAGTAAATTATGGCCGAAAAATGTAAATGTCCACCTCCTGGACTCCCTGCTTGGATGGGGACATTCGCCGATTTAATGTCGTTGCTAATGTGTTTTTTCGTTTTACTTTTGTCTTTTTCAGAGATGGATGTATTAAAGTTTAAACAGATAGCGGGTTCGATGAAGTTTGCCTTTGGTGTGCAAAATAAAATTGAAGTAAAGGATATCCCGAAGGGAACCAGTATTATTGCCCAGGAGTTTCGCCCAGGAAAACCAGAGCCAACACCGATTGAAGTTATTCAACAGCAAACCATGGAAATGACTCAGCAAATGTTAGAGTTTCAAGCGGGTGATGAAACTTCTGCAGGTGGTCGACAAGAGCAGCGTGGTACTGAGCGTGGTGGTCAATCACAAAGTACTGCTGATGAAATGTCAGCACAAGCGATGCAAAAAGCTAAAGACGAGCTTGAGCAAGCTTCGCAAGAACAAGTGAATGACCTTGCTAAGAAAATTGCCGATCAACTTGAACAACAAATCCAAGATGGTGCAATCGAACTAGAATCCTTAGGGCAGCAAGTTATAATTAGAATTCGTGAAAATGGCTCATTTCCGTCAGGCTCTGCATTTTTACAACCGCAATTTAAACCGATTATGCGTGAGATAGGCTTATTGCTAAATACTGTGCCGGGTGAAATTATGATTTCGGCTCATACTGACAATCAGGGCATTAATTCTGAGTTGTTTTCGTCGAATTGGGATCTTTCAAGCAAGCGTGCTGTTGCTATTGCGCACGAAATTATCAAAGTACCAAAGTTTGATGATTCACGTTTACTTGTGGTTGGTCATGCTGATACTCGCCCACTGGTGCCTAATACAAATCGCTTAAACCGCCGTAGAAATCGCCGCGTAGAAATTGCTATTAATCAGGGCAAGGCGAAAGAAACCGAACCGGTATCAATTAGAAAAGAATAATAACTTAGCTTTTTACATGACTGAATAATTAAGGAGTGCAAATGATGCACTCCTTTTTTATGTACAGGATGTACGGTATAACGCGGTCACATGGATGTGAGAGAGCGTGTATGTACAGGACGTACGGTATAACGCGATCACATGGTCGTTCTTTGCCATCCATGGCATCACGACATTAATGTGTCCATACATGTCGATGTGAGAGAGCGTGTATGTACAGAATGTACGGTATAACGCGGTCAAATGGTAGCTCTTTGCCACTCATGGCATCACGACATTAATGTATCCTTACATGTCGAGGTACACGAGCGTATATGGTTACCGTTAAGCTACTTACAGTCGCATTTTAAAGTGACTTGGGTATGTGCTGTAATTTAGTGTATAATGCGCGCCATTCTAAATATGGGTGTTATTGTTGATGAAATTTATTGTTAAGTTACAGGCTGAAATTACCATTAAAAGCCGTCCGGTGCGGAAACGTTTTACTAAGATTTTAGAATCGAGCGTTAAAAATGTTTTACGTCGCGTTGATGAACAAGTAACTACGCGAATGAACTGGGACAATATTGAAGTTAATACCGCTAATAACACGCCTGAAAACCGCTTAAAGCTAATTGAAACATTAAAGTGTATTCCTGGTATTCCGATGTTTCTTGAAGTACAGCAAACTAATTTTACTGATGTTCATGACATTTACGAAAAAACTGCTGCTGTACATGCCAAAAATATTGAAGATAAAAGCTTTTGTGTACGAGCCAAACGCACAGGTAGCCATGATTTCAATTCACTAAAAATTGAACAATATGTTGGTGGTGGTTTAAATCAATTAGTCGATTCGGCAAAAGTTAAATTAAAAAATCCAGACGTAACCATTCACTTAGAAATTAAAAACGAAAACCTGTTTATCGTTACCGAACGTCATAAAGGTATGGGTGGTTTTCCAATAGCTACCCAAGAAGATGTTTTATCGTTAATGTCTGGCGGCTTTGATTCTGGTGTTGCTAGTTATCAAATGATTAAGAAAGGTGCACGTACGCATTACTGTTTCTTTAACTTAGGTGGCGCGGCTCATGAAGTTGGCGTTAAGCAAGTTAGCCATTTTTTATGGGACAAGTACGGTGCATCGCATCGCGTTAAATTCTTTGCGGTAGATTTTGAACCAGTTGTTGCTGAGATATTAGAAAATATCGAAAATGGCCAGATGGGCGTTGTACTGAAGCGTATGATGATGCGCGCAGGGGCAAAAATTGCAGAGAAAATGGGTATTCAAGCCTTGATTACCGGTGAAGCGTTAGGGCAAGTATCAAGTCAAACCTTAACTAACCTTAATGTTATCGACCGTGTAACCGAAACGTTAATTTTGCGTCCTTTGGCTGCGTACGATAAACAAGATATTATTGATATTGCCCGTAAAATTGGTACTGAAGATTTTGCCAAAACTATTCCTGAATATTGTGGTGTCATTTCTAAAAAGCCAACAGTTAAAGCCATTATCTCTAAGGTAGAAGCGGAAGAAGCAAACTTTGATTTTTCAATTTTAGATAAAGTGGTTGAAGAAACGCGAGTTTTTGATATTCGTGATATTGGTAATGAAAGTGAAGCTGAAATTCACGCGGTTGATACTTTGGATAATATTCCTGAAAACTCAGTGGTATTAGATATTCGTAGCCCAAATGAAGAAGACGAGAACCCGTTAGAAATTGAAGGTGTTGAAATTCAACATTTACCATTTTACAAGCTAGCAACACAGTTTGGTGACTTGGATAAAAGCAAAGACTATTTGCTTTATTGTGACCAAGGCGTAATGAGTAAGTTACAAGCGCTTTACTTAGCTGGCGCTGGCTTTACCAATGTAAAAGTTTATCGCCCATAAAATATTGCTTGTGTGACTAATACTCACCTTGCCACTGAATTTAAAAAAGGCCTTTAGCATCTACTTGCTAAAGGCCTTTTTAATACTGAGCATTTAATTCATTAATTAGTCATCTTTCTCACTTGCTGTACCATTTTTTCATTTTTCGGTACGGAAATTTTATTGCTTTCAGCTAACTTAATAATATAACCATTGATATAGTCAATTTCTGTGGGACGCTGATGTAGAACATCACTGCGCATTGAAGAGCAGTTTTCAGCTGTTTTTCTTGCGACTAGTAGCACCTTTGTTTTTAACTCATTAAAATCAAACCTGATGTCTTCGCAGGCTGCTACGGCTATCACTTCTTTTAATAGCTGCTCAATTAATGTGGTGTATTTCTCACTAAGTAATTGACCATTATTAACGTTATCGATGGCGGTAATTGGGTTGATGACACAATTAACTGCCAATTTTAGCCATTGGTTAGCTTTAATATTATCGCTTAGTGTTAGTGATGGCAGTGCTATTGCTAAGGTATTTACGATTTGTTCTTCTAATTCTACTTCTGCGTTTAGTGAGCTATTGATCAAACCTAAGTCGTTATGTCCTAGCCCTGTGTGTTGAGCATGGAAAGGTGTAATTATTTTACTACCATGTGTAGTTAGTAGCGCATAACATGGCTGACTTAAGGCCGCTAAATAATTAACCGCCCCCATACCATTGTGACAAAAAATAAGAGTTGTCTTTGCATTAATATGGTTAATTATTGACGTTAACGCAGCTGAAATCTGATAAGACTTAACGCAAAATAAAATAACATCGGCAGTGCTTAATGCTGTGTTATTTGCCAATGTTAATGGAGTTGTTTTCGTTCGATTTTCTAAATCAGTAAAAAGTATTTCTGGTGGCAAAGAGGTTATACGTGCAGAACAAAGTAGGCTAACACGGTTGTTAGAATTTTTACTTAATTGATGATACCAAAGCAAGCCGATAGCACCTTGGCCAACAATTACAATGTTCACGGTTACAACCTTTTTCCTGATCTATTACGATACATTAAGATAGACCATCTTATGATGCCGAATAGTGATATTCCGATTAAATCTGAAATAAAGTCACTTAATTGCCCACTACGAAAACCCAAATAGTATTGCCCTAACTCAGTTAATGCACCATAAAAAGCAACGGTTACCATGGTATTAAGTAATGGCAGTTTTAATATACTGTGCAGCACCCAAGTCAAACCAAAAAAGCTTATGATATGACCAATAGAGTCTATTTCTGTGCTGCGAAAAACGATACGCCTAAAGTCACCTGAACTAAAATAAAGGCAAAAAAACAGTATCACAATCATGGCGAGAATTGATAAATGGTAGCGACTTTTCATTGAGGTGTCAGTAATCGTACTTTAGGAGTTCAGTTGTTTATTATCATATCAGGGCTAAGTCAGTAAAACTATCTCTCTTAGGCGGTTACTTTGGTCTTGAATATTGGTATTACTAGCAAATATTGATAATATGTAGGCAATTTTTTGTAAGACAGAGACATGTTATGCCTTCAATGGACATTATTTCCGAAATTAATTTGGAAGAAGTAAAAAATGCAACTGACAATTCAACTCGTGAATTGTCAACTCGCTATGATTTTCGTGGTGCAGAAGCTAGCTTTGAATGGAAAAGCCCAGCAGTAACAATGAAAGGTGATTCTGACTTTCAAATAAAACAGATGGCTGATATGTTGCGTGGCCAGTTAATAAAAAGAAATATTGATGCTAAAGCGTTAACGTTAGGTAACATGGAAAGTTCAGGCCGCAACTACAGCCAAGTAGCGACATTCAAGGAAGGGATAGAACAACCTGTTGCTAAGAAAGTAGTTAAACTGATTAAAGACAGTAAATTAAAAGTACAGGTAGCAATTCAGGGTGAAAAGGTACGTGTAACGGGTAAAAAACGTGATGACCTGCAAGCAGTAATGAGACTCGTTCGAGAAGCTGAGTTAGAGCAGTCATTTCAGTTTGATAATTTCAAAGACTAATTTTTATCCTATAACTTTTTGCTAAACAAGGTGGTTCTAACTACTTGTTAAGGGTTAAGGGTTAAAGAATATTAAATTGTAAAAAGAGGCCTAGTGCCTCTTTTTTTATCACTAGAATAGCCTACATTCTACAATGTAATAGGTGGCTATGAAGGACGATATTTACTGATGGAAAAATAGAAACATATCCAATGGGATAGAAACTTGACTGTAATTTAAGCAGTAATTAAATCTTTACGGTTAGAATTTAGCTTAAAATTGCTTTCGATGCAGTTTTTCTCAATAAACGCTGTTTTTTTGTCAACACTTTAAGTAAATTAAACTCATTCAATAATAATAAGATGGTTTTAGATGGCTGCTTCTCGAGGTGCGTTTAGTTCACGCTTTGGTTTCATTATGGCTGCTGCAGGTTCTGCGGTTGGCTTAGGTAATATTTGGGGTTTCCCGACACAAACGGCAAGTAATGGTGGTGCAGCATTTGTACTGGTTTATTTAGTGCTGGCGTTTTGTTTAGCCTATCCCGCTTTTATGGCTGAGTTACTGATTGGTCGATATGGTCAGGCGAACGCTGTGACTTCATTGCAAAAAATATCACGTACTTTATTTCACAAGCGTTTTGCTTTTGTTGTTGGCTTTGGCGGTATTATTTGTGCGTCGCTCATTTTAAGCTTCTATGGCATTTTAGCTGGCTGGATGATGTCATATGCTGTCGAACCTTTTGCCCGCATTCTTGGCATGGACTCGGCTGCTGATTGGGTGATTACGCAATCGTTACAACGCAATTTGATGTTTTGTGCCTTATTCATGTTTCTTACTATCTTTATTATTCGCCGCGGCGTAGAAGAAGGCATTGAGAAATGGTCAAAGCGCTTAATGCCATTACTTATCTTTTTATTACTCGGCTTGATTTCCTACGTAATGACTTTAGAAGGTGCTAGAGAAGGGGTTAATGCTTATCTAAACCCGGATATTAGCCGCGTGTTAGAACCTGATTTATTAATTAGTGCATTAGGACAGGCATTTTTCTCATTGTCTTTAGGTACAAGTGTAATGGTGATATATGGTTCATATATCTCTAAAAAAGAAAATCTAGTGACGCTAGGGGCTCAAGTTACGCTAATTGATGTATCAATTGCCTTTTTAGCTGGTTTGCTAATTATCCCAGCAATGTATGTTGCACAAGCACAAGGTGTTGCAATATTTGCCGAAGATGGCAGTTTAATTTCTGGTTCGGGCTTAGTTTTTACCGTTTTACCTAGCTTGTTTAACAGCATGGGCAGTATTGGTTTATATGTAGCGCTTGCCTTCTTTATTCTGATGTCAGTTGCCGCCTTAACGTCTTCAATTTCAATGCTTGAAGGACCCGTATCTTATGCGGTTGAACGCCATCAAGTTGAACGTAAAAAAGTAACCACCTATATCGGTATTGGTATATTTATATTAAGTGCAATTATTATTAGTAATATTAGCTTTATGTTGGATTTTGTTGCGATATTAGCGACACAATATGGTCAACCAATTATAGCGATGTTGTGCTGTGTTTTTGCAGGGTGGATTTGGTTCCGTAATGATATTTTGAAAGAATTAAAACAAGGTAATGAAATGGTTGAACATTCGTTATTTTGGAAAATTTGGCCTTGGTATACTAAGTTTGTTTGCCCAACCGCTATTGCGATTGTTTTCTGGCACTCTCTGTAGAGACTAAACTCAAAGTATTATGTTTAAAGGGAGCTTAATTGCTCCCTTTTTTATGCTCGGCGACGAGTATGTCTAGAGTTAGTGTATGTGCAATGGTGTTAAAAAGTATTAATGGCTTATTATTTAGTGCTAAGTGCTAAGTGCTAAGTGCTAAGCTCAAAAAGCTATATTTTAGGCCAAGCCTGTTGCCATGGCGGCGTTAATTGTTTGATTGCATTAATTACTTCAGGAGTATTAAATTTAGCACCGGTATCTGGCGCACGACAATATTGGTGAGTTACATTATTTAAAGTAAACGCCAAGGCAAATGCATGAAGGTAACCTCTGTCTGACTCAATATTACTGTTATATAAGGGATCACCTAAAATAGGTACGCCTATGCTGTTTAGTGCCACGCGAATTTGGTGGGTTTTTCCTGAATGAGGTTTGACTAGGTACAATCGTCTTTTAGGGGCAAGGTTATAAGACTGAAACTGACTGATAGCAGGGTTATTCATTGTCCGCATTAACTTCCACATGCCTCGGCGACTTTTTTCCATATCACCTTTAACCAGACCTTGTTTCTTTTTTGGCTTGCCGTCAGCAATGGCAAGATAGAATTTCTGTACTTGATGTTGCTCAAACAACAATTGAAATGCTCTGGCACTGTTAATATTCTTAGCAAATATCATCAGTCCTGAAGTCATTTTATCTAAGCGATGTACCGGAAATATTTCCGCTATACCTAATTGGTTAGCAGCGAATTTTTTCACTTGCGAGTAAAAACCAGAGCCAATATTTTCTTCATCGTGAAAATTAATATTGGCGGGTTTGTCGACCACAAGAAAATCATCTTGGTGGTCGATAATATTAATAGCTATATTGCTCACTTAAAAGCTAAGCCCGATAGCGATGTAAGCCATTATGGTAAGGGCTGCACCAACTAAAGCATAAGGTAATTGTGTTTTAACATGTTCGAAATGGTCGCAACCACTAGCAATTGATGCCACAACGGTTGTGTCAGAAATTGGTGATGCATGATCGCCAAAAATACCGCCACCAAGCACCGCTGCAACTAAGAACTCAATCGGTAAACCACTTTGTTGCGCAATAGGTACGGCAATAGGGATTAAAATAGCAAATGTTCCCCAAGACGTACCTGTAGCAAACGCCATAATAGCTGCAGCAATGAAAAGAATGGGTGCCATTAAAAATAATGGTACTTCAACATTTATTAGCTGGCTAACGTAAGTGCCAGTACCTAACGCTTTTATCGCATCGCCAAAGGCAAAAGATAATACTAATATCGCAACAGCTGGCGCCATGTATTTTATACCGGTAATAGCTGCTTTAAAGATATTGTTAAACGACATAAGTTTATGAGCGATTATTAATGCCACTAGCAATACTAATGCACTGATAACAGACCAAAATACCGAGAAAGCACCTGAGCCACGACGAATATCGCCATCACCAGTGAACCAAAGTAAAACAAAGGTAACAATTAATAGTGTTAACATCGGCAGCCACATAATTTTTGCTGGCGCTATATGATCGACAGTAGCTTGCTTATCAACACTAACTAATGACTCTGCGTGTTTCATCGGACCAAAAACTTTGCCACTAAAAGCCGTATAATAGGCCATGACAACAGCAATAATCGCGTACAGGTTATAACCGACAGTGCCAATTAAAATACCGACAGGATCATCAAACGAATAACCATCAAGTAAGCCAAGTACATAGGCGCCCCAACCGTTCACAAGAAATAAAATACTGACAGGTGCACAAGTAGAATCAACTAAGTAAGCAAGGCGTGCTCGGCTAAGTTTATGATGATCAAATAATTTCTGGCTTGCCATACCTGCAGTAAACATACTGAGGTTGGTATCGGTAAAAATAGTTGTGCCAATCACCGTAGGCAATATGCTGGCTTGGCGACTATTTTTAACTAAATTTAGTGACGCTAAATGATTTATAAAACCATTTACTGCACCTGATTGGTTCATTAAGGTAACCAATGCGCCAATCAATAAACTAAAGCTAATAATATAAACGTTACCTAGTGATGAAAATACACCGCTAATACCGAAAAATGTGCCAGTTAAACCGTCTATCGGGTTACCATTTACCATCATTAAATGACATAGCATTACGCCGCATAAAAGTGCGAATAGGGCGTTTTTACGCCAAATAGCAATGATGATAGCAACAAGGGGAGGGAGTAAACTAAAAACGCTGTCTTGCATAGCAAACCTTTATTATTATGTTCTGCTCACTTTACCGTATGCTAAACCAATAAGAAATAGTATTTAGCGACGCTAATAAGCAGTGAGTAATGAAAACTAAAGAAATGTTTATTGATTTAATCGGGTCAATATTTTTGTCGCCGAGATTATAATATGAAAAATAATGTACCATATTGTGTGGGCAACAGTGATTTTTTGCGTAGGCTAACTTATTTTGACATCTTTGCTTATACTTTATTTGTTTGACCTAGTGCAAAAATACATAATAATAAATCACTGTAGACATTGAAAATTTACCTTTCACCCTTAAATAGTTCTTACTTACTGGCGTAAAGCATCAGGAATAATTTTGACTTTATCATTAAACGAATATATCGCGGCTTTTGCTCATGAAAAGCATTTAGCACCTTTAAGCCAAATTGGTCGAGGTATAGAACGTGAAGCTTTGCGAGTGCTACCGCAAGGACGATTATCTGAACGTGCACACAGTGAAAAATTAGGCGCTGCATTAACTCACCCTAATATAACCACAGATTACTCAGAAACCTTATTGGAATTTATTACACCAGTAAGCTATGCACCTGAAACGGCAATTTCACAACTTGAAGATGTGCAAAAGTTTACTTTGAGTCAGCTTGATGGTGAAATTTTATGGCCAATGAGTATGCCTTGCTTTGTTGAAGATGATGACAAGATACCTTTAGCACAATACGGTAAGTCTAATATTGGCACCATGAAAACCGTTTACCGCCAAGGCCTGAAAAACCGTTACGGCAGCATGATGCAGGTGATTTCTGGTATTCACTTTAACTTTTCATTTCCCACGAGCTTTTGGCAATCATTGCAGACAGTTGAAAATAATAATGCGCCACTTGATGAATATATTTCTGATAAATATTTTGCCTTATTAAGAAACTACAAACGTTTTTGTTGGTTAATTCCTTATTTGTACGGCAGTTCTCCAGCTATTTGTGGTTCATTCTTGCAAAATAAAGCGACTAATCTGCCATTTAAGAAAACTGAAAAAGGTTATATGTACCTAGAATACGCAACATCTTTACGGATGAGCGATTTAGGCTATACCAATAGTGAACAATCATCATTACAAATTTGTTATAACAATTTATCGGGTTATTTAGACGGTGTAAGTAACGCAATAAACTTACCGTCGAAAAAATTTGCCGAAATAGGCATTAAAGTTGATGGTAAGTATCAGCAGCTAAATAGTAATGTTTTACAAATTGAAAATGAATTGTATGCACCTATTCGACCAAAATGTGTTGCTAAATCAAATGAAAAACCATCTGAAGCATTAAAGAATCGAGGTGTTGAGTACATTGAAGTTCGTGCCTTGGATGTAAACCCATTTTCAGCAACGGGTATTAGTGTTGAACAAATTCGCTTTTTAGATATTTTCTTAACCTTTTGCTTGTTTGAATCTAGCCCAGAATTAAGCTGTACTGAACAGGCAACTTGCGAAAAAAATATGGATGCTGTGGTAGTACAAGGTCGCGATCCTGAATTGTTAATAAACGACAATGGCACTGATAAAACTATCCCTGAATGGGGTAATGAAATTTTTGCTAAATTAACTGATATTGCCACATTGCTAGATCAAGCAAATAACAGTGATTTATATCGTCAAGCATTAGCAACAGAGGCGGCGAAAGTTAATAATTCTGAGTTAACACCGTCTGCACAAATATTGGCTAAAGTGGTTAAAAATAATCAGTCATTGACCCAAGTAGCGTTAAGCAATGCTGCTGAATATCGAGAGCAGTTAATGACAAATGATTACCAAGAGTTTAGTGAGCAATATTTCACTGACACTGTTGCTGAGTCGTTAGCTAAGCAAACTGAAATAGAAATGGCTGACACGACAGATTTTGATACCTTCCTGACGAATTATTTCTCTTAAATTTAGTGATATTGAATTAGCACTAAATCATATCTGATAAAAAACGAACAAAAAAAAGCGCGTTAGGGCAACGCGCTATAAATAATAAGAAAGACATCCAGGGAGGTTGTGCTTTCAAATAGTATGACCACATTGTTTTTCAATAGTTCACTTTTTGTTCGTTTTATTTTTAATTTTCTTATCTAAATAATAAAGTACTTTTTAAACAGTAGATTAGGGCTCTTAATTTGATAGCTTTTCTATTGTTTTTAAACATCAGTTACTAAGTTTAATAAATTTAAGGCAAAAAAAAGCACATTTATTATTAAATAAATGTGCTGTATAACATAAAACACTATTAGGGGAATAACTCTCTCGTAAAGTAAGAGTAGTGAAACTCAATATAGTTCCCAAACATTAAAATTAATTTATTATTTTTATCAAGTTGCCATATCTTAATAATTGAATGTTGCCAATTAATGCTACATTTTCTAGTCTATATTCCGCTAAGTGTAAAAAATATCGACATTTCCCTGAAAGTCTTTAAATATTCTGGCATGATATTATTACTAAAAACTAACTCCTTGTGTTCATGACATTTTATAAAACACTTATCATTTCTATACTCGCTTGTTTAACGTTATCAAGTTGTGCGACAAGTCCGCCGAAAAACCCAGAAAATCTCTGTGAAATATTTAGAGAGCATCGAGACTGGTACTTTGCTGCTAAAGATGCCAGAGAGCGCTGGGGCGTACCTATTCATGTACCTATGAGTATGATGTATCAAGAAAGCTCTTTTAAAGCTGATGCATTACCTCCTCGAGATTATTTACTTGGGTTTATTCCTTGGGGCCGTGTTAGTAGCGCTTATGGTTATTCACAGGCTAAAACTATGACTTGGGATGACTATGTTAGGGAAACTGATAATTCTGGTGCCGATCGTGACGATTTTGAAGACGCGATTGATTTTATGGGTTGGTTTATTTTTAAAACTCAGAAGATTAATAAAGTCTCCAAGTGGGATGCGTACAACCAATACCTAAATTACCATGAAGGTTGGGGTGGCTTTAAGCATAAAAGCTATAAAAAGAAAGCTTGGTTAGTAAAAGTTGCTCGTAAAGTGGATAACCGCGCGAAGCGTTACGGCGGCCAACTAAAAAGCTGTGAGAAAGAATTGAACCACGGTTGGTTGTGGCGTTTGTTTTTTGGCGATTAACCGATAAATAACATTAGGCGCTAGATATTAATTTCTAGCGCCTATGCAAATAGTCATCTGAAAATTCATTCAACATTACATTTAGTTATTGTTAATATCACCTAGTTAAAAATACTTCCTGCTTTAAAATTACTTTACAGTGATCGAACCGAAATATATTCCTCTCATTAATGATCATTCATTTACGATTAATAAATAACCTTTGCATACATTTTTTAAAACGATCTAAAAGTCGTGCGATTTTCCAACAATTCTTGTGCCGTAAGGGCTAGAAAATAGCCAAAAATTAATTAGAAAAAAACTTCTTATTTTTGCTAAAAATTGTTTGCAAAATACAAAGCCTATTATGGATAGGGCTTGCATTTGTTATCCACAGAAATTGTGGAAAGTTGATCCTTAGATCTAAACCTGTGTATAACTTTGTTATTAACTTTCAATCATTAATGTTCTATCCACAAAATGATGAATAAAAGAGCTAAGTTGATAATTAAATTGGCAAATGTAAACTACGCATATTCTCTTTTAAACGCGCTTTTATTAGTAAAGTATTTGTGAAAAGTAGGCTGCTGCTTTATAGCGTTTAGATATCATTTTGTTATTGTGCCGTTGTCACGAGATCTAAAAGTAGGCAGGGCAGTCACTAAGGATCTTAATAACAGTGAAAATTGATGAAGTGATAATGGGTCGTAATTTATATTACTTAGATTTTTTTGAGAGCTTTATGAGTGCCTAGTTTAAGATAGAAGCTTGAGGCATTAAAAAAGCACTGAAGAGTAACCTCTGTCAGTGCTTTTTTGAGCTAACTTATCACTTTACTTATTGATGAGTTAGGTGCAATTAAATAGATAGCTAATATTAGCTTTCTGGTGCTTCACCATCATAAAAGTCAGGTAGGATCCTAACGGTTTTGATCATATTGTCTTTAACCTCGATGATCTCTAATGGGTAGCCTGAAATACGAACACTTAAATTTGCCTCTGGAATATCTTCTAAATACTCTAATATCAGCCCATTAATGGTTTTAGGCCCGTCAGTTGGAAACTTCCAAGTCATTTCTTTATTAATATCACGAACCGTAGCGCTGCCATCAACCAAATAACTACCGTCAGGTTGAACGTTGACTTCATCACTGGTTGTTGGTGTCATTGTTGTCGTGAAATCACCAACGATCTCTTCAAGAATATCTTCTAGCGTCACCAAGCCTTGAATGTCGCCATATTCGTCGACAACAAGCCCTAAGCGCTCTTTTGCTCGTTGAAATTTCAATAATTGCACGTTCAATGGCGTGCCTTCTGGGATGAAGTAAAGCTCTCTTACTGCGCGTAACAATGTCGCTTTAGTAAATTGCTCTTTTGAAACTAAGCGCAAAGCATCGCGCATATGAACATAGCCAACCACATCGTCTATATTGTCGCGGTATAGCAATACTCTAGTATGGGTTGATTGCGTCAGTTGTTTTTGAATGCGTTTCCAATCATCGTTGATATCGATACCGACTAATTCATTTCTTGGGATCATGATATCTTCAACAGTGACCTTCTCAAGATCTAAAATACCAACCAACATATCTTGATCACGTGATTTGAGCATCGCACCCGATTCATTTACTACTGTGCGTAATTCCTCTGAGCTTAAACTATGCTGTTCACGCTGCTCGGAGCTGATGCCCAATAGTGTCAAAATGCCATTAGTTATCCAGTTAACAGCAATTACAAATGGTAGTAATATTTTTAACAATAAGGTCAAGATGATTGAACTTGGGAAAGCAACTTTCTCAGGATATAAAGCGGCTAATGTTTTTGGTGTGATTTCTGCGAAAATTAATATGATTAAGGTTAATAACAAACCCGCATAAAAGACCCCTGCATCACCGTAAAGTCGCTGGGCTATTATCCCCGTTATTAGGGTGGCAAAAATATTGACTAGGTTGTTACCAATTAAAATCAAGCCAATTAATTTATCTGGCTTTGCAAGTAACTTACTGACGCGTTTAGCACCACGGTGGTTTTGTTTTTCTAAGTGTTTTAATCGATAACGATTAATAGACATCATGCCGGTTTCAGAACCAGAAAAGTAAGCAGATATGAATATAAGTATGCCAAGAATGACAAATAGTATATCTGTTGAGATGTTATCCAAAAAGGGGATCCTAGTTTAGTTGTTCGTAAGTCGCCAAATGGCGACAATTAACAATAATAAAAGTAACTTATACCTTAAAATCTATAATAAGAGAAACTCTTTCACAAATCGGCTGCCAAAATAGGCTAAGGTTAAAATAAATGACGCTAGTACTGTTAGTATTAGTACGCGTTGGCCACGCCAACCTTGCTTAAAGTGTCCCCACAAAGTAGTGAAGTAGATTACGCAGGCGATGAGAGATAATATTGTTTTATGGGCATTTTCTTTTGAGATCATACCGTCAAGAAATATAAAACCAACAACTTGGCTTATTAGCAAACAGATGCTGCCGAAAAGTAATATAGTAAATAGTTGTCGCTCAACCTGCATTAACGGCGGAAGCTGACTTACTGCTTGTAAATTCTTACTTTTTAATTTCATATTAATGTAAGCAACTTGGAAGGCGTACAAGGTTGCAATAATTAAAATACAATAAGCAATTAGTGCTAAAGTAATGTGGCTTAATATGGCTAATTTATCGGCTACAATTTCCATTCCGCCCATTGGAGAGATAAATATCATGCCTAGTTGCCATAATCCGGCAAAACCATAAATTACAGGCAAAAGTAAGTTTACTTTAAACCGTAAAGCTACAGCTGATATCACTAAAGTAATAACTAAACTCACCAGTGACACCACATTCGGCAATGAAAAATTTAAACTATGATCAGCAAATAAAAATTGTGTATTACTTAAAGCGTGAAAAATAATCGCTAGGCAGGCAAAAATTAATGTAATGACTAAGTTTGGCCCTTTTGGATGAAACAGTCGGGACAAAATTGAAAGTGTAGCGACGCTATAACATACAAAGGCAGTAAATGAACTGATACTTGAAAATTCCACAAAGAGCTCCGAAAAAATTAAAAACTGTCCATAATATAACTAAATAAGGCTAGTTATTGATGCGATTCTAGCAGAATAAAGACTAGACGCCATCACTAACGTTGCATTTATATCAATAGTTTACGTAGTGGTTTAATACCAAGAAAAACTAATATTCCTGTGCAGGTTAAACCAAACCAGTAAGGTAGTAACTCGTGGCTATGTTGCATTTGTTGGCTAATATCTATCATAAAATAGTTAAGCCCCCAATCTAATAGCAAGCCAAAGGTAATCGCTGAAATAGCTATGCCGAGTAAATATTTAACTAAAACGTCAGTGCCCATTTCATTTTTTATAACGCCTAAGGTAGATATATTGGTGGCAGGACCTGCCATCATAAACACTAAGGCGGTACCTGGTGATATTCCCGCTAAAATAAAACCCGCGGCAATAGGGGTTGAAGCGGTTGCACAAATATACATTGGGATCGACATCGCGATCATCACCAGCATTGCAGCTAAACCACTACCATAACTGAGTAGGAATGAAGCCGGGACAAATGTACGTACTACAGTGGCAAACAGCAAACCGATAAGTAACCAGCGAATCAAATCATCGACTAATTGGGTTGCACTATAGCGAATACCTATCAGCGTTTTATCAACAAACGTATTACTTTTTTTCTCTACTTTGCTCGCGCAACATGAGCTGCCTGATTTTTCAGCTTGATTGTTTTGTGCTTTCTCTGCTGTTTTGCTTGCGCAGCAGCTAGTTGCTTTGGCTGCATTTGCACTTACTTTGTTTTCAACTTTCGAGGTTGAGACTAACATGCCAGTAAATATTGCCGACAATATTGCGGTAATAGGACGATAAATAGCTAAAAGTGGCCCAAGCAAGGCATAGGAAACAGAAACAGAATCAACACCGGTTTCAGGTGTGGCGACTAAAAATGCAGAAGTAGCTGGTGCCGATGCTCCTGAGCGTCGTAACTCTGTCGCTACGGGGATAACACCGCATGAACATAAAGGTAATGGTGCACCAATTAACGCGGCTTTAATGATGGCTTTGTTTCCATGACCCAAATGACGGCTTAAGATTTTACTTGGCACCCATGCTTTCATTAGGCCCGCAATCAACAACCCCAATATTAGCCAAGGACTAGCTTCAGCGCTGAGTTGTAATAGATTGTCAAAAAATAAAATGAGGGTGCTCACATTTATTTCCAAAAAAGTGGCGTAATTAACAGCAGTTTACCACAGTTTTTTTATCGAATATTGATCTGTATTCGAGCTTTTTTGCTTTCCTTACTATTGTTTTATTAAATAATGTCATTATCTTAAATCTACAACTTCTACTTTCGCTAATTATTTGTACGGGTATAATAGAGTCAATTATTTGCGCTTAGCTATTACTAGAGTCATTCATGTTTGAAAATCTTTCCGATCGTTTAACGAAAACGCTAAAAAATATTAGTGGCCGTGGCCGCCTAACCGAAGACAATATTAAAGATACCTTACGTGAAGTACGTATGGCATTGCTAGAAGCTGATGTTGCCTTACCTGTTATTCGTGAATTTATTGCCAAAGTTAAAGAAAGTGCTGTTGGTCAAGATGTCTCGAAAAGTTTAACACCAGGTCAAGTTTTCGTAAAAATAGTTCAAAAAGAACTAGAAGCGGCGATGGGTGATGTAAACGAAGCGCTTGATTTAAAAGCAGCGCCACCAGCTGTAGTGTTAATGGCAGGTTTGCAAGGTGCAGGTAAAACTACCTCTGTTGCAAAATTAGCTAAGTTCTTAACCGAACGTGAGAAGAAAAAAGTACTAGTCGTGAGTGCTGATGTCTATCGTCCTGCCGCTATTAAACAGCTTGAAACGTTAGCAGAAGAAATTAATGTTGGCTTTTTCCCAAGTGACATCAAGCAAAAGCCAATTGATATTGCTAATGCGGCGATTGATCATGCCAAGAAAAACTTCTTTGATGTGCTAATTGTTGATACCGCCGGTCGTTTGCATATCGACGGCGACATGATGGCTGAAATTCAAGATTTACATAAAGCCATCAACCCAATTGAAACCTTATTTACTGTCGATGCCATGACAGGTCAAGATGCTGCTAACACCGCAAAAGCATTTAATGACGCTTTACCATTAACGGGTGTTATTTTAACGAAAACTGATGGTGATGCTCGCGGTGGTGCAGCGCTATCTATTCGTCATATTACTGGTAAACCTATTAAGTTTATGGGTGTTGGTGAAAAAATTGAGGCACTAGAGCCTTTCCATCCGGATCGTATTGCCTCACGCATTTTAGGCATGGGCGATGTACTTTCTTTAATTGAAGAAGTAGAGCAAAAAGTTGACCGTAAGCAAGCTGAAAAGTTAGCTAAAAAAGTTAAAAGTGGTAAAGGATTTGATTTAGAAGATTTTCGTGACCAGTTAGTGCAAATGAAAAGCATGGGCGGCATGATGGGCTTAATGGATAAGTTACCAGGCATGGGTAATATGTCTGAACAAGTTAAAGGCCAAATGGATGACAAGCTTACCGTGCGTATGGAAGCGATGATCAACTCCATGACACCAGCAGAGCGTAAGCGTCCTGATATGATTAAAGGTTCACGTAAGCGTCGTATTGCAGCTGGCTCAGGTACACAAATTCAAGATGTGAATAAGTTATTGAAGCAATTTACTCAGATGCAGAAAATGATGAAGAAAATGTCTGGTAAGGGCGGCATGCAGAAAATGATGCGCTCAATGAAAGGCATGATGCCTCCTGGCGGCGGTGGCATGGGTGGCGGCGGAATGGGCGGCGGCATGTTCGGTCGTTAAGCTATTTCGTTAGAAAAGTTATTAGTATAAAAAAAGCAGCTTCGGCTGCTTTTTTTGTGCAATCATATTAGATGCTGACGATCAAAAGGTTATTATCGTGAGCTAAAGCACTGTTTTATCGCGTTGATATTCTTTTTACTTAATATTCTATCGCCGAGGGCTGTTAGCATTGAGCCTAATACCACCATGCCACCACCAATATAGGCCAGTGAATTCAAATGTTGAGCTTGATAAAATTGTGGCCAATAATATTCTGCAATAGTGGCAAATAATACGGTTAATAATGGCGTAATTGCTAAAGTTGCACTTACTTTGGATGTTGGTAAATACTCCAGTGACTTGGCAAAAGTACCGTAGGCAATTAGGGTATTAGCACAACAAAAAACGAGTAACAGCAAAGCATTCAAGTCTAGCGAGGTAATTTGGCTTGGGCTAGCTAACGGTAAAAAGAATACGGCGCTTAATAAATAAATACACCACATGACTTGATTCGAGCTGTAATAACGCAGCATTTTTTTTTGCATAATTGCATAGGCAGCCCAAGTAATCGCAGCTGCTAGCATGACAAAAAAACCAACAATAAATGTGTCGTTGTCAATCCCCGTGCCGGTTAAAAATTGTTGATTAAAAAACATTAACAGACCGCTAATTAATACCAATGAGCCGACCATTTGGCCTCGACTAAAGCTCTCCTTAATAAAAATGACACCACCAATAATCATTAAAAAAGGCGCCATTTGAATTAACATTTGTGCGGTTTCTGCAGGCACAAAATATAATGACGTTAAGTAAAGAATATAATTTAGGCTTAAAAATATTGCCGCAAAGAATAATCGTTTGATGATTTTAGGCTGCTTTAAAATTGTGACCGGCACTTTTCTTTTAGCTGACAGTAATAGAGCAACGAAAAAAGCGGCAAAGGCAAAACGATACCAAGTAATGGTGTAGGCATCCATTAAGGTTAATACTGACTTTAATGCTAGTGGTAATAGTCCCCACATGATTGCGGTAGTTAATGCCAACATTAAACCTTTTGCACTACTGTTTGCCAATTGCGTCATTTTAAATCCGGCTCTTATTCTAGGTGATGTATATAGATAGCTAATGTCGGCTTATTTACGACACTATTTGAAAGCGCGGGAGTATATAGGTGATTTCAGAGTGAGCATATTAAAATAATCAGTGAATAAGCATTTATTTGCTTAAACAGCTTTCAGCTCATTAAAAGTATCAATATTGAACAATTTATTGCAACTAGCACTATTAAGGTTGATTTGTTGCTCAAAAAGCGTAGAATACGCGAGCTTTTCTGTCGCTTGTAGACAGGAAATGTCTGGAAAATTCGTTTTAACACTAACATTATATAGAGGACGATATGGTTACCATTCGTTTAGCTCGTGGCGGCGCAAAGAAGCGTCCATTCTATCAGGTTGTTGTTGCAGATAGCCGTAACTCTCGCGATGGTCGTTTCATCGAGAAAGTAGGTTTCTTCAACCCAACAGCTCAAGGTCAAGCAGAAGCATTACGTTTAGACCTAGACCGTATCAACCATTGGGTTGGTCAGGGTGCAACAGTATCTGATCGTGTGGCCAAGTTAGTAAAAGATGCTCAAAAAGCAGCTTAATTAACCTGGTAGGTTTTAGGAGTTATTTGTGGAAGTTATTGGTAAAGAAGTAACCTTAGGTAAAGTAGGCGCTGTTTACGGTATCAAAGGTTGGTTGAAGATTCATTCATTCACAGATGATCAAGAAGCCATACTCGACTATTTCCCTTGGTCGTTAAAATTAGGGAATAACATACAATCAGTAGAAATTACCGATTGGCGTAAACATAACAATGGTCTTGTTGTTAAAGTTGCTGGTATTGATGATCGTGATATAGCCCAAAAGCTTGTTGGATCAGAAATATTCGTCAGCGAAGATGTGTTAGCAGATTTACCTGAAGGTGAATTCTATTGGCGCGATCTATTAGGCATGACAGTAGTTACTGACAAAGGTTACGACCTAGGTCAGGTTTCCGATATTATGGAAACTGGCGCTAACGACGTACTGGTTGTTAAAGCTAATTTAAAAGATGGCTTTGGTAAAAAAGAAAGGTTAATCCCTTACTTAATGGACCAAGTTATTCTTTCAGTTAGCGCTGAAAATAAACAAATTTGTGTTGACTGGGACCCGGGTTTCTAACTTGAGTAATAGTGTACCAACAAACGCTCTTAGCAATAAGAAAGTATGGATTGGGGTGATAAGTCTTTTTCCAGAAATGTTTGACGCAATTACTGAGTATGGGGTGACAGGCCGAGCGATTCGTAATGGCTTAATTGAATTTCACAAGTGGAATCCAAGAGACTTTACTCATGATAAACATCGTACAGTGGACGACCGACCTTACGGCGGCGGACCTGGCATGCTTATGATGGTACAACCGTTACGTGATGCTATTCACGCTGCAAGAAAAGCTGCAGAACTTGAAGGCATTAAAGCGAAGGTTATTTATTTGTCGCCGCAAGGACGAAAATTGGACCAAGCTGGTGTACGTGAACTAGCACAACATAGTGGCCTGATATTTATCGCAGGACGTTATGAAGGTATAGATGAACGACTCATTGCATCTGAAATAGATGAAGAATGGTCGGTCGGAGATTACGTATTAAGTGGTGGGGAATTACCTGCTATGAATGTAATTGATGCCGTAGCACGCTTTGTGCCTGGAGTATTAGGACATCAACAATCAGCTGAGCAGGATTCATTTTCTGACGGTTTATTAGATTGTCCACATTACACTAGGCCAGAGGTAATGGAAGTTTCTGAAAATGAAATGGTATCCGTTCCAAAAGTGCTATTAAGTGGTAATCACGAACATATTAGGCAATGGCGCCAATATCAGTCTTTAGAAAGAACGTGGACTAGAAGACCGGAATTATTAACTAACCTAGCTCTGACAGCAGAGCAGCAGAAAATGTTAAAAGCTATCAAGGCTGATAACAACAATGCTACTGATGACTGTGAACTCTAGGAAGAAGGTATTATGAGCAATATTATTAAGCAGCTTGAAGCTGAGCAAATGAAGCAAGATGTACCAGCATATCGCCCAGGTGATACTGTTGTTGTACAAGTAAAAGTTACAGAAGGTGATAAATCACGTCTTCAAGCATTTGAAGGTGTTGTTATCGCTGTTAAAAACCGCGGCATCAATTCTGCATTCACTGTTCGTAAAATTTCGAACGGTGTTGGTGTAGAACGTGTATTCCAGACACATAGCCCTATCGTTGACTCAATTGAAGTCAAACGTCGCGGTGATGTACGTCAAGCTAAGCTTTACTATCTTCGTGAACGTTCAGGTCGCTCTGCACGTATCAAAGAGAAATTGGCAAAAAGATAATCTCTCTTTAATTAGAAGATTTCTTAGCAGCTTGAAAAACCTGTGTGGGCAACCACACAGGTTTTTTTGTCTCTGTAAAATGATACAACTCACTCCTACTGACACTTCTATAAAATATCTTGTGGATAAAATGTCGGATAAAACATTATTGCTCAACCTGAGTTCAGATCACTTAGCAGTAATTAGCAAAAAAACTTCATAAAATTAACTTTACTTTAGCAGATATAAATCAAATGCATAACACAAATGACATCGCTGTCATTTGTGTTGCTTTAATGTTACGGTTATTAATTACATGAAACAAATTAATCTAAGTAAATCACTAATATTCGACTTTAGTGGTGTGTTCCAGCAGAAAAACTTAGGCTATGATGTTGGTAACTTAAAAAGAGAATAATAGTTGCAACCAAGCTTTTATTACCGGTTCAACAAGCCACTAGATATTAGGAAATCAAGGATTTAGCATGCAAGAATTAAAAAGCCGTTATCCCGTACTAGAGCAGGCAAAAGCTCACACTTACATTGATTCTGCGACTTATGATGCAATGTATAAGCAGTCAATCGAACAACCTGACGTTTTCTGGGCAGAACAAGCAGATAAGTTTCTTGATTGGTATAAGCCTTGGGACAGTGTTACTGACGTTGATTTAAAAGCTGCTGATATCAAATGGTTTTCTGGTGGTAAATTAAATGTCAGTTATAACTGTATTGATCGTCACCTAGTGTCTAAAGCAAATGATACCGCGATTATATGGGAAGGTGATGATCCTAGCGAAGATCAAAATATTACTTATCAAGAGCTGCATGATCATGTGTGTCGTTTTGCTAATTTATTGAAAGCACGTGGCGTGAAAAAAGGTGATCGTGTTTGTATCTACATGCCGATGATCCCTGAAGTTGGCTATGCAATGCTTGCTTGTGCACGTATAGGCGCCGTTCATTCCGTTGTATTTGGTGGTTTTTCTACTGAAGCTATTCGTTCTCGGATTATTGATGCCGATTGTAAAGTTGTAGTCACCTCGGATGAAAGTTTGCGCGGTGGCCGTGTTATTCCATTGAAAGTAAATGTTGATGCTGCAGTTGCTGACTGTCCAGACGTTCATTCCGTTATCGTTGTTCAACGAACAGGCGGCGATGTTGCTTGGAATGATAAAATTGATGTTAATTATCAACAAGAAGTTGCTAAGTTTCCTGCTGCTTGTGAACCTGAAGTGATGGACGCTGAAGACCCATTATTCATCCTTTATACCTCTGGCTCTACAGGCACACCAAAAGGTGTTCTTCATACTTGTGGTGGTTATTCACTTTATGCTGCCATGACTCATAAATATGTATTTGACTATAAAGATGGTGAGATATATTGGTGTACTGCTGATGCAGGTTGGATCACCGGACATTCTTATATATTTTATGGTCCACTTGCTAACGGTGCTACAACATTAGTTTTCGAAGGTGTGCCAACTTATCCTGATGCCGGTCGTTTCTGGCAAGTATGTGACAAGCACCAAGTTAATGTTTTCTATACCGCGCCAACCGCTATTCGCGCATTAATGAGTGTTGGCGATAGCTATGTTGAAAAAGCTGACCTTTCATCATTACGAATTCTAGGCACTGTGGGTGAACCTATAAACCCAGAAGCTTGGCATTGGTATTATGAAGTGATCGGAAAAAGTAAATGTCCTATTGTTGATACTTGGTGGCAAACAGAAACCGGTGGTATTTTAATTACCTCATTACCGGGCGCTGTTGACATGAAACCAGGTGCTGCTGGTAAGCCATTCTTCGGAGTAAAGCCTGCGTTATTTGATAAAGACGGTAATACTCTTGAAGGCGAGAATCAGGGCTTATTGATGATGACTGGCAGTTGGCCTGGACAATTACGTTCAGTATACGGCGATCATGACCGCTTCTATCAAACTTACTTAAGCCAATACCCAGGTAATTACTTTACTGGTGATGGTGCTAAACGTGACGAAGATGGTTTCTATTGGATCACTGGTCGTGTTGATGATGTACTAAATGTTTCAGGTCATCGCTTAGGTACTGCTGAAATTGAAAGTGCTTTAGTATTGCACCCAGCGGTTGCTGAAGCCGCTGTTGTCGGTTATCCGCATGAAATTAAAGGCCAAGGGGTTTATGCTTATGTCACGCTAATGAGCAATGCTACTGAGTCTGAAGAGTTGTTAAAAGAATTGACCGAATTTGTCGCTAAAGAATTAGGACGTTTTGCTAAGCCTGACTATATTCAATATGCACCAGGTTTACCGAAAACCCGCTCAGGTAAAATTATGCGTCGAATTTTGCGTAAAATTGCAGAGAACGATCTTGATACTTTAGGAGATACCTCAACACTAGCTGAGCCTGCTGTTGTCGACCACCTGGTTAGTAATCGCATAGTTCATGGTTAATCCTCGATGATAAAAATTATGGAATGAGGTTTATTTTTGAGCCTTAAGATTAAAAGCGCCTTTTGGCGCTTTTTTTATGTTTAGGCCTTTCCCAGACATCCTGTCGTTCAAAGTATTAGTGCATCTTGGTAATTGCTCCTACATTATTCTATTCACTTACATCCATGTAAGGACATGCACGTCGATGAACGGTACGCCATGCTGCCATGGCCGCTCCTAGGCATCCTACCTACACGGCATTAGTCGATGGCAATGAATGACGATGTACAAAAAATATCAAAATGGGGCTATACCTGAATAAATTATACGTGTAAGATATTTGGTACAAATTAAGTAAACTTAAATTTACACTGAGAAGTTTCGTAAAATGTACCATCTACAATATCGATATTATTACCTCCCATACTTTAGCTAGCCTTGTGCCTAGCAACCTTTTTAGCCAGATAAAATAACGGCTAGTAATAACCTTTTTAAATTTAAACATCATTGCTAAAATTCAGGAAAGAACCATGTCAGAACATACAACCATTACGTCAGCGCCTAAAAGTAGGCTTAATGATATTCACGTTAATTCAGAAGAAGTATTAATTACGCCTGAAGCACTGCGCGAAGCACTGCCACTACCAGAAGCTGGTCGTGTTTTTGTTAAAAATGCTCGTAACATTATTGCCGATATTATTCATAAGCAAGACCACAGATTACTTGTTATAACAGGTCCATGTTCAGTTCATGATGTTGAAGCAGCAAAAGATTACGCGAGAAAACTTAAAGTACTGCACGATAAGTACCAAGACAGTATGTATATTGTCATGCGAGTTTACTTCGAAAAGCCTCGTACCACTGTCGGCTGGAAGGGCTTGATAAACGATCCGCATATGAATGGTTCATTTGATGTTGAAGCAGGGCTGCGTAAAGCGCGCGAATTACTTATTTACTTAACTGAACTAGGGTTACCACTAGCAACTGAAGCACTTGACCCTATCAGCCCACAATATCTTGCTGAATTGTTTAGCTGGTCTGCAATTGGTGCACGTACTACTGAATCGCAAACCCATCGTGAAATGGCTAGTGGCTTATCTATGCCAATTGGTTTTAAAAATGGCACTAATGGCGGGCTTGATGTAGCGATAAACGCATTACAATCGGCCGCTTCTTCACATCGTTTTATGGGCATTAATCGTCAAGGGCAAGTTGCGTTAATTAAAACTTCAGGAAATCCTGACGGCCATGTAATTTTACGTGGTGGCAAGCAGCCAAACTACGACTCGGTTAATGTCGCTTTGTGTGAAAAAGATTTAGCAAAACAAAATTTAGAGCCAGGTATTGTGGTTGACTGTTCACATGGCAACTCCAATAAAGACTACCGTCGCCAACCTTTAGTTGCAGACAATGTTTTTAATCAAATATGTGAAGGCAATAAGTCTATTATTGGTATCATGTTAGAGAGTAATATAAACGCGGGTAATCAAAGTTCAGACTTACCTTTTGACCAGCTCGAATACGGTGTTTCTGTTACTGATGCTTGTATTGATTTTAATACCACTGAACAGCTTATTGCTGAAGCAACTGCAAAACTCGATACTGCGTTAAAGCAGCGAATTACTTCAACCGTTAGTGAATAGGAAAGAATATTTGCAATGAATAGCAAATTAACATTTGATCAACAGCTTGGCGAATTACGTGATGAAATTGATGACTTAGACAGTCAACTCGTTGCGTTATTAACTAAGCGTAGGGCGGTAACGACAAAAGTAGGGCAGTTAAAAAGTGAAGTTGGTATGCCAATTTTTGCCCCTGATCGTGAAGCTAAGCTACTGAAAGTTCGCCGTCAGCAAGCTATTGATGCCGGTTTGTCGCCAGAGCTTATTGAAGATATTTTACGTCGTTTGATGCAAGACTCTTATATCAGCCAAGACGCCAGTGGTTACCGTTGCGTAAACCCTGAATGCAAAAAAGTAGTTGTTATTGGTGGTAATGGTCAGCTAGGGCAGATATTTGTCGACTTATTTACCCGCTCTGACTATCAGGTGCAAATACTCGAGCAAGCTGATTGGCCTAATAGTGCAAATATTTTAGCTGAAGCTGGTTTGGTTATCGTTGCTGTACCTATTCGATTAACCGCAATGGTTATTCAAAACCTTGGTCAGTTACCTAAAGATTGTATTTTGGCTGATGTTACCAGTATTAAAGAAGCACCATTATATGAAATGATGAAAGTTCATTCTGGCCCTGTACTAGGCTTACATCCAATGTTTGGCCCTGATGTTACCGGTTTAGTTAAACAAACTATTATTGCTTGTGAAGGGCGCAACCCTGATAAATATCATTGGTTACTTGAACAGTTTCAAGTATGGGGTGCGAAAATTTATCCTGTTGAAGCTCACGCGCATGATCAAGCAATGTCGATGGTACAAGTCATGCGACATTTTTCTACTATCGCATATGGTTATCATTTAATGGCTGAAGGTGCTGACATTGCACAATTAGTCGAGATGAGTTCACCTATTTATCGTTTAGAATTAATTATGGTCGGTCGTTTATTTGCACAAGATCCTGTGCTTTATACTGATATTATTTTTGCCAATAAGGATAACATTGATATGATGAAGCGCTTCGCATATCGATTTCTGGAACTACTGGAAGATGTGCAGTTAAATGATAAAGACGCTTTTACCAATATGTTCTCACAAGTATCTGATTGGTTTGGTGATTATGCCGATATTTTCTTACAAGAGAGTAAAGCCATGTTAGTAAAAGCAGACCAACTTAAGAAACATTAAGATAAGAAAAACAAGGATAGAAATGAGAAATCTTGCAGTAATTTTATTAAGTATAACCATTCTTACACTAGTGTCAGCTTGTGCTAACAGCCATGGAACCAGTACAACAATGGCTATTGGTGAGGTCAGCTCACAAAAGCTAATTAACGATCATGAATCATTTATGCAAAGTTATCGGGCATTTCAATTGTCTGAAAGTGACATAGCAGAAGTTAAAGCGTGGCCGAGTGATTTACATGTTGATGTGTATTTTGGTACTTGGTGCCATGATAGTCAGCGAGAAGTCCCTCACTTTTTGAAAATTGTTGCTGAAAAAACAGAGTTATCTAATCGTTTAATTGGCCTTGATTATGAAAAGTCTGAGCCAAACGGCTCAGCTAAAAGTCATGATATTAAATACACACCCACTTTTGTTGTATACCAAAATAACAAAGAAATTGGCCGTATTGTTGAACGTCCAAAAGTATCGCTAGCGGCAGATATCTCAGCCATGCTATAAAATTATTAGCTTAAATAATGTTAAATAAAAATCGCACTTGAGCAAACTCAGTGCGATTTTTTTTAATTGATGTTTTGGCTTGTAAGTTAGTTGTAGGTTATAAAACTAGTTATTAACCACACTTTGAATCGCCGCAGTTCAAGCATGTAGAACAACCATCAAGTAATACTACAGACTTTTGATGACACTTATTACAGCTACTCGCCGTGGCTGGAAAGTTTAAATTATGATTTTCACTTTTGCCATCATTCTCAACAGCACTATCATCTTTACCTTCATTTTCTGACATTGCTGCTTGCTGCTTCTGCTTTAAGTAAGCTTGTTGGTGGGCATCAATCTCACTTTTGGGTAGCATGTCTAAAGTTTTTAAATGGGTTTCAATCACATGGCCAATATCAGCCACTACCGATGGCATGTAAATACCGGTACCACGCTGGTAATAACCGCCTTTAGGATCAAATACTGCTTTTAGTTCTTCCACTAAAAATGTGCAATCGCCACCTTTGCGAAATACTGCAGAAATAACGCGTGTTAATGCGACAATCCACGAGTAAAACTCCATGTTTTTTGAGTTAACAAATACTTCGAATGGTCGTCTAACTTCTTGCGCTGTTCCTTGATTAAGTAAAATATCATTTACCGTAATGTATAAGGCGTGATCAGAAACTGGTGGCTTAATTTTATAAGTTGAACCGACTAACATTTCAGGGCGTTGGGTTTTTTCGGTCAAGTTTACCGTTGCAGTATGAGTGCTGCTTGGCTCTTCTTTAACGGGTGCTACGGTATCTACTTTTACTTTCGCAGCGGTAATACTTTGGGTGATCTCTTTCATCATTTTTCTCTCATAACGATTTCTTTCAAAATCATTTTCCGATATTAAATTCTAGTTTTATTGCTAGTTTGCCTTGCCTAATTAACGTGAAGCAGCAAAGCCAATCACTAAAGCTTGCCGTAATAACCTTCTTTTAAGGCGTCATGTAAATTGGCAGCGGTATGCACTTCACCGTCGTAACGAATTTCTTCATTACCTTTGGCTGTCATGGTTGTGCCATCAGCTAAAGTGAATTCATACTCTACTTTTTCTAAGTCAGTTTCTTTGACCAATACGCCTTGATGAACTTCTGGATTAAAGCGGAATGTTGTGCAGCCTTTTAAGCCTTTATCGTAAGCATAAAGATAAATATTCTTGAACTTTTCGTAGTCAAAATCGGTTGGAATATTGATGGTTTTTGATATTGATGAGTCAATCCAAAGTTGCGCTGCCGCTTGAATATCAACATGCTCTTCTGGGTTAATACTATCGCTAACCGTGAAGTAGTTGGGTAATTTATTCTCGCCTTCAGTAGCGTAGGCTTCGGCATTAGCGTTCACCATTGCGCGGTAAGCTAAAAGTTCGTAGCTTGAAACGGCAACAGATTCTTTCGACTTTTTACCTTCTCGAATAATGTTGCGATGATATTCATGAGCAAAACTTGGCTCAATACCATTTGAAACGTTATTACCTAAACTTAAGGCCAGCGTGCCTGTTGGTGCAATTGAGGTGTGATGAGTAAATCTAGCACCAACTTTTTCCAGTTGCTTAACCAGTTCTGGTTGCTCTTGAGCAATTCTTTGCATGTAACGACTGTACTTAGCATGTAGCACTGAGCCTTTAATTTTATCACCAACTTTAATGCCGTCTTGCGCCATTTCTGGACGCTTGTTAAGCATGGCTTGGTCAACGGTAAAACTTTGCATTAATATTGGTGCAGGGCCTTTTTCTTTCGCTAAGTTTAGTGCTTCTTGCCAGCCCGTAATAGCTAATACTTTTGATACTTCTTCGGTAAAGGCAACAGCTTCTGGACTGTTGTAAGGCATTTTCAACATGGTTAGTGCTGAGCCTAAACCAAGGTAACCCATACCATGGCGGCGTTTATTCTGAATTTCTAAACGTTGCTCTTCTAATGGCAGACCATTTATTTCAACTACATTGTCTAACATGCGTGTGAACACTTTAGTGACTTCTTTGAATTTCTCCCAGTCAAACTGGGCTTGACCTGAAAATGGCTGCTTAACGAACTTAACTAAGTTAATTGAACCGAGTAAACAAGCACCGTGTGGTGGTAATATTTGTTCACCGCATGGGTTACTGGCGCGAAGTTTTTCACAAAACCAGTTGTTGTTCATTTCATTGGCGTGGTCAATCAGTAAAAAGCCGGGTTCGGCATAGTCAAAGGTATTGCTCATGATCATATCCCAAAGGCGTTGTGCTGGAATACGGCTGTAAATTTTACAGGCAATTTGTCCTTGCTCATTGAGAATATAGTCATGGCTTTTTATAAAGTCAGCTTGGTAATGATTGTCTTTGAATAAAACAAGCGAACTATCATCTAAGTTGATGTTGTCTGAAACCATTTCCTTGTGTGTTAGCGGAAAGTTTAGTGGCCATTCTTCATCATTTTTAACCGCATTGATAAAGTCATCACTGATCAACAGTGATAGGTTAAATTGACGTAAACGGCCATCTTCACGTTTGGCTAAAATAAACTCTTTTACATCAGGGTGCGATATGTCGAACACGCCCATTTGAGCGCCACGTCGACCACCAGCAGAACTAACTGTAAAACACATTTTGTCGTATATATCCATAAACGACATAGGGCCAGATGTTGTTGCCCCTGCGCCGGCAACGTAAGCACCACTTGGTCGTAATGTTGAAAATTCATAGCCAATTCCACAGCCTGCTTTCAAGGTTAACCCCGCTTGATGTACACGGCTTAAAATACCCGTCATTGAATCTTCGATGGTGCCTGATACGGTACAGTTAATGGTTGAAGTTGCCGGTTTAAACTTCTCAGCACCCGCATTTGAAATAATGCGTCCCGCAGGATAAGCACCAGATTCCATGGCCCAAATAAATTTTTCTTGCCATTTTTTATGATCCTTACTTTCAATTGCCGTCAATGCTTTCGCAATGCGAGTGAAAGTATCACTTACCGTGGCTTCTTGGTTATTACCGTGTCTATCTTTAAGTCGGTATTTTTTATCCCAAATATCGTGCGAAGCAGGTTGTAAAGGTAAGTCATGGTTAAGCGGCTCAGAGACACTTTTTACAGAAGCATTTTTTGATTTTATTTCTAGCTCAGTCATAGCGGTTTTATATAATCGTTGTTCGAAAGAACAATTATGATATAAAAAATTAGATTTCCTACAAGTGTATTTCATACATATTGCGATCTAAATCAAGTGCAGGCACAATATGTAGTGTTTGTGTGTTTTTCTATTGAAAGTGATTTTAATCAATCAAGGCGCTATTAACATAGCTAATTTAGCCATTTACAGCTTAATAACGTTACTTATGCTATTTTTATGCGTTAATTGGGTTAAAAATGTTAATAAGTGCGCGACACAAGTGTGGAGGAATTGCGAATGACTTTAGTGAGGGAATTGGGATGTTTAACTTCTAAGCTGAACTCAGAAGGTGGTGTTATTAGCCTTTGATCTTTTAAAGTATGCATGATGATTAAAAGATCAAAAGCTCATGTCGGTTATTGCTTTACGCTAACTACCTTTTTGGCGGTACAAAGGTACTGGCAACATTAGTAATGTCGTTCACACTCGCTGACAATATGGTCATTTCTTCAGTAACTATGTCAGTTTGTGCCCACGTACGCTCAATGGCTTGATGCACATCTTCTACATGCTCATTGATAGTCGCTGATGTTACGCTTTGCTGCTCAGTAGCCGTTGCTATTTGATTAGCGACATCTGTCACCTTGTGAACGCGGTCAACAACATCAGCAATTTTCTGATTAGAACTTTCAGCAATTTCAACACATAGTTGCGCTTCGTCTTTGTTTTTCAGCATTACCGCAACCCATTGGTCTATGGTTTCTAACATCACAGATAAACGTTGATGGATTTTTTTCGCAGAATCTTGAGTTCTGGAAGATAAGTTACGCACTTCATCAGCAACAACGGCAAAGCCTCGACCATGTTCACCGGCGCGAGCAGCTTCAATGGCAGCATTTAACGCTAATAAATTTGTTTGGTCGGCAATTGATTGTATTTCTTCCATTAAGCCACTGACGTTGTTAGCAGATTGCGTCAGACTATCGGCAGATGAAGAAGCTTCATCAATATCATTAGCGAGTGATTTAATTTTATCAGTGGTTGAAAAAATACCTTGTTGAGCTTGTTCACATTGTGAAAAGGTTTCATCTAAATCACCTGCGGCGGTCGCTACATTGGCTGAAATTTCAGTAGTAGTTGTTTGCATTTCACGCATGGCATGACTAAGTTGTTCTATTGCGCTTTGCTGGCTAGTTAAGTTTTCGCGGGTGCTGCTTATACCGTCACTTACATTTGTCATTACCGCGCTAATCGGTTTCGCTGTGTCCAATGTTCTTTCGATAATTGCGCGTAATTTTGCTTTTAGCATCGCGAAGTTAAAGTCAAAAATACTGGCGGTACCACTGCCAAAATAAACTTTACGAGAAGGTGAGTCGAACATTGACTGCATACGTTGTGCGCGCATGGCGGTCGGAATAATATCTTGCCAAAATACCGCGATTGGCGTAGCTGCACATAACGCGGCAAAAATAGAATGATAAAGGCCAAAGTTGGTAAATATAAAATACTGTGCCACAGCACTAATGAGCAGCAAGAAAGTAAATTTATGATTTTTTGAAATTTCTAAATTTGTCCAAGCTTTGTTATGACTAATTGCATGATAAATGTTGTTTGCTCGTTCGATTAACTCTGGCTTTGCAAGTGTTGCTATTGATTGATAACCGGTGACTTTGCCGTCTTGATATTGTGGTGTAATAAAAGCATCTAACCAGATGTCTTGATTATTACTGTTTTTGAAACGAATAAGTCCTTGCCAAGAAAAGCCTTTTTCCAAAGTATTATTAATCTCGTTAATGATGCTTTTCGGCATATCTTGATGGAAGAAATGCTGCTGATTTTTGCTATTGCAACTTGCTTGCTCAATACCCAATGCGTCGGCGTATGCGGAATTTATATAACTATAATTACCTTGAGTGTCAGTAATGCTAATAAGTTGCTGAATGGATGAAGCCATAGCTTTCCTCGACTAATGAAATGGGCGAAGTAATACCTTCCAAGATTGCCCTGAACTAATGCTGGAAGGCATGGTTATACTTTTATACTAGAATTTTATTGCGACACCAACTGATATTGAACTATCAATCCAAAGCGAATCATCAAAGTTAGCGCTACAAATATCTTGGCTACAGAACATAGCATCATCTTCGTCAACTAACGTTGCGTAGGCGCGCAACTCAGTTACTAGTGCCATATTGTCTGAAAACTCATAACGTGTACCAAAAGCAAGACTCGCTGATGGGTATAGCTCTTCACTGCCTCGTTCTGCGTCAAAATATGCACCACCTAAGCCTAAGCTTAGAGTTGTCACGTAGTTTTGCTGGCGAAACATGGCGACACCATTAAAGTGCGCGTAAATGATATCGAGAGAATCTTTTTCAGCGTTTTCACCGGTAAAATCATGGCTAACACGGTTAAGTAATATTTGACCTTGGCCATTAAGATTTTCTTGCCATGCTATACCAATGGCGATATTGGTTCCAGAATCCACACTAATGTCAGTACTGTCAGATGCTACTAGATCTGAACTAAACATTTGACCGCCCAACACACTGACTTCAAACTGATTTGCTGACACGGTGCCAGTTAACATTAAGCCACAAATAACCGCTGAAGGTTTTAAAAAAGTTGCTAATTTCATTACAACATGTCTCTTTAGTTTATTATTTTTATATTCTCTACGTAGAAATTTTAAAGGCTACGTAGAGGTTTCTATATTGTGTATTTAGAATTAACCAAACAGATCAGTTAGTTTCTTTTTAGCTTTATCTTCTAACTTTTCTTTTAGCTTATCTTTAGCACCGTCGACTAGTTTTTTCTTTTGAGTCTCTTTTGCTTGTTTCCATATTTTAGAAAGCGCTTGCTTAACAATTTCACTACCTAGTTGGCTTGCTGGTAAACCTTCGTCGCCACCAACATTATTCAAGGTAATATCAGGTAATGTTGCTGTGTGCTCTTTATTGCCAAAAGCAGTTAAGTCTACCGACAAAGCAGTACCCGCTAATACAATTTTGCTTACTTTAACTTTTGGCTCATCAGCTGTATTACCTGGTGTTTTATCGGCAGTTTGCGCGTCACCTTTAGGAGTATTACGCTCTATGGCGTCTAAAATGTCTTGGATATTTGAACCACCAGTTTGTGTCATCTCTACAAATGCTTCCGGTGATTTAATAACAATAGCGTCAATAATAATAGGTGAAGACGTTAAGCTCTCAAGGTTAATGTCTAGTGTAACTTCACCTAAAGAAAATGCATTTGGTTGCTTGTAAGTTTTAGGGTTGGCTAGGTTAATACCTAAAATACTACCAGCACCGCTAGTGAGTTTAATATCAACAGTTTTTACGGTAACGGCTTGTTCAGTAACCTGTGTTCCAACTGTTTCAATTTGGCTTTTAATATAATCATTTAGTGAGCCGCCAGCTAGAAACCAAAGGGCACCACCACTAAGTAGTAACAATACAACGATAATTGAGGCAATAATTTTCACGAGTTTAATCCTTAAAATGTAAAAAATGATGCATACCTAATAATTAGATATTTCTCATCTGGTTTGGGTATATATATAAATTATATCTTAATAATCACAAAGTTATTTAATTTTCTATTTTGCGACCAAAGCCTTAAATCTCAAGCTAAGCTGTATCGAGCATTTACAGTATCTACGTTATAGTAATAGCATTGAAATTTTTCGCAAATTTAGAGAGTTTTTTATTTATGTCTTCAGCTATAAGTCGCCGTTTACCGTTATTATTACTTGTAAGTGTACTGGTAGCACTGGTTGTTTATTTACAGTGGCCAAAGTCAGCAACCGTTAAAGAAAAACATCAACGTGTTGTTTCAGTAAAAACAGTGCAAATTGCTCAAGCAACATTTAAAGACTCTGTTGAAGCAGTTGGTACATCAAGAGCCAACGAGCAGGTTTTTATCACCAGCAAATATTCTGATTTGGTTGATGAAGTTTCCTTTCAAGATGGCGACACGGTTAAAAAAGGCGAAATTTTAGTACGCTTAAATAGCCGAGAAGAAGCAGCAAAAGTTAAAGAATATGAAGCTAATTTGGCTGAATCGGTTGCACAGCTTAATCGTTTTCAAGACCTTTTTACTAAAAAAGCTACTTCTAAATCAATTGTTGACCAACAAGAAGCTAAAACCAAAGCCATTTCAGCTCAACTATTGAGCGCGAAAATAAAACTTAATGACCTAACCATTAAAGCGCCTTTTTCTGGCGTATTAGGTTTTCGTGAAATTAGCTTAGGCGCATTGATTGATGTTGGCGACATCATTACTAGCCTAGATGATTTAAGCGTAATTAAAGTCGACTTTTCTGTGCCAGAGCGTTACTTGACTACGGTAGCCGTTGGTCAGTTGATAGAAGCAACTAACATCGCTTATAAAGATCAGATATTTGTTGGCAAAGTAACGTCAATCGATTCTCGTATTGATAGCGTAACTCGTACCTTAAAAGTACGCGCTGAAATTCCAAACAATGACACTAAATTACGTGCCGGCATGTTACTGAATATTGAAATTATTCGTAATGTAGAACAGTTGTTGCAAGTACCAGAAAGTGCCGTGATTCCAATTGAAGATAAACATTTTGTTTTTGTGGTTGAAGACGGTAAAGCCGTGAAGAAGCAACTGCACATTGGTCGTCGATATCATGGTTTTGTTGAAGTACTTGATGGCATCAAGGTCGGTGCAAAAGTAGTGATTGAAGGAGCATTAAAACTGCGTGATGGCACGTCGGTTAATGTTTTGGAGAATAACGCGTGATTTTATCTGATATCTCAGTAAAACGTCCGGTATTCGCTACCGTTATCAATTTATTGTTGATCACTTTTGGCATCGTCGCGTTTATGACCTTACCGCTGCGCGAATATCCTGATATTGATCCGCCAGTAGTTAGCATTAACACCTCATACCCTGGGGCATCAGCAGCAATTGTTGAAAGTAAAATTACCCAAGTCCTTGAAGATAGAATAAGCGGTATTGAAGGTGTTAAGTCGATTAACTCCAATAGCCGTGTTGGTCGCTCAAATATTTCTATTGAGTTTGAACTCGACCGTGATATTGATGCTGCGACTAATGATGTGCGTGACCGTATTTCACGTGCATTAAATAATTTGCCAGAACAAGCGGATCCACCAGAAGTATTTAAAGCCAATGATGACGAAAGTGCCATTGTGTGGTTTGTACTGCAAAGTGATGCTATGAGCACCTTGCAACTAACCGATTATGCAGAACGTTACATTGTTGACCGATTTTCTGTTGTTGACGGCGTAGCCCGTGTGCGTGTTGGTGGTGGCAGAACTTATGCTATGAAGGTGTTATTAAACCGCAAAGCTATGGCGGCGCGCGGTGTTACCGTTAGTGATATTGAACAAGTTTTACGGGCAGAAAATGTTGAACTACCTGCAGGCAAAGTTGAATCACTTGACCGAGACTTTTCTATTCGGGTTGAACGTAGTTATTTAACTGAAAATGACTTTGCCACTATGGTGGTAGCGCGTAATGATGATAAATCGCTGGTATACCTTGGTGATGTGGCCAAAGTTGCTATGGCGGCGGAAGACGAAGAAAACATGTTCCGCGGTAATGGTAAAAATATGGTTGGCTTGGGTATTATCAAGCAATCAAAAGCCAATACCCTTGAAGTGGTAAAAGCCGCACGAAAAGAAATGACGTCAATACGTGATGGCTTGCCACTAGGCACAACCATTACCAATAGTTACGACTCATCAGTATTTATTCAAGGTTCGATTGACGAAGTATATAACACGCTTGGCATCGCTATGATTATGGTGGTGTTAGTTATCTTCCTATTCTTGGGTAATGTTAGCGCCACGCTTATTCCTGCCGTAACCGTACCTGTCGCCTTAATTGGCTCAATGATGGTGTTGTCATGGTTTGGCTTTTCTATCAATTTATTGACCTTACTCGCCTTAGTATTAGCCATTGGTTTAGTGGTTGATGATTCCATTGTGGTACTAGAAAACATTTACCGGAGAATTGAGAACGGCCAAACACCTTTAATGGCTGCTTATGAAGGCGGGCGTGAAGTTGCCTTTGCGGTAATTGCCACTACCTTAGTGTTGGTGGCGGTATTTGTGCCGTTAATATTCTTATCAGGTAATGTTGGGCGTTTATTTACTGAGTTTGCTATCGCGATTGCTGCTGCGGTGGTGTTCTCAAGTATCACCGCGTTATCGTTAACGCCAATGATGTGTTCAAAAATGTTGAAACATCGCAAGCGTAGTTCTTCATTTGGCCAAATGTTAGATAAAGGTTTTGGCAAAATGGAAGCGGCTTACGGGCGGTCATTGAAAACAACTATTCGCCAACCCTATATGATCTTTATTGTTGTTGTTTTAGCTTTTATTGCGGTTTATAGCTTATTTACTCAGTTACCTTCAGAGTACACACCTAAGGAAGACCGAGGTAATTTCTTTGTCATGATGCGTGGTGCTGAAGGGGCGAGTTATGAAAATAATGTCAAAAACATGCAGCAGATTGAAGAGAAACTATTAGCGCATCAACAAAGTGGTGAGCTTGACCGAGTACTGGTACGAGTGCCAGGTTTTGGTGGCTCTGGCGGCATTGCTATTGTCGGCATGCCAGCATGGGGGGAACGTGAAACCAACACCTTTGATTTCATCAAAAAAATGAATGGTGAATTATCAAAAGTTACTGATGTGCGTGCATTTGCCATGATGCGACGCGGGCTAAGTGGCGGCGGCTCAGTATCGCCAGTTGCTTTTGTTTTACAAGGTAATACCTATGAAGAACTAGCCAAGTGGCGCGATATTATTATTGCTAAGGCGCAGGAAAATCCGAATCTACATAGTATCGACAGTGACTATAAAGAAACTTATCCTCAGCTATTAGTGAAAATTGACCATAATCGTGCTTTTGACTTAGGGGTATCAGTAGGAGATATCGGAAGAACGTTAGAAACCATGTTAGGGCAACGTCGTGTGACTAACTTTGTTGAACGTGGTGAAGAATATTATGTTGTGGTGCGTGGTGAGAAATCAGATTTTTCCAACCCGAAAGATATCGACAATATTTTCGTCCGTTCAGACGTAAGTAACGAACTAGTGCCGTTATCGAATTTGATAACCATTGAAGAAAGCGCAACTTCTTCACAATTGAACCGTTTTAACCGTTTACGCAGCGTGACTATTAGCGCTAACTTAACGGCAGGTTATCCGTTAGGCGATGCACTTAACTTCTTAAATAATGCCGTTGCAGAGCATTTACCGCAAGAAGCACAAGTGGCTTACAAAGGGCAATCGCAGTTATTACAAGAATCTGGTAACTCCCTTATCTTTATTTTTGTACTGGCGTTGGTGATCACTTACCTTGTTTTATCGGCTCAGTTTGAAAGCTTTATTCACCCGTTTGTTATTATGTTAACCGTACCACTGGCATTAGTCGGGGCGCTGGCGGGGCTGAAATTAATGGGCATGAGCTTAAATATTTACAGCCAAATTGGTATTGTCATGCTGATAGGGCTAGCGGCGAAAAACGGTATTTTAATTGTCGAGTTTGCTAACCAATTACGCGATAAAGGCATTGCCTTTGAAGAAGCGTTAATTTCTGCGGCAACGCAACGTTTACGACCTATTGTGATGACAACGTTTACTACGGTGACCAGTGCAATTCCATTAGTGTTAGCAATAGGACCAGGTGCTGAAAGTAGAATGGTGATTGGTGTGGTTATTTTTGCTGGCGTTTCTCTTGCCAGTATATTTACCTTATTTGTTGTGCCAGGTGCCTATTATTGGCTTTGCCGACACACAGGTTCTCCTTTAGCTATTGCTCATGAAATTGAGCAGCAACAAGAAAAGGTAACGACAACTAAAGCCTAATTACTCTAGTCAAGTTGCTTACAAAGCCCATATAACCGTTAGTTTGTATGGGCTTTTGCTTGTTTTAGATAGTAAACTACGTTCTCTTAGCTTTATCATTAAAACACTTCTTTAGAATTATTATTTTTCAATGCTTTAAGTGCCGATGAACCATTAGTTAATAGTGGTTTATGAGTATCTTTTACGTCTGATGACTTATCGATGATGATTGTTTGTGTATAAAATTAATACATATTGATTAAAAAACACACTTGCGATATAAAGGATGAAAATAATAATAATAAATTTGGAGAATACCGGTGTTTGAGGTAAATAAAAAACTATGGTCATTTAATTTCGGCTGTCTAATTGCTGGCTCACTAATTTGGTTAGTTCATATTGGTAATTTAGCGCCTGTGCCTAGCATACTTCACCCTCATACCGATTTTATTCTTGATTATTACCCCGGTTCAGTTACCGCTATTACTGCCAGTATCGTCAGTTTATTATTACTGGTTTTTATGCATAAAGGCTTTAAGTTGTGTGCCAGTGAACATACGTTTTGGTTACTGTTGCCGACACTATGTTTTATCACCTTAACCTTACTGATTGCCCAGTTTATGCTGCCTGCCATTATGTTCGCGGCAATTCCAAGTTTATTCATTTTAACCTTCAGTGCGATTGTTTTTCGTTTTAAACGTCGAAAATCGTTGGTGGATTAGGCGCTGAGATAATTTAACCTCTATCCAATTGAAGATGAAGGCATTAATAAAACCTGTAATGTTTACACGTTTTTTTATTAGGAAATCATCTGCGTGTTAGCGTGTGGTGGTAACTTAAAAATAGCGATTTATTGAATTTGTACTAAGTTTATAGGCTATTGTGAGCCGATTAATATACTCGTCAATTTTGGTATAGATTATGGAAGAACTTGGGATATTTAAATTTGCACTTTCTGTTCCTGCAGGGGTTATTGTTTGGATAATCAAAGAGAAAATCTCACAATATATTTTTGGAAAGCGAGTAAAGGCAGGTCTTATCGCTGACTTAAATAAACATATTGTTGGTGCATCTCGACAGGTGGGAAGTTTGCATGCAACTAAGGCGGAATTTATAAAGTTTGCCGAACATTTTCCGTATCCAATAAATTATACTGTTGGTCGTTATAATTTTTATGCAGCACATCAAAAAGACTTACCTAAGTATTTACATGAAAGCGAACTAATTGACGTAATGACTGTGTATCAATTCTTGTGGGAGCTAGATTTATCTTTTGAAGGGTTTGTGAAAATAATCAATTCTTGTGAGTCGAAAGATAAACCAATTAATAGAGTTGTTATAGGAAATCTAGATAAACATATTGATGCTATTACACAAGGTATTGAAGTTCTTAAAGTTGGAACAATAAAAGAATTTTCAGATATTAAATTAATTGCAACTAGTATTGAGTAAGCGATTTTTAGCAGTTACTTACGACAGATTTTTTTAAATTCTAATATTGTTAACTTCTCAAGCTATAAGCATAAGTTTTCCCAAATTTAATATAATCATGATCTGAAATAAGGCGCTTTGTGATGAAATTTGTTTTACTTGTGACATAAAGCATTTTTATATCAAATTGGGCTTGAAATTATATGAATAAATACGCAAAAATTTTATTACTCGCACTGGCATGCTTCTTTCTATTTGTTGGCGTTAAAAGCTCGATGGAAACTAAGCCATATGCTGAGTTGACTGACTTGCAAACCTTTAACGGTGTGATCCATAAACTGCATTGTCCGTACAAAGGCGCTGCGGCATTATCTTTAAAAGAATCTGAATTAACTTTTAATTTAAGTGTTAATTTCCGCGCTGATTATTGTAGCGATAATACCTCTCAGCCATTACTTGGTAAAGAAGTGCAGTTAATTGCTCGTCAAGCCAATGGTGATTTTTATCAAGTTTATGAAATGAAAACCGCTGGGGAAGTGATTTTAACGCCAGAAGACATTGAAGCCGAGCAAGGTAGTTCAACCCTTGGTATGTTCTTCTTAGCCTTTTTAACGGTTGCTTTTGTGGTTTATAAAAGTCGTAAGAAGAAAGTGAGCTAATCACCTATCGTTAGTTATAAAAGGGCAGTGAACCTGCCCGCATATGCTATCGCTTTCTCGAACATCTCATTTTTCTAAATTATTACGCGTTGAAATACACTATGTTCATCGTTAAATGGTAGTGAAATAGTTGCAGAGTAATGAAGTGCCATATCAAATAATAGTGATTCAAACTTAAACGGCTAAAAAACCAAGCTAATAATACTTTGTTGTGATCACATTGCGGGCTTAGCTGACGTTAGTAATTACTACTTCCCTCTATTTTTTTAATAAATGAATCACGTGTATTAGTGAGAACTCTCAGTAATACACATCTATCAGTGCGACCTTTCTTTAACTGATTGAAAGTAAAGAGATTAACATGTTATTTTTGTCTGATTGTTACTGAGACATTTCAGCAATAACTAGGCCTGTCTATAATAGATACTTGTATTAATACAATAAGACTTTGAAATTAAAGAATATTGAGTTATTTTATTCAACAATCAAGTAGATGGAATTAATGAGGCGTCTACATAATAAGCTGTTATGCGTAATTCAAGGATTGGTAATGAAATCTAGTTTTGTCTTAATATCATTAATGTTTCTTTTAGGGTGTGCATCTGTCCCTAAATCAGTAGATGAACTTAGAACCGCTGGTAAAGCTAAAAGCAGTTTTTGCTCTAATAAGTCATTTAACGAAACAGTTGAAATAATTGAACGCCAATTAAAAAATTGCTTTGCTCATGGTAAACAAGATGTTTATGGCGGGACAAGTGATACGTTTATTGAGAAAAGCCAAGCTGATAGTAATTTAGTTACATTGGCTTCAGTTGCCCATGTAAATTGGAATAGGTTTTACCAAACTATAGTTGATGTAAGCTCTCAGAGAGCATGTCCCGTTTTTGTTGAAGCTTATGGTATGTCAAGTCATTGGTCTAAAACTACTGACTTGGTTCAGGATTGGGTAAAAGGTAACAACCTTGATAAGTGTGACTAAGTTACGCATAACAAGCTGTTAAAAAAGGACAAAAAACAGTTGCTTTTGCTCCATCGTCGCTAATTTTAACCAACTATTTTTTGCCTGTTAACAGGGCGTTATATTTTTCTGGAGTTTATGTGCAAGAACATGGTTCATTTGATATGAAAATAGTTGATCAAACATTAATTATTAAATGTTTTGATTCTTGGAATATTGAAACGGTTTTAAGGCTTTGTAAAGAGTACAAAGAGCTTGTACAAACAATAAATGATAAGCCATGGGGGTGCTTAGTTGATATGACCCAATGGGAATTATCTACACCAGAGATGTGGGATGAAATTGATAAGTTAAATCAATGGGGTAATAGTAACAACCAAAAATATGAAGCTGTGATTTGTAGCATGTCTATCCAAAAAATGTTGATGGAAGATAGCCATTCTGTTTTAACTAATGTCGAAACAAATTTTTGTGAAAATATAGGTGAAGCATATAAATGGCTAAGTAGTTTTGGAGTGTTAAAAATATAAAAACCGAAAGGACAAAAAAAGCCCCGTAAAAATGGAGCTTTTTCTTTTTGAATATTTGACAGGATTAGTCTATTAAATCCAGAGCTTCAAGTCTTTCTTTTGCTAGAGAGTATCTTGTACGAACATCATCAATTTGCTCTTGAGTTAACTTCTTACCAAGGGTACGAAGTCCTCCATCTGCATCATTATGATGAATGCCAAATGCATACTTAAGATATTCCATCAGTAGCGGTTGAGCATCTAAGTACGATATAGAGTTCATCGCCTGAGAAATTTTGTTTGCCTCAGCCCAATTACCATTATTAACATACTCCTGCATCGAAACACTCGCTTTAGGGAATATGCAACCTACACCCGTAATTCCGCCGCATGCCCCTGCAAGTCCAGCATGTACGGTTACCGTGTCAACACCTGCTAAGATTTTTAAATCTTTGTTCTCTAACATCAGCGTTTCAATAGTTGAAACATCTGTAGTCGATATTTTAAGTGCCGTTACTTCAGGTAGAGCAGCAAGTTTTCTCAGAATGTCTGTTGAAAGAGCATGATACCCGGCTGCATCAGGGTTGTTATAAGGCATAATTGTTACGCCTGCCTCTTTTGCAGCTGTTGCAGAAAGTGCATAGTATGCATACATTTCTTCATCAGAAGGCGCTACTTTAGTTTTTGGTGGCATCACCATTACTGTGTCTACACCAACCGTTGCTAGTTCTTTAACGATGTTAGCAAGCTCTTCTTTCGTTTCTGCTGCCGCTCCGCTGATCAATGGAACATTGTATTCTTTAGCAACTTCAGAAAGAGATTTAAGTAAAGAAAGACGCTGTTCAGAGCTTAGGTAACTATTCTCACCGAGCGTACCTGAGCCGACAAGTCCACCCATTCGGCTTCCGCCTTTCCCTTGAACTTTTAAAATGTCTGCAGCGTATTTTTGTGTTGCATCAAAATCAATTTCAACAGCGCCGGACTCTGACTCTTTAAGCCATGTAAACACGGCTGGCATAACCGTATATCGCCAGTCGTTACTAGTTGTTTCCATCATCTTACCTTTTGTTTAAAAATCACATTAAATAAATTATACGTTATTGTATACATTATACCAAATGTATTGTGTTAAATAAATCATATCATTTGAACTACCTCAAACGAAGCCGCAAGCTGATTAGGGAGGCGGGCTGAAAGGGCTTAAATTAACGCTCAAGAAATTAGGGTAGGTGATTTTGTTAATTCCCTGACGGGTATACATAAATTAATTTACAATTTTAAAGCAGCCGATTGCTTAGCTCCATTAATAGCATACGTAACACACTAACGACATAGTTAAAGTTTTTCAATTTTATGCCCTTAATGAAACTAACTGACTGATTGATACGTAAGAGTGATTATGCTCACTCTACGTAAGCTGATACATAGCGCAATACATTAGAAAGAGAAAGTAGAAAATAGAAGCTAGATAAAATGCAAACAAATAGATTGGAAGAAAACGAATTTAATTATTATGTTAAATAGCCGCTTTGGTGGCAAGGTGGGAATAATAAAAATGCTGAGTTTGGTGCTTCGTCACTCTTATTTGAAAGAGTGACGAATTATTTGTAGTGGTTGATGACTATACTAGCGCACTACTTGGCACATTAGTCGGGCTAATATGCTCAATAGGGTAGCAACCTAGTACTTTAATAAAATTGGTTTGCTCGGTAATTTGGCTAATAGCTTCTTGCAGCGCTAAATTCTTCAAGTTTGCTTCTACGTCGATATAGAACATTTCTTCCCATGGGCGACCTTGAATGGGTCTTGATTCAAGTTTGCACATGTTAATGCCTTTATTCTTTAATACCAGTAAACACTCAACCAATGCACCTGGTTTTTGCCCAGTGGCAATAACGAGCGTTGTTTTTGCTGGAATTTGTTCTGCTACTTCAACGGGTTTACGTGCTACTAAAATAAAGCGGCTATGGTTTTCACTTTGATTGGCAATTGACTTTTCTAGGGCATGTAATTGATATAAGTTGCCACCTTCTTCACTACCTATAACGGCAACACTGTCGTCTTGTAATTCATAAGCTTGTGCCATGGCATCGGCAGTGCTTTCACAGTATTCAATACGTATATCGCTTTGCTTATCAAGAAAGTTACTACATTGTGCAAAGGGCTGACCATGAGCGTAAATAGTTTTAATTTTACTTAGCTGAGTATTTACCGCGGTAAGTAAACAATGCTCAATTGGCTGGGTGATTTCACCAACAATCGACAAGTTGGTGTGCTGCAGTACATCGTACACTTCATTAATGCTGCCTGAGCTAGTATTTTCAATCGGTAACATGCCGTAATCAACGCTGCCTGATTCAACTTGTTGCATTATTTCAGCAAAACTTTGACAACCGCTTTCAATAATTTTTTCAGCACGGCGAGAAAAATAACGGTGGCTGGCTAAATAACTATACGAGCCTTTATCACCCAGAAAAGCCACGCTTACGGTAGGCTCTTGAATATTTGGGTTAGCAAGCGTTTGCAAATAGGCTTGCTGATTTAATACTGAGTCTTCAATAATGGTTTGAAAAACACTGGTAACGTAATGCGCGTCAAGCCCGAGCTTTTTGCCATTGGTGATTAAACGTATAAGCAGTTCTTGCTCACGTTGTTGGTCACGTACAGGGCGAATTTGATGTGCCTTACTTTTAGCAACGTTGAGAGTTAATGCGCGGCGCTCAGCAAATAAGGTAAGTAACTGCTGATCGAGCTGGGTAATTTTTTCACGTATTTTATTTAGATCTAATGCTTCGTTCACCGCGTTTTCCTACTATCGTTGTTATGAGTTGAGTCACTGCAATATTCACGTTTTAACTGAGTTATTAGTTATTTTATTTATTCGTTATTTTTACTAAACACGCTAAAACTAAAAAACCTCCGCTTGGAGGTTTTTATTAAATGCCAAAACCTAAAACGCGCTCAGAGTACTGAGAGAAAAAACACGTTAAAGAAAGAAGTAGGTTTTGTCGTTTGCATAGCTTTACTTTATCTACCCTCTGGCAATACTTCAACCGTTTCTTTATGCCTATTTGGCTGTTGATACAATAAAAGTCACTATAAGAGGGCAGTTAAGCTAATTTACGGTAAATCGAGCTACTTTAAGCTAGATACATTGGTAGATGATAGTAAATGAACTCACTATGCCTACCGCCCAAATTATTGAACGAATGGTGCCAATATTGATTAAGTAAGCGATGTTATAAAGCACGCGGGCAATAACATGAGTAATGGCAAGTTGTTCGATCATTGAGCCTGTATTATTTGTTGCAATGGCAAGTAAAATTGCTGGCGCAAAAACCGCTAGTGATTCAAAAGCGTTTTGATGTGCAGCTAGTGCTCTAGCGCCAAAACCTGTTAGTTCTGCTTGCTGTGCGCGTGGATGGTTATTGTTGTAACCGTTGAGCTTGTGCATAGCAATTGCCACAGGTACTTTCGCGATGAAAGGTAAAAGGGCGGCGATAAATAAACAAATAATTAGGGTAGTCATAATAAATCCTGTGTTAAATCTAATAGCTAAGTAAAGTTAAGGTATAAGCAACTGGACCCGGTAAGAAGCTAGATGCTTCGCCTTTAACCCAATTTTCGTGACCAACACCATAATATGGGCTCCAAGGATGCCCTGATTGGCTAGTCGGCATATGGAAAATGCCACGCTCTTCATGGCCAGGTGAAACCACCATACGTTCAGAGGCACCAAATGATTTCCCTTGAACTCTTGGCATGTAGCTGTCGCCTGCTAATTCAACTTCAGGCATATCTAACCATCGACCGATAAGTGGCACTGCTCGACTTAAAGGATGCTGAATTTTACTAATATTTTGCTTGCCCCAAGTGGCATTGGCTAGTGATGATTTTTCGGTCATTTCAGCTAGCGTTTTTTCTAAGGTTTCTTCAAAAAGCGCTGTCCAACTGCTATGACTACGCCATAAGAAATTTTCAGGTTGTTGATTCACCAATTGCCATAATGGTATTTCTAGTTGATGACGTATGGCGTGAAAGCTAAAGTCTTCGTCAAGTTTGGTCATGTTTTCATTAAAAATATCGAACACTTGGTCTCTGACGTTTAAACGGAAATTTCTCACTAGACGATAGGCGACTGAATCTTTAGTTGCGGCTAAGTCATCAGTGCTGATAATTGTTTTCACTTCTTGCCAGTCACTATGTTTTGCTAGCATTTCAGTGGTTAATACTTTCGATAATAGAAATTCTTGCCAGCGCAGCAGGAACTTAGCTTTATCGTCTAAAGCAATATCGAGTAATGCTTGTTCATCGAAGCTATTTTTAGCGTTAAGATTTTGTTTTATTTGTAAAGAACGAGCACCTAAGGCATAACCACCGTTGCCAACTTTAGCTAGCATGTCGTCGCCAATAACGCGTGAGTTTGCTGTCCATAAACGAGAATCATCAGGATTCATTACTTTAGGGTAGTCAGCTGCAGGTAATAGTCCTTGCCATTGATGTTCGCCATTAGCCCAAGAGGTTGGAACTTCGCCAAAGGCTTTACTACGTTGCGGTATTGGCCCCATGATAGTCCAGCCGATATTACCTTGGTTATCGCCCACCATTAAGTTTTGAGCTGGCATACCGGCACGTGCGGCAATGGCAAATGCTTGTTCAACATTGGTAGCCGTTTCTAATTCGGTAATTACCATGTTAACCGCAGTGGTGTCATGCGCAACCCAACGGTAGGCAAGTAATTGGCCTTGTGCATTTTTACCAATAACAGGCCCCCAAATAGTATCTGTTACGGTAATATCAACAGCTTCTTGGCCTTTAACGGCGATCATTTGTTTGCGTTTTAGGAATGGTTGATAACCTTCAGGCGTCAAGTATTGGCTATTGTCGGCGTTAGTTTCTAAAACAATAACATCGCTCCAATCGCCATAACTATTGGTGAAGCCCCAAGCAATGTGGCCATTGCTGCCAATAATAATATTTGGTGTGCCAGGTAATGTTGCCCCTGTGATTTTAACTGGCTTTTTATGCTTACTTTGATATTCAAAAGAAGCTCTAAACCAAGTGTTTGGTACACGAATGCCTAAGTGCATATCGTTGGCGACAATAGCGCTACCTGTGGCACTTATGTTACCGCCAACTGCCCAGTTATTTGAGCCAGGAAATTCTTCACTTTGTGGTGATTTTTCTCGACTTAGGATGTCTGGAATTAATGTGTTTAAAGCGGTTTGAACAGTATTGTCTTGCATTAACGTGGTTAATTCTTCGCTAGAAGCTGACGGCCATGGCGCTTTAGGTAATGGTGATGCTGGATATTGGCTACCATCAATTGCGGCGTCCCAACGACTACCTTTAGGGTTAAGGAAGTCATAAACTTCAGCGCTAAGCGTAGATTGTAATAATCCTAAGGTGCGTTCGCGTTTACCGTCTTGATATTGTAAATCGATGTACATACTTAACACGGATAAAATTGTGTCTTCTTCTTGCCATTCAACAGGTTCATGCTGAAGTAGTAAGTATTCGAAAGGTGGCGCCTTAAGGTATTTTAAACCTTGATTAACACCGCGAGTATAAGCTTTAAGTATGTCTGAGTCGGCTTTAGGTAATTGCTTAACAATGGTTGTGGCGCGTTCACGAAAACGATGGCGGCGAATGTCACTGTCATAGTCTATTGCTGCTTCACCAAATAAACTCGCCAGTTCGCCAGCTGAGTTTCGACGTAATAAATCCATTTGAAAAAAGCGTTCTTGCGCGTGAACAAAGCCTGTAGCAACGGCAACATCTAAACGATTTTTTGCTTTGATGGTAACTATGCCTGCTTTATCGCGCTCAACGGTTGCTGTAGCAGATAATCCAAACAGTGTTTTTTTACCTTCTAATTGTGGTAACGCGCTGTCGATCTGGCTATACACCCATGTTGCTAATGTCGCGATGACAAACAGCAGAACAAAAAAGATGCCGACGAAGATATTTTTATAATGTTTCATTTTGATGTTAGCAAGCTGGCAATTTCGGTAAGTTAGAGTACCTGAAAAATGTGCTAGTTTGAATCGAGAAATAACATTAAGTTTCTGCTTAACCATTAATTTTTATTTACATTTATCTCGTTGCGATTTGAATTTCTCCTTGTTAGCTTGAATGATTGTTCGTTTAAATTGTTGAATGTTGATGTCTACAATAAGTCCTTGGAAACATGACTTTCCTATATTTTCGATAAATGCCCACCCTAACTTATGCTATTTCGATAGCGCAGCAACCTGCTTGACGCCAAAGCACGTTGCGGAAGCGATTTATTATTATCAGTGCTTCTCGCATGCTAATAGTCATAAAAGTGTTTATCAATTGAGTGCTAATGCTACTGAGTTGGTAGAACAGGCAAGAGAGAAAGTTGCTAACTTTATTGGTGCTACTGCCAATGAAGGCGTTGTTTTTACCTCAAGTAGTACAGAATCTATTAACTTGGTCGCGACAAGCTTTGCACTAAACAGATTAACCAAACACAGTAATATTATTATTGGCGCTGCAGAACATCATGCGAACTTGTTGCCATGGCAAGCGCTATGTAAACAAGTGGGGGCAACATTACGTATTGCGCCAATCACTTCGCAAGGACTTATTGATGTTGCCGCACTAGCTAAGCTTATTGACAGTGACACGGTGTTAATTGCTGTTAATCATGTATCGAATGTACTAGGCGTTATTAATCCAATTAAAAAGATTGCTGAAGTTGCACATCAAAAAAATGTTCCTGTATTAGTTGATGGCGCACAAGGCGTTCGTTACGGGCCGGTTAATTTTACTGATTTAGGTTGCGATTTTTACGTGTTTTCCTCTCATAAAATATACGGCGCAACAGGCTGTGGTGTTTTGGTGAGTAAAAATAAATATATTGAGCAGATGTCGCCGTTTCAATTAGGAGCAGGCATTGTGCAGTCGGTTAGTTATCAGGAGGCAATATTTACTCAAGGGCCGTTAAAATTTGAGCCGGGTTCGCATAATGTTGCAGGTATTGTTGGTTTAGTAGAAGCGATAGATTATTTAAATGATATTACGTGGTCAGAAATTACCGCACATACCGACGCTACAAGTGCCTATTTATTTCAACAATTACGCGAACTGCCTTACATTAACCCGTTAATTTTTTGGCCGAATAATGAATTTCATAGCAACAACGTGTCGGATGTTGTGCAGTGTCCTTCAATATTCAGCTTTACTATGGCTGGCGCTTCTTGTCAGGATGTTGCTGGCTTCTTAGATGATAGCGAAATTGCGCTACGCTTTGGCACACAGTGTGTTGAACCCTTGCATCACAGTTTGAATCTTGCGGCAAGCTTGCGAGTATCATTGGGTTTATATAACGGTTTTGAAGATATTGATAGATTAGTAACAGGTATTAAGAGTCTGAATAATTTAATTCAAGGGCCTGATATTTTTGATGAGAACAATAATATTTTAGACAACGAGTAATTATCTCTAGATAATTGATATAATTAGCGTTCTACTAAAGTAGCTTACAGCTGAATGAAAATATTAATTATAAGAAGTCATTAAATGGCGTTATTAGAAATATGAATACATCAGACAATTTTGCCATTATTGTTCTTGCTGCTGGTCAGTCGTCACGATTAGGGCAAATGAAGCAGTTGCTCGCTGTTAATGATAAGAGCTTAGTGGAAGTGCAATTGGAGTTGGCTTTAAAAGCGTCGAGCAATGTTTACTGTGTTTTAGGTTTTCAGGCTGAGCAGGTGTTACCTTGTATTGACCATTTACCAATCACGACTATTATTAATAGCGATTGGGCAGGTGGAATGGCTTCGTCAATTGCTGCTGGCGTTAAAGCATTATCAACGGATATTAAAGCGGTGATGGTAGTGTTAGTTGACCAATGGCAATTAACTGCAGCAGAACTTATTCGTCATCGTCATTCTTGGCAAGGTAATCAAGATATGATTATTGTTGCGCAAGACAAAGCCAGTGCCGAATTAACAAGTAAAATTGGCCCACCTGTTATATTTCCACAAAAATACTTTGCCGAGTTAACTCAATTAACAGGCGAGCAAGGCGCAAAGCCACTATTACATAAATACCAAAACGCCTTGTTAAAAGTACCTTTAGCAAATGCCTTTATTGACGTAGATACGCCTGAGCAATTAATAACGATGAATAAAACGCTCAACAATTAATCATAAAATAATAAATCATAAAATAATAAGTTAATACGATATAGATAAACGATGAAATTCATTCTATCTATATGGTTAAACCAAGAAGGAAGCGAAAGCATGATCACTTTAACCGTTAATGGTAAAGCCCATCAATTTAATGATGATGGTGAAATGCCATTACTATGGGCATTAAGAGACGTTTTAAAATATAGCGGCACTAAATATGGCTGTGGTAAGGGCTTATGCGGTGCATGTACCGTGCATGTTGATGGTCAGCCAATTCGTTCTTGTATAACACCTGTGTCGGCAATCGCTGAGCAGAAAATTACCACCATTGAAGGTTTATCTGAGCAAGGAGACCATCCGGTTCAGCAAGCATGGCAAAGTTTAAATGTGCCGCAATGTGGTTATTGCCAATCCGGACAAATAATGTCGGCCGTTGCATTACTCGATCGCAATGCTAAGCCAAATGATCAAGATATTGATTTAGCCATGAGTGGCAATATTTGTCGTTGTGGTACATATCAGCGTATTAAGAAAGCTATTCACCTAGCTGCAGATTTAGCAACCGAAGTGAAGGGGAGCTAAGCATGAAACAAATTGAAAATGTTAGCCGTCGTGGCTTTTTAAAAAAACTTGGTATTAGCTCTACCGCTTTAGTTTTAGGTGTGCAACTGCCTTCAATGTTAACGATTCCTAAAGCGTTAGCGGGATCTCTTGCTACTGATAAGTTTGCGCCGAATGTTTATGTGCAAATTGGTACTGACAATATCGTTAGCATTGTTGTGCATCGCTCAGAAATGGGCCAAGGCATTCGCACCAGTATCCCGATGATTGTTGCTGATGAATTAGGTGCAGATTGGGAAAAAATAGATATTATTCAAGGCTTAGGCGATAAAAAGTACGGTAGCCAAAATACCGATGGCTCGCGTTCTGTAAGACGTTTTTATCAACCGCTTAGAGAAGCTGGTGCTTCAGCACGTATGATGTTGCAACAAGCTGCCGCTAAGCAATGGCAAGTGGATATAAGTGAAACCAAAGCAGATAACAACTTTATTATTCATGAAAAATCTGGCCGACAATTATCATTTGGTAGCTTAGTACCAGCGGCAAGTAAAATGGTGTTACCCGAAACTTCAGCGTTAATACTAAAAGCCAAGCAAGACTTTAAATTTATTGGTAAATCAGATGTTGCCTTGGTTGACGGTGAAAAAATTGCCACTGGCGCAACAACTTTTGGTTTTGATGTTGAATTAGACAATATGCAGTACGCGGTAATTGCCCGCCCGCCGGTATTGGCCGCAAAAGTAAAATCATTTAATGCTGATGCTGCAAAAGCCATTAACGGCGTTGTTGATGTTGTGCAACTAGCTGACCTTGAAGAGCCTGCGGTATTTAAACCTTTAGGTGGTGTTGCTGTCATTGCAACCAATACATGGGCTGCCATTAAAGGTCGTGAAGCGTTAGATGTTCAGTGGCATGAAAGTGGGCATCAAGTTTATAACAGCGATAGCTATAAAGAAGCATTAGCAAAAAGTTGTGATAATCCAGCGAAAGTATTACGCAGTAAAGGCGATGTAGCAAAAGCATTATCAGATGCCAAGCAAGTGTTGAAAGCATCTTACTATGTGCCTGAATTGATTCATGTGCCGATGGAGCCACCAGCGGCAACCGCGCATTATCATGATGGGATTTTCGATATTTGGGCGTGTACGCAAACACCACAATCCGCGCAAGGTACTGTTGCCCAAATTACGGGTGTTGCTGCGGAAAATATTAATATTAATGTTACTTTATTAGGTGGTGGTTTTGGCCGTAAATCTAAGCCAGATTTTGTTGTTGAAGCGGCAATATTGTCAAAACAGTTAAATGTCCCAATTAAACTTGTGTGGACACGCGAAGACGAAATTCAAAATGGCTATTACCATGCGGTAAGCTATCAAAAACTCGCGGCAGGTATTGATGAAAATGGTCAAGTTAGTGCGTGGCAACATCATGCTGCTGAGCCGCCGATTGGCGCGACGTTTAGCAAAGGTGCTGACTTAATCAGCTCAGAAGCCGATTTGGGGTTAATCGATATGCCGTATGATATTGCCAATATTAGTTGTGCTGTTGGTAAAGCTCCTGCACATACGCGTATTGGCTGGATGCGCTCAGTAACGAATATCAATCATGCCTTTGCTGTTTGTTCATTTGCTGATGAACTTGCCAATGCGAAGCAGCAAGACAGTAAAGCGCATTTATTAGCACTAATTGGTAAAGACAGAAAAATTGATTTCTCAACCGAAAATGCTAAATACGGTAACTATGGCGAAACCCTAGAGAAGTTTCCTGTTGAAACTGCCCGTATGAAAGCAGTGATTGAAAAAGCCAGTGATATGGCAAAGTGGGGACGAAAGTTACCTAAGGGTCACGGGCTTGGTATTGCTATGCATCGTAGTTTCGTAAGTTATGTCGCCTGTGTTGTTGAAGTTTCTGAAAACAGTGATGGAAAAATAAAAGTGCATGATGTTTGGATGGCCGTTGATTGTGGCTTAGCGGTAAACCCAGAAAGAATTCGTTCTCAAATGGAAGGGGCAGCTATTTTTGGCTTATCGTTGACCTTTTTCAGCGAACTAACGGCAAAAGATGGTGTTATTCAGCAAAGTAACTTTGATGGCTATGAAATAGCACGCTACTCAGATGCACCAACAACGCATGTAGAAATAATTGCCAGTGATGCTGCTCCTGGTGGCGTTGGTGAGCCTGGCGTGCCGCCAATAGCACCGGCAATTTGTAATGCCATTTTTAATGCAACAGGTAAGCGCTACCGAGAATTACCACTAAAACAATATGGCATTGTTTAGTAAATAGGTTCTGGTAGGTTCGGTTTGTCGTTAAAAAGCAGCAGTTTATGCTGCTTTTTACTTTCTGAATGAACGTGAAGGGACGATGAGTGCTGTAAATTTGTAAATGACCTGATAAAATAGCGCCATTATTGATATTGAGAGAAAATTGATGGCCTCATTACAAGACCAATTGCTAAAAGCTGGTTTAACCACCAAGCAAAAAGCACGACAAGCTAATAGTGATAAGCGTAAAACCAATAAGCAAAAACGTAGTGGTGTGGCAGTAGATGCTAGTTTGCAAGAGCAAGTTAAAAAAGAGCTTGAAGTAGCCAAGCAAGAAAAGCTTGCTCGAGATACCGCGTTAAATGACGAGAAAAAAGCAGCATTAGCAGCGAAAGAGCAGCAGTTGAGAGTTCGTCAAATTTTACAGCATCATCAAATCAGCAATGTGAAAGGTGAAGCAGAATATAACTACACTTTTAACAGTAAAATTAAAAAATTATTTATTGATAATGTTACTCACAAAGCACTCGTTAATGGTCAATTAGCTTTATGTGGTGTTGATGATAAAACTTATATTGTTACGGCAGAAACGGCTGAAAAAGTTGCTCGCTTAGATAAAGACGTTATTTTAGTGCAAAACACTAAGGTAGAAACAACTGATAGTGATGGTGACGATCCATACGCAGAGTTTCAAATTCCAGATGATTTAATGTGGTAACCACATAATTTATAATCCCTTTTTATTTACAAACAAGTGAGCAAAAGATTTTATGTTTTTAATTCGTTGGCCTATAGGTCGTTTAATATTGTTATTGAATTTTGTTTTTTCACCACGTTCACCAAAACGTAGTGTAGAAGTTCAAAAAGCAGTCGATGCCAGTACTTCACATTTAAGTTTATACCAGTTATCAGCGTGTCCATTTTGTGTGAAAACACGACGTGCGATGAAACGATTGGGTTTAAATGTTGAATTACGCAATATAAATCAACAAGAAAGCTACCGTGAAGAATTGATCCGTGAAGGTGGTAAAAGAACTGTGCCTTGTCTTAAAATTACCAATGAAGATCAGTCAGTTACTTGGATGTATGAATCAGGCGATATTATCAATTATTTAGCGAAATTCTCTCGTTAAATTCAATAGTTACTAAATTTGTTGTGATTAGCTGAGAATTTTTTTAGCGCTTCTGTGGTCTATTTATCGGTAGGTATTTAGGCCAATTAGAGGTAAAGATGTTAATTAAAACAAAAAAAAGTTCTCAATTATCTGAACAACAAGTGACAGACGAAAGCGTTTATCATTCCCGACGTGATGTTTTAAAACAGCTTGGTTACCTTGGCGCGGGCAGTTTGTTAGCTCAATCAGCAACGGCAAATGCTGGCGCTTTAGATTTTTTCAGTAGTAAAAAAGATGTTCAGTTTCAACAGCAAGCATTAAAATTTCAACAGGCCAGTGAATCTAGCGAAATACTTACCCCTGAAGCGAAAGTTACCTCTCATAATAATTTTTATGAATTTGGCACTGGTAAAGGTGATCCGTTAGAGAATGCGCAAGCATTTAAAGTTGATCCTTGGCAATTAAAAATTTCAGGTGAGGTCGATAAACCTTATACCTTAGGTTATGACGATCTATTTAAGAGTTTCCCGCTTGAAGAGCGTATTTATCGTTTACGCTGTGTTGAAGCTTGGTCAATGGTGATCCCTTGGATTGGCTTTCCTTTAGCTGAGCTTATTAAAAGAGCGGCGCCGAATTCTAGAGCAAAATATGTTGCCTTTGAAACCTTATACGATCCTGACCAAATGCCGGGACAAAAAAGTCGCCGTATTGGTGGTGGGGTCAAATATCCTTATGTTGAAGGTTTGCGTATTGATGAAGCAATGAACCCATTAACCTTAATGAGCGTTGGGCTGTACGGTAAAACTTTACCAGCACAAAATGGCGCTCCTATTCGGTTAGTTGTGCCTTGGAAATATGGTTTTAAGAGTATTAAATCGATTGTTGGTATTAAGCTTGTAGAGCGCAAGCCACCAACAACATGGAATATATTAGCTGCTCGTGAATATGGATTTTATGCCAATGTTAACCCTGACGTTGATCACCCTCGTTGGAGCCAAGCAAGCGAAAGACGCTTAACATCGGGTGGCTTACTTGCCCGTAATCGTATTGCGACATTACCGTTTAATGGCTACGGTGAAGAAGTTGCAGATATGTATAAAAATATGGACTTGAGGAAGTATTACTAATGAGTGCAACAGCGGTGAATAATATTACTTTTAAACAAGTATTTTTAAATAACAGAGTTTTGTTACTTAAAATCGCTATTCACCTATTATCGTTTTTGCCGTTGTTGGCACTTTATGTTTTAGCATTTAGTGACCAACTAGGTGCAGATCCGGTTAAAGAGGTTATTCACTTTACGGGTATTGGCGCGTTTAACATCTTACTGATTTCTTTAGTTTTAACGCCATTAGCTAAAAAATATCGCCAAGGTTACTTATTACAAACCAGACGATTACTTGGCTTATATAGTTTTACCTATGCCATGTGTCATTTACTAAGTTTTCTAGCATTTGAAGTTCAATTTGATTTTGCTTTGTTTGTAGATGAAATTACTGAAAGACCTTACATTACCGTTGGTATGGTAGCGTTGCTGATACTTTTTTCATTAGCACTAACTTCTGTTAATACCTTGAAGCGTAAAATGGGGAAAAACTGGCAGCGATTACATAATGGAGTGTATGGTGCGACTTTGTTAATAGCACTGCATTTTTTATGGTCAGTAAAGTCAGATATTATTGAGCCGGGAATTTATGCCATCATCGCTTTGTTCTTAATAAGTTTACGACGCGACAAAATTAAACGTTGGTTTAAATAATTTTTCTAACAGTAACGTTAAAACTTAAAGGTTTAACCGTCAAAAATTAAAAAGCGAAAGTAAATACTTTCGCTTTTTTGTTCACAAAATTGAGTTTTTCATCGTCACCAAACGTGAGTGAATAACTATTTACTGTGCTGTAATTTAGTGCTTACTGAGTTTAATGAAGTAACTATTCGCTACGTTCAGTTACTTCAACTAAGTGATAACCAAATTGAGTTTTTACTGGGCCTTGAACGGTATTTAATTCAGCAGAAAAAACTACTTCATCAAATTCTTGTACCATTTGGCCACGACCAAAAGAGCCTAATGCGCCCCCTTGCATTTTCGATGGGCAGCTCGAATGTTCCTTAGCTATTGCTGTAAACTCTTCACCTGCTTCAATTTTTTGCTTTAATGTTAGACATTGCTCTTCAGTATCTACCAATATATGACGTGCTGACGCTCTTAACATTGTAATTCCTATTTTAATTATTGTTATTCGTGCTCACGGACTGTACCGTATTTATTAAAAAAATAAAATAGCCTAGCAGACAATCTACAGTCTGCTGAAATGAGTAAATTCACAGTGATAAGTAGAGTTTGAAAAATAAATTAATTATTTTCAAACTATTTTCTAAGCTGTGACTACCTTACTTATAAGAGAGTGAACGTACTTAATAAAACAAGGATAATGTGTGTTTGAACGAAGCGATGAAACGCTAGTAAAACAAGCGCTGAAAGGGAAGAAATCAGCCTGGATAACGCTAGTAAAACGCTACGAAAAAAACTTATACAACTATACGCTGCGTATGGTCAGTAATCCTGATGACGCCTTGGATTTGATGCAGGACGTATTTATGGCAGTTTTTAGAAATTTAGCTTCATTTCGTGGTGACAGTCCGTTTAAAGGTTGGATGTTTAAAATAGCCCATTATCGTTGTATAGAGTTTTATCGTCGAAAAAAGCCGACGCAATCACTTGATGATATTCCAGAGCAAGAAGAGCAAACCAGTGAAGCTTGCCCTGAAATGCAAATGTTCAATGGTCAGCAGGCCAATATGCTAAGTAGTGCTATGCAGCTGTTGCCAGTGAATCAAAAGCTAGTGGTGGAATTAAAGTTTTTTCAACATTGCACATTTGACGATATTGCTCAGCAGTTAGGAATTTCAGTTAATACGGTTAAGTCGCGGTTGTATAGTGCATTGGACAAACTAAAAGGTCATTTGGAGTTAGAACATGTCAAATAATGAAGAGTTAGAGCAAGAGAAAGCATTTGCTAACTGGCTTGATGGCAAGTCAGATGATGATACGTTAAATAATGAATTAGATAGTCATTCAAATTGGCAAGAACGAAAAAATACAGCTCACTTCATTGAGCATCAAGTAGAAATTTCGAGCGAAGTTGATGTGCCAACTTGGGATCGAGCGAGTGGTTTTCAAAGCGATAAAGTACCTTTTTGGCAGTGGCGTGGTTTACCGGCAATGTCGATGGCTTTTTCAATGTTTGCGATGGCATTGGTGTTATTTAAAGTCGAATTGGTCATGCAAGATGGCGGTGTTTTATTAAGTTTTGCTGGCAATAATGCGCAGCAACAAGATAAGCAAATAGAAAAGTTAGTTGACGAAAAACTACGGGGCTTTGCGCAAGAACAACAAGTGGTTTTAGCAAATTATGCTGCCGATATTAAAGTGCAGCAACAAGACAGTAATTTACAACTAGCGAGCTATATTATTGGCGCATCTCGACAAGAGCGAAAAGAAGATATTAGCGACTTTATTCAATATATCAATGCGCAGCGAAAAGATGATGTGCTTGATCAAAAAATTAAATATCAACAGCTTGAACAAGCAATTAAATATAATAAGACTAACCAGCGTGATAACACTAATAGTTTTGGTTTACATCAAGGTGAGACTAAAGCCACACCGGTTAATTGGACTTCTGAGGAGTAGGATATGAATAAATTTAAGTTATTTTCATCGGCAATCGTTTTACCTTGTTTGCTAGCGACAGGTGCAAGTTTTGCAGCAGAGCAGAATAATTCACAGTATCAAGGTATGCACAAACAACTGTCAATTATGAGTGATATTATTAAATCGTCTGTGTCCGACAAATCAGCAGGTCAGCGCTCGAAAATCAGTAGCATTCAAAGTACGTATTTACGTGGTCAAGGGGTTGTTTTCACCATTAGTTCGGCTGCGAGTAATCGTCAATGGGGCAATTATAATTTTAATTTCACCATGCCAGAAATGCCCGTTGCACCAATAGCCCCTTCGGTTAACGACGATTTTGAAGAAAATTTTAATATAGATATTAATGAAACGGTGACTCATGCGTTAGAGTCTGCGGCTAATGGCTACGAAAGAGCGATGGAGATTTTTGAACATGGTCGAGAAAGAAACCGTGAGTTAAGAGAGGAACAACGTAACCTAGCTTATCGCATTAAAGATGTTGAACGTGAAAAGCGCGATTTAACTTATCAACTTGCTCGTGCTAATGATGAGCGTAAAGAAGAACTTAAAGCAGAGTTAAGTAAGCTTACTGAGCAAGCAGAAAAGTTACAGGCGAGCAAACGACAAATAGCGCAGAAAAGTAGCAAGGTGATTGCGGAGCAGAAAGCTCAGCAAGCTGACAGAGCAAAAGAGCGTATGAGTTATTATGAAAAATTAACTGCAAGTTTGACTGAAACTTTATGCTTATATGGTAACGGTTTGAAAGCACTACCGAAAGATGAACATGTCAGTGTTATTTTTAAATCTGCGGGTGATAAGTCAGGTGGTCGATATAAAGATAGTATTCTTGTTTTTAGCAAAAAAGATATTGCTAGTTGTTCTGCAGATAAAATTGATTCAGCAATGTTAATGAAAAAAGGTCAAAGGTATCAATTTTAATTGTCAGCGAGTTTAGGTTGTTTAAGTTAAGTATTAATCATTGGACATTAAAAAAGCCGCAATAGCGGCTTTTTTGTTTTTATAAGGTTCAATACCGTAATTAGCTAGCAGTAAGTTTGCTATTTTTTACTAGCAATACAATTACCTATATTGCTTTGTAAGTGGACTTTTCTTTTTTGGCTTTGTTGGCTGGTACTTTCTTTATTCGTTATCGCCTTAGAAGAAGAAAAATCAAAAATGGCTAGTATTTGCTGTAATTTATCGTTGAATTTAGCTGCAAACTCAAAGATTGCATTTTTCTTTTGCAATCTATTTGGATCAATACGTGCAAAATCTGCGACTTGGATACCTTGTAAAGGTTGACGTGAAATATTCGAAAATGAAGGTATATTAATTTTCTTATTGCTAGCAAATACTTCACTGGTAATACTAGGGTACGCATAGCTATAGGTAATATCATTGACACTACTATTCATTGATATATTCTGAGTGTTGGCACGCATTTCGGCAATATTGAGCTCCGATGCACTTTCAACGTTAGGTGCTGCATATGAAAGTGAACCACATAACCCTGTGATAACAAAAATAGAGCTAACTAAGCTAATTTTAGTAGAACTGTTCATTTTGCATTCCTCATCAATATCTGTCCTGATCATTCCCTGAAGTAATGATTGTACCATTGTGTTACAAATCAATATAGAATGGATTTTGCCTTTGTGCGATAGCAATAAGATAAACTGTTGATTTTATCCGACCAACAGCAAAAATTATTTAATTATCCGCTATAGCAAGCACCATGGGCTTTTCCTTTAAATACACTTTATGTTTTGGTCGATTTACAAACAACTTGTTATAATAAGAACAAGTGTAATGAAAATAACTTTCATTTTATTTAAATAAATTTTTACAAATAAAATATGAGTGATTGAATATCAACAACACACAAGTCAAAAAAGATCATTAGGCTACTGCCAAATGATCTTTTTCTCTTTGCTTTTCAATGCTGTTTATTTTGTTTTGAAAATTATTCTATTTTTATGTAATAAAGGCTCAGTGTAACCATTTGGTTGTTCATGACCTTGAAACACTAATGACAATGCGGTTTGAAAAGCAATGTTTTCATCGAAATTTTCGGCCATTGCTTGATAGCTGGAATCTAGTTGATTTTGTTGATCAACGACCTTAGCCATTTTCTTCATGCTTGTTAGCACTTGTTCAGGGGTACAAATGCTGTGCATTAACCAGTTTGCCATATGTTGGCTAGAAATTCGTAAGGTTGCACGGTCTTCCATTAAGCCAACATCATTAATATCAGGTACTTTTGAACAGCCAACACCTTGATCAATCCATCGAACAACATAACCTAAAATACCTTGAGCATTGTTATCCAATTCGTCAGATATTTCTTGTTCTGTCCAGTGCGGATTATCGGCTAAAGGAATAGTTAAAATATCGTCGACATTGGCAGACGTACGGGTTTTAAGTTGCTGCTGTAAGTTAAATACATCAATTTTATGGTAATGCAATGCATGTAACGTTGCCGCAGTAGGGGAAGGTACCCAAGCGGTATTTGCGCCAGCTTCAACATGGTTAATTTTTGTTGCTAACATATTGGCCATTTGATCCGGTACCGGCCACATACCTTTACCTATTTGCGCTTTGCCACTAAAACCACAAGCAAGGCCAACATCAACGTTATTATCTTCATAGGCCGAAATCCATTTGGTTAGTTTAATATCAGCTTTTCTTGCCATTGGGCCTGCTAACATTGAAGTATGAATTTCATCACCCGTTCGGTCCAAAAAGCCAGTATTGATAAATACCACACGTTCTCTTGCTGCATGTACACAAGCTTTTAAGTTAATACTAGTACGACGTTCTTCATCCATAATACCCATTTTGATGGTATTACGCGGCAATGATAATAAATCTTCAACTCGTTGAAATAGCTCATTAGCAAACGCTACTTCTTCAGGGCCATGCATTTTAGGTTTTACGATATAAATAGAACCCGCTTGGCTATTTTGCAGATGAGTTGTTGACGGTTGCTGCGAACGAATATCATGTAAGGCGATTAATGAAGTAATAACCGCGTCCATGATGCCTTCAGGAATTTCATTGCCAGTTTGATCAATAATAGCGTTATTGGTCATTAAGTGGCCGACATTACGAACAAACATCAAACTTCTACTTTTTACGCTAAATTCTTCACCGTTAAGTGCTTGGTATTGCTTATCTTGCTGCATTTTACGGGTAACTTTATTACCCGCCTTTTCAAATGATTCAGATAATGTACCTTGATTTAGACCAAGCCAGTTTTGATAAGCAATAAGTTTGTCATCAGCATCAACCGCGGCGACAGAGTCTTCACAATCCATAATAGTGGTTAGTGCTGATTCAATATTAATATCGCTAATGCCAGCAGGGTCGGTTTTCGCGATTGGGCTGTTAGCATTAAACTCTACAGCAAACAGTAAACCGTGATGTTTAAACAATAATTCAGTCGGTGAATCATTTGTGCCATTTAAGCCGATAAGTAACTCAGGATTCTGTAAATAGCTTAGTTCGCCGTTATTTAATGTGACGGTAAGTGTGCCATTACTAATTTGGTATTTTTCTGCATCGCCATGTGAACCGTTAGTTAGTGGTAGTGTTTGGTCTAAAAAATCACGCGCGAAAGCGACAACTTTTGCACCACGTGCAGGGTTATAGTGCTTTGATTTCTCAGCGCCGTTTTCTTCGGTGATAACATCTGAGCCATATAAAGCGTCATATAAGCTCCCCCATCTAGCATTCACCGCATTTAAAGCAAAGCGTGCATTCATTACCGGAACAACTAATTGTGGGCCTGCCATTGTTGCTAGCTCGGCATCAACTTGTGTCGTTGATATAGAAAAATCACCAACATCTGCTGCTAAATAGCCTATTTCTTTTAGGAAGCTTTTGTATGCAGAAAAGTTAAAAGCAGCGCCTTGATGCTTTTGGTGATACTGGCCAATTTGCTGTTGCAGTGTTTCGCGAGTGGCTAACAAGGCTTTATTTTTTGGGCTTAAGTCATTTACTAAATCAGAAAAGCCACTCCAAAACTTTTCAGAGGTTATTTCGGTACCTGGTAAAACACTTGATTCTATAAAGTTATATAGATTTTGCGCAACTTGCATATTGGCAATGGAAATTCTTGTTGTCATAGGGCACCTGTTTTGAAAGTCTGAAGAAAGTTTTCTCGTATTGAATGCAGATATGATCACGAGTCACTGCAATGTAGAAAGTTTGGCGGTGTGATGCAATAGCACCGAATTGAGGTTTTCACTGTACTATTGATGTTTTTCTCATTGATACTTCTTTTTGTTTTTATAACTCATTGTTATTAGGCTGCTTATTTTGATTTTATGCTAAGTAGATATTATCTTTATTCATGTTATTGTTTGTTTTTATGTTTGGTATTCATGTTGTGAATTTTATGTGTTTTGCAACATGGCCTTGAAACGAAGAAGTTTTGGTCAAATTACGAAAAAGTAATGCAAATATGGGATGCGTTGCGAAAGGCAACCGCTACAAATAGTAACCGTTATAGTAATGAAGTTAAAAATGTGATGATAAACGGGCTGGTAATAGCAGTAATTACCGCAGAAACGATCAGTGCAAGAGATGCAAATGCCGTATGTTCGTGACTAATTTTACTAACGATAGAGGTACCAATAGCATGGCTTGCCGCGCCAATGGCTAAGCCTTGGGCTTTAGGTGATGTGACATTAATAAAAGTTAACCAACGCGGACCTATAATTGCACCAAAGAAGCCTGCGAGAATAATGGCAAAAGCTGTGATGGCAACATTACCATCGAGTTGCTCAGCGATGGCGATGGCAATAGGTGTTGTAACTGATTTGAGTGATAGTGCGACGGAAATACTATAATCACCAACTAATACCATAGTAATAAGAAAACTACTGATAATGGCGATTAGTGCACCAGTAAATAGTACAAAAACAATACTTTTCCATTGGCGTTTAATCGTTTCTAAATGTTGGTATAACGGAAAACCAAGCGCGACAACGGCAGGTTCAAGTAATGCGTTTAATGCCCACGAACTTTCAAAATAATCTTTAAAACTAATCTCTTGCCAAGATAAAATACCAATGGTGCTCAAAATAGTAATCAACATGGGTTGTAGCCAAATAGTATTAAATTTGTGCTGAAATAGGGCAATAATCTGATAAAGGCCAATAGTCGAAATAATGGTGAGCGCAGCATAAATTAGCGTGTTGAAATAGTATTCTCTCATGGCTTTAATAACGACTTTTTATGTCTTTCATAGCGCTGATAATGCAAACCTACAACGGTGAGTAATACAAACGTTGTGACAAATGTGATAGCAATAATTGCGATACCATGCTGCTTGATTAAATCAAGGTGATTAATAATGCCAACTCCAGCTGGAACAAAGCATACGCCCATATGCTTGATGCTCCAGATAACCGTTGTTTTAATTCTATCTGCGTCAAATAGTCGAAAGTGAAGGGTGAGGGTAAATACTATTAATCCGTATAAACTACCAGGTAGCATTGGAATATAATAAGCAAGCAACCTGCCGACAATAACGCAGCTTATTAAAGCAAAAACGCTGTAGGCGGCATTAAATAATTCAGACTTCTTAAAGCTCACGCCCGTATTTTCCTTTGCCAAATTTAACCTTCATTTGCTGCTTCAATCACTAATTGTCTAAACCAAATATGGCTGGCGTCATGATGCAATAAGGGGCTCCAGATCATTTTCAGTTCAATATCTGGAATATCAAACGGCGGCTTAAGAATGGTATAATTACTATCTGATTTATGAATTAAAGCGGCACGAGTTGGCAAGGTGGCTACTAACTCATCTTCAAGTGCTAATTGCATGGCAACATGGTAATTTCGGGTGAATACTTTGATATCTCGCTTTTTACCTAAACGAGCTAACGCTTCATCAACCCAGCCCAATTTCTGAACATCTTTCGGGTCCATACCAACACCAACACCAAAGCCAGTTTTAGACACCCAGACATGCTTTGCTGATAAGTAAGTATTGAGGTTGAACTTTGAAACAACTGGATTATCTGCACTTAACAAACAAGAGAACGAGTCACGCCAAATGGTTTTCTGATGAAAAGATTGAGGCAATTCATCGAAGCGGTTGATCGCCATGTCAATTTTTCCCGCTTCAACATCGTGAAACGTTACGTCGCTTGGCGTCATGATATCGATGGTGACATTAGGTGCAATTTGGTTAATGCGTTTTAGCAAACGCGGCAATAACGTAGATGCCGCATAATCACTGGCCATAATACGAAAAACACGATGGCTATTTAATTCGTTGAACTCTTCTTCACCTTGTAGTGCTTCTTCTAGTTCTAGTAGAATTTTTCGAATAGCTGGTGCTAAGGCTCGTGCTCGTTCTGTTGGCACCATACCATCAGACGTGCGCACTAAAATGGGATCATTGAATAATGTACGTAACCTTTTTAAGCCATTACTCATCGCTGGTTGGGTTATGTTTAATTGGCCCGCAGCACGTGTAACATTTTTTTCTCTTAGTAATACGTCTAAATAGATAAGTAGATTAAGGTCAATTTTCGATATATTCATAGAATCAATTATGTAATAAAAAAATATAACTTAATCTTATGTCATGTGTGACGGACATAATCAAGATAATTTCTCGATAATTAGCCTAATATTAGTTTCAATCAAATTAATATTATTAGTAAATGAAATCTTTAGTTATTGATTAAATTAACTATTACTTAGAGTTATTACACTACTATTTTTCATGTGAATGCTGATGATAACTATTATATATTTCATAAATGTTTTGTTGGCGGAGTAGTATTTATGTTGTTCGGTGTGACAGCTTACATTGCTTGTTACATCACCCAAATTATAAATATGGTCAGTTAAGACTTTTTGGAGAAAGTGTTATGTCTAATTATCAAAGTGCAATTGAAGCGGTTAAAGCAATAAAGGAACAAGCTGGTAGCTCTTGGAATGCTATTAATCCAGAATCAGTGGCTCGTATGCGAGCGCAGAATAAATTTAAAACTGGTTTAGAGATCGCTCAATACACGGCTGATATTATGCGTAATGATATGGCGGCCTATGATGCTGACAGTTCTAAGTACACTCAATCTTTAGGTTGTTGGCATGGTTTTGTTGGCCAACAAAAAATGATTTCTATCAAAAAGCACTTTGAAGGTAAAACTGACCGTCGTTACTTATACCTTTCTGGTTGGATGGTTGCAGCACTTCGCAGCGAGTTTGGTCCATTACCAGATCAGTCTATGCATGAAAAAACTAGCGTAGCCTCTTTGGTAGAAGAGCTTTACACATTCCTACGCCAAGCTGATGCGCGTGAATTAGGTGGCCTTTTCCGTGAACTAGATGCGGCAAGCGAAGGCGATAAAGCTGCAATCCAATATAAAATTGATAACCATGTAACCCACGTTGTTCCAATTATTGCTGATATTGATGCTGGTTTTGGTAACGCTGAAGCGACTTACCTAATGGCTAAGCAAATGATTGAAGCGGGTGCTTGTGCTCTGCAAATTGAAAACCAAGTTGCCGATGAAAAACAATGTGGACACCAAGACGGTAAAGTAACGGTTCCTCATGCAGACTTTCATTCTAAAATTCGTGCCTTACGTCATGCATTCCTAGAGCTAGGTATTGATAACGGTATTATCGTTTCACGTACTGACTCTGAAGGTGCTGGTCTTACGAAAGAAATCGCGGTAGTTAAAGAGCCTGGTGATCAAGGCGATATTTACAACTCTTTCTTAGATGTTGAAGAAATCGACGTAGCAGATATGGCTGAAGGCGATGTATGCTTTAACCGAGACGGTAAGCTTGTTCGACCTAAGCGTTTACCTTCTGGTTTATACCAATTCCGCGCAGGAACGGGTGAAGAGCGTTGTGTATTTGATAGTATTGAAGCGATTAAAGCAGGTGCTGATTTACTGTGGATTGAAACTGCAACTCCAAATGTTGCCGATATTACGGCAATGATGAACGAAGTGCGTAAAGAAATTCCAAACGCTAAGCTTGTTTACAATAACAGCCCATCATTCAACTGGACGCTAAACTTCCGTCAACAAGCATATGATGCCATGGTTGAAGCGGGTGAAGATGTTTCTGCATATATTCGCGGTGACTTGATGAATGCTGAATATGACGAATCAGAACTATCTGCTAGAGCTGACGATAAAATTCGCAGCTTCCAATCAGATACGGCACGAGAAGCGGGTATTTTCCATCATTTAATTACACTGCCTACATACCATACAACGGCATTGTCTGTTGATAACCTAGCAAAAGAGTACTTTGGTGATGCGGCAATGCTTGGTTATGTTGAAGGTGTGCAGCGTAAAGAAATTCGTCAGGGTATCGCCTGTGTTAAACATCAAAACATGTCAGGCTCTGATATGGGTGATGATCACAAAGAATACTTTGCTGGTGAAAATGCTCTTAAAGCAGGCGGCGCTAAAAACACCTCTAACCAATTTAGTTAATTGTTAATACACAAAAGTGACCTTAGGGTCACTTTTGTATTTGAAGTTGTGTACTAAGGTTTACAATAAGATAGTACCAATAACGATATTTAGAATAACTTTTTGTGTGGCAGCATGATTAGTAATTTAAAACAAACCCAACCGAAGCAAAAAGCACTGTAATAACAGTGCTTTTTTATGTTCAGGATGAACGGTATGTCATGATGTCAGGGATGGCAAGAAATGACGATGTTCAGGATGAACGGTATGTCATGATGCCAGGGATGGCAAGGAATGACGATGTTCAGGATGAACGGTCAGTTTTTTTGTTCCAGACAAAAACTAAGTACCTGCATCCATGCAGGCAATGTCATGATGCTAGGGATGGCAAGGAATGACGATATTTAGGTTTCAGTGAAAAAGTTAAATGGTATTAACTTGCCATTATTTTATCGCGACGCCTTAACTGCCGACTGTGTAATACCATCACGATCACGTAAAATAAAATACAAAGGTTTATGGTGGTAATTGCAGGTATTAAAACAAGCTTACCGTAAATTAAGGTGTAGCCAATGATGGTCGTCAATAAAGTAGCTGCGGTAGTCATTAATAAAGTCGTGCGTATTTTACTGAGGTTTTTGACTGTTCTAGCAATAACGAGGCAGAAAATTAATGTTAGCCAAAAACTCCAGTAAGCTGAAATGCTGAGATATATTGACGCCATTAATGATGCTGAAAGCGCTAAAGGCGTGCCATAAACAAAACCGCACCAAAGGTAATTCACGTTATCAACTCTACCGCGTTTATTGAGCCAAATATTGATGCCAGAAACGCTGATGTAAGTTAAGGCAAGTCCTAATACTAAGTAAACTAACTTAACAGCCACGTTACCAAAGTGACCAAAATGCAAACGATAAACTGAATAGACTGCTTGTCTGCCAATAGGACCATTAGCCATTCCTTGCTGACCTATATATTCACCATCAGCATGGAATTGATATATTTCAGAGTAAATTAGGCGTTGCGGTAATGTAGCGGCTATTTCAATAAACTGTTTTTCGCTACCGATGTTTTGTACAACAATATAAATCGGTGTCGCCTGTTTATCAGCTATTGCCATATTGGCAAAACTGCGTTCAACATTTAATGCCGGAGCGTTAGTAATAATAGGCTCTTCGCCATAAATATCGGCAATAAGTGCTTCTCGGTCGTTATCATAAAAGGCACTTGCTGCAATAATGACAAGTATTGACACTAGGCCAAAAAAAGCTCCTGTTATCGCAATCATGGCGTGAAATGGCAAGCCCCAAACTGATAAGCGGTTGTGTAAATCAATTTGTTGTTTTTGACCTGTGCCTCCCCAGTTTAAAGTAAAAGCATCTTTAAATATTCGACTGTGAGTCAGTACACCTGAAATAACTAAATGAGTTAACATAATTCCAAAAAAGCTGACAATAACTAGCCCTAAGGTTTTAGGTAAATGTAATTGCACGTGCAGCTCTTGAAGCATTTCTGTCCAAGGCTTTCTTATGCTCTCACCTAATGTTCCATCTTGGTTTAACCACCATTCTTGCTCACCATCAGATAAATGTGCACGTGGCACTTCTGCTGTTGGCAGCACCACATAAACTGACTTTTCAGGGACTTCTACTTTACTGAGATATTCTTGATAAGCTTGGCTAACACTGCTTGAGGAAAATTCATTATATTCTGCTACATTAGGTTGTTCCCAGCGCTCAAACTCTGGATAGAAAACCGCTAAACTTCCCGTTAAGCAAATGAGGTACATGATAGCGCCGACAGCTAATCCCACAGAGGAGTGAGCATCGAACATTTTTTTTACGATAGTTTTTTTTAAGTTTATTTTATTCATAATGATCATTTCATCGCTAAAGGATGAATATTCCTCCGAACATTAGTGCACAGGAAAAGGTCATCATAATCGACGTTCTCAATAGCTTATCTGTACATGAAAGCCACACACTTGCTAGTGCCCAAAAAACAGGAAAAGCCAGCGCTGAAAACGCTAGCTGTGTGCTTAGTGAGTCAATAAGTAGTCGTGCTAAAGTCATGGTAAGCACTACACCGCAAAGACCACATAAGAAAAATAACGCTAAGGTATAATAAAGAAACTTAACTTTTTTCTTACGGCTCCATGGAGTGCTAGGAGGAGAGTTACGTTGTGGCAATAACTGTATTGTGGTTGATTTTTTTGTAATAAATATCAGCAGGCAACTTAGAATAAATAGTATGCAGAGGAAATAAACACTGCCAAACTCGATGCCTGATAAACCAATACAAACTGCAGCAGAAGATATAAAAAATATCATAGCGACTAATTGCATTAGCTTATTACTCGTTGGTTGGCGCCAGTTTCGCCATAGCAAAAAAATACCAGCACTGCATAAAAACAGTGCTGAAAATTCGCCAATAAAAGGAAGGTGCGATAAATTAGTCATTTGGGGTTAGAAGTTATAGCTTACGCGACCAACAATCGTGCGTTCTTTGCCAGGAAAACAATCACCACGGCCCAAGCATGTAGCGTAGTAGTTTTTGTCTGCTAGATTGCGTACGTTTAAAGCAAAATCCCACTGCTCAACTTCGTAGCCAATCATGAAGTCAGCCAATGTGTAGGAAGGGGTACGATAAGTATCAGTACCATCGTAACTTTCACCTGAATAGCGTACGCCAAGGCCAGATTTAAAGCCTTCAAAATTTCCCATCGGTTTATAGTTTAACCAAGCCGATGCTTGTTTCTCTGGCACACTATCAAGTTTATATCCGCCAGCGCTTTCAGTATCGAGCTTTGAAGCATTTAACTCTAGCGTGAAGTCCCCAAAAGCTGTCAAACTTTCAAATTCAATACCGGTAATTTTTGCTTTACCACTTTGTTGCTTAAAATCTTGTGGATTGCTATTTGGATCAGAAAGATTTGTTTGCTCAATATCAAACCAAGCTAAGGTAAAAAAGCCATCGAATGCCGTTGGTACATATTTAACACCAAGCTCTATTTGTTCACCGCGCTGTGGTTTTAAGGTTTCACCTACGTTTGAACCTATTACTGGCTCGAATGATTCGGCATAGTTGACATAAGGTGATATGCCATTTTCAAATTTATAGATTAGACCAGCGCTTAAACTAAGCTCGGAGTCAGCTCGTTTTTTATTAGAAGGTCTTACAATACTCTCACTATCGTCATATCGTGCTCCTAAGGTAATTGACCATAAATCAATATCTATTTGATCACTGATATAAATGCCAATATCTTTTGAGTTTGTTTCATCTCCATTTTTGTAATACTGCTCTAGCATCGCATCTACATCAACATCTACATATTGAGGATTAAAGACATTAACCCAAAGAGAGTCACCTAAAGTGCTGTCTGGTAATCCAGTCGAGTAATCTAATCCAGGGGCTGCAGCATAATAGCCAGCCGTGTCAGTAGTAACGTTTTGATATTGAGTTCCTATTAATATTTTATGATCAATATTGCCAGTCGAGAACTCTCCTAGCAGGCGTACATCAATCACTTTTTGCTCTGATGTGGCATCATTACGGTAGAAGGTTCTTGGTACGGTTCCATCTTTATATAAACTGCCATCGGCATTGTAAATATAGCGATTCCCCGCCCCTAAAAATGCTCCCCAAGCTTGTTGGTAGTCGGCACTTGCATCTGTGTAACGAGCATTAGCAGATAACTGCCAGTAATCATTTATTTCATGCTTTGCCATAACAGTAAATGCTAATGTTTCGGCATCATACTTATTAAAGTTTGGCAGTCCAAGATAGGTATCACTCGCAATTTTTTTGCCGTTTGGTGCTGGTAATAATGTGCCTTGTAACGGCAAAAATTGCGCACCGGTATCACTTTCTGTATCGGTATAGTTAAGTAGCATAGTAATCTCAGTTTGATCACTAGCTAACCAGGTAATTGATGGGGCAAAAACCTTGCTCTTGTCTTGAACATGTTGCACTTGTGTGTCGCTATCTCTAATGACAGATACAAAACGATATAGCCAATCTTCATTGCCTGCGATAGTTCCTGTTGAATCTATTGATACTTGCTTGCGATTGAAGTTACCTATTTCAACATTTACTTGGTGTGCCGCTTCAGCTTTGGGTGTTTTACTAACTGTATTGACTAAACCACCTGGAGAGCCTTTGCCGTAAAGTACCGACGCAGGACCTTTTAGAATCTCTACTTGTTCTAAGGTAAAAATATCAGGGCGGGTATTATTATAGTTGCCAAATAATGATTGCAGGCTATCTTGGTATTGCGGAACATTCAAACCACGCACTTTAATCCAATCACCACGTGTTGCAAAACCGTAAGTTTGCCCTGTAACCCCTGCTGAGTATGTGAAGGTATCATCTAGGTTTAAGGCACCTTTATCGATAATTTGTGAAAGGTCTTCAATACTTACTGAGCGAGCTACATCCATAATAGGAGTATCGGATTTTGTTGCGGAGTAATGACTAAGCTTGCCATAAACTTCAATTCTTTCGATATCGGTGTCGACAGCGTCGTCATTTGCTTGTGCAGTGAAAGCGGTGCAGGCCGACAAAATAGCTAAAGTGAGTGGAGTTCGAGAAAAGTTAAACACGGTTAAGGTCCTTTAAAAAGCGTTATTAATTACATGTAAATGATAATGGTTATCATTATTGATCGCATTGTGTGCAGGTGCAACGCTTTTGTAACATTTTGTATAAATAACAAGGATAAAGGCAATGAGGTGAGTTATTAAAGATGAAGTTGCAGCGCGTTTGTTGATGAAAATCACGAGTACTTTGAGCTATCAGAAGGTTATTTCTTGTTGTTTAGGTAAGTTTTTGTCGAATTAGTATTGGGTCAATATAGAAATGGCATAAAAAAAGCCAGCAAGTTAACCATGCTGGCTTTTGTCATTAATAAATTGTTAAAAAAATTAATGTTTTAGAAGCTGTAAACTAAAGTCATTGCAGTTTCAGTGTTAGTGTTTTCTTTATCGTCTTCAACTTCAGTGTTGTAGTCGACTACAAAGCTAAACTTAAGTTGTAAAGTTTCAATTAACTTAGTAGTAATTGAAGTCTCAGCTTTATAAGTGCTGTTTTCGCCGCTTTTTGGCGAATACTTAGCAACTAATGACTGTTTAAACTCTACATGCTCATTAATTTTTCGCTTGTATAAAGCTTGTGCTTGAATAATAAAAGCATTTTTAGATTCACCGTCTGGACGTAAAACATCACGCTTAAAACCAGGACCAATATCAGCATCTAAGGTTGCATTCTCATCTTCAAACCAACGTCGACCCCAACCTGCAGAGATTGAGCTTTGGTTTTCAAAACCACCAAAGCGACTATCTTCGTATGATGCGTTACCGTAAATATAATTTGGGCTTTTATCATCAAGGGTATAGTTAGTTTGACCAACAATAGTCCATTTTTGATCACTAGTTTCCAATTTGTCTGTGTCTTCGTCTTCGGTTTGCTTTACTAACATATCAAACTGAAGCGTTGACTTCCAAGCGTCTAACTCATGGCCTAAATCAAAACCTGCTTTAACATCAGTACTTTTAGTATCGCCAGTTTTAAAAAGCATACCTAATTCAGCTGAAGCAGTATAAGGAGACTTTACTTCTGGTGTTGCTGCTTCTTCTGCTACTGCTACTGTTGCGAATGATGCGCAACATAACACAGCTGATATTAACTTATGACTCATTGTTTTCCTCTTTATTCATATGAATAGATAATTGTGGGAATGGGATTTCGATTCCTTCGTTGTCCAATTCAGTTTTAATTTTTTGTAATAAATCGAAGTAAGTTGGCCAGTAATCAGCAGATTTTACCCAAGGTCTTACCACGAAGTTAACGCTACAATCAGCAAGTTCTGATACGCCAACTGTTACTGCTTGATCTTTTAGTACACGTTCATCAGCACTAACTAAGTCAAGCAATATTGCTTTGGTTTTTGCAAGGTCGGCATCATAACTCACGCCAATAACCAAATCTATTCTTCTTGTCGGTTTCGTTGAATAATTTGTGATGGTACCACTGGTAATTGAACCATTTGGAATAATGACTGTTTTATTATCACCAGTTCTTAATTGTGTCGAAAATATTAAAATTTCTTCAACAATACCGGCAACACCTGAAACTTCAATAAAATCGCCAGATTTAAATGGCTTGAAAATAATCAGTAATACACCAGAAGCGAAATTTGATAATGAACCTTGCAGCGCTAAGCCAATAGCTAAACCAGCAGCACCAACAATGGCAACAAGAGATGAGGTGTTAAAACCTAAATGTGAAACGGCAGCGACAATAACAATAAAGAACAACATGCCGTACAGTAGACTACTAATAAAAGAGATTATTGCATCATCCATACCTTTATGACGCATTACTTTTACGACACCGCCACGAATCAAGTTCGCAACAAATTTACCGATGAATATTATAGCTAAAGCTACTAGTAGATTAATTGCAAAATCTAAAAGCATTGTTTGGTTATCTACAAACCAGTTTTGAATAGTTTCCATTGTTTACCCTAAGCAATGTTATAAAGGGCAAATTATAATGAATAGGTGGATAAATATCACTAAATTGTTAATAAAATAAGCGATTCATTAACAAATATGTCAAAAAGTAACTGGAATTAGATTGAATACAAAAAAGGCGACCAAAAGGTCGCCTTAATTAAGTATTTTGGGAACTTACTTTATTAGTGCATCAAGTTTGCCAGTAGAGTACTGCATAAACATATTGTCTAATGAAATAGGTTTAATTTTTGATGCTTGGCCAACCGTACCAAAAGCTTCGTAGCGTGCCTTACAAATATCTGACATTGCTTGAGTAGATGCTTTTAGGAATTTACGTGGGTCAAACTCGCTTGGGTTTTCAGCTAAGAAACGACGTACTGCACCTGTTGATGCAAGACGTAAGTCAGTATCTATATTGATTTTACGTACACCGTTTTTAATACCTTCTTGAATTTGTTCAACAGGTACACCGTAAGTTTCAGGGATTTTACCACCAAATTCATTGATAACGGCTAACCAGTCTTGTGGTACCGAAGATGAACCATGCATAACTAAATGCGTGTTAGGGATACGGTTGTGTATCGCTTTAATACGGTCAATCGCTAAAATATCGCCAGTAGGTGGGCGAGTAAATTTATAAGCGCCGTGTGAAGTACCACAAGCAATTGCTAAGGCATCAACTTGAGTTTTTTGCACAAAATCAGCCGCTTCTTCAGGGTCAGTCAGCATTTGGTCCATGGTAAGTTTACCAACAGCACCGATACCGTCTTCTTCACCAGCTTCACCTGTTTCTAAAGAGCCTAAACAACCTAATTCACCTTCAACTGATACACCACAAGCGTGAGCCATTTCAACAGTACGACGAGTAACATCAACATTGTATTCGTAGCTAGAAGGTGTTTTACCATCGTCCATTAAAGAACCATCCATCATCACTGATGAAAAGCCTAATTGGATAGAACGCTGACAAACACTAGGAGATGTGCCGTGATCTTGGTGCATAACTACCGGAATATGTGGAAACTCTTCAATTGCGGCTAAAATCAAATGACGCAAAAATGGTGCACCTGCATAGGCTCTTGCACCCGCAGAACCCTGTAAAATAACAGGACTGTTGGTTTCATTAGCGGCAAGCATGATAGCTCTTACTTGTTCCAAATTGTTAACGTTAAAAGCTGGGATACCGTAACCAAACTCGGCGGCATGATCTAACATTTGGCGCATAGAAACTAAAGCCATGAACTAACTCCTGTGATTGTAAATAGTGACAAAATTGAACTAAAGAAGTTTCATTGTGAAACTTAGCCCTTTCGTATCGTAATTATATCAGATGAAATTAACTATTTGCACTAGAAAAAAACAGCTGAATTTTACTGAAAAAAGGTAAATATTGCCTAGCTATCAGCTTTGTATATTAATTACGTAAATAAGTGGGGGTTACTGATTGTTCTCATCAGTTTTACTTGATTATTTTTGTAATTTTACTACAAAATAAAGTGAGAGAAGCGGTAAAATTTTTTGCTCGCTGATCATTAATGTTTACTTTGCTCATTAATTTCAGCGATAAAAAAACGCTGATTTAGCCTTAAGCCAAACCAGCGTTATATTGTTACGACGTTTTAATGCCGCATATGCTATAGAACGCTATACTTATTAGGCGTTTGCACGAGCTTCTAAGATTTCTACAGCGGGCAATTTCTTGCCTTCTAAAAACTCTAAGAAAGCACCACCGCCAGTAGAGATATAAGATACTTTGTCAGCAATGTTATATTTGTCAACGGCTGCTAACGTATCACCGCCACCGGCAATTGAGAAAGCACTACTGTCGGCAATAGCCTTAGCAATTAACTCTGTACCTTTACCGAATTGGTCGAATTCAAATACGCCAACAGGGCCATTCCAAACAATAGTACCGGCATTGGCAATGATATCGGCTAATGCTTTTGCGCTTTCAGGACCGATGTCAAAAATCATGTCGCCATCGGCAACGTCGCTCACATTTTTAAGTGTTGCAACCGCTGTTTCAGAAAATTCTTGCCCAACAACAACATCGCTAGGCACAGGGATTGAGCCATTATTGTCTTTTGCTTGCTGAGTTAAGCGTTTCGCCTCTGCAACTAAGTCAGCTTCAAATAATGATTTACCAACGTTATGACCTTCAGCGGCTATAAATGTGTTGGCAATACCACCACCAACAACAAGTTGGTCAACAACACCAGCTAATGATTCTAAAACAGTAAGTTTAGTTGATACTTTAGAGCCACCAACAATGGCTACTAATGGGCGGGCTGGTTTATCAAGTGCTTTTGAAAGCGCGGCTAATTCACCGGCAAGTAAAGGGCCAGCACAGGCTGTAGGTGCATATTTAGCAACACCATGAGTACTTGCTTGAGCTCTATGTGCGGTACCAAATGCGTCCATAACGAATATGTCACAAAGGGCCGCTAGCTTTTTCGATAAAGCTTCATCGTTTTTCTTTTCGCCAATATTAAAACGAATATTTTCAAAAATAACTAATTCACCAACTTTAGCGTCAACGCCATCTAGATAATCTTTAACTAATCTAACTGGGGCATTTAAAGCCGCTGCTAAGTAATCTGCAACAGGTTGTAATGAAAACTCTTCATTATATTCGCCTTCAGTAGGGCGACCTAGGTGCGACATTACCATCACTTTTGCGCCAGCTTCTAGGGCAAGTTTAAGGGTTGGCAAAGCGGCTCTTAAGCGAGCATCAGATGATATTTTGCCATCTTTAACCGGAACGTTTAAATCTTCACGAATCAATACACGTTGATTTTCCAGTGCTAAATCCGTCATTTTAATTACTGACATGTTTATTTCCTGTTGGTAAAGTTTAACTAAATTTGTATTTTGCTTAATTGAGTTACATTATCGAAATATTGTCGACTATTGTTAAATCTTGTTTAGTTTGCTTGTGCCATAGCATAAGCCGTATCGATCATACGATTAGCAAAACCCCATTCGTTATCACACCAAATAAGTAATTTTACTAAACGTTTATGACTGACGCGCGTTTGGTTGCCATCAACAATGCAAGAATGCGGGTCATGATTAAAATCGATAGAGACTAAAGGCTCGGTGGTGTAACCAAGAATTCCAGCTAAGCCATTATTTTGCGCAGCAAGTATTGCTTGGTTTATGTCGCTAATGGTTACATCACTTGAAAGCGTTAAGCTTAAATCCATTGCGGTTACGTTGATAGTGGGTACTCGCACTGCGATCGCTTCAAAGCGACCGGCAAACTTAGGCAAAATTCTTTCTATACCTGCGGCAAGTTTAGTATCAACCGGTATTATTGATTGACTTGCTGCACGCGAGCGTCGTAAGTCTGGGTGATAAGCGTCAATAACTTGTTGATCATGCATGGAAGAGTGAATTGTGGTAATAGCGCCACTTTCAACGCCAAAGGCTTTATCTAGTACTTGAATTACCGGTACCACACAGTTGGTTGTGCATGAGCCATTAGAAACCACTTTTTCTGCTGCGGTTAGCTGTTGATGATTGATACCATAAATGATGGTGGCATCAAGATCATGAGCGCCAGGGTGTGAAAACAATACTTTTTTTGCCCCTTGCTTAATATGCAATTGGCCGTCTTCTTGATTACCGAATTTACCTGTGCAATCAATAACAATATCAACATCAAGTTGTTGCCAAGGCAGGGCAGATATTTCGCTTTCATGGCTTAAGGCTATTTTGTCACCGGCAATAAAAAGTTCACCATTACATTGTTCAACAGCGAAAGGGAAGCGACCATGAGTAGAGTCATATTTTAGTAAATGAGCAATGCCTTCTGGTTCAGCAAGTTCATTAATAGCAACTAGCTTAAAATCATTGGTTCTGGCATTTTCGTAAAGCGCACGAGCGACATTACGCCCGATTCTTCCGAAGCCATTTATTGCTATATTAATTGACATTATAGTTTGATCTTATTGGTGTCTGTGGCTATTTCATTCACTAAAAATATAGTCATTTGATATCTCTAGTGAATGAAATAGCCAGTTAAGTAAACTTAACTGGCTACAAATTATTAAGACTTAATTAAATCATTTTGATTTATAAGCTATTTACTGTGTTGACTACGTTTTCAACAGTAAAACCAAAGTATTCAAGTAATACATTACCTGGTGCAGATTCACCAAACGTAGTCATGCCAACAACTTTACCGCCGAATCCTACATACTTGTACCAGAAGTCAGTATGCGCAGCTTCAATAGCAACACGTTTAGTAACGTTGGCAGGTAATACAGATTCTTTGTAGTCAGCATCTTGTGCGTCAAAAATGTTAGTAGACGGCATAGAAACAACACGAACATGGTCGCCTAATGCTTCAGCTGATTTTAATGCTAATGATACTTCTGAACCGGTAGCGATTAAAATTACTTCTGGTGTACCAACACTGTCTTTTAAGATGTAACCACCTTTAGCAATATCAGCAACTTGTGCTGCGCTGCGGCTAAGCGCAGGTAAACCTTGGCGAGAGAAAATTAATGATGTAGGTGCATTTTGACGTTCAACAGCATTCTTCCAAGAAACCGCAGATTCAGTAGCATCAGCTGGACGCCATGTCACCATGTTTGGTGTTGTACGTAAGTTAGTTAATTGCTCGATAGGTTGATGTGTTGGACCATCTTCACCTTGACCAATTGAATCATGGGTATAAACGAAAATGTTTTGAATTCCCATTAATGCTGACATACGAACTGCGTTACGTGCGTACTCCATAAACATCATGAAAGTAGCGCCGTAGTTGATGAAACCACCGTGTAATGAAATACCGTTCATGATGCCGCTCATACCAAATTCACGTACACCGTAGAAGATGTAGTTACCGGCTGCGTCGTCTTGAATACCTTTTGAACCTGACCAAAGTGTTAAGTTTGAGCCAGCTAAATCGGCAGAGCCACCTAATAATTCAGGTAATATTTTACCGAAGGTTTCAATGGTGTTTTGTGATGCTTTACGAGAAGCAACATTCTCCGCTTTTTCCTGACACTCTACAATGTAGGCATTGGCTTTTTCTTCAAACTCTGCAGGTAAATCACCTTTGATTACACGACGTTCATATTCAGCCGCTAAATCAGGGTGAGCTGCTTGGTAAGCTGCAAATTTTTCATTCCAGCTAGACTGCTCTGCGCCACCTTTTTCTTTCTGATCCCAATCAGCATAAACATCGCTTGGAATTTCAAAAGGAGCGTGTGACCAATTTAATTTTTCACGTGTTGCCGCAATTTCTTCATCGCCTAATGGAGCACCGTGACAATCATGTGTGCCTTCCTTATTAGGTGAGCCAAAACCAATGATGGTTTTACAGCAAATCATTGAAGGTTTATCGGTTATAGACTTGGCTTCAACTATTGCGGCAGCGATAGCTTCAGGGTTGTGGCCGTCAACACTAACGACATGCCAACCATAAGCTTCAAAACGAGCAGGAGTGTTGTCAGTAAACCAACCTTCAACTTCACCATCAATTGAAATGCCGTTGTCATCCCAAAATGCAATTAGCTTACCTAAACCTAAAGTACCCGCTAATGAACAGGCTTCATGTGAAATACCTTCCATTAAACAACCGTCACCTAAAAATACATAAGTGTTGTGGTCAACAATGTTATGACCTTCACGGTTAAATTGTGCCGCTAAAGTTTTTTCAGCAATCGCCATACCTACAGCATTTGAAACCCCGGCGCCTAATGGGCCTGTTGTTGTTTCAACACCTGGTGTATAACCGTATTCTGGGTGACCTGGAGTTTTTGAATGTAACTGACGGAAGTTCTTCAATTCATTAATTGGTAAATCATAACCAGTCAAGTGCAACAATGAATAGATTAACATTGAGCCGTGGCCGTTAGATAAAATAAAACGATCGCGGTCAGCCCAATTTGGATCTGTTGGGTTATGCTTTAAGAAATCACGCCATAATACTTCAGCGATATCTGCCATGCCCATTGGGGCTCCAGGGTGTCCTGATTTAGCTTTTTGCACGGCATCCATGCTTAAAACTCGTATTGCATTGGCCAGTTGTTGACGCGACGGCATAATTGCTCCAATTTATGTAAAATTTGATAGGATAAAAATTGCGCTTATTTTCGCTTAGAGTCACCATCACTGCAAATTTTATTGTCATATTTCTTTGATTATTTTTCTCTTAGATATATTTAAGCACTTTGTATTGAGCTGTAAGAAAAATACGGTGCTTAATTGTGTCAGCAGAAAATTAATAAAAGGTTAAAAAATCAGCGATTGAATAGTTGTAATAGAAATAAACTTGCTATATTGTAGCTTGGTTGTATGTACAAATAACAATAAAAAGATATAACCTGAAACAGGATTAAGTAATGAACAGGTCGTCGTCAAGTGGAATTAAGCTGACAACCGTGATCTTCGCTGTAGTAATATTAGCCGTATCAGCGATGTTGAGTAACAGCACAGCTGCGGATGACAAGGACGTTAAAATAGAACAAACAAGTGATGAACTTATCAACTAAGTTTATTTATAAAGACAAGCCTCGCAATAGCGGGGTTTTTTACGCCTATAGCTTTATATTCTGTATTTCAAATATAGCTGAATGTAAATTATGAAAGGTTTTTAAATAAGGTAAAAGTTGTTAATTAAAATGATTGATAACCTGTTGGCGTCCCCACCAGGACTCGAACCTGGAGCAGCAGCTTAGGAGAGGGTTGCTTTGACCCGTTAAACTCTAATTGTATCAATGGTTTGTCTTGATTGTGTTTGCAGTTGTAGTGTCAAAATTATATTAAAAATTTAATAAAAAAAATTGGCGTCCCCTACAGGAATCGAACCTGTATCTAAGACTTAGGAGGTCCTCGTTCTATCCATTAAACTAAGGGGACTGCACATCAAAAATCTAAATTATTGTAATCTAAATTAATATTTTTGGTAAGTTTATTCTCATTATTTTCAATAGCTAAATGAAGATCTTGTTCAATAATGCTAGTAAGTTTTTCTGACTGTTTTGGAGATAATGGCACCAGAGTATAATCGGTTTCACTTTCATCAATAGTTTTTTCGACTTGAGATATTAACCTATCTAGTATTGATAGTACTTCAGCCCTAGATTTTAGAAAACACAGCTCTAATAGTAATTTCGATAATAAAGATAACTTTTGAGTAAAGTCATAAAAATAGAAATTGTTAGTTGAAAATGATGTCATTAGATTTAAATAGCTACTTGCATCATCAAAATTAATAAAATTACCTTTCATATGTACCCCCCACTTTTGTATTTAAGAAACTGGATGGAATACTATTTCCCGATTTAATAAAATTAACCAGTTTTGAATAATTCAGATTTAAACTGGTAATTGATTTTTTATATTTATCTAGGGTGTTTAATAGAGAACTGATTTTTTTCATTAAAAATTGATTTTCTTTTTGATAGCTCGTTGTTGCCATAGATTTCTCTTCTAATTTTTTTTCTAAAATATTTCTTTCATTGGACATTGTCTTGAGTTTCTTGCTTATCTTCGATTTTTCTTTATTCTTATCTTTTAATACCTGCATTAAATGTTGAATTTTCTTTGATTTAAAGAATGAATTATCGTTTTCTACTGCTATTTTATTCATAAGCTTTTGCTCTGCTATCATTTCTTCTTTTTTTAGCGTTTGTAGTATCAGGGCATTATTTTTTTTTGCTTTAATGGCATCATTTTTTGCTAAAACATATTTATTTATGTTTTTCAAAGCCTCTGCTTGTTTTTCTGATGATAGCTGCTCGTCACGCCACTCTTTTCTCGTCAATCTATTACGCTTAGGACCTATTCGGCTTTGACCACAAAGCTTTGCTACTTTTTCATAATATCTGTCTTGAAATTGGCGCATAGCATCTTTATACAGCTTTCTGCGTTTTTTACCGCTTCCTTCTCCTTTGTCTGGCACAGTATCTCTTTGTTTCATGCCAATATGCACATCTCGAATATTGATTGTATTCTTTATGGAGGGGGAAGGGTGGCAGTAGAAATGAACATGGTTGTATGGTTCATCGCCAAAATGGCCTATTACACTTTTAAGGTTGTTACCATACTCACTTTTTAGAAATGAAAGTGTTAACCTAAGCCACTCGTTAAAATTATCATCATCAAATTCTAAGGAGTCTGTCGGAATTGGGTAACTGGCAACCCCTGCGAGTAAAATTTGCGCGTCTTTACGAAGCTTTCTCCCCATAGCATCAACACACTTTTCTGAAGTATTAATAAGCTTTTTAGCCATTTTTAATGGCGTATCACCATATAGAGAAAGTGGAGGCTGTGGGTTAGCAATATGCAAGCTCGCTGTGCTATGCCTTTCAGCTTCTTTTACTATACCTAAAATACTCTGTTTTTTATTGTTTTTACTTGGAACTCTTGAATAAGTCTCAATATGTATGAACTGATAGCCTGGCATGAATATTCTCACCTTTAGTTATTGTTAACTCCTCCCTCTTAGACGCAGTATGAAATACTGCTAGTCGGTCACTAGCTGTATGTTTGTACAGTATTTATTTGTATCATATATTAAATTCTTAGTATAATCAAATGGAATAACAAATTATTTAATTCTGCTAATTGAGTATAAGAGATGGAGGGGTTAGCATGTTTATAATTCAATCAACTAAAGGTGAACTATGTTAAATACTCCTAATAAATCTATGCTTCCTAAATCAATGTCTTTCTTTTTTGATAAAGAAAACCTTATTTCTGAAGTTATCAATACATCAAAAGCAATTGCATTCGCTTGTACTGCACAAGAACCATCATACAAAGACATTTTTGATGGTTGGCTACCTCATTTCTATGATCCTAAGAAGAAGAATATTAAAAAAAGGCTGAAAAACTGGAAGTTTATTAAAAGGCGCCTATTAGATTTAATTATTGCTGAGAGTTTGTATTACGAGCAAAAGACTGGAAAAGTTGGAGGCAACAGTGGGAAAGCATATGTAGGGGAAACAACGCTAAAAATACGTCAGCAGAGACTCGCTCACAACCAAAGTCTTTTGGATAATATGGGTATCATTACATCAAATGGATTTGTTGCACTTTCTGAGCTATCTACCAGTGCACATAGTAAATTTTGTGAACTTTATTTAATGTGTTTAGGAATGGAACATATGGCAAGCGATAAGGGCTTTAGAGCTGTTTTTATTACGGCTACAGCCCCTCCTTACCTTCACCCAAATCCAACAAAAGGTAAAAAGAAATGGAATGGTAAGAATGCTAAAGTTGCTCATGAATACATTAAAAAGCGATGGGGAGCGTTTAAACGTGACCTTAGCAGGCCACAATATAATATAAAGTTCTCAGAAGGTGATGCTTTTGGTTTTCGAGTTGTTGAACCACACAAAGATGGTACACCTCACTGGCACCTATTAATGTATGCAAGTTTGGAAAATATTGAAGGTGTAATCACAGAGTTAGCTAATAAACATTTTGGTTTTAATCAATCGAAAAACGCTGTAAAAATTGAACTTATCAAAACTAAAGAAGAAGATGATAATGCCGCAGCACCAACAACATACATGACAAAATATTTAATGAAAAATGTTGATTACAGAGAAGGTGTCGATGGTGTTCAGAGTAATGGGGAGAAAATTGAAGACACAGAAGCGTTGGAGAAAATAGATGCATGGAAGTCAGCTCTAGGAGTGCGAACTTATCAAACGTTTGGAATACTGTCTGCAAAGACAAAATGGAGAACTTTGAGAAAGCTATATAATCAGTTGCAATCAGAGTTTGGAAATACGTTTTTGCAAACTAAGCTTTTGGAAAAAGTGCAAAGCTCTCACAAAAGATTAGATAAAGCCAAATCAAATAAATGGAAAGATATTTATAAAAAAAACATGAAGTGGGCTTTCAACCGTTATTGTGAAATTGAAAGAAACCGAACAACTAAAATGGTTGTAGAAATAGATAATAACTCATCAATTTCGCTTCATGAAATGATGAAACTTATTTCTACTGCACAGACAAGAAATAAACCGAATGATAAAGGGCAGTTTTCGAAGTTTTTGAGGCTCCTTGAAAAAATAGAAAGTCAAGATCACTCTATTTATGTGAAAGAATCATATGAAAACGCATATGGTGAAACCTCCAAAAGGATTGTTGGTGTAGATTTAGGGTGTTTAAAGTATAAATTTGTGCGCTACGAGCTACAGAAGAAAGAACAAGAAGTTGAAAAGTCAAGCATGAACTTAATGGATATTGTTACTAAAAATGCACCCACTTAGTAATTGGCTAACGGACTTAATATTATTATCCCTGTTTAACTCCCTTCTTCCTTTTATAAAAACAAAAAACTATAAAAGGGGGAGTTAAACACAATTATCCAAGTTTCTTTTGTTGATTTCGTATTGATGAAGGAGTCTAAAAAATATGAACAGTGTTTTGGTTTAAATATCTTGAATTATCACTCTAAGGTGATTATAGTTTAATGTTTAACTATTTAATATATATGGTTTTTATTATTGTCTGTATATGAGATGTCATCATCGAATTAAATTTTTTGGCTATTATTGATTTTAGTGTTCTAAGGAGTAGATCTTGTCATCACCAGTATTAAGTTTTTCCATCAAAGATTATGGATATACAGTTATTTCTAGGTTAGAAATGCTTTTGAGGGGAGAGGTATCTAAAGCAATTATGATTTGTTTTAGTGACAACTGGGAAGACGAGGTACCGCAAGGTATTCAGTCGAAATTCATGGAAAGGTCAGGTAGTGAATCACTTGTTAACAGTAATATTGAAGAAGTACTAGATGAAACTGACTTTCCAGATATCTTTGATTTATTAGCTTATAAAAAAAACTATCAAAAATACTTTCCATCCTTAGTTATTTCAGAGCTGAAAAAATTAGTTGATAGAGTTTACCCTCTTAGATGTCAAATTGCCCACGTCAAAAGCTCATTCTCTCAAATGGATTTTGAACTTCTTCTGGAATTATCGGAAGAGATTTGTAGGATATTGAAAATTAAAGATGACGACTTCGATAATTTGTTGCAGAAAATAACTGAGCCAAACCAAAACCTTGTAGTAAAAACTCCTGTTTCTTTTGTAAGTAATTTTTCATCTGATGAATTTTGTCTAAATAATCTACCCGATAGTGATTATGCACCTGATGGAGGGTTTATAGGTAGAGCAAAAGATCAAAAGCGGTTAATGAAGTTAATTAAGAATAACTTGGATAGGATTGTAACCATAATTGGTGCTGGCGGCGTAGGAAAATCAGCGCTTGCACATAAGATTTGTGATTATTTCATTTATCAAGAGAGGACATTTTTTGACTCTGTCATTTGGGTATCATCGAAAGAGGAATACCTTACAGCAAGTGGTATAGAGAAAGTTGAACCTAGCTTTCACAACTATGAAACCTTATTAGACAGTATAATTGAAATTTATGGTCTATCAATGAAAGGTGCTTCAATTGATGAAAAAGAAAGTACAGTTGATTTGATATTTGAATCAAATGAAAAGGGGATTTTGCTTGTTATTGATAATCTGGAAACTATAAAAGATGAGTCAGTTCTGGAATATATAAAAGATATACCTTTGCCAAACAAAGTTCTAATTACAAGTAGGTTAGGCCT